>JBIPNO010000040.1:0-51055 GCA_044372775.1 Haloferula sp.
CGATGAGGAACAGGACCGGGGGGTCTTTTCTTCCAAGCGGCAAGTCCCGCACCGTCTGTCACCGGGCCGGTCGCACGGGACCGACGCTCTACAGCCGGGGGGCTGGAACAAGCGTCGGGCCCGACACCTTTCCGCTCATGAGTTAGGATTCAGGCGCTGCCGGAGCCGGGGGGCTTGGCAGCGTCAGACCCCAATGACTCGGCTCGAAACGGCCGGGACGGACGATCCGGGGGGATCGCAACCGTCCCGGCCTTTTGCTGTCCGTGAAAGTCCGCCGCCGCCGCGGGCCGCCTTCACTTCCGCTCGTTCCAGTAAATGATCAGATTTTCCGTCGCACGGCCGGCGGCGATGATGTCCGGTTTCCCGTCGCCATTGAGGTCGGCGACCTTGAAATCCTCGCAGGCCATCGTGTTGTCATCGACCACCGCGTGGAGCTTCCAAGCGCTGCCGTCTTCCGCGGTCGGAACGTAGAGGCGGATGCCGACCTTGCCACCCTTCGTGTCCGGCTTGCGCCAGCCGGCGAGGATCTGGTCGTGGCCGAGGCCGAGGAAATCGGCGGTGGCGAGGGCGTGACCTTCCGCAAGGGTATCGTCGAGCACCACGCGCTTCTCGCTCCAGAGACCGTCGGCTTCGGATTCCGGGTTCACGACGACCTCGTTGCCGTGGAAAGGCTCGATGGTGGCGATCATTCGCTTGCCGTTGGGCAGCTTGCCGAGCCGGACTTCGCCAGCTCCGAGCCCAGTCATCGCGGTCGCCGTCCAGTCCCCTCGGTTACGCAGCAGGTGTACGCCTTCCTTGCTGGCGACCAACATCGATTCGCCTTTCTCCCCCGGCCAGGTCACGGGATCGAAGTTGTGCGCGAGATGGAAGCGGTCGTTGATCAGGAAGGTCGGCCATTCCTTGTCCTTCTCCGGCCGGTAGCCGAGAAAGCGGACGCCATCTCCTTCGGTGTTCACGTTGCCGCAGCCGTGCAGCGGCAGGACGGCGAGGAAATGTTTGCCGCCGTCTTCCTTGACCCAATGCATGCGGTGGACGGTCGGTTCGTGGTGCTGCTTTTGCGCGGTCCATGGTTTGGTCCGGTCCTCCGGGGCGGTGAGGGTGAAGACCGCACCGCTGGTCCTGGTGTCGCCGGGATTCCAGCCGGCGCCCACGGCGACCTCGGCCTTCTGGTCGTGATCGATGTCGCAGGCGGCGACGCAGACGTGGTCGAGTTGGGTCAGCGCGCCGGTCATGCGGTGCTTGCTCCAGTCCGGATTCCGGTACCAGACCGTCTCCTTGGCATCGACCAGCACGATGTCCTGCTTGCCGTCGCCATTGATGTCCGCGATCGCCAGCCCGTAGCCGATCTGGAGTTCGGAATCGATCGTCTTGGCCTGGAAAACCGCGGGCGGGGGCTCCGGCAGGGCGTGGAGGGCGGCACCGAAGGAAAGGGGCAGGAGCAGGAGCGGACGGAACAAATCCATCGGTCCCCTACGTCGGGAGCGGACCGGATTCATCGCGGCATGAAGGAGACCGCCCGGGGGCGGCTGGAAGAATTCGAGGAAATCGGACAACTCGCGCTCTTTTCCGGCGTTTTCATTCGACGGAGTGCCCGTCCGGCAGCCCGCCGAACCCCAATCCATCATGAAACCCTCGATTCCTTCGTTGCTCGCCATTTCGCTGTTCCTCATTCCGGGTGTCCACGCCCAGGACCGCCCCGCGCCGGTGCCGCCGGCTCGCGAAGAGGCCGGGGATCGTCCGGAGCGCCGCGAGGCCCAGCGCCGGGAGCGGGCGGAAGCCGCGCAGCAGGCCCGCCCGGAACGGCGCGACGCCGCCCCCGGTGCGGCCGCGCGTCCGGCCCCGCCGCATTCGCCCGAAATGGTGCGCGCGCACCGGGTGGCGATGGAGCGCCTGGACCGGATGGAGCGCGCGATGCGGGAGCGCGACGCCGCGATGGGCAAGGTGGCCCGCGAGATGAACGCGCGGATCGACCGGCTGGAAGCGGTCGCGAAGAAGCCCGCGCCGCCGCACGGTGGAGACAAGAACAAGGAGAAGCCGGTCGCCGACGAGCGGTTGCGGAAGGCCGCGGGGGAGCTGGAAGCCCGCATGAAGCGCGTCGGCGAGGTGGAGAAGAAGCTCGGTGAGCGGGAAGGAGAGCTCAAAAAGGCGGCGGAGATGCTTGAGAAGCGTGAGAAGGAGCTCCGGGAGATGGGGGAGAAGCTCAAAGCGGCCGCGAAAGGGTTGGAAGCCCGTGAGAAGCGCTTGCGCGAGATGGAGCAGGGGCTGCGCAAGAAGAAGGAGCGCAAGGCCGGCGGTGAATGATCGGCGGGAAATGTAACCTTTCGGGCGTCGTCCTCCGTACTCCGGGGCACGACGCCTTTTCGTATCCCATCCTCATGAACACGACCCTCCGCATTCTCGCCGCCGCCGCCTGCACCGCTACCCTCGGCTTTGCCAAGGATGAAGCCAGGAAGCCCGACCTCTTCGAATCCGGCCTGCGCCAGGTGATGGAGGACTACCGGAAAGGCGACGATGCCGCGGTGACCGAGAAGCTCCGCATCCTGCTCAAGATGATGGAGGAAAAGGGCGCGGCGAAGGTGGGCGAGACTTTGCCGGAGGAGATCGAGGGCTGGGAAGGCGGGGCGCTCAAGCGGGAGGATCTCACGGTGGTCGGGGGCGGCATCTCGATCTCGCGGACCTATGTTTCCGGCAAGAAGGAGGTGGTGGCCAAGGTGGTCAAGGATTCGCCGTTCCTGAAGCAACTGATCCCGCTGATCGCCAACGAGGACCTTCTCAAGCTGACCAACCGCAAGACCTACCGGATTTCCGGCGAGACCGCGGTGATGGAAGGCGAGCGCAAGCTGCAGCTCGTGGCCGACGGGCGGATCCTGGTGGAGCTGGTCGGCAATGCCGAGACCGAGGAGAAGGACCTGGTCGCCCTGGTCCGGAAGCTCGACCTCAAGGCATTGGCCAAGATGAAATGAGGGTTTGCGGCCGGGCGGCTCCCTTCATTTGACGGGAGCGGCCAGGCCCGGCAGGCAGTTGATCAGGAAGCGGCCGGCCCGGCGGGCGTCGTTGCGGAGGGCTTCACTTTCCCGTTCCAGCGGGTTCATGCCGGTGTCGGCGGGTTCCGCGCTGGAGACCGCGGTGCTGGCAGGCGCGGCGGGATCGAGGCGTGAGATGGCCGCTTGCGGCGCGGGTGGCGGCCACATCAGCACGATGGCGGCGGCGACGGCCGGGGGTAGCAGGAACCAGAGCCAGTTCCGGGCCGGGGCGGCGGAGGTTTCCGGAGTGCGCAGGGACTGCACGATGCGGGACTCGAGGCCGGGCGAGGGCCGCGGGTCGGGCTTGTGGGAGCGGAGCAGCTCGCCGATTTCGTGGTAGGGTTCGCGGGGCATCTCAGGGCGTGCGTTGGAGTTCGGGCAAGGGAGGCGGGGACTTGCGGCGGAGGGCATCGGCCAGCGACTTGCGGGCACGGTGGAGGAGGACTTTGACCGCCCCTTCCCGCTTGCCGAGCACCCCGGCGACCTCTTTCAAGGGCAGTTCCTCGCGGTAGTGGAGCCAGAGGGCGCTGTAGGCATCCGGGCCGAGTTCGCGTTTCGCGGTCTCCCACAGCCAGGCCGCGGGGCTGGCCGGCTCCGCCTCGCAGGGAAAGGGCAGGGTGGGCGGCAAGGGGCGGGATTTCCGCAGCGCGGCGATCGACTGGCGGCGGGCGATGGTGAACAGCCAGGGCAGCAGCGGGAGCGCGGGATCGAAATGGTGGAACTTGTTCCAGGCGCGGAGGAAGGTCTCCTGGGTGAGGTCCTCGGCGTCCTGCCGATGGCGGGTCAGGGTGAGCAGGAAGGCATAGACCCGGCCGTGGTAGCGATGGACCAGGGTGCCGAAGGCGGCCGACGATCCTTCCTTCGCCTGGCGGGCGAGGAGCGGGTCGTCGGACTGCGGAGGCGGGTTCAAAGCGGGGCAGTGTGGTGTTTTCCGCCGGGGAAGGAAACGTGAAAACGGCGGCGGGCTCCGTGGCTAGTCCTCCTGCTTTCCGGCAGCGGCCTTGGCCATCAGGGTGATCCACTCGGCGACCGGCAGGCTGAGCTTGCCCGACATCGCGGGCCGGGCGGGGTCGCCGGTGAGCTCGGCTTGGAGATCGAGGCCGTCGAGCTTCGGATCGGCGGCCTGGGCGAAGGCGATCATGCCGTCGAGCATCCGGCGCAGGCGGTCGGCATCGGTGGCGTCGGCGGTTTCCGCGGCCATCCGGAGGATGAAGCGCCCGTCGTGCTCGTGGGCGGCCAGGTGGAGGGTCCTGGCCATGCGGACGAGGCGGGCACCGTCGTCGGGGATGTCGATTTCCGACAAGCGGGCGCTGGCGGCAATCAGCGGCCGTCCGCCGTCCGCCGCGAAGAAGGGATCCGCGGCGGCGGGGGCGTTGGCCTTGAGGACGTCCAGGGCGTCGCGCAGCAGCGGTGCCTGCCGGCTGAAGACGAGCAGGTTCTTGTTCGCGAAGGCCGCGTGCTGGGCGACGCCCTTGTCGTTCCATTGATGGACGGTAAAGCCGGCGTGGGTGCTGGTTTCGTGATCTTCGGCGGCACCGATGACGTCTTCGATGTGGGCGTGGTCGAAGGTGCCGTGGATCAGCGCGACGGCGTGGTCCGGCTTGCCATCGCCGTAGAGCGTGATGCCGCGGAGGTCGTCGAGCAGGTGGAGCGAGAACATCCGCTTGAAAGCGCGGAGCTGTTTGCCGTGTTCGGCTTCCAGTTGGGCGAACACCGCTTTTCCGGTGGCGCTGCCGCGCATGGCGTCGAGGTCGGCGTGGACCTGCCAGCGGGCGGAAGCCGGGATTTGGGAGGGGACCAGCTCCGCCGCGGGCAGCGGGGCGGCGAGGACGAGCAGGGAAAGGAGGACGGATCTCATGGCGGTGGCGGCGTTCTTGAAAACGAGTACGCCGGGCGGTGGCGGCAGGTTACATCTCCGGGCCGCTCGCGAGGTCGGGAAGGGGAACAGGGCGCCGCTGGGTGGTTTTCTGTCCGGAATTCGGGGGCTGATCTGGGTTTTTCATCAGCTTTTCTAAAAAATACGGGTTGTTTGAGCTTGCGGGCGTCAAAACTATTGATAAACCCTCTCCCCGTGATCGGGGGATCTGAATTAACGAATGGCGTGCTTGTTTCCGAAGTGAAGCAGGGCGCGTGGGTGGGACGCGGCTGCCGATGGGGTGCCGCCTTGTTCCTTTTGTTTGTCGCGATGATTTTCGGCGGTGTCGCTGGGAACTGGTTCGATTCCCGGCATGCGGGTGGCGGTCTGGGGCTGCGGATGCTCCAACTGGCGGCCGGCGCGGTGGTGATGGGAGCGGCCGTTTCGGTCCCCGGTTCGCTGTTTTTCGGGCGGAATCCGATCCGCTGGGGCATGGGCATGCCGATCGCCGTTTACGTCGCCGGGGTGATGATCGCCTTGATCTGCGGTCGCAGCGGGGTCGGTGGTTTGATTCTCGGATCACCGCTGTTGATCGGCCTGTCGATCGCCGCCGGGGTGATGGGGACTTTCTTCATCGACGGGATCTTTGCCCGCAAGGCGAGCGTCGGATGACATCGCTTTTTGAAGAAAGTGCTGCCAAAGCCTGATATTCGTGGTAATCGCGAGCTTCTGATTTCTCTGATTGTTTAGGTTTTTTGAAAATCATCCCCAACCGCTGCGATTGGAACTGTATGACCACGAAACTCCCCGCCTCCCCCGTGCTCTCCGTTTCGGGCCGCCGCCATTCGCTGGCCGCCGCCGCTGCGGGCCATCAGCGCGGACCCGGCCTGTGGACCGGAACCCGCGAGGGGGTGGTGTCGACCGTGATCGTGATGACCGCCGCCTTGCTCTTCGGCGGTTCGGCGGGAGTCTGGTTCGCACCGGGCGGTGAAAGCTGGCTGGAGCAGGCGGTCCGCATGGGAGCGGGCTCGCTCGTGATGGCGGTGCTGGTGAGTCTTGCCGGTTCATTGATCGGCGGTCGGAACGCGATCTACTGGGGCGTCGGCATGCCGCTCATCGCCTATGGAGCCGGTGCCTTTTGCGCCTTCATTTCGGGCCACGCGGGCTCGGCCATGTTCTTCTTCGGTGCTCCCGTTTTCTGCGGGTTGGCGGTTCTCGGTGGCCTGGTTGCCGCGTTTGCGGTGGATCGCCACGCCGACCGCTGAGGGGGGGTGAGGGTGGTGGCGGCCGATTTCGTGGTGGCGCCATGACCTGATCGCTGCCGTTTCAAGTCTTTGGAGAAATCCGCTTGCAGATTTGTCAGACAGGTTCTAGGGCTTTTGAACCCTAGAAACCCAATGAAAAATAAATTCTGCTTCGCGAGTCTTCGCGTGTCCCGTCGTCTCAGCGTCCCGGTGCTGATTTCCGCCGTCTTCGCCTGTGCCTTGATGCAGGCGAAGCTTCAGGCCCAGACCATTGTCTGGGGCACCGCCCTCGGGGCCGGGCCTCATACCTGGAACACGACCCTTAACTGGACCGGTGCGAACATTCCCAATACCGACACCGAGATCGGGGATCTTCGGAAGGATTGGACCGCCGCCGCGACCATCAATTTCACCGACAACACCACGATCAACGGAATCCTCTTCGATGACACCGGCGCCACCGGGGACGTCGCGATGATCCTGGCAAGTTCTCCCACCACCGCGGTCATGACCTTGGCCGGCACGACCCCGACCATCCAAGTCACCGGCACGATGTCAATCAACTCGCCGGTGGCCGGCACCACCCCCTGGCGGAAGACCGGCGGGGGGCGGCTGGTGCTGAACGGGACCAACACCTTCAATACCGGGGTTACGGTTGCCGACGGCTTCCTGCGTCTTGGAACCGTTGCCGCGAGTGCCGGAGCGGGTGGCAATTTCACGGTGACGAACGGCGAGAATCCCGCCGCTTCCAACACCAACGGGCTCGAACTGGTGGGGGGCTTTAGCTTCGGTGCCGGTAGAACCGTCACTCTCAACAACACCTCGACCTCCAATATCGGGAACGCCCGTACGGCCCTGATCAACGAGTCGGGAAACAACACCTGGGCCGGCTCCGTGGTGCTACTGGGGGGGACGAACCAGACGATTCAATCGACCGCCGGCACCTTCACCATTTCCGGTAGCATCTCCAACGGCGTCAACCCGCCCACCAGCATGTTCATCCGCGGTGCCAGCGGTGGCAACGTGACGGGAACGATCAACATCGGGAACACGGCCTTCTTTAAGACGGACGGGGGAACTTGGACCATCAGTTCCACCGGCAACGTCCACGGCAACACGGGCATCGCGAACGGCGGGATCATCGTGAACAACGATCACGCGCTCAATCCGTTGACCTTGGTCAGCTTCGGCGAAGGGAACGCGAACACCGGAACGCTCACCATCAACTCCGGCCGCACCCAAGCCCTCAGCGGCTTGACCATGGCCGGGACCACTGCCACCACCACCGGTCACCGGGTCATCGGTGCCGGCACGCTTGAATTGGGCTGGCCTGCCAAGACGATCAACGTGGTCGATGCGCCGGCTGCCAACGACCTGGCCATCTCCACCGCGATCTCCGGGCCCGGCGGATTCACCAAGACCGGCCCCGGCCGTCTGGTGGTCAACGGAGCCTCGGTCCAGGGTCCCGCGAACGTGACCACGGGCAGCCTCGCCGCCCAGGGTGCCTTCAACGGCGGGATCACGATGGGTGCGGGCACCTCGCTGATCGTTTCCAACCTCGGCACGGTCGGAACCCTCTCCACCCCGACCCTCGCGTTCGCGGCGGGCTTCACCACCCTTGATATCGATGCCGGCGACGGTGCCGCCGACCTGATCCAGGTCACCGCGCCCGGCGGGCTTACCCAGGCAGGTAGCACCACGATCAACATCGGAACGGCCGGTGGCTTCGGCGTCGGGGTCTATCCGCTGATTTCCTACACCGGCACCTCGCCGGGCCTCGGCGGCTTCGTCCTCGGCACCAAGCCCGACAACATTACGGCGGCCACCCTCATCGACACCGGTTCCGCGATCGCGCTCGATGTCACCGCGGTGAAGAAGCTGCAGTGGACCGGCGCGGCGGACTCGGACTGGGATCTGGCCAAGCTCAACTGGGACACCATCGGCGGCCCGTCCGGTGTCGCCTTCACCAGCAAGGACGACGTGGTCTTCGGCGACGGGCCGACCAACACGACCATCGCGCTCGTCGGCACGATCGATCCCCAGCGGGTCGAGTTCACCGCCGACTCCACCGCTTACACCCTGGCTTCCGGCACGCTTTCGGGCACCCCGGGGATGGAACTCGTGAAATCCGGCGACGGCACCGTGGTCCTGCGCACCGCCAACACCTACACGGGTCTCACCGACATCCAGGCCGGCACGCTGGAACTCGACCACGACGGCGGCACCTTGACCGCCACCTCCGGCGTGGTGGTGGGCCCGACGGCGACGTTCCGGATCACCGATGACGACGGGGCGATCACCTTCAACCGTGCCCTGAGCGGCAGCGGAACCGTGAGGGTGAACCCGCACTCCGTGATCGGGACCACCGTGGCCCAGGACGTCACCTTCAGCGCGGCCTCTCCCGGCTTCAACGGCAACCTGATCCTGGAAAGCCCGCTTTCCGGTTCGTCCAGGCTGACCGCCAACGCGGCAGCGGTCGGTGCGTCCACCATCACCGTCGAGAACGAGAACCAGTTGTTCTGCACCAACGCGAATACCTACAACAACAACGTCACCATCACCGGAGACGGCTTCAACGACGCCGAGGGCTCGATCGGAGCCCTGCGGCTCGAGGGTGCCACCTGGAACGGAAACATCACCGTCACCGGCACCCCGGGCGACTCGATGGGCACCGCCTATGACGCCCGGATCGGCGCCAACGCGAATACTTCCACGATCGGTGGCGTGATCAGCGGTGGCGACCTGAGCGTGACGACTTACAACAACACCACGATGACCGTCCGCCTTTTGGCCGCCAATACCTTCGGCGACCTGATGGTCAACAGCAGCGACGACGGCAGCGGTGCCGGTGGCGGCCAGATCGGCCTGATCCTCGGCGACAACCAGGCGATTCCCGCCAACACCACCGCGACGCTGGGCAGCGGCGATGTTTACCTGATCTCCGGCACGAACGCCACCGACCCGACGAACGCGGTCCTGCGCATCAACCGGGCCGACGGCTACACGCTGGCCGCCGGCCAGGACATCATCGGGACGGCCACGGGAGGCCTGCAATGGGGTGGCGTCCAGCTTCACGTGGATTCGCTCGGCACCGGCTTCAACACCGGCGCCAACACGATCAATCTCAGCGACGCCAACAACGGTGGCCTGATCCGCGTGGGTCCGCTCGTGAACGGTTCGGTCTTCAACATCGATGCGGGAGCCACGGTTTCCGCCGGCGCCCTCCGCGTCGGCGAGGCGGCGAACAACAGCACCACGGTCAACCAGGCCGCGGGGTCCACCGTTTCGTTGGTCAACGATCTCCGCGTCGGTCACTTCGGCACAGAAACCTCGACCTACAACCTGACCGGCGGAACCCTCGCCATCACGGGAGCCAGCCCGGCGACCACACCGAATGGTGCCGCCGCGAACTCCGAGCTGAGCGGCGGCATCTACGTCGGCATCGACGGCCAGGGCATCATCAACCAGACCGGTGGGTCGGCGGCGACCAACTTCATCGTGCTCGACAACCGCGGCAATTCCGGCGCGGGGGCGAACATGCTGACGGGGATCGACCAGTACAACCTGACGGCGGGCGGCCTCGCCCTGAAGTCCACCTGGGGCATCATCCAGCAGAATCCGAGTTCCGAGTTCAACCTCGGCGGCGGCACGATCAGCATTGACAACAGCGGCACGGGCTTCGGCACCGGTCCTGCCTTGACCGTGCCACTCAACACGCTGGTGAACGTGACCGGCACCGCCTCGGTGCTCGATACCGTCCTTGCCGACAACAGCTTCAGCCTGAACAGGAACGTTCTCGGTAGCGGGACCCTCAACCTCGTCGGCAGCGGCGTGATCAAGTTCAACCCCACCGTTCCGCAGACGATTTCCGCGGTGCTGGCGGGGACCACCAATCCGGTGGCCAAGATCGGGGCCTCGTCCACCACCCTGACGGGTGTGAACACCTACTCGACCGCCACCACGATTGAGGCAGGCACGCTGAACATCGCGGGCAGCTTGAACGACTCGGACGTGTCCGTGTTCGACGCGGCCTCCATCGGCGGCGAAGGCTCGGTGAAGTCGCTGGTGCTGGGCACGACCACCGGCAGCAACCTGCTGATCGATGGCAGCACCGCCGGAGCGCTCACCGTCAACGGTGCCCTGGTCCACAACGGCACCACCACGGTGGACTTCGCCGGCACCCCGACGGGCAACACCGTGACGGTGCTGAACTACAACGGCGGGGTTACCGGCACGGGCACCTATGCCTTGGCCAACGCCGCGAACTACCGCAGCTCGTCGTTCTCCGACAGCGGCACGGTGGTCACGCTGACCCTCGACCTGAAGGACCTGACCTGGACCGGCACCGACATCGGCAGCCCCACGACCTGGAACATCAACGGGATCGAGAACTGGACCGATGGTGCCGCCCAGAAGTTCTTCAACGGCGATTCGGTGACCTTCAACGACACCCCGGGAGCGAACCAGACGGTCGCCATTACCGGGACCGTCCTGCCGGAAGCGGTCACGGTCAACAACACCGCCTTCGAATACTCGATCGGCGGTGCCGGGGGCATCGGCGGCAGTGCCAGCCTGACCAAGTCGGGCACCAGCACCTTGACCCTGACGGGTGCCAATACCCTGACCGGTCCGATCTCGGTGACCGCCGGGGTGCTCAAGCCGGCCAACGTGGCGGCCTTCGGCACTTCCTCGGGCATCACCGTGGCCTCCGGCGGCCAGGTCAACCTGAACGGTACGCTCTTCGGCAATACCCGGGCCTATTCCTACACCATCGCGGGTGATGGGGGGGACAGCCGCGGCGCGATCGTCAACGAGGTCGCGAGCATCGGCTCCAACTCTGCCGTGACGAGTCTGACGTTGACCGGCAATGCCTCGGTCGGTGCCTACGGTGGCACGGGCGACGGCAACCGGTTCGACATCGGCTTCAACGGCACCCAGTTCGGCACCATCAACGGTGGGGGCTTCACCCTGACCAAGGTGGGCGACGCGATGGTCAACGTGCGCGCCGCGGCGACGGATATCAGCTACGTGGTATCCGCCGGAACCCTGCGCGGCGAGAACAGCCCGCTTGCCCTCGGCAGCACCGGGGTCACGGTCAACGGCGGGCGGCTCGACAGCTGGGGCGACCTGAGCTGGGCGGTGCCCGTCACCATGGCCACGGGCACCACGCTCACCTCCAGCAGTGGCACGGCGACTTGGACCGGTGGCGTCGGCATCACCGGCGACGTGAACTTCGGCGGTAGCGCGACCACCACTGTGGCCAGCGTGATCTCGGGTGCCGGTTCGATCAACAAGATCGATGCGGGTAACCTGATCCTGTCGGGGGTCAATACCTACAATGGCACTACGACGATCACCGCAGGAAGCCTCCGGGCCGACAACGCCGCCGCGCTCAGCGGTAGCACCGTCAACATCGTCAGCCTGCCCGCCGCCGGCCGGGTCATCGTGAACGGCGGCGTGACCCTGCCGAACGACATCACGGTGGGTGCGGGTCCGGGCATCACGGGCACGGTCGGCCGTGGCGTGATCGAGTCCACCGGCACCGGACAAGGCATCTACAGCGGGACGATCACCATCAACTCGTCGGTCGGGGCCGGTGGCACTTTCATCGCCAGCAACACCGTCGGCAACGAACTGGTCTTCACCGGTCCGGTCAACACCACCGGAGGTATCCAGTTCAGCCAGCGCGACGGCCGGGTGGTCTTCTCCGGCGGCGGCACCGCCACCGGGTCCACCTACATCACGACGGGGACCACCCTCCTCGGTGCGAACGAAGGGATGCCTTCCGGCCTCACGGTCAGCATGGCGGGGTCCGGTGCGGCGACCTTGGAAATGGGAGGCTTCAGCCAGACGCTCGCCGGCTTGATCCGGATCACCGGCAACGCGGCGAACGTCACCAACTCCTCGCTCGGACTGTCCACCCTGAACCTCGATGTTCCGTCGGGCACGCCCAGCTACAACGGCCTGATCTCGGGGAACCTCGAACTGGTCAAACTGGGTGCCGGCACGCAGGAGCTGGCGGTGCCTAACAGCTACACCGGGGCGACGACGGTTTCGGCCGGCACGCTCCGCGTGAGCAACGCCCACGGGTCCGCCACCAGCACCGGCACGGTGACGGTGGGGGCCAGCGGCACGCTGGCGGGCAACGGCATCATCGGCGGCGACGTCGTGGTGAACGGCGAGGTCACCCCTGGTGTCACCACCGGCACGCTGACGGTGAACAGCAATGTCGCTTTCAACACCGGCTCGATCCTCCGGATCGACGTCAGCGACGCCGCGGCACCGAAGAAAGACCTGCTGCAGGTGGTCGGCTCCATGACCGCGACCGGTGCGACGATCGACTTCGACGTGACCGGAGCCCTTGCGGATTCGGTCTATGTCGTCGCGACCTACACCGGCAGCGCTCCGGTCGGCTTCACCGCGGTCGATGTGCCCGCCGGCTACGTGGTCGACTACGACTACAACGGCAACAGCATCGCGCTGGTCAACGCCTACCTCGGCTGGGCCGCGGAGAACGGCCTGACGCCCGGCGTGAACGACGGCAAACTGCAGGATCCCGACAACGACGGCATTGCCAACGTGGTCGAGTTCGCCACGGACGGGAATCCGCTCAGCGGTGAGGACAGCGGCAAGATCCGCTCGATCATCGCCGACGTGGACTCCGGTGCGCCGGTGGACAATGCCTTGACGATCACCCTGCCGGTCCGCGCCGGTGCGGTCTTCAATGGCCCGGGCGACCTGGTCTCGGACTCGGTTGACGGCATCGTTTACAAGATCCAGTCGAGCACCAACCTCAGCGACTTCACCACGCCGAACGTGACCGAAGTCACCGACAACGCCGCCATCCTGACACAACTGTCGCTGCCCGCCCTGAGCAGCCCGGCCTGGACCTACCGCACCTTCCGCGCTCCCGGCACGCCGGGCACGGATGTGAGGGAGTTCCTCCGCATCGTGGCGGACTGACCGTCGCCGGGACGTGACCCGTTCCTTCCAAGCCGTGTCCGGTCGAACGACCGGGCACGGCTTTTTTCGTGGGGTCGCGAGTCATGAAAGCCTGCCACGGGTGGGCACCGCCTCCCGAAATTCACGCGGATTCTCGCATTCCCTCGCAGGCCTGCGGCTTGAGAGGGTAAGTAATGCCCGCCAGCGGAACTCCGAGGGTTCCCCACGGGGTGTCTCGCGCCGGCCCGGGTCGTGATCGACCGTCAAACCCTCAACCCATCCAAACCCTCATGATTGCTCCATCTCCCGTCATCGCCGGCATCGACTTCTCCGCGGCCTCGCCCTCCGTCCTCCGGCATGCCGTGCATGTGGCGCGGCGAAGTGGTGCGCCGGTTGTCGCGGTCCACGTGCTGGACGCGGGCGGTCTGGCCCACCGCGCCGCCAGCGGCGGATCGAATCCCGCGACCGATCTCCTGCTGGCCCAGGCCCGCCGGAAGATGGATGAGCTGATCGCCGCCGAAGGGCCGGGGGGGGAAGTCCGGATCACGCTGCGCGGCGGCCGACCTGCCGAGGAACTCCAGGCGCTGGTGACTGAGACCGGGGCCTCGCTGCTGGTCATCGCCGCCAACGACCTGACCAAGAAGCGGCTGGGCTCGATCGCTTCGAATTGCGTCCGCACCGCGCCGTGCGACGTGCTGGTGATCCGCGATTGGCAGGAAGACGATTTCGCGAGGATCGTGGTGTGCGTCGACTTCTCCCCGGCCTCGTCGCGGGCGCTGGAGCGTGCCATCGCCCTGGCCGCCGATCAGGGGTCGCGGCTGGAGGTCGTCCATGTGATGTATCCGCCATCGCGCGATATCTGGGGAGAGGTGCAGGATCATGATGCGGATTCGCCGCTCAGTTATGCCGAAGAGTGCTATGAAAAGGTGAACCGCGACATGAAGGCGTTCCTCGCCCCGCATGCCGTCGGGCTGGCGGGCATCGAGCATGTTCCGGTGATCCTGGAATCGATCTCGTCCTCGCTGGCGCTGACCCACCACGTCCAGGACAGCGGGGCCGACCTCGTGGTGCTTGGAACCCGCGGGCATTCACGGCTTGCCAGCTTCTTCATCGGGACGAATGCCGAGCGCCTGCTGCACGACGCCACGGTGTCGGTGCTGGCGGTGAGGGTGTGAGGTGGTTCACGTCACAACTGGTGATGCGCCCCGCCGAGGATGCTGCGGGCGTCGAAGCCGTGGTTGGCGAGGATGCGCGCCGCGAAGTAGCTGGTCTTTCCCATCTGGCAGATGGTGAAGACCGGCTGCGAGCGGTCGAGTTCGCCGATCCGGCTCCGGAGTTCGGAAAGCGGGATATTCTTCGCTCCCGGGACCGGCTGGCGGGCGGCGGTTGCAGCCGGGCGGACATCGACGATCTGGGCTCCGGCGTCCGCGAGTCCCGGCACCGGGACGAGCAGGCCGTCGCGGATGTTGGCGGCGGCGAAACCGGCGACGTTGACCACGTCTTTGGCATTGCCGAAGGGCGGCGCGTAGGAGAGCTCGAGCTGGGCGAGATCGTCGGTGCTCATGCGGCCGCGGATGGCGGTCGCGATGATGTCGAGGCGCTTGTCCACGCCGTCCCTGCCGCTCGCCTGGGCGCCGAGGATGCGGCCGTCGGGCGACCATAGCAGCTTGAGGGTGATGGTTTCCGCACCGGGGAAATAGCTGGCGTGGGAGCTGCCGTTCACCGTCACGGTGAGATAGGGAACGCCCTCCGCCTTGAGCCGGGTCTCCGACCAGCCGGTGATGCCGGCGGCGAGATCGAAGACGCGCACGATGGCGGTGCCGATGCTGCCGGGGTAGGGCCGGGCTTTCTCGCCGAGGAAGATGCGGTCGGCGGCGATCCTTCCCTGCCGGTTGGCGGGGCCGCCGAGGGCGATGGCAGCGCGCTGGCCGAGGATCGGATCGGCGGTTTCACAGGCGTCGCCGACGGCATAGATGTTGGGATCGGAGGTGACTTGCCAAGGGTCCACCCGGATGTGTCCGCGGGGGCCGAGGTCCAGACCGGCGTCGCGGGCGAGCCCGCTTTCCGGTCGGACGCCGATGGACAGGATGACGAGGTCCGCCGGGAAAGTGGTGCCGGATTTCAGCACCAGGTCGAGGTGGTCGGCGGCGGGCTGGAAGGCCTCGATGCCGTCGCCGAGGATGAGCCGCACGCCCTTGTCGCGCAGGGCTTTTTCCAAGGGGCGCGCCATCTCGGGATCGAGCTGCGGGAGCACCTGCGGCAGGAGTTCGACCAGCGTGAGCTGCTTGCCGAGGGCGTGGAGTTGTTCCGCCATCTCGAGGCCGATGAAGCCGGCGCCGATGATCGCGACCTGGCGGGCGGATTCGGCGGCCGTCTTGATGCGGTCCATGTCCTCGAGGTTGCGCAGGGTGTGGATGCGCGGGCTGTCGATGCCGGGCAGCGGCGGGCGCAGCGGGCTGGCACCGGGGGAAAGGATGAGCTTGTCGTAAGGCAGGACGGCGGTGGTCCCGTCGGCCAGCGAGCGGACCGTGACTTCGCGCCGCTGGCGGTCGATGGAGATGGCTTCGGTGAGCGTGCGGACGTCGAGGTTCAGCAGGGCGCGCAGGCTGGCGGGCGTCTGGATGGCGAGTTCGCCGCGGTCTTGGATCTCTCCGCCGATGTGGTAGGGCAGGCCGCAGTTGGCGAAGGAGACATCGGGCCCGCGTTCGATGAGGGTGATGTGGACGTTCTCGCTGTGGCGGCGTGCGCGGGCGGCGGCGGAAGCGCCTCCGGCGACGCCACCGATGATGACGATGCGGTTCGGGTTCATGGGAATTTCAAGAGTGGAGGGTGGAGCCCATCTGCTGGCAGAAGCGGTCGAGGGTCTTGCGTTCCAGGCGGTAGAAGACCTGGCTGCGCTGGACGCGCGACTTGAGGAGGCCGGCTTTCACGAGTTCGGAGATGTGGCGGGAGGAGGCGGGTTGGGAGAGGGGCAGCTTGGCGACGAGGTCCGAGCAGCAGAGCTCGCCGCCGTGGGCGAGGTGGCGGAGGATCTCGATCCGCGCCGGATGGGAAAGCGCCCGCGCGAAGGCGGACAGCCGCACGATCCGGTCGTCAAACGCATGGAGCTTGGCAAGAGGCATGTGCACATCTCAGATGTGCGATAAGTGGGATGCAAGGATTTGGGAGGATGGGCGGGGGAAAGGGTGGGGAATGCGGGATGGGGGATGCTGGTTGCTGATTGCTGAATGCTGATTGTTGAATGCTGGAGGTTGGGTCTCGCTGCTGGGGACGGGTTGCTTGCGGGTGCGGCCCGGGATTGCCAATCGGAGGCGGTGGATTCAGATTGCGGATCATGAAGACTTCATCGTTCCGCTTCTGGCTTCCTTTGCTTGCCCTGTTGGGGTTCGCGCCGCTTTGCCGGGGGGATCAGACGGAGTTGAAAAAGGTGGCGGAGGGCTTGCCGGGGAAACTCCAGGGACTGATGAAGACGCATCAGGAGCGGATCGACAGCGGCGTGACGATGGAGATGGTGGAGGGGTTGCATGCGGTGATCGACGGGCTGTTGCCGGAGTTGGTGAAACTGGAGGGTGGCGAGGATGGCGGGGAGACTTTGAAAGAGATCCAGCGCGACATGGCCGGGGCGGCGTCGGCGATTTATTACCGCAATCACGCGACCGGCTGGGGCGGCACGATCATCAGGATCGAGATGGCGGCGGAGCAGTTGGGATATGTCGAGACGAGGATCTGCCACGCGGTGACGAACGCGTTCGAAGAAGAGGACGGGTTCGATCTCGAGGCCTGGCATGCCAAGTGGGAAGCAGCGGGGGGATCGACGGGAGAGCATTACGGCGATGCGATCGAAGCTGCGGAAGGGAGCCTGAGGATCGTCGGCGATCGGATTGAGTTCGGTCGCGGGACGAGCGGCGGGATTTGCGAGGAGCCGACGGAGGGGCTGGCGGAGCGGACGCTGGAGCTTTCGGCCAAGGCGGGACAGAAGGTGGTGATCGCCGCGACCGGGGTGCGGGTCCGGCTGCATCGGGTGGGTGCGGATGGGAAGGCGGAGGCTTTCAGCGGCTGGGGGCGCTGCCATGAGGCGAGGCTGCCGGAGTCGAAAGGCGGGGTGTATCGGATCGAGTTCGGGAAGAAGGAGGCGGGAAGCGAAGAGCCCGCGCGGCTTTTGCTGGAGATCCGTTGAGCCAGCCCTGGCTCCGGGAGGGAGTGGGTCGGTCTTGCCGGAGTCGGTGAAGATTTCGTGGACTGCCCGAATTCGCGTGAGGCGGGGCGGATTGAGGCGTATGGAGTACTCATGACTCGGAGATGGTGTCTGTTGCTTTGCGGAATGGTGACGGCAGGGGCCGGGGAGATGCCGCCGAAGGCATCGAACTATCATGAGGTGCTGAAGAAGAGGCCGGAGAGTGCGACGCTGTTCGAGCGCTTCCGCGAGGCGTGGCTGGAGGAGATGCCGGCGGAAGAGATGGAGAAGGAACTGCTGGCCCGGGCGGAGGCGGGGGAGGCCGGGGCGTGGGCGGTGCTGGGCCGGGCGCGGCTGGCGGCGGCGAAGGAAGAGGCCGCGCTGGAGGCCTTTGAGAAAGCCCGGGCGGCGGCACCGGGGGCCTGGCTGAGCCTGGAAATCGGCCGGCTGAAGCTGGCGGCCAAGGATTACGAGGGGGCGGAGAAGGAGGCGCTGGAGGTGCCGGCGGAGGACAAGCTGCGGCCGGACGCGCTGAAGCTGGCCGGGCTGGCGTGCTTGCGCGGCGGGCGGATCGAGGAGGCGCAGGCGCACTGGGAGAAGGCGGTGGCGGCGGCGCCGGGAGACAAGTCGTTGTTAGAGGATCTGACGGAGCTGACTCGCCGCGAAGGCCGGCTGGACCTCGCGCTGGAGTATGGCGGGAAGTGGCGCGATGCGGTGGGCGACGATGCCTATGCGCGGGCGCTGGCCACGCTGGCGCTGGCGGAGCTGTTGGAGGCATCGCAGCGGCATGACGACGCGCTGGCGGAGCTGGGCGCGGTGCTGAAGGTTTCCGGCGACGGGTCGTGGCTCGAGCGCGAGGCCTTGTCGCGGGTGGAGCGGGCTTTCCGGCAGCGCGGCGACATGACGGCGCGGGCGGCGTGGCTGGGCGAAGTGGCGGAGGCGAATCCGACGCGACTGAATTTCCGGCGGGCGCAGGCGCAGGCCTTGTCGGAGTCGGGGAAGACGGCGGAGGCCCTCGAGGTGCTGGCGGCGGTGCTGAAGCGGCTGCCGGGCGATCGCGACGCGCGCTGGCAGCGGATCGGTCTGTTAGAGCGGGACCTGAAGCTGGAGCAGGCCTACGACGAGTGCGCGGCGCTGGCGGCGGAGGAGAAGTCAGAGGAAGCGGGCTTGCGGCGGGCGGAGCTGGCTTTCCGGCTGGGTCGGAAGGAAGAAGTGAAGCAGGCGCTGGGCGCGGTGTTGGCGGCGGCGGATCCGGCGAAGCGGCCGGCGCTGGCGGGGCTGTACGTGCGCTACGGGATGCCGGAGGAATCCGAGAAGCAATGGCGGGCCGCGGCGGCGGGCGAGTCGGGCGGACAGGCGCTGCGGGAGCTGGCGAAGTTCCTGCGCATGGAGAAGCGGGACCAGGAGGCGGTCGCGGTGTGGCAGGAGATCGGCGCGCGGGACTCCGCGGCGGACCGGATGGAGGCGGCGCGGATGCTGGCGGGGGCGGGCGAGCGGAAGGCGGCGCGGGATTTGTTAGAGAGCGGCCGGGAGAAATACGGGGCGCATCCGGGCTACGAGGAGGCGCGGGCGGAACTGGCGCTGATGGAGGATCGCAAGGACGAGGCGCTGGAGATTTACCGGGCGCTGGTGGTGAAGGCGGAGCGGCTGGACGAGTTGTCGTCGGCGTGGCGCGGCTGGCTTTCAGCGGCGGCGGGGCGGGAGGGAAAGCTGGTCGCGGCGCTGGGCGACAGCCCGGGCGAGCGTTGCCTGCGGATGGCGTGGCTGGCGCGCGAGGGCAAGCCGCTGCCGGAAACGGAGGGCGAGCTGGAACGGGCGGCGAGGCTGGCCTTGCTGAAGGAGAACGGACGCTGGGCCGAGGCGGTGGCGATGATGGAGGCGCGGCCGGGCAGCGGTTCGCTGTATTTCCGCGAGCTGGGCGAGGCGAAGGAAGCGGCAGGGGATGTGGACGGGGCATTGGCGGCGGTGCGGGCGTGGCGGGAGCGGAGTCCGGACCAGGCGGGGCCGTGGGTGAAGGAGGCGAATTTGTTAGAAACGGCGGGCGATGGGGCCGGGGCGGAGCGGCTGCTGCGGCGGGCGGTGGCGCGCTTCGAGGACGATCCCGATGCGCCGCGGCGCTTGTTTTCGCTGCTGGAGGAGAAGGGCGAGATCGGGACGGCGCTGGATTTCGCGTGGCAACGTCACGACCGGGCGGAGGAGGACGCGGCGCGGGCCGGGTGGCTGCGGGAGATCATCCGGGTGTCGCGGGAGGGGGAGCGGCTGGAGGAGTTGAAGGAGCGCTTCGAGGAACGGGCGCGGCGTGATCCGGCATCGCCGGGACCGCAGCGGGCGCTGGCGGAGCTGGCGAAGGCGCGGGGCGACTCGCGGGCGGAGATGGAGCATTTGCGGAAGGCGGCGGATGCGGCGCCGCGGGACGTGGAACTGGTGTCGGCGCTGGCGGCGATCGAGGAGCGCAACGGCCAGATGGAGCGTGCGCTGGAGCGGTATGAGGCGCTGGCGAAGCTGGTGCCGGGGGCGGATTCGGCGATGAAGCTGGCGCAGGCGAAGATCCGCTGCGGGGACATCGAGGGCGGGATGCGCGACATGCAGATGCTGGCGGGAGATGAGGGACTCGACTTGCGGGAGTTGGAGAAAAGCGTAGGAGCGCTGGCGACCGGCGGCCACATGGACGAGGCGATCCGCATGCTGGAGGCGCTGGATCCGGCGCGCTTCGATGCCCGGCTGCATTTCGTCCGCGGGGTCATCCTGGAGGCGGCCGGACGTCCGGAAGAGGCGCTTGAAGATTATCTGAAGGTGATGGCGGAGCCGGCGGATCCCGCGGAGGCGCAGAAGGCCGCGAACCACGGATGGGACACGAACCTGCGTATCTATCTGCTCCGGCCGCCCGAGCGCGATTCGGAGCAGGTGCCGGGATTCCTCCGCTATTTCTCGGTAGCGGACAGTCTGGTCCAAACGAAGGTGCAGCTCGCGCCGAAGGTGCTGCGGATGGCGATGGAGCTGGGGGATGAAGCCTGGGCCAAGACCTGCCGCGCGGTGCCGGAAATCGGGGTGGCGACGCCGGAGCAATGGCGGCAGGTGCTGGAGTTCGCCGCGCAACGCGAGGACGGCTACTCCGGCCGCTGGTGGCGGTTTGCGTTGGATCATCCGGACCATCCCTTGACTGAGGAACTGATGATGAGCACCGGCGGATTCCACGGGATGAGTCCGGAACAGGCGGCTGGGCTGTTAGAGGGCGGGCGGGAGCTTTCGATGGAGGTCAAGATCGGTCTGCGCCTGATCGCGCCCGGTACTGCGGGGGAGCTGGCGGAGTGGCTGCGGGGGATCGATCCCGGGGTCTGGAAGGACGAGCACAATGCCGCCCGGGCGATGCAGTTGCTTTACCGCGTGGCGACGGCTGTCGCGGTGCCGGGGCAGGCGGCGGGGAGAGCACCCGAAGGTTGGGAAGATTGCCTTGCCGCCTTGGAAGCCGTGGAATTCACGGGTAGCCCGCTGGTTTCCTTCCGGAACTTTCAGGCGCGGCGCGATCTGGCGAAGGGGGATTACGACGGCTTTCTGAAGCGGATCGAAGAGGCGGCGAAGCTCTCGCAAGAGCTGGGATTGGAGGAGCATCGGTATGCCGGGGGAGTGGTGCATGGACCGATCGCGTCCGCGTTCGCGGCGCTGGCGGAGAAAGATCGCGAGCCGCTGCTGGCCCGGATGTCCACCCCAAGCCTGCGTTGCCGTTTCGCGATGACCACCGACATGGGGGACAAGACGCTGGCGCGGATCCGCCGCGAACTGGCGGAGCTGCCGGCGGATGCGGTGGAGGTGCGGCGCGACCTGGTCCGCTTGAGCTGGATGGCGATGAATGATCCCAACGAGCGCTTGAAGGAGATGAAGGCCCGGAGCGAGGACGAGTCGGATCCGCAGCTCGCGCTGGAGGCATTCATGAGGTTGCGGGACTCCGAGGCGGAAATCGACCCGGCGACGAGGGCGCGGATGATGCGCTTGCTGGGCCTTTTGAAGGCGGGCGGGGAAGCCGAGCGCCGCTATGCCGCCCGCTACGACGACTATTTCGGAGTCCGGGGCAGCCCGCAGGCGGCGTCCCCCAGCCGGTGGGGGATTCAGTGGCAGCACCAGCCGTCCTACCGCTCGGGCGGGAATCCGCAGCAGCGGCTGAAAGGACTGCTGGAAATGAAGGATCGAGCGCAGGCGGTGCGCGAAGCGGCGGCGATGCTGGAGGAGTCCGCGATGGATCAACTCCGCGGGTCGGGATCGATGGAATACGTCATCAGCTCGTTCAGGAAGGCGGGTCTGCTCGACGAGGCGCTGTCTCAGGTGCGGGTGGCGGAGGGAGCGGGTCTGGGGCGGCGTTTCGCGGCGCTGACGCTTTTCGATGCCGGTGGCCGGAAGGCGGAGGCGCGCGAGGTGGTGGCGGAGCTTTCCCGGCGATGGCCCCGGGAGGCAAGGTGGACGATCGAGCTGGCGATGCGGGTGGAGGATCGTGCCGAGGCCTTCACGCTGCTCAGCCTGGCGGCGGAGGATCCGGACTTCTCGGGCACCCTGCTCAAGGTGGCCTTTCCGCAGATCCGGGTGGACTTGCGGTTGCTGCCGGGATTGGAGCGTCTGGCCGATTGGGCGGATGGCCCGGGAAAAGAGCGCGACGGGCGCTGGATCGGCGAGATCGCGGTGCTGTTCGGCAGCGGCACGCCGGTCTGGAAGGCACCGCCGCAGCAGGAAGCGGTGGAGATGAACGCGGAGGTCCAAGAGATGCGGGAGCTGTTCGAGCGCTTCCGGCAGCTCGGACTGGCCCGGCCGGAGGCGGCGGAGATCGTCTTCCGCGTGCTGCACTCCAAGCGGGAGTTCCGCGAGCCGCGGGAGACCGACCAAGCGGCGCGCGAAACCTTGCTATCCGGTGCTTATGCTCCGGGCCGCGGGGCTTGGTTTCCTGCAAGTCCGGGCGGGCGGCGGCTGCAGGTTCCGGTCGCCCCGTCGGCCTTGGAGCACTTGGTCGGACTGGCGGAGGACGAGGGCGACGCGGTGGCGTTTCCCGCGGATTTCCGCGAGGCCTTGGCGAAAGTGGATCCGGAGACCGATGCCTGGCTGGGTCGCTTGTTCGCGGCGAAGTCGGCGCAGGATCTGCCCGGAGTGAAGGATGCGACCGTGATGCAGCCGGGCGGATCGTGGAGCGACCGCGCGAAGCATGAAGCGGCGGTCCTGCGGGCTGCCGGGATTAAAGGACGGGAGGATCTGTTAGAGGAACTCTTCCGTGAGAACTCCTTCGCGGCGGTGTCGCGGAACGCGGACCGGGTGCTGACGGCCAGCCTGGCCGATGGTCTCAAAGCGGGTCGGACGGAGTCGCGGTTGCTGCTTTTCCTCGAAGCCGCGGCCGGTCCGCGCAAGGACTGGCAGGACCTCAAGAATCCCCGGGCCAGGAATTTCCAGATGGCCTCCCTGTCGATCATCAACGCGGTTTCCAAGAGCAAGGACAGCCGCCTCATGGTGGAAATGGTGAAGGTCTTCGGCGGGTGGAAGCAAATGGCGAACCGTTACACTCTGGAAAACGCCCTCGGCAAAGCGTGGCTGGATGATCGCTCGAAGGGGCGCATCGACAAGTTGACGGATCTTCCCGGCTGGAAGACGGCCGATGCGCTGAAGCTGGGAACCTGGAATGCCATGATGGTGGACGGAAAGCCCGGCGCTTCCTACCAGTGGTTCGGCATGCGGGCGATCCAGTCGATGGCGCAAGGGATGCAGGGCAAAGCCACGACGGTGCTCCTCACGGAGATTCAGAAGAATCCGAACGCTTCGTTCATGGAGTTGCTGATGGTCGCGCGCCAAGCGGGGAACCAGCAGAAGGATTTCATCAAGCGGGCGCTGAAGGTGGCGGCGCCGGAGCTGGCCAAGGTGCCGGTGGAGGTCAGGGACGGGGTGGTCCGGGAGCTGGCGCAGAACTTCCTGCCGGAGGATCTGGCCGACTTGCCGAAGCCGGTGGCGGAGTCCTTGAGGCGAAAGCTCGATCTTGAGAAAGCGCAGCGGATCGAGCAGGCGAAGGGTTTCCGGGATTCGATGTCGAAGGCAACCCTGTCTCAGCAGGGCTACTCCAGCGAGGTGGGGCGGGTGGTGGGAAGCATCGCGTCCGACGATCCGAAGCTCGCTGCCGGGATCATGCAGGCGTGGTCGGAGGCGCAGGTCGCGAGGAAAGGCGCAAAGAACGGTGCCGCGGAGTTGATGGAACTGACCTTGGGCATGTTGCAGAGCTCGGGGGGCGGGGCGGCCGGTGTGTTCGCGTCGCTGGGGATCCTCGACGGGGTGTGGAAGGACCAGCCGCTGTCGGTCCCGGGTCCGAACGCGTTCTATCAGGTGTGGCAGAGCCTCGGAGCGCTGGCGATCGCCGAGCCGTCGACGTGGCAGGGCATCGCGAAGCTCTCCGAGCCGATGCAGGTGCGGGTGCTGTCGTCGGCGGGCGATGCCTTTTCGCGGCGCTCGGCGGTGGATGCCAAACCGCGTGCGGCGTTGTTGAATTCCGCGAAAGGAAGCGAGCTCGTGCACTCGGCCTGCGCGTGGTGCCTGAGCTTGAATCCGGTGGATCCGAAGGAACTGAAGAAGGCCGATGGCAAGCTGCTGGTGGCCTGGCTGGAAGCGATGAAGGCGGCGGGAGCGGGGGAGAAGGATTTGCTGGCGATGGTACTGGATGGGTATGAGAAGCTCAGCCGCCTGGAAGATCCGGCGGTGCTTTTCGCGGCGACGCCGGGGCTGCTGGCGGGGCTGAAGCAGATTCCGCCTGAGGAGACGGCCAGGTTGTGCTCCGTGCTCGCCCGGCCGGGCATGTCGGAGCCCGGTGCCTTGAAAGGGGTGACGGGCTACGTGAAGGAGGCGGGCGCGGCTTTAGGCTTCTTGTTGGAGCGCGGAAGCCTCGCGAAGGTGGAGAACCATCAACGCTTCGAGCTGTCGAAGATGGTGCTGGCATTGGAGGATGAGGATTTGACCAGGAATTGGATGAAGGCGGCAGGCAAGACCCTGATCGGTAGTTTGAACTTCACGCTCGGCCTGCTGAAGCAAGGCCAGCCGGAAGGCGCGGTATCGCTGGTGCCTCCACCCGGACGCATCTGGGCGCGGATGGAGACGCCCTTTACCCGGGAAACCGAGCAGATGGTCGCGTCCCTGGCACCTCTCGAAACCACCGATGCCTTCCGATTGAGGGTTCACCTTTCGATGAAGTGGGATGTGACCGGGGTAGATGCTCCCGCAGAATCCTTGGCCGCCCGGCGCGTTCGCCTGGTGGAGGAGTTCGGGGAACGGAAAAAAACGATGTCGCCGGAGGAGAGAATGTCGGTTTGCGTGTCGCTCGGGCTTGCGATGCGAGCGGCGGCGGGGCCGGTGCCGGAGCTCGACGAGTTTTTGGGCGAGGATCCGGGGGCGGAGTTCCGGCGCTTTCTCTCCGCCAGGTCGGAGGTGGATGATCTCCGTGGCAGCACCTTGGTCCGGTTGGGAGCGGCGTGCTCCGCATTCCACCGCGGGGATCCGCGAGGCATTGATGCGTTTTCCGCAGCTCTCGAGCCGGTTGCCGCAAAGCGCCTCGACGGGCACATCCGGAACGCGCTTCATTCGTCGTGGATCCCGTTGCTTCAAGGCACGTTTTGGATTCATGCGGATCGGCATGCCGGGGTGATGCCGGAAGCCACCGCGAAGGCTGTGCGAAGAATGGCGGCTGTCGTCACGGGGGTCGATGAAGGGCGGCTGGCAAACGTGGCGTGGTCGATGGTTCTGGCGGCCTCGCCGGATGCCGCGGCGTTCGAGCGGAATTTGAGAGAGGCGGGGCTGCCTCTTCGTTGTCCGGCGGTTTCACCGGGAGTCGCTTTCCAAGTCGACTTCGAGGAGGCAACGCAGTGGCGGATCGGCTTGGCGAAGTTGCGGATGAGCGTGCTGCATCCCGCTGCCACGACGGAGTTCGTGAAGGCCATTGGCATGCCGCGTGAGCTTGCGGGCAAGCCGGAGGGCGGGCTGGAGTTGCTGGCCGAGGAGAAGGTTCGGGCCGCGTTGCCGCCGGTGCGCTTTCTCGATTGGCTGCGGGCGGTGCGCTCGCTCACGCCGGAGATGATGGAGTTGGCGGCGGCCTATGCCAAGGAGCGCCGTGCGGACTTCAATGAATTCCAGTGGAAAGCGTGGGAAGAGCGGCAGGCGATGCCCGAGCTTCCGTTGCCCGTGAGGCCGGATTACGAGCGGCGGCAGGGACCGCCGGGGCTGGATCCGCGGCGGAGGTGAGGGGTAAGGCGTGCTCCCCATCCTGTGGGCCGCCCGTCCGCATCTCAGGCTCGGGTCAACGGCCCGGACCTTGGAGGAATGCTCTCAGGCTTCGCCGGCGATCAGGTCGTCGAGGGTCTGGCGCTGACGTACGACGCGCGCCGTAGTTCCATCGACGAGGATCTCGGCGGGGAGCGGGCGGGAGTTGTAGTTGGAGGCCATGACGAAGCCGTAGGCACCGGCGCTCAGCAGGGCGACGGTCTCGCCGGGCTGGAAGTCGGGGAGCTCGCGGTCCTGGCAGAAGAAGTCGCCGCTTTCACAGATCGGGCCGACGACGTCGACCTTGCGGGTGTCGCCGTGGTGCTCGGTGAGCGGGGCGATCTCGTGGTGGCCTTCGTAAAGCGCGGGGCGGATCAGGTCGTTCATGCCGGCATCGACGACCTTGAAGGTCTTCGCCTTGCCGCGCTTTTCGTAGAGGCACTTGGTCAGCAGCACGCCGGCGTTGCCGACGATGTAGCGGCCGGGTTCGAGCAGGATCTTGAGGCCGAGATGTTCCAAACGCGGGACGAGGGCCTCGCCGTATTCGGCGATGGTCAGCGGGCGCTCGCCTTCGGACTTGGCGGCCCACCAGGCGGGCGCGCCGGAGTCGAGGGAGTCGTGGTAAACGATGCCGATGCCGCCGCCGATCGACCAGAACTCGATGCCGTGGGTGACCTTGAGGTGGATGGCGAGCGGTGCGACCTTTTCAACGGCTTCAATGAAGGGCGCGATCGAGGTGAGCTGCGAGCCGATGTGCATCTGCAAGCCGCGCAGCTTCACGTGGGCGAGTTCCTTGGCGGCGCGGGCGTAGAGGTCGGGGATGGCGTCGAAGTCGACGCCGAACTTGTTCTCCGACTTGCCGGTGGAGATGTACTTGTGGGTCTTGGCGTCGACGTTGGGGTTCACGCGGACCGCGGCGGGGGCGATCACGCCGAGGTCGGCGGCGACCTCGTTGAGGTAGCGGAGTTCTTCCTCGCTCTCGACGTTGAAGGAGTAGATGCCCTGCTTCAGGGCGTATTCGATTTCGGCGCGGGTCTTGCCGACGCCGGCGAAGGTGCACTTGGCGGGATCGCCGCCGGCCTTGATCACGCGGAACAGCTCGCCGCCGGAGACGATGTCGAAGCCGGCGTGCTCCTCGGCGAGCAGGCGGAGGACGGAGAGGTTGGAGTTCGCCTTCACCGCGTAGGCCACCTCGTGGTCGATCGAGCCGAGCGCTTGGTCGAGCCGGCGGTAGTGGTCGCGGATGGTGTTGGCGGAATAGACGTAGAGCGGAGTGCCGTGTTCGGCGGCGAGGTTCTGGAGATTGACATCCTCGCAATGGAGCGAGCCGTGGCGGTAGGCGAAGCCGTGCATGGCGGAGCCTGTAAACGCTGGACGGGCGGCGGGCAAGGGTTGGGTTTGTCGCGGTGAAATGCCCCGGGAGATCGGGTGGGCCGGAGTGAAGCCCCGTTTCCGGGCTGGTCCGTGTCCCAACGGGACCTCATCCCGAAGCCCGGGGTTGCGCCGACGAAGGAGGGGCTAACCCGGGAAAGCAATCCCAGGGCAGCTACCGCAAAGCGGTTGGGTCCGGGGGAGGCTGCGAAGGAACTCCGGGGACCGATTCGACGCAACGCCGTTGGCGTAGGGAAATCATGCGGAACGAACCCGGGGTAGCTCGTTCCTCGCAACCCCGGGCTTTGGGATCAAGTCCCTTCGGGACAGTGGAGGTCGGCCGAGGCCGACGGTGAAGATCCTTGACCGGCCCCTTTCATCCGCTCAACTCGCAGCATGACTACAAGGGCTTTTCGAGGGCTGGTGGCGGGCTTGGGCGTGACGCTGGTGTCCGGATTGATGGCGCAGGAGGCGACGCCGGAATTCGATCCGCTGGGCGAGCAGATCGAGGGGCCGCAACTGGTGCGGGTGCAGGTCGAATTCATCGAAATGGCGCACGAGTCCCTGACCAAGCTGCTGCTGGAGCCGCGGAAGGGCGCGAACGATGCGGACTTGCGCAAGCAGGTGCAGAAGATGGTCGACGAGCAGAAGGCGACGGTGGTCGAGACGATGCTGTGCACCGGGCGGAGCGGCGAGAAATCGCTGGCGGAGTCGATCAAGGAATTCATTTATCCGACCGAATACGAGCCGGCGGAGATTCCGAACGAGATCCACACCACGGCGGACGGGGAGAAGGTGAAGTCGGACGGCAAGGAATACGCCACCGGGCCGACGCCGACCTCGTTCGAGACGCGGAACCTCGGATCGACGGTGGAGATCGAGCCGACGATCGGGGGGGACGGGAAGATCATCGACCTGCGGCTCGCGCCGGACATCGTCTATCACGTCGGCAACGAGACCTGGGCGGAGTGGAAGGGGAAGCATGGCGACGCCTCGGTCCGGATGCCGACGATGTACAGCACGCGGGTGACCACTGCGGTGACCTTGCTCGACGGCCAGCCGCTGCTGGTGGCGGCGCTGTCGCCGAAAGGGGCGGACGGGTTCCCGGATTTCAAGCGCAAGCTGCTGCTCTTCGTGCGGGCCGACGTGCTGACGGTGGGACGATGAAAGGATTTCGACATGAGAATCTCCTCCATCACGGCCCTGCTGGTTTCAGCGCTATCGTTGGCTGCGGAACCGGCGCGGGCGGAGAATCCGGTTCATGTGCGGGTGATCGTGCAAGTCGTCGAGGTGCCGCATGCCGCGCTGACGAAGTTGACGACGGGTGAGACCTTGCCGGGCCGGGAAATCCATGACCGGGCGATGAAGCTGGCGGCGAGCGGCGAGGCGGAGATCGTGGAAACCTGCGTGCTGATTGCGCGGAGTGGGGAGAGGGCGATTGCGGAGTCGATTGCGGAGATCATTTATCCAACGGAGTATGAGCTGCCGGGTTCCGAAGAACTCTTTTCACTGAAGGATGGAACGCAGGCGCGGGCCTATTTGAGACCGTTCGATGCCACGTTCACGAGCAGCTTTGAAACCCGCAACACCGGTGTCAATCTGGAGATAGAGCCGACCATCGGCGGTGGGAATAGGATGGTGGATCTCCGAGCCTATTTCGAAATGATCGACCGGGCCGGCTTGACCACTTGGACCGAGTTTCGCGACGAGTGGGGCGATGCCTCGGTTCGGATGCCGGTGTTTGATTCCAGGAGATCGACCAGCGCCATCACACTGGTTCCCGGCGTGTTCGATCTGTGGACGGTCTTCACGCCGAAGCCCGCGGCGGTGCCGGCGGCGGCGACGAGGCAGTTGTTGTTCGTCCGGGCCGATTTGGTGCCCATCCTTGTAAATCCATGAAGTCACTGGCCGTCATCTTCGTTTGGTTCGCGGCCGTCCTTTCCGTCCATGGCCAAGGCCCGCGGATGACGGTGGCGGGGACGCAGACGATTTTGGAGATCGAGGAGGCGTCGGTGAAGGTGCAGGTGACGGGGAGCGTGGTGAGCACGGAGATGGAGCTGATGTTCCGCAATCCGACGGCGCGGATGGTCGAGGGCGAGTTCGTGCTGCCGCTGCCGGCGGGGGCGACGGTTTCCAACTACGCGCTGGAGGTGAACGGCGCGCTGCGCGAGGCGGTGGCGGTGGAGAAGGAGCGGGCCAGGGTCGCCTACGAAACGATCAAGCGGCAGATGATCGATCCCGGCATCGTCGAGCGCGAGGCGGGGAATGTCTATCGGACGCGGGTCTTCCCGGTGCCGGCGTCGGGGACCAAGCGCTTGCGGATCGGCTACGTGGAGACGCTGCGGCAGGAGGCCGGCGGCTTCCGCTACCGGGTGCCTTTGAAGTTCGAGGGCTTGCTGAAGGAGTTCCGTTGCGAGATCGCGGGGGCGGGTTCCGGCGAGCTGGTGCTGGACGGCGAAGCGCCGCTGGCCTTCGAGACCGATCCGGCGAACGGCAAGCGGAGTTGCTTGGCGAAGGCCGTGCGTATGGCGGGCGAGCTGGAACTCAAGCTGCCGCTGCCCGCCGGGCCGGAGCTGGTGGTGGAGGACGGGAAGACGCCGGTTTTCCTGTTGAGCGACGTGTTTCCGCCGATGCAGGAGGTGAAGCGGCCGCCGGTGCGGTCGGTGCTGCTGTTCTGGGATGCCTCGGAGTCGGGCGCGGGGCGGGATCACGAGCCGACATTCCGTTTGTTAGACGCGTGGTTCCGCGAGCAGGGCGAGGTGAAGGTGGTGCTGAAGTTCCTGCGCGACGGGATCGAAGAGGGCGGGATGCACGAGGTGCGCGGCGGGGATTGGGGCGCGGTGAGGCGTTTGTTAGAGACGGTGGATTACGACGGTGCGACTTCGCTGGAAGGGCTGGCGGTCGGGGCGCAGGAGGCGGATTTGGCGATCTACTGCGGCGACGGAGTGGCGACGCTGGGGCGGACGACCGGCTTGATCGAACGGCCGCTGATGGTGCTGAAGCGCGGGGCGGGAGAATTGGCGGGGTCGCTGGGCGAGTGGATGGATCGCTCGGGCGGGATCGAGGTGGAGGTCGACCGGATGGAGACGGCGGCGGCCTTGCGGAAGATGCTCGTGCTGCCGTTCCGGGTGGTGGGGGTGAGCGGCGAAGGCGTGGGGGATTTCCAGGTCGAAGCCGGCGAGCTGCGGCCGGGGCAGGCGCTGCGGGTCAGCGGGAGCTTGAACGCGGCGGGGGCGGTGGAGATTTCCTACGGGGTCGGCACGGAGGTGAAGCTGCGGCGGAAGGCGGCGTTTTGGGAGGTGAGGCAGGACGCCGGGGTGCTGCGGCGGCTGTGGGCGCAGCGGAAGTTGTTGGAGATGGAGCGCGGGCCGGAGCGGGATGCGTGGAAGATCACCGCGCACTGCATCGAGCACGGGCTGGTGAGCGACGAGACCTCGCTGATCGTGCTGGAGCGCTTCGAGGATCATGTGCGGTATGAAATTCCGCCGCCGGAAGCGGACCTGCGGGTGAAGTACGACGAGGCGATGGAGCAGAAGCGGCAGGGAGTTGCCGGGAGCCTGGAGTCGCGGTGGCGATCGCGCCTGGCGTGGTATGAGCGGTCTTTTCCGGACCGCGACTACGTGCTGCGGCCGAGACTCAAGCAGGTGGCGATTTGGAAGCGTTCGGTGGAGAAGGTGTTCGCGCCGGAGGAACTCGATGCGGTGGCCTTCGGCAAGGTGGCGGGCTGGCACGAGCGGGTGCTGGCCTTGATCGAGCGGCGGCGGACGCTGCCGGATGCGAAGGCTTACGAGGCGTGGGTGAAGGAGGTCGAGGCGCTCGACGACGAAGGGTCGAAGCTCGCCGCGACACCGGTCGCAGCGCCGCCGCCGGGCAAGCCGTTGGTGGTCTCGGTGCGGGGATTGGTGGTGGAGCCGGGGCAGGTGCGGTCGGACGGGCCGCTGACCTTGCGCGAGGCGGTGGCCAAGGCGGGCGGGCGGCTGTTAGGCGGGGAGTTGGGGCCGGTGGCGCTTTACCGGAATGCGGGCAAGACGGTTTACAGCACGGCGAGCAGGCAGTTCACGGACGTCGATTTGAAGCCGGGTGATCTGTTGGTGGTGGAGGATGATTGGTATGGGTCGGACGGCGGTGACGATCCCTTCGCGGAGGCAGTCGAATCCGATCCAGGCGATGGTCCGGCGGTGATCCGGTCGGAGGATGTGTGGATCGGTGAGGGGAGCAGCGACGGGTCCATCGGGGCTGGCGGCGGCCAGGAGCGGCGTGCGGCGGCCGGGGCGATCCGGGTGGTCGATCCGGCGGAGGCGGGGATGCCGGATCTGGCGGGGTTCGAGGCGGCCTTGAAGGCGGGTGGCGATCCGGTGAAGGCGTATCTTGAACTGAAGGGCGGGCAGTTGAGGCCGCTGCGGTTCTACGTCGAGGCGGCGCGGCGCTTGTTCGCGGCGGGGCAGGACGGGGTGGCGATGCGGGTGCTGTCGACGATCGTCGAGCGGGGCGAAGGCAGCGGGGCGTCGCGGCGGGCGCTGGCGTTCTGGTCGATGGAATTCGGGAAGCCGGCGGAGGCGGAGCGGGTGTTGAAGTCGATCGGGGTGGAGAAAGGTGGTTGTCCGGTGTCGTTCGCGCGGGCGGAGTTGGCGAAGGATCGGGATCGCGCGGCGGGATTGTTCATGGAGGGTGCGATCGACGGAGCGATCGAGGAGATCGGGTTGTCGGAAGTGAACGGAATGGCGCCGGAGTGGCTGCCGGTGTTGGAGGCATACGCGGAGGACTTGAGTTCCGACCTTCGGATCACGGTGCTCAGCCAGTTTCCCGACCAGGTGCCGGAGATGGAGATCGTGGAAGCGACCGGCGAGCCGCTCTCGCAGGGCGTGAGCCCGACCGGCGGGCGGCTGACGGTGGGCGAAGGGGTGGCGGAATACATGATCCGGCGGGCGGTGCCGGGGACTTATGCGGTGAGGATTTCCTGCAAGACCGACACCACGTTCCGGATCGCGGTGCACAGCAACTGGGGGCGGGAGAATCAGAAGACGCTGCGGATGACGCGGCTGGTGGACGGGGTGGGGAAGGAGACGGTGGCGGAAGTGGAGTTTGAGTTTGCGGCGGGGCAGTGAAACCGAGGTGGAATTGAACAGGAGAAAGCGGAGGTAGCAGAGGTTTGAGGGGTCGGTTGAACCTAGGAGAAAGAGCGGTTTCGCATGATCTTCTCACTGATCCGCCATGCGTCCGAAACGGATTCATTCTCCGCTTCCTCTGTTTCCTCCTGTCGGCCCAGTTGTCTTCCGAGCTTTGTGAAGTAGTCGGCGGGATAGGCCGCGTTTCGGAGCTTGGAAATCGGCGGGATCGGTCTATCGGTGACGGATGCAGCGGATTTTTTCCCCGGTGATCCTGGCGCTGGCACTTTCCGGCAGTGCGATGGCCTTGCCGAACTCGATCCTCGGGCCGATCGCGGAGGCGGACAGTTCCTTGAACGGCGAGGACCTGACCGACACCTTGCTGGCGGGCGGCGTGTGGGACGGGTCGGTGGAGCTGCCGGGAGATTGGAACGACGAGGCGCAGATCGCGACGGCGGCGGTGTCGCATTTGAAAGCGCGGCCGAAGTTGTTCGGGCTGGACGTGATGCTGCTGCGGGCGGTGCGGCGGGAGGGGAAGCTGGAGTCGCTGGAGGCGACCTTTGTCGATGCGGGTTCCTACTTCGGGTATTTCAACGAGAAGCTGCCGGAGGGGCTGAGCCCGCGGGAGGCGCGGAAGGAGGTCGGCGAGCGGCTGGCAGTGAAGCAGGCGGAGTTCACGAAGATTTACACCGATGCCCATGCGGACCTCCGCTCGGCGATTTCAAGTGCCTGCGGGGGCACGGAAGCCGAGGAAGGAGAGATCGGCAGGACCCGCGGGCTGCGGACGCCGGTGGAGGAGTGGGAGAAGGGGCCGGTCAAGGTGCGTTTGCTGGCGGGACGGAACCGCTTGCTGCGGGTGATGATTTCCACCTCGGAATCCGATCAGTGGCTGGATCCGGCGGTGGCGGGGCTTTCCGGGCGGGAGAAGCTGGCCAAGCTGGAATCGACGGTGCGGCGGGAGGACGACGGCACGGTGCACCTGCCCGACCTGACGCCGATCCCGCAGGGTTACCGTCCGTACTGCGGGCTCAACAGCCTGGCGATGGTGGCGCGGCATTTCGGGCTGCACCTCGACGAGGACTGGCTGGCGGTGGCCTGCGGGTTCCAGAACACCGGCCGCGCGGACGGGGCGAATTTGCTGAAGGTCTATCACTCGGTGGCAGCGGAGGGCGGGGTGGGTTTGGACCGCTCGACCAGGTTCGATCCCTCGGCGGCGATGCGTTCGCTGTCGAAAGGCTTCCCGGTGATCGTGTGGCGGCGCTTTTCCCACGAGCGGAACGAGCTGCACAGCCGCTTCATGCGGGAGTTTTCGAAGGATCCATCGGCGACCCTGCCGGATCCGGCGGCACCGGCGGAGCGGGCCTCGTGGCCGGGGGAGGATGCGCCGATGCATGCCTCGGTGATCGTCGGCTATCACGCCGGGCGGAAGGAGTTCCTGTTCCTCGAAAGCTGGACCGGCAAGGACAAGCCGCGGCGGATGCGGGCGGAGGAACTGGTGGCGACGACGGATTTGAGCTTTGTGTTCCGGCCGTGATCCGGCGGTCGCGAAGGGGACCGGCCGGGAGGAGAAAAAAGGGAGTGTGTGGGGGGGCTTAGCGTTTTGGGGAGAGGGACCTGGCCTCTGTTGGTAAGGCAGTCCGCCCGGAGGATCGGGGGAATTGACCCTCCGGGCGGCTGATTACACACACTAACACACACACTAACACTAACGGGGGGAAAGGTTCCGGCTCGGGTCGGGGAGGACCAGGGCCGGAGTGGGCGAACCGGATGGGGACGGGGGGATCCTTCGTCCGGTTCTAGGTTTCCTTTGCCGTCGGTCGGGGGGGCTTCCGGCGGCTCGGGGTGTTCGTTGCGAACGACGTGATACAAACCCGGAATCCGCCGCAGGACAAGCAGCTTCCCATGACGCAATCGCGTAAGCTTGGAAACGGCGGCAGGCGGGCTGCGATTGGTGGAGCGCCCATGAAACTCAGAGGCTCCGAGCACGACGTGGAGGAAAGCATCTAACGGACGGTTTTGGGGATTGCCTGATAATCAAGTAATGTTGCATTCTCCGCCGTGGCCGCGCGGCACGACAGCCGGGGCTCTCGGGACACGGGCAAATGGATCAGAAAAGCGACAAAGCGTCGTTGGTAATCGCGTGCGGTGGCACCGGGGGACATCTCTTCCCCGGGCTCGCCGTCGCGGAAGAGTGGACGGCTCGCGGCGGCGAGGTGCTGTTGCTGGTTTCCGAGAAGAAGATCGACCAGGAAGCGCGGCGGAAATACCCGCAGTATCGCTTCGAGACGATCCCCGCGATCGCCAAGCCGGCGACCTTTTCGCCGAAGATGCTGCCTTTCCTGCTGGGGCTCTGGAAGACGATGGGTCGCTGCGGCGGGCTGCTGAAGGAGGTCAAAGCGGACGCGGTGCTGGGCATGGGCGGCTTCACGTCGCTGCCACCTTGCTGGGCGGCGAAGAAGGCGGGCTTGCCGGCTTTCGTGCACGATTCCAACGCGCTGCCCGGCAAGGCGAACCGGATGACGGCGAAATTTTGCAAGCAGGTGTTCATCGGCATGGAGCCGGCGCGGGCGTTTTTCCCGGGCAAGGACGTCGTGGCGACCGGCACGCCGGTGCGGGCGGAAATGCGCGCGTTGCCGAGCCGGGCGGAAGCCGCGGCGAAGTTCGGGCTCGATCCGACAAGGCCGACGCTGATGGTCACCGGCGGTAGCCAGGGCGCGCGGCGGCTGAACTCGCTGGTCGCGATGGCGTTCAAGGATTTCCCGCAGGGCACCCAGGTCCTGCACATCGCCGGGCCGCTGGATGAAGCACGGGTCGAGGCGGAAGCCGGGGCAAGCGACGACTACCGGGTGATCGGTTTTTGCGACGACATGCCGGCGGCGTATGCGGTGGCCGATGCCGTGCTGTCGCGCTCCGGCGCGTCCAGCATGACCGAGCTTTCGTTCCTGGGGCTGCCTTCGATTTTGGTGCCGTTTCCCTATGCCGCAGACGATCACCAGACGCGCAACGGCGAGGTCTTTTCGAAAGCCGGCGCGGCCTTCCTCGAGCCCGAAGGCGAGCTCGATGCCGCCAAGCTGGCAGCCCGCGTGACCACCCTGATGAGCGACTTGCAAACCCGCGACCGCATGGCACAAGCGGCCCGCGCGCTGGCCGTGCCCGATGCCGCGGGCCGCGTCTGCGACGCCATCCAAGCGACCCTTTCCAGGAAATGAACGAACTGAGCACCAAGCTGACCGACCGCGACCACCCGCTGCGCATCCACCTGATCGGTGTGGCGGGCTCGGGCATGAGCGGGCTGGCGCTGCTGCTGCTGGGAATGGGCCACACGGTCAGCGGTTCGGACCGCGTGACCTCGGGCGAGACCGAGCGCATGCAGAAGCTCGGGCTGATTTTTTCGTCGCCTCACACCGCGGAGGCGGTCAACGGTGCGGACGTGGTGGTTTATTCCTCGGCGATCCGCCCGGAGAACCCCTCCTATGCCGCGGCCAAGGCGGCCGGCATCAAGCTGATCCGCCGCGCGGAATGTCTCGCGGCGATCCTTCACACGCGGAAAGGCATCATTGTTTCGGGCACCCATGGCAAGACGACCACCTCGTCGATGGTCGCCCACGCCCTGCGCGAGGCCGGCTTGCAACCGAGCCACTATGTCGGCGCGGAAATCCCGGTGCTCGGCGCGAACGCCCGTTGGTCGGAAGACGGCGAGTGGATGGTCGCGGAGGGCGATGAAAGCGACGGCACGCTGGCGCTTTACCGGCCGGCTTGCTCGATCATTCTCAACATCGAAGCCGAGCACCTCGACCACTACAAGGACCTCGACGAGATCAAGGCGGTCTTCGCCACGCTGGTGAGCCAGACTTCCGGGCCGGTCGTCTATTGCCGCGAATGCGCGGTGGCCACCGAGGTCGCCACGAAGTCGGAGCAGGCGGTCAGCTATGGCTGGTCGGACGCCGACTACACCGCGGCGGAAATCCGCGAGCTGCGCGGAGCTACGGCATTCACCGTAGTTCGCCGGGGCGAGATCCTCGGCGACGTGGAACTCGGCATTCCCGGCCGCCACAACGTGCTCAACGCGCTGGCCGCGATCGCCACAGCGGACTGCCTCGGTGCCGACTTCACGCTGGTCTCCCGTGCGCTCAACACCTTCGCCGGCGCCAAGCGGCGCTTCGAAACGAAGTATCTCTCATCCCGCCTGCGGATCGTCGACGACTACGGCCATCACCCGACCGAGCTGGCCGCGACCCTGCAAACCGCGCGCTCCTTGAAGCCCGGCCGGGTGGTCGTGCTGTTCCAGCCACACCGCTACACCCGCACCCAGGCGCTGGCCGATGACTTCGGCAAGGTCCTGCAAGCGGCCGACAAGGTCTTCGTCACCGATGTCTATCCCGCCAGCGAGCTGCCGATTCCCGGCGTGAGCGGCGACACGATCGTGCAAGCGGCCAAGCGGCTCGATGCCGGCCACGTCGTCTCGTTGCCCAATCTCGCCACCGCCCACCACGTCGTTGGCAACGCGCTGGAACCCGGCGACCTGCTGATCACCCTTGGCGCGGGCAATGTCCACGAAGCCGGCACGCGGATTGCCAACGATCTGAAAGTGCTGGAGGAGATGCTCAACCTCGTCCCGCGCGGCGACATCGACGCCCGCCTTTACGAACCGATGCGCCGCCATACCACGATGCTGGTCGGCGGACCCGCGCAGTTCTGGATCGAGCCCCACACCTTCGAGGCCTTCGCGGCGGTCGCCAACTACTGCCGCGAGCGCGGCGTGGCGATGCGCGTGGTCGGCCGCGGCTCGAACCTGCTGGTGCGCGACGGCGGGATCCGCGGCGCGGTGATCCACCCGAGCGGCGGGGTTTTCTCGGAGTGCTTCGTGAGAGACGGCCTGGTCGTCGCCGGAGCCGGCGTGCGTTTGAAGAAGCTCGCCAGCGTCGCGCAGGCGGCGGGCATCGGCGGCTTCGAGTGGATGGAAGGCATCCCCGGCAACGTCGGCGGCGCGCTGCGGATGAACGCCGGCGCGATGGGCATCGAAACCTTCGACCAGGTGGTCAGCGTCACCTTCCTCGACGAGGACGGCGAAATCCGCGAACGCTCGCGCGACGAGATCGTGTCCAACTACCGCGATGTCCCCGAGTTGCGGCGGAACTTCGCCTTGCAAGCGGTCTTCGCCGGTCAGCCCGACACCGCCGAGGCGATCCAGGCCCGTTGGGACGCCTCCCGCGCCAAGCGCAAGATTTCGCAACCGATCGCCGCGAGTGCCGGCTGCATTTTCAAGAACCCGGCCGAAACGCCGGCCGGCAAGCTGGTCGACGAGCTCGGCCTGAAGGGCTGCGGCGAGGGCAAGGCCCGCGTGTCCGAGGTCCATGGCAATTTCATCGTCAACGGCGGCGGCGCGACGGCAAGCGACGTGCTTGCGGTCATCGACCGCATCAAGGCCCAAGCCCGCGAGGCCCGCGGCATCGAGCTGGAAACCGAAGTCAAAGTACTAGGCCAGGATGAATTCACTTTCTGACACCATGAAAGCCGAGCCGACCCCGTACGTAGTCCCGCCTTCAGGCGGACCGAATGGTCCCTGGAGGCTGGCTGCAAGATGTGGTCCGCATTGCCCTGGCTTCGGTCCGGCTGAAGCCGGGACTACATACGCGTTGATACCCACTTTCCCCTTCCTGCAATGATCCCCGAAAATCTCCTCATCGCCGTCCTGATGGGCGGCCCTGGTTCCGAGCGGCAGGTCTCTCTGGCCTCGGGGAACGCCGTGCTCAAGGCGCTGCAGGCCGCCGGGTGCAACGCGGTCGGCGTCGATGTCACCGGCCCGGATTTCGAACTTCCCGCCGGCACCGGCCTCGCCTTCAACGTGATCCACGGCACCTTCGGCGAAGACGGACAGCTTCAACAGATCCTCGAGGACCGCGGCATTCCCTACACCGGCGCGGGCGTCACCGGCAGCCGCATTGCTTTCGACAAGAACCTCGCGAAGGAGAAATTCCTCGCCGCCGGGGTGCCGACGCCCGCCTCGGAGATCGTGGATGTTTCGAACGGCCCGAAACTTCCTTCCATCCCTGTGCCCTTCGTGGTGAAGCCGCCGCGCGAAGGATCGAGCGTCGGCGTGACCATTGTGAAGGACCCCGCCGAAGCCATGGCCGCGATGGAGACCGCCGCGAAATACGGCAACGACATCCTGGTCGAAGCCTTCGTCGAAGGGAAGGAACTCACCGTCGGCATCCTGGACGATGTCGCCATGCCGATCGTCCACATCGCGCCGCGCGACACCTTCTACAGCATGGAGAACAAGTATCCATGGCTCGGTGGCGGCGGACTGGGCAGCGACTACTACTGCCCGGCTGACCTGGATGCGGAGACCACCCGCCGCGTGCAGGAAGCCGCGCTGGCCGGCCATCGCTCGCTCGGCGTGGAGATTTACTCGCGGGTCGACGTGCTGCTGGATGCCGCCGGCAATCCGTTCGTGCTCGAAGCCAACACCATCCCCGGCATGACCGAGACCAGCCTGCTGCCGAAGTCCGCGGCGGCCCACGGCATCGGTTTCACCGAACTCTGCCTGAAGATCGCCGAACTCTCGTTGGCCCTTCGTTCCCGCTAATCCATCTCCCCACCGACCCACTCCCCATGTTCAAACGACGCACATCCCGGGTACCGCATCGCCGCCAGGTGATCGAGCTGCAGGCGCATGTCATGTCGCCGCGCATCGCCTGGTTCGGCCTGATGAGGTATCTCCGCAAGTTCGCGAAGCTCGCCTTCGTCCTCGCGCTGATCGGCGGCGTGGTGTGGGGCGTGCGCCTCGGCATCCGCCGCGGGCTGGTGGAGAATCAGGAGTTCCGCTTGCAGTCGCTGCGGCTGACGCCGAACCCGGCCATCGACGAGCGCGACCTGGTGCGGATCGGCGGGATCGATCTCAACGGCAGCCTTTTCCAATGCGTTCCTTCGGAGATCGAGTCCAAGCTGCGGGCCCGGCCCGAGCTGTCGTCCGCCGCCGTGAGCCGCGAGTTTCCGGGCACGCTGATCGTCGAGGTCACGGCGCGTGAGCCTTACGCATGGATCGCCAGCCGTGCCCACGGCATCGCCCCGCGCGATCCGAAATCGGGACTGCTGGTCGACCGCTCGGGTTTCGCGTTCCCTTGCCCGCCGAACATGTTCCAAACCGCCTCCAGCCTGCCGGTGATCGAACTGGGCGAGGGCGGCGAGGTGCCCGCGGCGGGCATGCGGGTGGAGCATCCGGAGTTCCAGCGGCTGATGTCGCTCTATCAGGTCGCCTGCGAGGAAATGCCCGACGCCGCCCGGTGGATCGAGTCCCTGCGCCAGAACCGCAAGTGGTCGCTGGAGATTCTCACCCGCGAAGGCACCGCCGCGCATTTCGGGCTCGGCGACCATCCCCGCCAGATGGCCGATCTCAATGCCGCGCTCGGCCATGCCCGCGCCAAGGGCCAGCAGATCGCCTCCATCGAGCTCATCCCCGAGCGCAATCTCCCGGTCGTCCTCCATGGCGACGCCACGCCCCGCGCGATCCTCGTCGACGAACCGGAGGAAGCCCCCGCCGCTCCCGACCGCCGCGCGCGCGACCTCGAAAAGCTCATCCATCGCTGAACCACCCCATGGCACGTTCCAAGATCCACGTCGGACTCGAAATCGGCACCAGCAAGATTTGCATGGTGGTCGGTGAAGTGAAGTCGGACGGCTCCGTCAAAATCCTCGGCGTCGGCCAGTCGAAGGCGGTCGGCGTGCGCAAGGGCGAGATCTACGATTTCCCCCAGGTCCGGGCCTGCGTGAAGGACGCGCTGGTCAAGGCGGAGGACGCCAGCGATGTCGAGATCGGCAGCGTCTATCTCGCCGTCACCGGCGCCCACATCCAGGGAGTGAACAACCGCGGCAGCTTCCGCCTGCCCGACGACGAATCGGTGATCGCCCCGGCCCACGTCCAGGAGGCGAAGGAGATCGCCCGCGCGGTGGCCATTCCATCGGATCACGTTTATCTCCATCATATCATCCGCCGTTTCGGGGTGGACGGCTTCGAGCACGCGACCTCGCCGGTCGGGCTGTCGGGCAAGACGGTCGATGCGGATTTCCACGTCGTCCACGGCATCCGCTCGCGGATCGAGAACCAGATCAAGTGCGTCCGCGAGATGCCGCTCGACATCGACGACCTGGTCTTCGCGCCGATCGCCTCCGCCCAGGTCGCGCTGGACCGCGAGTCCAAGGAGCGCGGCGCGCTGGTGATCGACATCGGCGGCGGCACCACCGACTACGTGCTCTATCAGGACGGCGCGATCGAGGCTTCCGGCTGCATTCCGGTCGGCGGCGACCACATCACCAACGACATCCACCTCGTCACCGGCCTCGCCTTTTCCAAGGCGGAGACCCTGAAGGTCCGCGAGGGCGATGCCTCGGCGGATCCCGCCCGTTCGGTCGGCGTGATCAAGGTCACCGACGATAAGGGCTTCGCGGAAGCGGAGGTGAAGCGGCAACTGCTCAACGACATCATCCGCCAGCGGCTGGAGGAAACGCTGAAGCTGCTGCTGCGCCGTCTGCCGGACGGCGCGATGGAGCGGGTCGGCACGGGAGTTTTCCTGTCCGGCGGCACCAGCCTGATGCGCGGCTTCGGCGAGCTGGCGCACGATGTTTTCAAGCGCGACATCTACCGTCCCGAGCCGCCGGAACTCAGCGGCGTGCAGGCGAACTTCAAGGATCCCCAATTCACCACCGCCATCGGCCTGATCCGCTACGCGCAGATCATCGAGGCCGAGCGCGAACCCAAACGCGGCGTGCTGCGCAAGCTCGGCAGCGTCCTCTGGCCCTTCTCCCGATAAAAACTCACCAACCACGGCGGCGACCCCGCCCACTCCCAATGCCATGATCGAATTCCCTCGCGACGCACAAAACACCATTCCTTCCTCCTCCGTGAAAATCGTCGGCCTCGGCGGTGCGGGCACCAACATGCTCGACCGCGTGGTCCTCGATGGCATGGACGGCGCGGAAATGCTGGCGATCAACACCGACATCCGGACGCTTTCCGGCTCGGTCGCCCGCGACCGCATCCAGCTCGGCCGGAACCTGACCAAGGGCCTCGGCTCCGGCGGTGATCCGGAGCTCGGCCAGCAGGCGGTGATGGAGGCGGAAAGCGAGGTCCGCTCCGCGCTGAAGGGCCGCAAGATCGTCTTCCTCTGCGTCGGTCTCGGCGGCGGCACCGGCTCCGGCGCCGCGCCGATCATCTGCCGCATCGCCCGCGAGGAAGGAGCCTTCGTGGTGGTCTTCGCGACCATGCCTTTCGGCTTCGAAGGCCGCCGCCGCCGCGAGCAGGCCGATACCGCGCTCAACGAACTGGCCGTGCTTTCCAACGCGCTGGTGACTTTCGACAACAACCGCATGGGCGACCTGGTGCTCGCCAAGCAGGGCATCCACGAGGCCTTCGCCGCGGCCGACCGGATGATCTCGGAAAGCATCAAGGCGGTGATCCGCCTGGTGATCCGCCCGGGCCTGATCAACGTCGGCCTGGACGACCTGATGACCGCGCTGCGGACCACCCGCTCGCGCTGCCTTTTCGGCTCCGGCATCTCCAGCGGCAAGGACCGCGCCCAGAAGGCGCTGCGCAACGCGCTGAACAGCCCGCTGCTCGACCAGGGCGCGCTGCTCAAGGACGCCGAGACCGTGCTCGTCCACCTCTGCGGCGGCGAGGACCTCACCCTATACGAGATCGAGCTGCTGATGCAGAGCCTGTCGAAGTACGTGCCGGACAAGGCGCACGTGCTGTTCGGCGCGGCGGTCGACCCGAGCATGGGCGACCACCTGAGCATCACGATGGTCAGTTCGCTGCCCGAGGACCGGCTTTACGCGACCCGCTCGACCCCGGTCGAGCGGCCTTCGCTGTTAGAACCGACCGACGGCTTCGCGGACGAAACACCGGAAGAGGAGCCGGTCAAGGCGGTGGTCCCTCCGGTGCGCGAGAAGAAGGTGGCGCCGGTGGTCGCGGCGGCCGCGGTGTCTACTTTGTTCGAGGAGCCGAAGGCGGCACCTGCCCCGGTCCCGGCACCGGTCTCCAAGCCGGCGCCCGCCGCGGAGTCGATGCCTTTCGCCGAGCCCGAGCCGTCCCCGTTCGACATCGACCGCACGCTCTCGGGGGACATCGCCGCGACCGATGATTTCGCCGGGGTGTCCCAGGAGGTCCCCGTGTTGCTTCAGGACTTGGACGAGATGGATGACGAGCTTCCCGAACTGCCGGAGGAGATCGAAGAGCCGACCAGGCTCGAAGCGGTGGAAGAGCCCGAAGACGACGAGTCGCCGGCATTTTTCACGATCACCGACGAGGAAGACCCCGAGGACGAGCCCACGCTTTCCGAACTGACCGACAAGGAGAAAGACGAGGAGGAGGTCCCGGTCGTGCTGGCGGGCGTTTTCGACGAGCTGGACGACGACTTGGATGCCCCGGAACCGGTCGTCCCCGTCGAAGCGAAGCCCGCCCCGGCGGGCAAACCCCGCGCCGCGGGCAAGGGACAACCGGAGCTCAGCTTCGAAGGTGGACCCCGCGGCAAGTTCGAAGGGGCTTCACCCAGCTTGTTCGAAGGCGAGGACCTCGACGTGCCGGCTTTCCTGCGGAAAAAGCGCTAGGATCGGCGGACTGCCGAATTCACCGGCCGATCGCCGGTTGCGGACATCGTGCCGCGGCCGGCGGGTGCATACCGGGGATCAGAGGTCGAGCCCCGGCTTCCGGATCACCGAAAGCACGGTGATCTCATCCGCGTACAGGTTCCGCTTGCCGTTGAAGTAGGTCTCAAGGATGTCCAGGGCCGCCGCTCCCGTGTCCAGCCGGGATCGGAAGGTGCTCGCGCTGGCCTTTGCCAGATCCGCTTCCGAAAGCGCTTCCACCAGATGGCGCTTCAACCAGACCCGCTTGCCGAGATAGCCGACCAGGTCGCCGAGGCATTCGAGCGCGTAGCGGCGGTGATCGCTTTCCTGCTGGCTCAGGATCCGCCCGCAGATGAAGGCGTGGCAGACCGGCGGGCGACCGGCACCGAGCTTGCAACCGGTGGCACCGAGGTAGCCGGATTTCGCGTCAAAGGCCTGCCGCGAACCGTGCACGGCCAACAGGAACGGGCTTTCCGCCGCTTCCTGGCAGATCGCGGTCCGGCAGCACGGCGTCGGGCAGACCGCGCAAAAAGGCGTGCAGGCCGCGCTCATCAGCACTTCCACCCGGAGTTCCAGCGAACGATAGGCGGCGAGCATCGGTTCGAAATCAGCGGCGGTCATGCATTCGGGTCGGGGAGACCCTGCTGTGGTCCGGTCCGGGTTGGCATCATCGCCGGGCGCGGTGGTGCGGCGAGGTTAAAAAAGATGAAGACACCCGCCGCTCTTGCCGCCGGGGAACGGGGTGGCTAGACGGTCGGCGTATGCAACATCACGTGTATTTCTGGCTGAAGGACGAGCACAAGAACGAGGCGGACCTCAAGGCCTTCGAGGCCGGGCTTTCGAGCCTGTTCAAGCTGAAAGGCCTGCTCGGCGGGTTCTGGGCCGTGCCGGCCAAGGTGATGGAGCGGCCGGTGGTCGATCAGTCGTGGGACTACGCGCTGACGATGACCTTCGAATCGGTCGCCGCGCAGGACGCCTATCAGGACGATCCGGATCACCACGTGTTCATCAACGAATTCAAGAGCTGGTGGGCCCGCGTCGAAGTCCGTGACCTCGAAAAGGCCGGCCAGTGATCCGCCCAGCGGCTGGCGCGTCTCGCGTCAGTTCGTTCCGCGGGCGTCTCGCCCGTGGTTTTCATTTTCCATCTCCGATCCACCATCTGCCATCCACCTTCTCTGCCGATGAGAGCGCTCCAACTCGTCGCCCCGTCCACGCTGGCCGTGGTCGATCTGCCGCAGCCCTCGCCCGGACCGGGCGAAGTGCGCTTGCGGGTGAAGGCCTGCGGCATCTGCGGCAGCGACCTTCATGGCATGGACGGCAGCAGCGGCCGGCGGATCCCGCCGCTGGTGATGGGACACGAGGCCAGCGGGGTGATCGATGCCGCGGGCGAAGGCGTGACGGCTTGGAAACCGGGCGACCGCGTGACCTTCGACTCCACCGTCTGGTGCGGGGAGTGCGGATACTGCCGCGAGGGGCGGGTGAATCTCTGCGACTCGCGGCAGGTCGTTGGCGTGGCTTGCGCCGAGTTCCGTCGCGACGGGGCCTTCGCGGAATACGTGACGATCCCGCAGCGGATCCTGCACCGCCTGCCGGACGGGCTCTCGTTTGAAGAAGCCGCTTTCGCGGAGCCGGTGGGCGTCGCCTTGCATGCCGTTCGGCGGGCGGGTGATGTCGGTGGATCTACGGTGCTTGTCGTCGGTGCAGGGCTGATCGGATTGCTGGTCATCCAGGCTTTGAAGCGGGCCGGTGCTGCCAGGGTCATCGCGGTCGATCTCGATGAAGGTCGCCTGAAACTTGCCCTCGAACTCGGCGCGGATGACGCGATCGTCAGCGGCAGTGCTCCGGTTCCGGAAGTGGACGTGGCGATGGAAGTCGTCGGCGCCGCGCCGACCGTCGATCTCGCGATCCGTTCGGTGCGAAAAGGCGGGCGGGTGGTGCTGGTGGGCAATCTTTCGCCATCGGTGCCGCTGCCTTTACAAGTCGTGGTCACCCGCGAGCTCGATGTGCTGGGGAGTTGCGCGATCGCCGGGGAGTATCCGGAGGCGCTGGAGGCAATCGCTTCCGGGGCGATCCGGGTGAGGCCCTTGATTTCGGCGAGCGTCGCTTTGGAGGATGGTGAGAGCGCCTTCGTGAAAGCCAAGGCACCTGGCGCGCTCAAGGTGCTGATCACCTCTGAATCATGAAGCTGGCTTCCTTTGGAGTGCGACGGCACGACGTCGCTTTGGTTGCGGTTGCGGGCGGCATCTCGCGCCGGCCACTTAGCCGTCCCAATGGCGGTCCGTGGCCAGCTACAGCAAAGAGCCGCAACCCGAGCCAAAGCTGCGTCGTGCCGCAGCACTTCAAAGTATGAACCCCTTCGACCTCACCGGAAAAACCGCCCTCGTCACCGGAGCCTCGCGCGGGTTGGGCAAAGGATTCGCACTCGCCTTGGCGAAAGCCGGGGCGGACGTGGTGGTGACCAGCCGCACCCGCGAGTCGCTCGATGTCACGATTGCGGAAATCGAAGCGCTCGGCCGCAAGGCGTGGCCGGTGGTGCTGGATGTCCGCGAACAGTCGAGCATCGAGGCTGCCGCCGAGGCCGCGTGGTCGGCCGCCGGGCATCTCGACATCCTGGTCAACAACGCCGGCTGCAACGTCCGCAAGCCGGCGCTCGAGGTGACCTGGGACGATTGGAACCTGATCCTCGACACCAATCTGCGCGGGGTCTTTTTCACCGCCCAGGCGATCGCCCGGCGGATGGTCGAGCGTGGCTACGGCCGCATCATCAACATCGGCTCGGTCACCTGCGTGAACGGCTACGCGGGCCTCGCTCCGTATGGGGCCAGCCGCGGCGGGGTGAAACAGCTCACGATGAGTCTGGCCGACGATTGGGGAAGGCACGGGATCACCGTGAACTGCCTCGCCCCGGGCTGGTTCAAGACCGCGCAGAACGCGGTGATGTATGAGGATCAGACCTGGGTCGATTATCTGACCGACCGCATCCCGCTGAAGCGACCTGGTGCGCCCGGTGATCTGGATGGCACGCTGGTTTTCCTCGCGTCCGATGCCAGCGCCTACATGACGGGCCAGACGCTGCTGGTGGACGGCGGGATTTCCGTCGGCGCGGTGAAGGCGGTGCCGAAGAAGTAGCGCGACGTTGCACGTTGCGCTGGGGAGGGCTTCGAGCGGTGAGGAGAGAGGGATTTCACCTTGCCGATCCGACAGAGCGTTGGCTCCGCGTGGAGAGGACGCGGCGATGTTTCAGGGATCTGCGGAGAAGCGGGCCGCCCACCGCGCAACTTGCAAAGTCGCGCTACTTCGTCCAGCGCCAGACCGGGCCTTCGTCGGGGAGGTCGACCACGCCTTCGCAGGTGAAGCCGACGCGTTCGCAGATCTTCGCCGACGGGCCGGCTTCGGGCTCGGTGATCGCGATCAGCCGGACTCCCGGATCGCTTTCCGTGGCGAGGGTCACCAGATGCTTCGCCATGTCGGTGCCATGGCCGCGGCGCTCGTAGCCGGGGAAGGTGAACCACGCGAGTTCGACTTCGCGGTTCGCGTCGGGAGCCCCCTTGAACGCGCAGATTCCGACGACGTCGCGGTCGGAGGTCTGGGCAAGGTAGCCGGACCAGGGCAGGGTGTTCTTGAGGGCCAGTGTGGACTCGATCGCGTCCATCATGACTTGGGACACGGTGGCGTAATTCGAGCAGTCGAACTCGAGTTCCGGGGTGATAGGGAGAAAGGTGAGGGGCATCGCGGGGGGGAATTTCTGACCAATCCCGGTCTCTTTGGCAACAGGGCATTGCGGAGCGGGCCGCGGGTGACACGCAGTCCTGAAAGCGGGCCGGCCGGGAAGCGGTATGGTTACGATGCGTTGGATCCTCCTTTTGTCGTCGATGTCGCTGGTGACCGCCTTGTCCGCGCAGGAGCCGATGGTCCGCGGCGGCCCGGCGAAGGAGGCGGCTGCGCGGATGAAGGTAGCGGCGGGATTCGCGGTCGACCTGATCGCCGCGGAGCCGGACATCGTGCAACCGATCGCGATGTGCTTCGACGCCCGCGGCCGGATCTGGGTGGCGGAAGGTATGACCTACCCGACCCGCGCACCGGAAGGGCAGGGGAAGGACCGCATCGTGATCCTGGAGGACGCGGATGGCGACGGCAGCTTCGAGACAAGGAAGGTTTTCGCCGAAGGGCTGAACCTGGTCAGCGGGATCGAGACCGGCTTCGGCGGGCTGTATGTCGGTGCTGCACCCTATTTCATGTTCCTGGCTGATGCCGATGGCGATGATCGCGCGGACGGTGCGCCGAAGGTTTTGTTAGACGGTTGGGGCTACGAGGATACCCACGAGACGCTGAACTCCTTCATCTGGGGTCCCGACGGCTGGCTTTACGGTTGCCACGGCGTGTTCACCCATTCGCGGGTCGGCAAGCCGGGCACGCCCGCCGACCAGCGCGTGCCGCTCAATGCCGGCGTCTGGCGCTTTCATCCGGTGACGGAGAAGTTCGAAATCTTCGCCCACGGCACCTCGAACCCCTGGGGTCTCGATTTCAACGACCACGGCGAGGCCTTCGTCGAGGCCTGCGTGATCCCGCACCTGTGGCACATCATTCCCGGCGGCTACTACCAGCGGCAGGCGGGCTCGCATTTCAACCCGCACATCTACGATCCGATCGAGACCATCGCCGACCACCGGCACTGGGTCGGCAACATCGGCGAGCACGCGCACTGGGGTCATGAGAACGCGATTTCGAAAGGCGTGTCGGATGCCGGCGGCGGGCACGCGCACTGCGGCTTCACGATTTGCCTGAGCGACGAATTCCCGGCCGAAATGCGGGGCAGCGCGCTGTTCTTCAACATCCACGGCCACCGTATGAACCGCGACGAACTGGTGCGCCAGGGCTCCGGTTGGACCGGTAGGCACGCGCCCGACCTGATGCTGTCGATGGACGAGTGGTTCCTCGGCGTGGCGCTGGAATCGGGTCCGGGCGGCGCGCTGTTCTTCACCGACTGGCAGGACAAGACGAGCTGCCATCGCACCGACGCCGAGCGCTGGGACCGCGGCAACGGCCGGGTTTACCGGCTGCGGCACGGCGCGGTGAAACCGTGGAAGGGCGATCTCACAACAGCGAGCGATCTCGAACTCGCGAAGCTGCAAGCCGGCCGCGACGAGTGGCAACTGCGGACCGCGCGGCGGGTGCTTCAAGAGCGCGCGGCGCAGGGGAAGAAGCTGGATGAAGCGGCGATCGCCTTCCTCAACGAGACGGTGAAGAGCCACGCCGATCCGACGCGGCGGCTGCGGGCGCTGTGGTGCCTCGAAGCTTGTGGCACGCTGGACCGTCGGTATGTGCCGGCGGCGGATGAGGACGAGTCGGTGCGTTCGTGGGCGGTGCGGCTCGCGACGACGGGGGAGAAGGGTGAAGGCCGCGAGTCCTGGCTGGAGTTTTCCGCGAAGGAAAGCTCGCCGGTGGTGCTGCTATCACTTTGTTCCTCGCTGCAGAAACTCCCGCCGGATCTCGCGCTGGACGTGGCGGAGAAGATCGCGCCGAAGATGGTCGCGGCGGATCCGAACCTGACGCGGATGTTCTGGTTCGGCTTCGAAGCGCTGGTGCCGCGGGACGAGAAGCGCGCGATTTCAATCGCGCTGGGTTGCCCGGATGACCGCTTGGTGAAATGGACCGCGCGCCGGCTGGGTTCGCCGGAGGCCTTGATCGCGGCGGCGGGAGGAGCTGGGGGCAAGACGGCGCTCCTGTTAGACGCCTTGTCGGGGCGGCTCGACACCAAGCCGGACGAGCGGCTTTCTCCCGCGCAACTGGAACTGCTGGCCAAGCTCGGTGCGTCGGGGGATGCGAGGGTGAAGGAGAGAGCGGAAGCACTTTCGTCACGCAGCGGCAGCCGCGAGGCGATTGCGAGGCTGTGGTCGCAGGTCGAGGATCGGAAAGCAGCGGTAGCCGGGCGTTTGAGCGCGCTGAAGCTGCTGGCTCCTTCGCTGGGCAAGGACGACGACAACCGCCTGGTCGGCCTGACCGATGATCCGGCGCTGCGGCTGCCGGTGCTGATGGCGCGGCCGTCCTTGATCGATCACCGGGCGACCGGCGACCGGGTGGCGGGCTTCACCGTGGAGGAAAAGGCGGCGGTGTGCCGGATCGCCGCGCGCGAGGGCAAGGCGGCGAAGCTGCTCGAGTGGCTGGCCGCGATGAAATTGATCCAAGCCGATGTGCCCGCCGACGCCGTGGCCCGCCTGCGCGAGGTGAAGGACGGGAAGCTCAAGGAGCAGATTGTGAAGCGGTGGGGCGAGGCCACGCCAGACCAGGCGGCGCGCCGGGCGCTGATCGCGGAATGGCGCGGCAAGCTGACGCCGGAGGTGCTGGCCAGGGCGGACGCGGTGAAGGGGCGCGCGATTTATGAGCGGACCTGCGCCGCGTGCCACAAGCTCTTCGGCGAAGGGGCCGGGATCGGGCCGGAACTGACCGGTGGCGAGCGCGGGAGCCTCGACCATTGGCTGGACAATATCCTCGACCCGAACGCGCTGGTCGGGCGGGGCTACGAGTTGCACCAGATTGAGAAGAACGATGGCACCACCGTGACGGGCATGCTCGCCGCGGAAAATGACGACGAGTTGATCCTGCGCATGGTGGGCGTCGAGACCCGGGTCGCGAGGAAGGATGTGAAATCCAACAAGGCGCTCGGGCAGTCGATGATGCCGGAAGGACTGCTCGGCGGGATGAGCGATCCCGAGGTGCGTGATTTGATCGGCTACCTGATGGTTCCGGCGCAGGTGGAGAAGAAGTGATGTCGGAATCCGGTCCGCGGCGCGCCCGGGCTCGACTCCACGCCCGGCATGGTGTGGGTTGCTGCTTGGAATGACCAGCCGCCCGAACACCGCTCCCGCCGCCACCGCCGACCTCGAGATCAAGGACGCCCATTTGATCTTCCACCGGGTGTGGCGCGATCTCGAGAACGAGGTCGGCCGGGCGAACCTGCATTTCCCGAAGGAACTCATCCTGCTCGGCGGCGCGCCGGGGGCGGGCAAGGGGACCAACACGGATTTCATCCGCACGGTGCGTGGGATCACCTCGCGGCCGATCGTCATCAGCGAGCTGCTCGACTCGCCGGAGGCCCGCAAGATCAAGGCGGGTGGCGGCATGGTGGGCGATGAGGAAGTGCTCCGCCTGCTGCTCCGCGAGCTCTTGAAGCCGGACTACCGGGACAGCACGGTGCTCGATGGCTTTCCGCGGACCAAGGTGCAGGTGGAGTGCCTGAAAATGCTCTACGACCAGATGATCCAGTTGCGGCGCGAGTTCTCCCACACGCCGGATGCCCATCGCTTCCGCCAGCCGACCTTCCACATCATGGTGCTCTTCGTCGACGAGGCGGAAAGCATCGCCCGCCAGCTCAAGCGCGGCCGGGAAACGCTGGAGCACAACGCGGAGGTCCGCCAGGCCGGGATCGGCGAGCTATGGGAGGAGCGCAACACCGACTTCGACCCGGACCTCGCGCGCAACCGCTACCGGACCTTCAAGGAGAAGACCTACGACGCCCTCGTCTCGCTGAAGCAGATCTTCCACTACCACTTCATCAACGCCCAGGCGCCGATCGATGTCGTCCAGCGGAACATCATCCGCGAGCTGGAGTATCAGAGTTCGCTCGAGCTCGATCCCCGCACCTACGACGCGCTGCGGCACATCCCGCTGGCCGCGGAGATCGTCCAGAACGCGCGGCAGGAGTTGGTCAACCGGCTCGACGGCTACCAGGTGGAGCATCCGGAGCTGCTCAAGGCCGTGGTCGATTTCATCCAGGAAAAGACGATGCCGATCATCAAGCGCTACGCGGTGAGCGGTCGGGCGATGATCAATACCGAGGATGCCGTGTTCGAGAAACCGCAGGCATTGGCGATGCTGATCGACGTCTTCTCCGAGCGCGGCTTCAAGGCCAGCGTGGACATCCACCAGCAGGAGATCCCGGAGCGCTTCGACCTGGCGACCGGCCGGATCGAGACCCGGAAGAAACGCGTTTACCGGATCATGATCCTTTTCACCGGCTCGACCATCCGCCGCGGGTGAGGCAAGTACCGTCAGGCAAGGCCCCCAAGGATGTGATTTTGCCAGTACCGACCCCAACCACAAGCGGACGGTATCGGTTCAAGATCCGTGCAAAGTAACCCAGCCAACCCTCCCACCGGCATGCCCCCGTCGATGAATCGTGCCATGGCGATCTTGTCTTGCGCGAACGAACGCCGAACCGATCACAGATCCCCAAGAGCGGACAGTGGGGATCAGGATCTAGCAGATTCAAAATTCAAGGACCGACCCCCGAGTTGCTCCCTGCTGCCGGAAAACAACTATGCGGCCAAGCAGAAATTCAGATTTCAAGGACCCCCTAGTGTCCTGCGCGCTAAATCCGTTTAATTTCGATTTGCATCGCTACTAGATATCTAGTAGAAAAGCGGCATGCCGAGACCGACTTCCTCCATCCGTTTGTC
>JBIPNO010000176.1:0-4146 GCA_044372775.1 Haloferula sp.
TTGATTCCGCGATGAACAAGATTTTCTGCAATCTCAACACCGATAAATCCACCGCCGATAACGACGGCACTCGTTGGCTTTGCAGCCACCTGAATAACCATACGCTCAACATCCTCGACGGTGCGCAGGGTTAATCCGCGTTCAATTCCAGGAAGAGGTGGAACGATCGGTGATGCTCCAGGGCTTAAAACCAACTTGTCGTAAGCGACATCGCTCACTGCACCGGAGATCAAATTTTTAACTTTCACATTCTTATTGGCGCGGTCAATCGAGATGACCTCTGAGTTAATGCGAACATCAAGTCTAAATCGGTCATGCAAGCTTTCAGGTGTTTGAAGAAGAAGATTCTCTTCCTCTTCAATTACTCCGCCCACGAAGTATGGGAGACCGCAATTTGCGTAAGAGACATATCCACTCTTTTCGAGGACAACAATCTCCGCCGTGTTATCTAAGCGACGAAGTCGAGTGGCGGCTGACATTCCACCTGCAACTCCACCAATAATTACGATGGCGGTCATGCTGGGATTGCTCCTGCACCAAGTAGATCTATAAATCCAACTTGTGCATTAAGGATGCTAGTAAATCCAGCTTCAGACATCTTTCCAGCAGCAATGCTGGAGCGATTCCCACTTCGGCAGTAAAGGGCATAAGTAACGCTCTTATCTAGCCCTGCAAGATCTGAGTCAAAGTTTATGGACTCAACATCTATATTGAGGGCGTTAACAATGTGACCTTCGTTGAACTCTGCGGGTGTTCTGACATCAACGATAACCACATCCGCCGCTTGAGATTGGCTGACAAACTCTGCTGCGCCAAGATTTGTGATGGCTGAATCACTCGATGAGCAACCAGTGAGTACTAACGCTGATAGAAATAGTGCCGAGATAACTTTTTTCACTTTTCTCCCTATGCCAAGCTCAAGAAGAGCTTCTGTAATTTTTCGGTGGTTTCCTTCACACTTCGATCATCTTCAATTAAACATTCTTTGAGGCTTGCCGAAATCAACGTAAAAGCGGCTGTATTTACCGCCTTACCTACTGCAGCCATTTGATGGACGACATCTTCACAGCTACGCCCCTCTTCAAGCATGCGTACGACTGCTGCGACCTGTCCCTGGGCGCGCTTCATGCGCTTTATGACAGCTTCCATCTGTTCTTGATCTTCTAGGATGTGTGACTTACTTTTTTGAACCATTACTTCACCTTCTCCATGGGATGATGACCTTTGCGGATCATCTTGATCATCTTGATATTGATTGCAGCAAATCGCCACATTTGAAGAAAAATATTCTTTCGAAACTTGAGCGTCTTCGACGTTGGCAAAGGTGCTCGAGCAATGACTTCATTTGGATTTTCCAAAATCTGCTCCTATTCCGGAATCAGCGACCAGCCCGGAAGGGCCTTTGCTTTGTAGATGAACATGTAATGTAGAAGTAACTTGATCCAATGACCGCTCAGACCAATTTCACCGAAGGTATCTGAACTACTTCGACCAGAATCTGGATATTTCGCATAATCGGGAACTATTGGATACATCGTCATAGCAGCAGCTGAACCGTCACGAAGTCCCGATCCTGCTGATGCAACGCATGCTGCTCCCATGTCGGCCATTGATGCTGTCGGAAGTTGTGTATCACTTCCATGAGCGATGATCTCTTTAATGCTCAAGATTGCGAGCTTTCCCATAATCCCCGATGGCATTCCAGTGCGAGGGGGTGCTGGAGCGATGAGCGTTCCATTAGGAGATTTTCGTGGTTTTGAAATCTGGTGTGGAGGTGCAAATGCAATTCCTACTGCAAAGATATTTGGGTATTGGGGATTTCGGTAAGTCTTAGGCCAGTCAGATGCACTCCACTCTTCATAAGGCTTACCCGAATAATCTGCATCGACCTTCATGAAACCACTGGGTGTAAAGATCGCAGGAGAAATGTCGTTTCCAGATTTATCAAATGCTTGTAAATCAACACCCCTGAATGGTGGCAATAGCATTGCAAAGTCAAAGTTGAGAACATCTTTACTTCCATCGACTAATTCGTAATAAATTGCGCCCTGCTCAACTCTTTCGACATGAGCGCCTAGAATCGCACGAATCTTGCGTTCTCTAAAGAGAGACTCAGTCCACAATTTTGAGGTGGTTTGAAATCCGCGTTGACTAAAAGTCATTCCCCCAACGCCGAAATCGCCAAGTTCGTATTCGTTTGTGATGTAGCAAATGTCTGCCATATCACGCACACCAGCTGATTTGATTTCATGTTCGACATTGAACGCATATTCAAAGGCTGCGCCTTCGCAAGTGCACGTCCCATGCCCTACACCGATTGCAAGTGTCTGCTTCTGTCCATCTTTCATCTTTGCGATTGACTCTTTAAGGGCAGCTGCTGCATCAACTGCGTGCCCTGCAGTGCAGACAGATACTGTGTGACCATCGGGCCCTAATCCAGGAGTTGCCTGAAAATTGAGTTTAGGGCCGGTGGCATTAATTAAAAAATCATATTCAATTCGACCGGTCTGATCTTTCTTAGCTGAATCTGTATAAATAACTTCAACAAAGCCGCGATCACTCTTCGAATCGCCTTCAGGGAAAATGCTCTTTGCCAGAGCCTGATGAAATTCAATTCCTCTTCGCTTATAGATGGGCGCTAGCGGAAAGATCACTTGATCTTTCCGCATCTTGCCCACGCCGACCCAAATATTTGATGGGATCCAATTCCAGTTTGAGTTAGGTGAAATCACCACAACCTCAACGTGCTTTCCTAGAATTTTTGATGCATGGAGTGCGGCCGTATGGCCAGCAATTCCTGCTCCCAAAATTACGACTCTCTTCATTCCTGCCTCTCCCAATTTTTATCGCCTGACTAGCAAGTACAACGATCTTGTTCTGGAACGCCCACTAGCGCTTCATCAATATGCTGACCACAGCCTGACCACGTGGCTTTCTTACAACGATCACAAGTAACGCGTGAACACATTTTCTTTGCCTCTTCTCTGTGTCCGAAGACACCTTTGATTCACAGGATTCTTTATACCCCGGGGGGTATGCTGAAAATATACCAGACTTCCTGGTTAATACAAATGAGGTGGCACCATGACAAGAAAATCAATCAGAATCACATCCCTGGCCCTATCCGGGGCCCTGCTATCTTCAATTTGGCTAGCTCCGCTCTCCAATTCAGCGACGCCGAAGGTAACGGCTACCCAGAAAGCGCAGTTGATCTACATCATTCAAGAAGAGAAGCTTGCTCGTGATGTATATGCAGCTCTTGCGGCGAAGGGATTTAGCCAAAAATTTAGCAACATCACCCCCTCAGAGCAGACTCATATGGATCTGCTTGCAGGAATTTTGAAGACCTACGGAATTGCAAATCCGACTACGGGGCTTAAGGCTGGAGTCTTCAAGGATAAGAATCTGACAGCGCTCTACGCAAAGATTATGAAGACGGCCCCGAATTCATCTGCAGATGCAATTGCAGCTGGTGTTCTTATTGAAAAGACAGATATCGCCGACATTGAGAAGATGATCAAGGGATTTACTCAAGCAGATATCAAGACGGTCTTGAACTCACTTCTCTCAGGCTCACAGAAGCATTTGGCCGCATTCTCTCGCTAATGCCAATCCGAATGTCATAGACTGCAATCTATGAGCATTACGCCGAACACTCAGGCGCACCAATCCCGCATCGTTAAGACCCTGATCACAACTCAGGTTCTTAACGGGGTTGGCGTTGCTGGCACAGTTGCAGCAGGCTCTCTTCTCGTTGCATCGATCACGGACTCCGAGACACTTGCAGGACTGGCTCAAACATTTTCTGTACTTGGTGCAGCAGCGATGGCTTTGCCGCTTGCTCGATTAACAAATCGTGGGGGCCGCAGGCTTGCACTCTCGGCAGGCCTCATTACTGGATTGATCGGCTCACTAATTGCGATCACCGGTGGATCAACGAAAAATGTTTATCTGATGCTCCTGGGCTCTTTTCTTGTTGGCGCAGCATCAGCATCAGGTTATCAAGCACGTTTTGCCGCCATCGATCTAGCCACTGAAGAAAACCGTGCAAAACAGTTATCTCTGGTTGTTTGGGGCTCAACAATTGGGGCCGTCGCAGGCCCAAACTTAATGGAGCCTTCCGGGCGTATTGCAGAAAACTTTGGG
>JBIPNO010000099.1:0-15266 GCA_044372775.1 Haloferula sp.
AGAGCCCCCGGCAAATACACCCCCGCCAGTCCTTCCTCCCGATCCTTCCGCCAAACTTCCCGAGCCTTCTCGATCTGTTCCGCAATCTGCTCCCGCAAGCTCTTCGGCAATACGGTCATCCTGTCCTTATCTCCCTTGCCCATTCGCACCGTCAGCGTCCCGCGGACGAGGTCCACATCCTGGATCCGAAGCCTTACCAACTCCGACAGCCGCAGGCCCGCTCTGCAGTCATGCCTTACCCGCCCCCCTGCAAAGCCGCCCTACTTCAGCCTCGCCGCATAAAACCCATCCCACCCCGTGGCCGCTGGCGACACCGTCAGCTCCGAATCGATGACCTTCGGCGATCCCCGCTCCAACAGCGCCCGCACCTGCCCGCCGTTCTCAGACGGCAGCACGGAGCAGGTCGCATAGACCATCATCCCGCCCGGCTTGAGCAGGTGGTGATAGCGGTCGAGCAGGTTCGCCTGCACCGCCAGCGTCTTGCGCAGGCTTCCGGCGGTGAGTCGCCATTTCAGATCCGGCTGGCGCTTCAGCGTCCCCAGCCCCGAGCACGGCGCATCGACCAGCACCCGGTCCGCCCAGCCACTGCGCCGCCGCAGGGTGTCGGAGCCCCACGGCTCGATCCGCACGTTCCGCGCCCCGGCCCGGCCGACGCGTTTCTTCAGCTCGACCAGCTTCCGCTCGACGGTGTCCAGCGCGAGGATCTCGCCGCTGTTCCCCATCACCCCGGCGAGCTGCAAGGTCTTGCCGCCGGCACCCGCACAGGTGTCGACCACCCGCATGCCCGGCTCGACGTCTAACAAAGGCACGATCTGCTGCGATCCCGCGTCCTGGATTTCCACCCGTCCGTCCTGGGCCAGCGGCTTCGGCAAGGTCTTCCCCTCCGGCAGCACCAGCGCGTCCGGCGCGCCGTCCACCCGCTCCACCGAAACCCCTTCCGCGGTCAGCCAGGCGATCGCCTCGTCCATCGTCGCCATCAGCGGATTCACCCGCAGGAAAACCCGCGCGCGGCGGTTCAGCGCGGACAACTCGGCATCCCACGCCGCCCCCAGCTCCTGCTCGCAAAGTGCGTCCAGCCAGTCCGGCACCGACTCGCGGATCGCCCGCGGCTGGTTCGCCAGTTCCGCTTCGCGCGACGTCATTTCTTCCACGCCGCAACCGTCCCAAGTCCACCACTCCGGCACCTCCAGCCCGCTCCGCCGCCACTGCGCCGCGCAGAGAGCCGCCACCGATTTCCCGCCGGCGACAAAGGCCAACGCACGCCGCCAACGGGTCACTTCGAACACCGTCTCCGCGATGAACCCGCGGTCGCGCTTGCCCCACTTCGGGTTCGCCCGGAAAGCCTCGTCCAGCGCCCGGTCCAGCACCCGCCCGTCCTCGAAGACCTCTTTCAAGATCCCCGCACATCCCTCCGCCAGCAACCGGTGCACTTTCATGGCCGCGACCCTTGCCCGGTCCCGCCCCGCGAAGCAATGGCTTTTCCCCGCGGTGTCCCTCGCCGCCGGCCTGACGGAGCCGCCGGCCGATCAAGCGGTCCCCGGCTCCCCGCTGCCCGACGTAGTCCACGGCACCCGATTGGCAAGGTTGGAAGTCCCCGACGCCCGATTCCAACCCGCGCATCCCGTCATCGCGCTTCCGTCATGGCGTTATATCAAAACCGCCGCCGATCTGGCAGATTCATCCCGTAAGCAACGCCGTCCCCCCGCGGCCGAGTTCACAAGGTCTCCCCCCGGACCGAAACATCCCCCCGAAAGAGTCCCCCCAGGACAACCCGCTGCCTTCGTTCCCCCCGACGACGCCAGCGGGTTTTTCGCTTTCACGGGGAGGGTTCGATAGTTTCGTCCCTTTCGTTGTTCTCATCTCGATTTTCATGCCGAAGGCGCCGTTCTAATCCGCTTGCTCACTTCAGCATCAGAACCGGCAGCCAGCGCTGAACCAGACTGCCGACCACGGAAGAAAGCAGGTAAAGGAGCGGTGTGATCGATGCGATCAACACCCGGCGCCAGCCAATCAAGCCGATCCACGGTCCGGCAGTGAGCCAGGTGGCGAACACACCGAGCAGATAGGAAAGCAACATCGGTTCCCAGCCCGTGGCTTTCCCCGCCCTCCCCAGAATCATCAGGAACGGGCAGGCGAAGAGGACGAGCACGATGAACAGGTTCCACTCCACACCGGGATCGGCAAGGAAGCGGAGAGCCAGCAGGAAAAGCAAGGTGAAGACCACCAGCGTCACCAGTGCGGACAGGCTGTGATGGCGGCTCACGTAAGCCAATGCGAGGACAACGGGCACCCGCCCCAACTACCATCCCGGTCCCCTTCCACCCAACCGAAACACAAAAAACGCCCGGAGTTTCCTCCGGGCGTCTTTTGAAATCGTTCGATCCGGGAAGGATCAGCGCGAGTAAAGTTCGACGATGAGCTGCTCGTTGACGAGCGGGTCGATGTCGGAGCGTTCCGGCACGCGGGAGACGATGCCTTCAAGCGACTCCTTGTCGAGGGTGAGCCAATCGACCAGTGGTGCGGATTGGGTCAGGTCCATCATGCGGAGCGCGAGCTGCTGGGAGGACGGCTTGCCGCCGACCTTGATCTTGTCGCCGGGCTTCACCTGGAAGCTGGCGATGTCCACCCGCTTGCCGTTCACGAGCACGTGGCCGTGATTGACGAGCTGGCGGGCGGCCTGGCGGCTGTTGCCGAAACCGAGGCGGTAGCAGACGTTGTCGAGGCGGGTCTCCAGCAACTGGAGCAGGATCACGCCGGTCACGCCGCGGCGGCGGGCAGCCTCCTCGTAGTAACCGCGGAACTGCTTTTCGAGCACGCCGTATTGGAAGCGGAGCTTCTGCTTTTCGCCGAGGGCGATCGAGTAGTCGCTCTTCTTCTTGCGGCCGGCGCGCAGGCCGTGCTGGCCTGGCGGGAAATTGCGGCGGTCGAGCGCCTTCGAGGGGCCGAAGAGAGCCACGCCGAAGCGGCGGCTGATCTTGGTGCGGGGTCCGGTATAACGAGCCATGATTCTTGGAGAATTCGATTAAACGCGGCGGGCCTTCTTCGGGCGGCAGCCGTTGTGCGGGATGGGAGTGACGTCCTTGATGGCCAGCAGCTCGATGCCGAGCGCCTGGACGGCGCGGACGGCGGACTCGCGGCCGGAACCCGGGCCCTTGACGCGGACTTCGGCTTCTTTCAGGCCGTGGCCCATCGCCTGGCGGCAAGCGTCCTGGGAGACGACCTGGGCGGCGTAGGCGGTGGACTTGCGGGAACCCTTGAAACCCATCTTGCCGGCGCTGGACCAGCCGAGCGTGTTGCCGTTCGAGTCGGTGACGCTGACGATGGTGTTGTTGAAGGTGGCGGTCACGTGGACGATGCCACGGGAGATGTTCTTGGAGCCCTTGGCCTTGTGGACCTTGATCTGGGTTTCCTCGGCGCCGGCGATCTCGGCGAAAATGTCGCGCTTCTTGTCGTCCTTCTTGGGAGCGACTTCTTCAGCCTGAGCCGCGGGAGCGGCCGCAGGAGCGGCGGGGGCAGCCGGGGTCTCAACGGCAACCGGTGCCGCTTCGGCTTCCGGTGCCGGTGTGTTGGTGTCTTCGTCAGCCATTTTGAAAAAAGGTTCGGGGTGCCGCGCGGCGGATTACTTCTTCACGCCGACGGTGCGGCGCTTGCCCTTGCGGGTGCGGGCGTTGGTGCGGGTGCGCTGGCCGCGGACGGGCAGGCCTCGCTTGTGGCGGATGCCGCGGTAGCAGTTGATGGAGGTGAGGCGCTTGAGCTGGGCCTGCTTCTCACGGCGGAGGTCGCCCTCGATGATGATGCTCTGGCTCTGGATCACGGTGGCGATCTTCACGAGCTGGTCCTCGGTCAGCTGACCGGTGCGGATGTCCGGATCAATGCCGGATTGCTCGAGGATACGGCCGGCGGTGGTGGTGCCGATGCCATACATGTATTGCAACGAAGCTTCGATGCGCTTTTCGTTGGGGATTTCGATGCCGAAAATACGTGCCATGTGATGCTGTGGTGAGCGGAGTAGCCGAACCGGGGAAGATCACGTGAACATGACCGGACCCCCGGAAGCGGGCGGGCTGTTTACCAGACGCGACCCCTCTGGCAAGAGGGAATTCGATTTTTTCCGGCGAAGTTCACAACTCCCGGATCCGGATGGCCCGGAACCACACTTTGTCGCCGTGGTCCTGGAGCAGCAAATGCCCTGCCGCAGGCCCCGCGAAGCCCTCCATCTTGGCGAACTTGCTGGCCTTCTTGAGCTCCGGCCACTCCCCGCCCGCGGTGTCGATTTTCACCGCCAGCTTACCGTTGAGCCAGTGCTCCAAGGTCGTTCCCTTGGCGATGATCCTGGACTTGTTCCACTCCCCGACCGGATTGAGGGCCTTGTCCTTCGCCGCAGGCACCACCTCATAGAGCGAAGCCGCGGTGGTGTCCGCCACCTTGCCGTTCGGATGGCCCGCATCGTCCAGGACCTGGTATTCCGGACCCAGCCAGCCGCCCGGCGATTTGCGGACCCGGTATTTCACCCCGCTGTTGCCCTTGGCGGAAATCTTCCATTCGAACTCCAACTCGAAGTCCTCGTATTCCTTCTCGCTGAGCAGGTCGCCGCCCGCCGCCTCGCGGTGGATGCAACCGTCCTCGACCTTCCAACCCTTGCCCGGCTCGCCGCCCTTCGCCGATTTCCAGCCAGCCAGGGACTTGCCGTCGAACAAGGCGATCCATTCCTTTTCCTCTCCCATCGCCGAGGTCGCCAACAGCCCCGCAAGAATCCAGATGCGCTTCATGGTCCGCAGCCTGACCAATCTTTGGCACCCTGCAAGCTGCTTCCCGTTCATCCGTCTCGACAAAACAAAGCCCCTCTCTAGCTTCGCTGGAGTTCCGCCAACCGACCGCTTTCATGGAAGATACCATCGACGCCCCGCTCACCCCGCCTGTTCCCACCACGGACCACCAGCTCCCCCCCGACGACGTCGCGGCGATCGACCAGCTCGGTAAAACCTACGCCGCCCTCAAAGCGGAACTCGGCAAGGCCATCATCGGCCAGGAACGGGTGATCGAGGAACTCGCCATTTGTCTCTTCGCCAAAGGCCACGCCCTGCTGATGGGCGTTCCCGGCCTCGCCAAGACCCTGCTCGTGTCGTCGGTCGCCCGCACCTTCGACCTTTCCTTCAACCGCATCCAGTTCACCCCGGACCTGATGCCGGCCGACATCACCGGCACCGACATCATCCAGGAATCCGGCGTCGGCGGCCGCCGCGAGTTCGAGTTCGTCCGCGGCCCGGTCTTCGCGAACATCGTGCTGGCCGACGAAATCAACCGCGCCCCGGCCAAGACCCAGTCCGCGATGCTCGAGGCGATGCAGGAGCTCAAGGTCACCGTCCTCGGCCGCAGCTACGAACTCCACCCGCCCTTCTTCGTCCTCGCGACCCAGAACCCGGTCGAGCAGGAAGGCACCTACCCCCTGCCCGAAGCCCAGCTCGACCGCTTCATGTTCCTGATCGAGGTCGACTACCCGAGCGCCGCCGAGGAAAAGCGGATCGCCCGCGAGACCACCGGCAGCGCCCGCGCCATCCTCAACCACCTGCTCGATGGGCCCGCCGTCATGGCCTACCAGCAGCTCGTCCGCCGCGTCCCGGTTCCGGAGCACCTCTACGATTACGCCGTCTCCATCGTCCGCAAGACCCGCCCCGGCACGCCCGAGGCCCCCGCCTGGATCAAGGACTACGTCGCCTGGGGCGCCGGCCCGCGCGCCGTACAGTATCTGATTCTCGGTGCCAAAGCCCGCGCCGCCCTGCGCGGCGGCTACATGGCCAGCCTCGACGACCTCGAAGCCGTCGCGGTGCCGGTCCTCGGCCACCGCGTCATCACCAACTTCGCCGCCGAATCCCAGGGCATGACCTCCAAGAAAGTCGTCGAACGCCTGATCGCGGAAATGCGGGAAGCCTGATGAAATACGAGTTCCTAGACAGCGAACTGCTCGCGCGGCTCGGCTCGATTCCATTGGAGACTCGGGTCCCGATGCTGGGCAACGTCGCCGGCAAGCATCGTTCGCCCCACCGCGGCTCCTCGGTGGAGTTCGCGGAGTATCGGAAATACGTCCCCGGAGACGACACCCGACGCCTGGACTGGAAAGCCTTCGCCCGCTCGGACCGATTTTACATCAAGGAATTCGAAGCCGACACCAACCTCCGCGCCTACTTCGTGGTCGATGCCTCCGGCTCGATGAAGTTCGCCGGCCGCGGGATGGCGAAAATCGAATACGCCAACCGCATCGCCGCCTCGCTGGCTTATTTGCTCGTCAACCAAGGCGACTCCGCCGGCCTCTCGCTCTGCACCGACAAGCTCCACCTCGAAGTCCCGCCGAGCCGCCGCCCGGCCCACCTCCAGCGGATCTTCGACACCCTCGGCAAGCTCGAGCCCTCCGGCGAAACCGGTCTGGTCCCCGCCCTCCACACCATCGCGGAAAAGATCGGCCAGCGCGCCTTGGTCATCATCCTTTCCGACCTCTTCACCGACCCGCAGGCCTTTTCCGACGCCCTCCAGCACCTGCGCTACCGCAAGCACGACATCTGCGTCTTCCACCTGATGGACCCGCTCGAGCTCGGCTTCGAGTTCGACCGCCCGCACCGCTTCGTCGACATGGAAGACGGCACCTCACTGGTCGTCGAGCCCACCCTGATCGCCGACGAATACCACAGCGCCCTCCGCGAGTTCCTGACCACCGTGAAGGCCAAGTGTCACGACGCCGCCGCCGACTACCAGCTCGTCCCCACCGACACTCCGCTCGAACCGCTTCTCCGCGACTTCCTAACCGCGAGGCTCCCGAAGAAAGGCCACTCATGATCGAGCGTCACCACCAAGAGCGCCGCAGGCGGAGCGCCGACTTCAGTCGGCGAGACTCACTCCCCTACCCCGACTCGCCGACTAAAGTCAGCGCTCCCGAAGTCAGCGCTCCCATAGCCAGCCCCCCGATCCGCTTCCCTTTAAAATAGCCTCCGCGACCACCTCCGCGACCTCCGCGCCTCCGCGGTTCGTTCCTTTCAATGTCCTTCCTCCAACCACTCCTGCTCTGGGGCCTGCTCGCCGCGGCAATCCCCGTCATCATCCACCTGCTCAACCGCAGGCGGCACAAGACGGTGATGTGGGCCGCCATGCAGTTCCTGCTCAAGGCCACCCGCGAATCCCGCGGCAAGAAAAAGCTCCGCCACATCCTGATCCTCACCTGCCGCACCCTCGGCGTGGCCGCCCTGGCCACCGCCGCCGCCCGCCCACTGCTCAGCGGCGTGATGGGCTGGGGCGGCGGCAAGCCGGACCTGGTGGTGCTGATCCTCGACCGTTCCGCCAGCATGGAGTCGACGCCGCAAGGCGGCACCCTGCCGCGCCGCGAACTCGCCCTGCAGCGGGTCCGCGACGCCCTCGCCGACCTCGAAGGCACCCGCCTGGTCCTCATCGACAGCGCCTCCGGCGAGCCGCAGGACGTGCCGAGCCCCGACGTGCTCGACCAGATCTCGTCCGTCGCCGCCACCGACACCGCCGCCGACCTGTCCGCCCTCACCTCACGCGCCGCCGAATACCTCACCGAAACCCCGGGCCGCGCCGAAGTCTGGATCGCCTCCGATCTCCAGGCCTCCAACTGGCAGGCGCAGAACGACCGCTGGACCTCCGCCCGCGCCGCCCTTTCCGCCCTGCCCCAGCCGCCGAAACTCCGGGTCCTCGCCCTCGGCGGCGAAACCTCGCCCAACCAGGCGATCCGCCTGCTTTCCTCGCGTCGCATCGGCTCCGAGCTGGCCCTCGACATTGAAATCAGCCGCGGCGACGACTCCGCCACCTCGCTCAACCTGCCGCTGACCGTCACCCTCAACGGCGTCCGTAGTACCTCCAACGTCACCCTCGCCGGCCAGAACCTCCGCTTCCGCAAGGTCCTGCCCATCCCGCCCCGCGAGGACTCCGGCTACGGCTGGCTGTCGATCCCCGGCGACGGCAACCTGCGCGACAACGCCGCCTTCTTCGCCTACGGCCCGGCCCGCCCGGTGAAAAGCCTGCTGGTCGCCCCGCCCGGAGAGGCCGCCGACTACCTCGCCATCGCCGCGGCTCCCGGCGGCATCGCCGGCCAGACGGTCGAGCGCCTCGATCCCGCCCAGCTCGCCAACCTCGACACCACCGACGTCGCCACCATCTTCTGGGCCGCCCCGCTCCCCACCGGCGCGCCGGCCGAAGCGCTCACCCGCTTCCTCTCCGACGGCGGCGAAATCGTCTTCTTCGCCTCCGCCGCCGAAAGCACCGCCAAGTTCCTCGACGTCCAATGGTCCGCCGTCACCGAGTCAGAGGAAGGGAAATTCTTCATCCTCGACTCCTGGGACCACGACGACGGCCTGCTGCGCGACGGACTCGACGGCAGCCCCATCCCCGCCGACCGCCTGAAAGCCGTCAAACGCCGCCTGCCCGAAGGCGAGGCCGCCACCCTCGCCCGCTGGGACGATGGCAAACCCTTCCTCATCCGCCGCGTCCTCGACCGCGGCACCGCCTGGTTCGCCGCTTCGCTGCCCGATTACACCTGGTCGAACCTCGCCGACGCCGATGTCCTCCTTCCCGTCGTCCAGCGCAGCATCGCCGCCGGGGCCGAGCGCTTCGACGCCGGCTACCTCGCCGACATCGGCAGCCGCAGCGCCGAAGCCCGCCCGGGCGAAGCCCAGGTCCGCCTCGATGACTTCGGCGCGCCCGTCCCTTCCAACGAGAAGTTCGAAGCCGGCATCCATCGCTTCGGTGAGCGCACCCTCGCCCTCAACCGCCCCGCCGCCGAAGACGATCCGGAAATCCTGTCCCGCGACGCCCTCAACAGCGTCCTCGAAGGCACCAACTTCACCCTCCTCGAGGACCGCGGCACCTCGGCCAAGGAAAGCATCTCCCGCGACGTCTGGCGCGGCTTCCTCATCGCCATGCTCTTCTTCCTCATCGCCGAAGCTCTGCTCTGCCTCCCCAAGAAACCCGTCGCTGGCACCGACGCCCTCCCCGCCCGCCCCACAAACGCCTGACTTCAATTTCAATGAAGCACCCAACCCCAAAAGGCGCGCCTCATATTCTTCCACTGATCACTGATCACAACCGAGCGTAGCGAGATAGAGCCGCAAGATTCCTCAAACCCACGGCTCAAATCACTCGGCACTTTCCCAAAACCTTGTCCTTCAATCTCCAAAACCTCCACTTCTCCCCCACCCCGTCCGCCCTGGCGATCGGGCTGGCGGCGCTGGTCATCGTCGGCGTGCTCTGCGTCATCTCGTGGAAACGCAGCCCGCACCCGAGGCGCACCGCGCTGCTCGAGTCGCTGCGCTTCCTTTGTACGATGCTCGTCGTACTTCTGCTGTGGAAACCGGAGTGGCGGACCATCCTCAACCCCGAGACCAAGCCGCGCATCGCCATCCTGTGGGACGCGTCGAAGTCGATGGATACCCTCGATGCCGAGCTGCCGGAACTCTTCTCCCCGAAACGCGAGGTCGTCTCCCGCGCCAACTGGACCGAGCAGGCCCTCGCCAGCCCGCTGTGGGAGCCCTTGGCCAACGGCGGCGCGAACGAAGTCTTCGACCGCTCCTTCTCCGCCCCCTCAGCCGACGTCCCCTCCGCCCTCGCCGGCACCGATCTTTCGACGCCGATCGAGGACCTGTTAGAAAACGAGACCAACCTCCGCGCCGCGGTCCTGATCTCCGACGGCGATTTCAACACCGGCCAGCCTCCGGTCGTCGCCGCCCAGAAGATGCTCCAGCGCGGTGTCCCGCTCTTCACCATCCCCGTCGGCAGCAAGAAGCGCTTGCCGGACATCGACCTGCTCGCCGTCACCGCGCCCGCCTACGGCATCGTCGGCGAGAACGTGCAGATCCCCTTCACCGTCCGCTCCTCGCTCGACCGCGAGGTCCGCACCATCGTCCGCCTGCGCGACGATTCCGGGAAAGAGAAGACCAAGGAGCTGGTCCTCGCCCCCGGCACCGAGACCTACGACGCCATCCTGTGGAAGCTCGACAAGGAGGGAAGCTCCACCCTGGAGCTCTCGATTCCGATGGCCGAAGGGGAACGGATCGAGTCCAACAACTCCCGCAAGTTCACCCTCTCCGGCCGCCCTGAATCGATCAAGGTGCTGGTCATCGAAACCCTGCCACGATGGGAGTACCGCTACCTCCGCAACGCCCTCTCGCGCGACCCCGGCGTCGATCTTTCCTGCCTGATGTTCCACCCGCAGCTCGGCAAAGGCGACGGCCCGGACTACATCCAGGAATTCCCTTCGAAGCCCGAGGACCTCTCCAAATACGACGTCATCTTCCTCGGCGACGTCGGCGTCGCGCCCGACCAGCTCACGAAGGAGCAGTGCGAACTGCTGCGCGGCCTCGTCGAGAACCAAGCCAGCGGGATCGTCTTCATGCCCGGACCGCAGGGCAACCAGTTCACCCTGCTCGACACCGCCCTCAGCGACCTGATCCCGGTCAATCTCGACGAGGAGAACAAGGGCGGCTTCAACGACCCCGTCGCCTCTCCTCTCAGCCTCACCGGCGAAGGCCGCGGCTCGCTGCTGACGATGCTGGCTGACTCGGAGGAAGCCAACCCCGACGTCTGGCGCAGCCTGCCCGGCTTCCACTGGCACGCGCCGGTGGTGAAATCCAAGGGCGGCACCGAGGTCCTCGCCGTCCACGCCAACCGCCGCGGCCGCTTCGGTCCGGTCCCGATCATCGTCACCAAGGCCGCCGGCAACGGCAAGGTGCTGTTCATGGGCATCGACTCCGCCTGGCGCTGGCGCCGCGGCGTCGAGGACAAATACCACTACCGCTTCTGGGGCCAGGTCGCCCGCTGGATGTCCTACCAGCGCAACATGGCCTCCGGCGAACGCGTCCGCCTCTATTTCACCCCCGAGCGCCCGGTCCCCGGCGACACTGTCACCCTGAACGCGAACGCCTTCAACGCCAGCGGCGCGCCGCTGGAAGAAGGGGCCGTCTACGTCGACGCCACCGCGCCCGACGGGACCAAGGAACGCATCGCCCTCGACAAGAACGACAGCGCCTGGGGTGCCTATTCCGGCCGCCTGCGGATCGGCCTGCCCGGTGAGTGGACCCTCAAAGCCTCGATCGACGAAGCCGGCGCCGAGCCGATCGAAACCAAGCTGCTGGCCCAGGGCGTGGAACTCGAGCAAACCGGCCAGCCCGCACGCCCGGAAGTCCTCGAGGAAATGGCCCGCATCGCCAAAGGCCGGATGATCACCCCGGAGCAGTTGCCCGACCTGATCAAGGAAATCACCGCCCTGCCCGAGCCCCGCCCGATCGAAAACCGCCTCCCGCTCTGGTCCCACTGGTCCGCCGTCGCCGCCATCATCCTGCTGCTCGCCATCTTCTGGATCGGCCGGAAGCTGAACGGGGCGTTCTGATTCGGCCGGAACCCTCGGATTCGGGACCACCATCCGAGTCAAATCCGCCAGGATTGCCTCACGCGTTCATGCATCTCAGCGATCTGTTCCGACCTCAAATTTAGCCCCGACTAATTTTCTACGTTGAATCAAACATGAAACGTGCCATCGATTCCCGCGTGAACTCTTTCTCCCGAAACCGCCGGAGCCTCCTCTGCCTCGTGGCAGGGACCTGCGCCCTTTTTGCCAGCGGCTGCAACCCGACGAAGAAGCCCTCCGCCTCCGGCAAGAAGCGGGTGGTGACCAGCTTCACCATCATCGCCGACATGGCCCGCGAGGTCGCCGGCGATGCCGCCGAGGTGGAATCCATCACCAAGCCCGGCTCCGAGATCCACGGCTACGACCCGACGCCGAAGGACATCGTCAAGGCCCAGCAGGCCGACCTCGTGCTGTGGAACGGCATGAACCTGGAGTTGTGGTTCGAGAAGTTCTTCGAGAACGTGAAGGACGTCCCGAGCGCGGTGCTGACCGAAGGCGTGACCCCGATGGGCATCACCGAAGGCCCCTACACCGGCAAGCCGAACCCCCACGCCTGGATGTCGCCGGCCAACGCCGTGATCTACGTCGAGAACATCCGCAAGGCGCTGGTGAAAGTGGACCCGGTCAACGAGGCCACCTACACCACCAACGCCGCCGCCTACACCGCGAAGATCAAGGCGCTCGACGAACCCGTCCGCCAGAAATTGGCCGCGATCCCGCCGGAACAGCGCTGGCTGGTGACCAGCGAGGGCGCCTTCTCCTACCTCTGCGCCAACTACGACCTCAAGCCGCTCTACCTCTGGCCGATCAATGCCGACGCCCAGGGCACGCCGCAGCAGGTGCGCGCGGTGATCGATGCCGTCCGCTCGAACAAGATTCCGGTCATCTTCTCCGAAAGCACGGTCAGCGACAAGCCGGCCCGGCAGGTCGCCCAGGAAACCGGCGCGCGCTATGGCGGGGTGCTCTACGTCGACTCACTTACCGACGCGGATGGCCCGGCTCCTTCTTACCTGAAACTCCTGGAAGCCAACGCCGACACCATCGTGAAAGGATTTCTCAGCCCGCCATGAGTTCCCTCCCCCGCCTGGAGGTCGAGGACGTGTCGGTGGCCTACGCCAACGGCCACCTCGCCCTGCGCGATGCCACGTTCCAGCTCGGCGGCGGCACGATCTGCGCGCTGGTGGGCGTCAACGGCAGCGGGAAATCGACGCTCTTCAAAAGCATCATGGGCTTCGTCCACCCGAAGGCCGGCAGCGTGAGGATCAACGGCCAGCCGGTCCGCGCCGCGCTCAAGCAGCACCTCGTCGCCTACGTGCCGCAGGCGGAAGAGGTCGACTGGCAGTTCCCGGTCAGCGTCTGGGACGTGGCGATGATGGGCCGCTACGGCGCGATGAATTTCCTCCGCATCCCGCGGGCGGTCGACAAGGCGAAGGTCGAGGAAAGCCTGCGCCGCGTCTCGATGTGGGAATTCAAGGACCGCCAGATCGGCGAGCTGAGCGGTGGGCAGAAGAAGCGTGTCTTCCTCGCCCGCGCCCTCGCCCAGGGCGGCCGGGTGATCCTGCTCGACGAACCCTTCACCGGCGTCGACGTGAAGACCGAGGAAGCGATCATCGCCCTGCTCCGCGAGCTGCGGAGAGACGGCTGCATCATCCTGGTCTCCACCCACAATCTTGGCAGCGTCCCGGAGTTCTGCGACCAGGTCGTGCTGATCAACAAGACCGTGCTCGCTTACGGCGCGACCGCCGATGTCTTCACCGAACAGAACCTGAGCGCGGCCTTCGGCGGCGTGCTGCGGCAGTTCCAGTTCGAGCAATCGACCATCCAGGAACACGACGGCCGGGCGATCCGCCTGCTCACCGACGACGAGCGACCGCTGGTCTTCGGCAAGGACGGCCACCTCGAATACAAGGACCGCCAGGAACACGAGGAACTCCTCAGGAAGCGATCGGAAGAGCATGAATGAGCTGCTCACCCCCTTTCACTACGACTACATGCTGCGGGCCATGTGGGTCAGCGCGTTGGTCGGCGGCACCTGCGGATTGCTCTCGGCCTTCGTCACCCTGAAAGGCTGGTCGCTGATGGGCGACGCCCTTTCCCACGCCGTCGTCCCCGGCGTGGCCGTCGCCTACATCCTCGGCCTGCCCTTCGCGCTCGGGGCCTTCGTCGCCGGCCTGCTGGCCGCGGGCACCATGGGCTTCATCAAGGCGAAAAGCCGGATCCGCGAGGATGCCACCATCGGCATCGTCTTCACCTCCTACTTCGCGCTTGGCCTGCTCCTGATCTCGCTGTTCCCGGCGCGGGTGGATCTGAAAGCCATCATCCACGGCAACATCCTCGGCATTTCCGATGCCGACATCGCCCAGGTCATCGCCATCAGCGCGGTCACCCTCATCGTGCTCGGCCTGAAGTGGAAGGATCTCATGCTGTTCTGCTTCGATCCCAACCAGGCCCGCGCGCTCGGGCTGCGCGGCGGCCTGCTCCACGTCGTCCTCCTCGCGCTGCTCGCCGCCACCGCGGTCGCGGCCTTGCAGGCGGTCGGTGCCCCGTTGGTGGTGGCGATGCTCGTCACCCCCGGTGCCACCGCTTATCTTCTCACCGACCGCTTCGGCACCATGCTCTGGCTCTCCGCGGCCATGGGCGTCGCCACCTCTCTGGTTGGGGCCTACGCCAGCTACTTTTTCAACGGCTCGACCGGCGGCTGCATCGTCACCTTGCAAACCCTCGTCTTCCTCGCCGCCTTCGTCTTCGCACCGAAGCACGGCATCCTCGCCTCGAAACGCCGCGTCCGGGAAAGCCGCGCGGCCACCCTGCCCGCGCCATGAGCGAGTTCCTCGAGCCGTTCCAGTATGCCTTCATGCGCGATGCCCTGCTGGTCGGCACCGTGGTCGCGGCGATGTGCGCGGTGCTTTCCTGCTTTCTGATCCTGAGAGGCTGGTCGCTGATGGGCGACGCGATTTCCCACGCCGTGCTGCCGGGCATCGTGGTGGCCTACATCGCCGGCATCCCGCTGATGATCGGGGCCTTCGTCGCCGGTCTCTTCTGCTCGGCGAGCATCGGCTTCATCAAGCAGAACAGCCGGATCAAGGAGGACACGGTGATGGGCGTGGTTTTCACCGGCATGTTCGCCTTCGGCCTGGTGCTGTTCAGCCGCACCGAGTCGGACATGCATCTCGACCACATCCTGTTCGGCAACATCCTCGGCATCCGGTCATCGCAGGTCTGGCAGACGCTGGCGCTCGGCATGGTGGTGCTCGGCGTCACATTGGCCCTCCGCCGCGACCTGCTGCTGATCTGCTTCGATCCCGCCCAAGCCCGCGTCATGGCCTTGCCGGACAAGTTCCTGAACTACCTCCTGCTCAGCCTGCTCTCATTGGCCATCGTTGTCTCCCTCCACGCGGTCGGGATCATTCTGGTGGTGGCCATGCTGGTCACCCCCGGCAGCATCGCCCACCTGTGGACCGACCGCTTCGACCGCATGCTCGCCATCGCCGTCGCCGCCGCCACCGCCTCCACGGCGACGGGGATCTTCATCAGCTACCACATCGGGGCCTCCACCGGGGCGTGCATCGTGCTGGTCCAGACGCTGGTTTTCGTCGCCTCCCTCGCCTTCGCGCCGAAATACGGGATCTTGCGGCGGAGGACGGCAGCCTGATCGACCTCAACTCAAGGCGGCCTCGCCCTGAAGCACGGTCATCTCGAAGAAGGCGGTTCCCTGAGGTAAGTAGTCCCGGCTTCAGAGGCTGTCGGGAAACGAAATCGGAAAGGCGGTCGATCCGCCCGGAGGCCAGGACGGAAGCAATTCTTCTCCAGATTTCCGCCGGGAGGTCGTTCCGGGGCCCACCGGGCGGCATCTCGGGCTCTG
>JBIPNO010000100.1:0-15232 GCA_044372775.1 Haloferula sp.
CAAAGCCCCGGACATCGCCGCCCTCTTCGATTTCGATCCTTACCCGGACCACGTCATGCGGGACAAACGGCGACGTCAATCCCCTGTGGAATCAGGGATCCGGGCCTTAACCTGACGCGAATGGGTTCGGACTTCGATCTCTGCCTTCCATTCTTCTTTGGGGAGTTCAAGCCAGTGGTCGATGTCGCTTCTTGAGATTTTCGCCCCCTTCTGAGAAACCACGTCCCGCTTGGCCGCCTTCCCAGGCAACGTGCCTGATAATGGAGCTGAATTCGGCAGGTCGGTGATATCAACCGAATCCCGCGCATTTTCCGCCATCGTGGAGTTGTCGCTGGGACTTGATGATTTTCGATCCCGCAGCAAAAGAAGGGTGGCCACGACACCCAGTGCGAGGACCAGAGCCACGAATGCATGCTGTTTCGACCTCATCTCGGAATGATTGAAGAAATGCTCTCGCTACCTCCAGCAAAATACCAAGCTCACCGGAAAATGACTCAAAACTGACGCTTCTTTCGGCACCAAACTGCTCTCGGAGAATATGGCGATTGAGTTCGTCCTCCACCGCGAGTGATGGCGGAAATCAACCAAGAGGCTGATCCAACGCCCGATCTCAATCCACCCTACGCAACGCTGTCGGCCAAGGATCCGAGAAGCTCTCGCCCCCTTGCCATGCATCGATTTCATCCTCGGTGCAGAAGGCCGTCTCAAGGGCCGCCGCGAAGGCCTCGCGGGCGGGTTTCAGGCCGATCAACGTGACCTCGACGTGGCGGTCGCCGAAGACCGGGTGCTCCTTCTCCAGCATCGTCTTCAGATGTGCGACCTCTTCCGCCAGCAGCTTGCCGTCGCGGTTGTGCAGCATCTCGGCGCGCCAGAAGCCGGTCAGCTCGAGAGTGATCTGGCTGCCGGACTGCTGCCACAGCAGGACATGGCCGGGACGCGAGGCGAGCCAGAGGAAGCCCTTGGTGCGGTAGAGACCCGTCCCGAGATGGCGCTGGCAGGCCTGGTGCAGGCGCTGCGGGTGAAAGGGCCGCTTGTCGCGGATCACCAGGCAGTCGACATCCGCGGCGGTGGCGTTGCCCTTGGTGAGCGCGAGTTCCTCGGCACGTCGGCGCAGCGTCGGGAGCTTCGGCGCGGGCACGGCATCGAGCTGCGGGAGGAGCAATCCCGCCTGAGCGGAGAGCCCGATCGCCGCGCGCGGCTGGAGCTTCTGCAGGACCTTCACCAGCCCTTGCGCGACGGCCGCGGGCAGGGTGTCGGTTTTGGTGAGCACGATCACACTCGCGAAGGCGATCTGCTCCGCCAGGACCTCGGCGGAGTAGCGCAAAGCGACATCGTCCGGCGGCAGCACCTCGCCGGTGAGCACGAGCCCGTCGGAGAAGTCTCGATGGAGATTGAGCGCGTCCACCGTGACGATGAAGTGCCGCAGCACGAAGCGATCGTCCTGCGTGAAAGCGGCGATCAAGGGCCAAGGCCGCGCGGCGCCAGTGCTCTCCACCAGCACCAGCGGTGGCGCGGGATCGAGCGTGGTGATCGCCTCCAGAGCCTTGCCCGCCGACTCGTGAAGCCGCTCTTTCGCATGGCTGCCGTGCAAGGCGGCGACCCGCCCTTTGAGGACGCCCGCCTCGGTCTCCTGACCTTCGCCGGCAACCAGCTCGGCATCCAGACCGAACTCGCTGAGGTCGTGCACCACCACCGCGGCATCGCGCAGCGCCTCGTCCCGCTGCCAGCGACGGAGCAGCGTGGTCTTCCCGGAGCCGAGGAAACCGGTGAGGACGACGATGGGTAGCTGGGCGCTCACGGCCGGTCGGAGTCGGGTAGTTTGCAGGCACGGCCGAACTCCCGGCGGGCCTTATCTAACAGGATCGCAGGATCGAGGTCCGGACCGATGCAGATGGCGGATGACGGGACTCGGTCGCTGATCGGCACCTGAAGCGGATCGCCCATCAATTCAGTGCCCACGCGCTCGAACAAACGCCGCACGCCCGGCTCGCCGGTCACGGTCACCAGCGCCTTCGCCCGCAGCACACCGGCCGGCAGCGCAGCCAGAAAGCGCCACATCGCATCCCGACCGACCTGCGGCGGCAGCAGGATCTGACAGCCGGTGAACTCGTGCGCGATCCGGTGCCCCGCGAAGCCCGGCAGCCCCGTTCTCGACCGGCCCGCGCCCGGCCGCAGCATGAGCCGCTGTTCCCGCGACACCGCCCGGGCGAGCTGGTCGGCGAGGGCGGCGGCATTCGTCTCGCTCGCGTGGGGATTCACCGCCCGAATGCGGGACAAGAGGACATCGCGCTCCACCGACGCCAGCCCCCGGTCGTGGCGGATCGTGAAATGGCTGGCGCTCTGGAGTTGGCGGCTTTCCAGCAAGTCGAGCGTTCCCCGCCTGCCGAAGTGGCGGGCATCGACCACGCAGACCTGCCAGCGCGGCCGTAAACCGATCCGCGATTCGAGCAACGTGAACGATTCTAACAGGGGAAGCGGGTCCGCGGTGCCGTTGAGTTCGATCAGCAAGGCGTCATGGCGCGACCGGCTTGCGGCCAGCGCGAGATCGACCAACGGCTCGAGACCGTCGCAGCAGGCACAGGAAGCGGCCAGCGCCTCGACCGTCGCGGCACGGTCGCGCAAGGTCTCGGCATCAAGGTCGGCGTTCTCGTAGTCGTTCAAGATCACGTCGATGGCGATGTGCCACTGCTTCAAGGCATCGAGCACGCCACGCAGGAAGCTCGTCTTGCCCGCACCGAGGAAGCCGGTGAGCAGCACCATCGGCTTCCCCAGGGCGAGCGCCGGGAGATTCGCACGGAGCGCGCTCACGCCGCAGCCTCCCTTCCCGCGCGTTCGAACCAGGAGGCGACGAGGTCGCGGTAATCCGGTCCGTAGGCCTTGAGAAAATCACGGGTCGAGGGCTCGGTTTCATCGGCCAGTGCCCGTTGGCGCTCCTGGCAGTAGGCGCGGTTCAGTTCCAGCCGACAGACACCGGTGATGGTGGTACGCCAGTCATCGTAGTTGGTGAAAAGAGCCATGGTTCGGTCCGGGCGAAGAGGGGAGCGGGCGGTTCGCCCGCAATGGGAGATCCGAGGTTGGCTTCGGGCGAGCCGCCCGAGCCCCTCTTCATAGGAATTCTGTCGGCATCAGACTCCGAATCGCTTGGCCCTTGCCAACGAGCGCGGGTCGTCGCGCAGCCGCGTCACCCATTCCACCGCCGCAACCGGCGGGAGCCAGGGCTTCGCCTTCGGCAGGCGCTTGAAGTGGCGGAAGCAGTTCGTGCGGTACGATCCGCCTAGTAGTTCATCGATCCATCGCTCGGAATGCAGCCACCAGTCGAGGAAGGGAGCGGCGCAGGCGTGCAGCTTTTCGAAATCGGTCGGCGCGATGAGATCCGCCGGCCATTCGCCCGGCACCGGCGCGCTCCGGCCGAGCCAGACGTGGCACTTGCCGAGCGGGCGGATGAAGATGAAGCCTTCGCCGCCCTCCCGCGGATACCAGCCGACGCAGGCGCCGTGGAGTTCGATCCGGCCGCCCTGCCAGTCGAGACCATAGCAACTGGTGCCCTGGAGCCCGGCGGAGGGCGACTTGGTGAAGCCCTGCCGGATCAGCAGGTTGCCGTCCGGATGCACCACGTCCTTCCCCCAGAAGAACATCTGCTGCTTGAGACCCGCGGTGAGGTCGCGCAACAGGCCGCCGAGGCGGGACGTGGTGGGCAGGGCGTTCATGGCGATCAACGGCGGCGGCGGAACATCGCCAGCAGACCGAGCCCGCCGAGCAGCGCGGTCGAAGGCTCAGGCACGACATTGAAGGTGTAGGTCGCGGAGCCGGAAGAAAAGCCATCGGTGGCGTGAGTGCCTTCGACCATCATCTCGATCGTCCAGATGCCCGCCTCGGTGAAGCCGATGTTGTAGTGGTCGTGCACGCCCGCAGCCTGGGAGACCTCATCCACGCCCGCATCCGCGGTGGACATCGCGAGATTCGAAAGCGATCCAAACCCATCGACCTGCCACACCGCAAAGTGGCCCGAACCACTCGGGGAAGTGACTGAAAGCAACTTGAACTTGATGTTACCGATCCAGTCAGCCGGATTCAGCCCCTCCGTGCCCCAACCGACAAAGGGAGCGCCAATCAGGTCGGCGGCGGCTCCATCCTGAGGCAGAAGCCAGACCGATTGTCCGGCCAGCGATCCCAGGAAGGCAACATCCGTGGCCAACACCACTTCGGCGGCGGCAGGGACGGTGATGTCGATCTGATCAGCGTCGTATTCGGTGTCGATCACCGGGTTGCCATCGACGATCGCCGGGTCTTCCTCACCCAGATGGAGATGAAGATGGAAATCGCCGCCGCCCTCATACTCGACGCCGATGTCCCCGTGCCCGGAAGTCCAGGCGAGAGCGGCATGGGCGGAAGGAAGAAGGGCGGCGAGCGCGATCGGAGCGAAGCGTGCGAGGGATCGAAGTTTCATGATGTGTGATTGGGAAAGACGGATGGAGATTTGATTAACGCAATTCGATTGCAAGATCTTTATCGCATTTTTTGTGCTTCTGTTTTCCGACTGCATCAGGGAGCCGCCGTCAGATCGAAGCGAAAGAAGGCCCGCCCGACGCCCGGCCCCATGACCCTCAATTGGTTCCGCGAGATCCGGCCGTAGGCATTGCCTTCCCCCAGACCGGTCTCGAAGACCTCCAGCGGGAAGCCGGGGATGCGGGAGGAGCGGAGCTTCCACGCGAGCAGGTCGCTGCTCGCTGCCGGACGCAGCTGCCATTTCGACTCGTCCAGCGGGTCCTTGTAGGTGTCCCGCAGAAAGGCGAGCACCCCGTCGCCCCCGGCACTCGGAAAGGCGCGCGGCATCCCGGCGGCATCGGACACGGTCGGGTCCATGCCCTGCCAGAAGAAGGCGAACTCGAAGCCGTTCGAAATGCCGTCGCGGTCGAAGTCGGCGTCGCGGTTCGCCAGGCTGCCGGCCGGTAAACCCGCGGTCTGCTCGAAGCTGGCCTGCCACGCGGCGTAGTCGTGCTCCGCGGTGAGACCGGCCCCGAAGGTCACGGTGACCGGCGCACCCGCGACCGGCTGGCCGTTCCGCGTGCCGCGGGGGACGAGCGTCACGCGATGCAGACCGGTCGCGGTGAAGGCGGCGGTGACGGGAAGGTTCGACGTGGTTGTTAGAGGGAGGACGTCGCCCGGGCCGTCGGCCAGCACCGCGCCGCTGCCATCGAGCAACGCGAAGCCACCCGGTCCGCGCACCGCGGCGATCTCGAGCGAGACATTCGACCACTCCGCCGGAACCAGCCCGCCGGAAGCGGTGGCCGGCGCGACGCCCACGCCGTTCGGGATCGAAAGCGGAAGCGTGCGGAGGTTTCCCGACCACTGCCACAGCGCGCCGGGCAAGCCGCTGCTGGCGGGACCGGCGGTGGTGGTGGCCTCGATCATCGCCTGGTCCGGCGCATAGGCCACGGCATTCGCCGGATCGGCTGTTAGAACGCGGGGCGCACCGGCTTCCACGCCCGAAAGCAGCAGCGCGCCGCCGTTTCCGATCCGTCCGGAAAAGGGCACCGCGAAGGTGAAGGTTTTCTGCGCGGAGGTGATCACGTTGCCGAATGCCGGCATCAGCTTGCCCTTGGCCTCGAAGGTCAGGTGATAGATCCCCGGCTTGGTCAGGCCCCAGTTGTAGTGGGTGTGCGAGCCGACCGGGATCGTGGGAATTTCATCCGCGGTGGTGATGCCGTTGGTCGAGTCGAAGGAGAACACGACGCTGCCGAAAGCCTCGGTCTTCCAGGTCGCAAACTGGCCGCCGGCATCGACGCCCGTGCCCGACATCGAAACGAGGCGCAACGAGGTGCTGCCCTGCCCGCTGGGTGAGTAGTTGTTGTTCACCCGCGCCTGGAAGGTCCCGGTCGGCATGATCGTCCGCACGCCGAGGAAGCAGGTGCCGAGGATGTTGTTCTGCGGCAGGATCCAGATCGGCGTGCCGGACGGGCCGAAGCGGCTGAACACGCCGGCCGGGCTCGGCACCGCGGTGCGGGTCCGCGGCGAGGCCACGATGACCGTGCTTTCGGGGTCCAGCCGGACCACCCCGGCGGCGCTGCTGAAGTCGTCGTCCTGATCGTAGGAGACCGCGAAACTCCAGCCGGCGTCGGGATTTTCCGGCGTGACCGTGTAGTCCACCTGGATCTCGTAATGCCCGTAGATCAGGTCGGTCGGCGGCGTCAGGGCGCCCGCGGACAGGGTTCCGGCGAGCGGCAGGAGGCGGTGGATGCACTTCACGGCGGAACTTTTGATGCAAATGTTTTACAGGAGCAAATCTAAATCATACGCAACCCGTGTTCATGAACATCCGGATTGCCGCAATCGCCCTCGTCCTCCCGGCCTCCGCCCAGGATCTGCTGGAGCCCGTGGAGTCCACCGCGGAGCTGGAGGCAATCACCGTGACGGCCGATGCCGAGCCGCCGCCGGTGCTGGGCGATTTCTCGATGCAGTCCGTCCGCACGATCCCCGCGGAGGTCCTGCAGCGGACCGCCCAGGGCACCCTCGGCGAAACCATCGGCTGGGAGCCCGGCGTTTCGTCCGGCTACTTCGGCCCCGCCGCCAGCCGGCCGGTGGTCCGCGGCTTCGAAGGCGTGCGGGTCCGGATGCTGCGCGACGACCTCGGCACCTTCGATCTCTCCGACGTCAGCCCCGACCACGGCGTGGCGCTGGAGCCGTTCTTGTTAGAAAGCGTCGACATCCACCGCGGCCCGGCCTCGCTGCTTTACGGCAATTCGGCGATCGGCGGCGCGGTGAACGCCCGCAGCCGGGTCCTGGCACGGGAAAGGCCCGACCGCCCCGTCTCCGGCGGCTGGGAAACGCGCTACGAGACCCAGGGCGACGGCCTCGCCGGTGCCGGCCACCTTTCGCTGCTGACCGGACCGCTGGTCTTCCGCTTCACCGGTTCGGCGCGGGATTCCGGCGATATCTCGATCCCCGGGCTCGCCCGCAGCGGGGCCTATCAGATTCTGGAGAACCCGTCGGTCTTCGTCCCCGGCAGCGGCGTGGTCCCGGTGCCGAACCCCGACGGCACCCTGCCGAACTCCGGCCACGAAGGCTCCACCTGGTCGGCCGGCCTTTCCTGGCTGCCGGAAGACCTGCCGCTGCTACTAGGTGCCTCGTACTCGCGCTTCGATACCCGCTACGGCGTGCCCTACTCCTACGCCGGCGACGCGACCGACCTCTACGGCCTGTACGCGCTCGACCTGGTGCAGGACCGCTTCGACCTCGAGGGGCGGATGCAGTTCGACCAGGGCTTCGTCTCGAAAGTCGAAGCCCGCCTTGCCTACGCCGCCTACCGACACGCCGAGCTGTTCGAGGGCATCGGCAAGGACCGCGGGCGGGACTTTCCCGACGGGGCTTTCGAAAAGGACGCGATCGAGGGCCGCATCGACGTCCACCACCGCGCCTTCGACGACCGGCTGACCGGGATCGTCGGCATCACCGCCGGCAGCGAGGACTTCACCGCCACCCGCACCGTCTTTCCCCCACCGGGCGCCCAGAGGGTTCGCAGCGCCATCCGCAGCGAATCCTCCGGGTTGTTCTTTCTCGAGAAATACCAGCAAGGCGAGTGGACCGCCCAGCTCGGCCACCGGATCGAAAAGCTGCGGATCCACGACCACAGCCTGGAGCAGTTCGGCGCGTTCCAAGGCGAGAACGACTTCTCTAACAGCACCTCCGCCGCGCTGACCTGGACCCGCGAACCGATCGGCCTGCTCGACCGGCTCGCGCTGACCGGCATCGTCTCGCGGGTCGAGCGCCTGCCCACCGCGACCGAGCGCTACGCTTTCTGGAACAACGCCGGCATCGGCCGCTTCCTCGTCGGCGGCGACCTCGACGGCACGCCGCTCGCGACCGAGGAATCGCTCGGCTTCGAGCTGGGAGTCGAGGCGGCGAAGGGCCCGCTCACCGGTCGCTTGAACGGCTACCACTACGACTTCGACAACTTCATCTTCCTCCAGGAAGCACCCGCTCTCACCGGCGGCTTCGGCCGCGCCGTCCAATACATCGAGCGCGCCGCGACCTTCACCGGCTTCGAGGCCGAGCTCGACTGGCAGATCCGCGAGCACCTGACGCTGACCTTGATGAGCGACTACGTTCGCGCCGAAAACACCACCGACGACGAACCGATCCCGCGGATGCCGCCGCTGCGTTTCGGCACGCGGCTGGAGTGGACCGACGACCGCCTCAGCGCCGGCCTCGAAATCCGCCACGCCACCGCACAGGACCGCGTCAAACCCGCCCCGCGCCCCGAACTCCCGGCCGGCTCCTACACCCTGGTCAATGCCGACCTCTCCTACACCCTGCCGCTTTCCTCCCACGATCTGACCCTCTTCCTCCGCGCCACCAACCTCCTCGACGAGGAAGCCCGCGTCTCCACCTCGTTCAAAAAGGACGTCGCCCCCCTCCCCGGCCGCGGGCTGTCGCTCGGGTTGCGGCATGAGTTCTGAAACCGCCATTCCCGCCAAAAATTCGCTCTTGCACTTGATTTGCAGCCGTGACTTTTTCGCATCAATGATCCGCGCCGCCACTCTCGCCCTCCTGCCCACGGTCCTCACCGCCGCCCCGAAGCCGGTCTGCGATCACGACCACGGCCACCCCGCCCATCTCCCCGGCAGCCCGAACCACCCCCACCTCGGTCAAAAAGAGGAAGGCTGGTTCCACTTTCATCCGCACCTGAATGCGGCCATCGCCCTCGGCGGATCCACTTCCGAGAAGAACTTCGGCCTGATTCCCGGCAGCCACGCTCCCGTCGATGATGGCTTCAATCTCCAAGGCATCGAGATCGGCGCGGTGATGGAGTTCGGCGAAATGCTCTCCGTCCACGCGAATCACAACGTCTTCTGGGACCGCTTCGACGGCTGGGATAGCGAGTGGGAGGAAGGCTACGCGGCGCTCGAACTGCCGGCCGGCCTCGTCCTGCGCGGCGGCCAGTTCTTCGCCCCCTTCGGCCAGGAAAACCGCTACCACCTCCATGACCGGCCTTTCGTCGAGCCGCCGATCTCGATGATCCGACTGCTCGGTGAAGAGGGCCTGATCGTCCAGGGCGCGGAACTCGCCTGGGCCCTGCCCGGCACCGACGAGCGCTGGATCGTCCGCTTCGGCTATGGCCAAAGCCGCGAGCATACCCACGGCGCCACCCGCGAGCTACGGCGGGAGGCCTTTGAAGAAGCGGTCGAACACGCCGGCGAGGACCACGACGACGATGAGGACCACGAGGAAGAAGAACACGAGGAACACGGCCACGGCTTCGCGGGCGACGGCGGGGTCTACGACGCCGAGGAAGCCTACCTTGGCGACGGCTTCTTCTTCGGTCGCCTGGAGCACAAGCCGGGCTTCGCCGGCATCGACCGCGCCGGCCTGTCCTTCGCCGCCGGCAAGAACGGCTTCGGCCGCACCACCTGGACCGCCGGGGCCGATGTCCACGGCGAGGACAAGCTCGGCGGCCGCCCCATCTGGTGGCAGGGCGAGGTCTTCTACCGCGCCGTGGAAGCGCGCGATGCCGCCGGCATCGAAGGCGACTACGACGAGCTCGGCATCTACCTCGCCAGCGGCCTCGAATTCGTCAAGGACTGGACCGTCGGCGGTCGCCTCGAATGGGCCTCCGGCAACCGCATGTCCGGCAACGAGCGTCGCTGGCGTGCCTCGACCAACGTCGGCCGCGCCTTCCACCTCGCCGACGACACCGATCTCCACGCGCGGCTCCAGTATTCCTACGACCGTCTCGGCGGCTATGCGGACGAGCACAGCGTGTGGCTCCAGTTCGTGCTGAATTTCGGTGCCGGCGGGCATGGCCACGATCATTGATCGGGCCTTGCCCCAACGGAACGGCGCAGCCGGCTCCGCTACTTGAGAAACGAGCATCTCCCCGCAGTCACTCCGCAGGTGACGAAGATGTCGCATGGCAATCTTGTCGCGACATTTGGGGAGATAAGCCGACGCGGTTTCTGATGGGTTCGCGGCGATTCCACGTCGCCAACCATGAAACTCCGCATCAGCCCGAAACTCGCAGGCACTCCCCTGCTCCTCGCCCTTCTCGCCTCCTCCCACGCCCAGGTCACCGGCCTCCGCCGCCACCAGGCCATCCCGATGTCCGTCGGCTCCGGTGAAGTCGTTTCCTTCTCCCCAACCCAGGACACCCTCGCCGTCACCGACAACTCCGCCGGCGGCATCCGCCTTTACCGCCATAACGGCACCGAATTCTCCGCACACGCCACGGTCGATGCCGCCGCGTGGTTCGCCGCCAATCCGGTGGCCGGCTTCGTTTACAGCGACGTCACCGGCGTGGCGCTCGACAAGTCAGGCTCCGGCATCGGCGTCGCCGCCGCGCTCAACGGCTCAACCGTCACCGTGGACATCACGGTGGACGTGGAAGGCGTGCCGACCGTGACCCCGACGCCCTTCACCACTTCGGTTCCGCAGCTCGGCCGCCTGGTCTTCTTCAATCTCGAAACCGGTGCCGTGATCGGATCCCTGCCCGCCGGCTACCACCCCGACATGGTGACCATCAAGAATGGCAAGGTCGCCGTCGCCAACGAAGCGCAGCACGCGTGGGACGGAAATGGAGTGAACGTCGTGGCCTTCGATGCCCACCAGCAACCGGGCTCGGTGACCGTCATCGATCTCGCCGGCAACGATGCCTCCACCCTCGCCGCCGCCCTCGGCTCGCTGACCGTGAACACCATCGATTTCAGCGGCGTGCCCGCCCTGATCGCCGGCCTCCGCGACCACACCTCCTTCGAAGCCGCCAACACCAAACCGAAGCACTTCCACATCGAGCCCGAATACCTCGCCTTCAGCCCGGACAACACGAAGCTCTTCGTCGGCCTGCAGGAAAACAACGCGATCGCCACGCTCGACCTCGCCACCCTCACCTGGGACGCCGTCAGCAACCTCGGCCAGCGCGCGATCACCATCGACGCCTCGGACAATGACGACGTGTTCGACGTGACCAACGCCGCGCTCGGGCTGCACATGCCGGACGCCCTCGCCACCTGGTCCGCCGGCGGCGAAACCTACCTCATCACCGCCGATGAAGGCGACGCCCGCGTCGACGACGGCGACATCCAGCGCTTCGCCGCCGCCGTCACCACCTACGGCCTCGCCGCCGGCTTCACGCCGTCCACCAACAACAACGACTTCGGCCGCCTGAACATCCTCAAGGACCAGTCGCTCAACGGCCCGGTCGACCCCGCGTCCGACCTCGACAAGATCGTCAGCATGGGTAGCCGCGGCCTCACCCTCTGGAAAAAGGAAGCCGACCAAAGCCTCAGTTTCGTTTCCCATCTCCCGCTCGAGACCGAACTCTTCAACCGCGACCCGCAGCGCCACAACACCAATAGCGGTGGCCTCAAGAACACCTTCGACGCCCGTTCCGACGACAAGGGCCCCGAGCCCGAAGCCATCGCCGTCACCACCCTCGCCGGCGGCACCGTCATCGCCGTCGCCGGCATGGAGCGCCAGAACGGCGTGATCGTCGTCGACATCACCAACCCCGCCTCACCACAGGTCATCCGCTACATCAACGACAGCGGCTCGGGCCTGATCTCGCCGGAAACCGTCACCATCCTCGACGCCCCCGACAGCCCGACCGGCACCGTGCTGGCGATCGTCGGCTACGAAGGCATCGCCGATGGCGGCGTCGCCGGCGGTGTCGGCGTTTACGAAATCAACCCGACCACCTTCCGTCTCCAAGTCCTCCACGCGTCGGACATGGAGGCCGATACCTCTTCGGTCACCGCGGCCCCGCAGTTCGCCGCGCTGGTGGACAAGATCGAGGACGCTCCCGGCAACAGCGCCTCGATCACCATTGGGGCCGGCGATTCCTTCATTCCCGGCGCCTTCCTCTCGGCCGGAAATGACATCTCCACCCGCGCCTCGCTGAAGACCGCTCTCGGCTACGTCTTCGGCTACAACGCCAGCGGCGTCGACCTCCGCGAGAACCCGGGCCGCCCGGACATCGCGATCATGAACGCCATCGGCTTCGACGCCAGCGCCATCGGCAACCACGAGTTCGACCTCGGCACCAGCGAGTTCGCCAACATCGTGCTGCCCGTGCCGCAGACCAGCCGGACCAACATGCGCCACTACGGCGCGGCCTTCCCGCTCCTCAGCGCGAACCTCAACTTCAGCGCCGACCCCCTGCTCGCCCCGCGCTTCACCAGCGCCATCCGCAACACCGGCGCCTTCGCCCCGCACCCGAACGAGAACTACCCCGGCATCAACGCCTCTCCGACGAATGCCAAGCTCGCCAAGTCCGCCATCATCGAGCGCGGCGGCGAGAAAATCGGCGTGCTCGGTGTGACCCCGCCGGACCTCGCCAGCATCTCGTCGCCCGGCCTCGTCACCGTGACCGGCCCGACCGGTGCGGTGGTGGTTTCGCCGCGCACCTACGACATCGACGCGCTCGCCACCCACCTCCAGCCGACCGTCGACGCCCTCGTCGCCGCCGGTTGCAACAAGATCGTGATGGCCACCCAGCTCCAGCAGATCGACAACGAGAAGCTGCTCGCCACCAAGCTCCGCCACGTCGACATCATCGTCGCCGGCGGCTCGGGCACCATCTACAGCAACTCCGGCATCCTCCAGCCCGGCGACACCTCCGCCGGCGCCTATCCCTTCACCACCACCGACCTCGACGGGAAAACGGTGGCCGTGGTGAGCGGCGAAGGCCAGTACCAGTACCTCGGCCGCCTGGTGGTCGAGTTCAATGCCGCCGGCGACATCACCGCGGTCGATCCGTCCAGCGACAACATCGCCGTGACCCCCGCCGCCGTGGCCGCGAACTGGGGAGCCGCCGATCCCTATGCCACCGGCACCCGCGGCGGCACGGTCAAGGCCGTGGCCGATGCGGTCGGTGCGGTGATCAATGCCAAGGACGGCCTGATCCTCGGCAAGAGCAGCGTTTACCTCGAAGGGCGTCGCACCAACGTCCGCCAGCAGGAGACCAACTTCGGCAACCTCTCCGCCGATGCGAACCTGTGGTATGCCCAGCAGCTCGACCCCACCGTCGAAGTCTCGATCAAGAACGGCGGCGGAATCCGCAACGCCATCGGCTCGGTCGATGCCGGCGGCAACCTCCAGCCGACCGCCGCCAACCCGACCGCCGGCAAGGCCGCGGGCGATGTCTCGCAGCTCGACGTCGAGGATTCGCTCAAGTTCAACAACAACCTCACCCTGCTGACCGTCACCGCCCAGCAGCTCAAGGTCCTGTTGGAACACGGCGTGCAGGGCAGCAACGGCACCGGTGCCGACAAGTCGACGCCCGGCCAGTTCTGCCAGCTCGGCGGTATCATGGTGGTCGCGGACCTCGCGGAAACCGCGGTGGGCTACACCTCGTCCGGCTCCCCCGCGCAGATCTCCGCGGTCAACGGCGGCAGCCGCATCCGCTACGCCGCGCTGGTCGATGACAACGGCGATCCGACCGAAGTCCTCGTCTCGAACGGCATCGTGCTCAACCCGACCCGCCCGGTCCGGCTGGTCACGCTGAACTTCCTCGCGAACTCCTCGCCCGCCGGCTCCGACTTCGGCGGCGACAGCTACCCGTTCCCGTGGGCCATCCGCACCAACCCCTCCGCCAACCGCCTCGACCTCACCAGCGACAGCAGCGCCAATGGCTACACGCTGGCGGTGAGCGCGCTCGGCGGGGTGAACGGCGCGGGCACCGAGCAGGACGCATTCGCCGAATACATGCTCGCCTTCCACGCCAGCACGCCGTTCGCGAAAGCCGACACCGTCGCCGACCTCGACCGCCGCATCCTGCAGGGCACGGCCGACAGCGATGGCGACGGCTTCTCCAACGGCATCGAAGTCGCCGCGCTGGGCCTCGATCCCGACGTCGCGAACACCTCCACCCAGGTCAATGCCGCGCTCGCCGGCATCCGCACCGCCGGCCGCGCCGACGTGACCTCGAACCCCTCCGCCTTCAGCCTCTACACCGCCAGCTCCATCCAGGACCTGCGCGGCACCGGCAACCTGCTGATCCAGGCGAGCGGCGGCAACGTCACCCTGAGCTTGCCGCTTGAGAAGAGCGACGACCTCGGGGACTGGGACGCCTTCGACGACCTCGAACTCACCTTCCCGAAAGTCGCCGACAAGGAATTCTACCGCGTGATCCTCCCCGACTGACCCCCTCCCCCTCCCGAGAGCCCGGTCCGGCCCCGCGCCGGGCGGGGCTTTTTCGTTCGGCGCCTCAAGGACGACCGCAACCTCTACTCCGCTCCCATGCACTTGAACCATGCATCGATCCACGCCGGGGCCAAGGACGACAAGTGCGGCCAAGAGTGGGGATCGGGTCCGTCTGCAGTCCCACGGCGAGATGCGTTGCGGGGTTCTGCGACGTCTGGCGCGGCTTGCCGCGCTGGATCAATTCGCTCGAAAAACAGGCCCGTTGACGTGCCATCCCCACGCCATCACCAGAATGAACCAGAAGAAAACAATGCCTTGGCAAGTGCTTCTGAAAGCCCTCCACCGAGTCGTATCCGCATTCTTCAGGGCTACATAAGAAACTGAATGCGCTATGAGGAAGGCAGGGATGCACAGGAATCCGAACACGAGATCGACGGCTCCGCTCAACATCCATAAAGAAGCGGAGTCCTTGCGCTCTATGCCGAATATCCATGGCAGGATCGCGGCCGAACTCAGCCACGCGAGAGGCGTTCCCACCAACACCGAAACGAACCAGCCAAGAACCGGTCGCCTCGATGGATCGACATTTCGCTCCTCTCTCATTTTCTGAAACGATGAGTGATTGCACCACTACCAGCGGCGGCGAGCGTCGATCATGGGGTTAGTGTTGTGATTAAGGAAGATCATCGAAACTGGGCGGCTGGCAGTGGTTGTCATGACGCGGCTTGTTGTGCTTCTTCGATTCAGGATTAGCATCGCTTCCGGCAAGCGCTTTACGAATACAATCGAGCACAAATGCATCTCGGGGGCATCGCCTCGACTCGAATCGATCAGGTTCAGGTCGGCGGTGGATAGTTCAAGCATTAGGATAAACGATTCACCTTTGCTGACAAGCCCGTCATGCTCAATGCAGCCAATAAACTCTCCATACCCGACAGTCATTCCTTCATGCACAGAATGGTGTAAATACCCACCCATTCGCGTCAGGTTAAGGCCCGGATCCCTGATTCCACAGGGGATTGACGTCGCCGTTTGTCCCGCATGACGTGGTCCGGGTAAGGATCGAAATCGAAGAGGGCGGCGATGTCCGGGGCTTTGA
>JBIPNO010000101.1:0-15130 GCA_044372775.1 Haloferula sp.
ACAACCCGGACCCGCACCCGCTTCCCCGACCGGTGTCAAACGGCATCCCGCCACACCCCGGAAAACCACCCGTCCTGCGGGTAATTTTAATTGTCGTCAGGGGGTAGTTTTAATCGTCGTCGCACAGCGCACGCCCCAAGGCTTCGGTAGTCGACCAGCACGGCCGCCTTTCCATCGCCAAGTTCCCCAAAGAGAGCGACGACTATAGCATGGAGACCTGGGAGGAAATCGCGCTGCGTCTGGCGGAGCGGGCGGGCATCGTGACCGCGGGTCATGAGTTGCTGCATGTGGCGGGCAAGGCCGTGCTGCTGTCGCGGCGTTTCGACCGGGAGGAGGGGCGCCGGATTCCCTTCCTGTCCGCGATGGCCATGCTTGGGGCGAAGGATGGCGAAGGCCGCAGCTACCCGGAGATGGTGGATGCCCTGGCCCGTCACGGTGCGGACGCGAAACGGGATGCGCGGGCCTTGTATCGGCGCGTGGCGTTCAATGTTCTCGTCTCAAACGTGGATGATCACCTGCGCAATCATGGATTTCTCCGGATGGACAGGAGCGGCTGGATCTTGTCGCCTGCCTACGATCTGAATCCCGTGCCTGCGGATCTCAAAGCGCGCGTGCTCACCACGAACATTGATCTGGAAGAAAGCACCTGCTCGATCGACCTGCTGGAGGCCTCTGCAGGTTATTTCGCGCTCTCGCTTGGCGAGGCACGCGGGATTCTCAAGGAGGTGGCCGCCGCGACTTCCACCTGGCGCGATGTGGCCAGACAGGCGGGCGCCCCAGCCAAGGAAATTCATCGCATGGCCAGCGCCTTCGAGCACGATGCTCTTCAACAAGCGCTGGCAGTGCCATGATCCCGACAGACGGCATGTGAATGGTATCCGTTCTTGAATTTTGAATCCGGACCGATCACCCCGCCACTTCCGAACGCGCGTTGCGGGTGTGAATTTGAACAGTTCGCGACTTGCTTTTGGCGGAGGACCGGGTCCAAACTCCGCCGCCCGATGAATGCCGACGCCTTCCCCCATTCCGAAATCATCCTCTACCAGACGGAGGATGGCCGGACGCGCATCCAGTGCCGGTTTGAGAACGAGACGGTTTGGCTGACGCAGGCCCTATTGGCAGAGCTCTTTGAGATCGGCGTCAACACAGTAAATTACCACTTGAAGGCCATCTTTGCCGAAGGGGAACTGCAAGCGGAGGCAACTATTCGATATTATCGAATAGTTCGAACCGAGGGCAAGCGGGAGGTGACTCGGGAGATCGAGCACTACAACCTGGACGCCATTCTCGCCGTGGGTTTCCGCGTGCGCAGCCACCGCGGCACGCAGTTCCGCCAGTGGGCGATCGGACGCTTGAACGAGTATTTGGTGAAGGGATTCACCATGGACGACGAGCGGCTGAAGAACCCGCCGGGCAAGGGGCAGAAGGACTACTTCGACGAGCAACTGGAGCGCATCCGCGACATCCGGTCGAGCGAGCGGCGCTTTTACCAGAAGGTCCTGGATATCTACGCGACGAGCGTGGACTACACGCCCAAACCGGAGCTGTCGCAGCAGTTCTTCGCCACGGTGCAGAATAAGATGCACTGGGCGGCGCACGGGCAGACGGCGGCGGCGGTGATCCATGATCGGGTGAATGCTGGCAAGCCGTTCATGGGCCTGCAAACGACGCGCCCCGGCGGCATCATCCGCAAGGAGGACGTGTCCATCGCCAAGAACGACCTCGATGGCGAGGAACTCGAGGCCTTGAACCGGATCGTGAACTCCTACATCGAATTCGCCGAGCTGCGGGCGCTGCAACGCAAGGTGATGACGATGCGCGACTGGATCACCAAGCTGGACGAGTTTCTCAAGCTCTCCGAGCACGAGCTGCTGGATCACGCGGGAAAGATTTCCGCCGAACAGGCGAAGATGAAGGCGGAGCTGGAATACGACCGCTACCGGGTCTTCCTCGATTCCCAACCACGTCCGGTCGATCTGGATTTCGAGAAAGCAGCCTCGAAATTGAAGCATCTGCCCAAGCCGATGAAACCCAAGCCGCCGAAGAAACCCGGCCATTTCCCAGGAGGCGCGGGCAGTGATTGAGCGTTACTCAAAAGCTCGATTTGAGAGGAGAATGAACCCATGAGCACGGATCCAGAAACGCCAGCACCGGGCGGCCAGTTCCTCGTTCAACAGACGGAGGATGGGAAGCTGAAGATCGACGTGCGGTTTGAGGGCGAGACCGTCTGGCTGACGCAGCAGCACATGGCGGAGCTGTTTCAGACCACCCAGCAGAACATCAGCCTGCACCTCCAGAACATCTACGCAGAGGGTGAACTGCAGCCGGAGGCAACTCACAAGGAATCCTTGTCAGTTCGGCTGGAAGGAAGGCGAACCGTTCGCCGACGGGTGGATTTTTACAATTTGGACACCATCCTGTCCATCGGCTACCGCGTGAAAAGCGCGGTGGCTACGCGCTTCCGCATCTGGGCCACCCGGCTCTTGAGGGAATCCATCGTCAAGGGTTTCCTCCTTCAGCCGATGCGGCGGGTGCCGATGCGCGAGTTCGAGAAATACCGCATCGTGCAGGACCGGCTGTTCTAGCCACCGCCCGCCCCGGATCGCATTCTCGCAAGATCAGGATTGCAACCGCGACCGTCGGCCGGAAGCGGTGTTCCCCAACCACTCCCGCACCATGAAGAGCATCCTCCCCTGCTTGCCCACCCTCCTTCTGCTGCTTGCCGGCTTGTTGCAGGCCCAGACCACCGTGCAATTCGGCACCGGCAAGATCACCGGCTCCGTCACGGGACTGAGCTCGGCCGATCCCAATGTCTCCGGCCTTGGGGCGGGCATCACCTTCGATCTGACGATCGCCGCCACGAGCACCGCCACCGCCGCTCTGACCGTGGCGAACCACGCGGACGGCATCGGCGTCGCCGGCGGCAGCCCGCTCGAGATCGACAACCGGAACAACCTCGCCGCCGCGGACGACGAGTCGCTCGTGTTCACCCTGGGCAACGTCACCGGCCTCGCCCCGGGCCAGTCGCTCCGGATTTCGGGGATCGGAACCCGTTCGCTCGGCACCACGGAAAAGCAGTACGCCATCTCCGACGGGACCAACCCGGTGGGCAGCGGCTCGTTCAACACCTCGCCCTTCGCGATCTCCGTGCCCGATCTCGCCAGCGTGAAGATCACGGCGGCGGGGCCAAGCTCCGGCACGCCCTTGAACTCGCGTTTCATCGTCTATCAACTGCTCCTCACCGTGACCGGAAGCGGCGGTCCCGGGGGCAATGCCAATGCGGTGGCCACGGTGATCGGGACGGGCGTCGACGGGGCAGGCCACCCCTTCTTCACGTTCGAAAGCGTCGCGGGCGAAAGTTACGAGATCCAGTGCTCCACCGATCTCGCTTCATGGACGCCGGTGGCCACGCTTTCGGGCACCGGCGGTTCCATCACCTACTCGGACGAGGCCGTCGAAGCCCCGGGAGTGCCGAGGAGATTTCACCGCGCCCTCACGGTACAAACCCCGAACGGAAACCTGGCGAGCACCACCCTCGGCATCACCCAAACCTGGGCGCAGGAACCGGGCGGCTTCAGCCGCAGCGCCGTCGTCCAGGTCCCCGCAGGCGCAGGCCCCCACCCCGTGATCATCCTGCTCCACGGCAACGGCGGGACGGGTGCCGGCATGATCGGCGCGCTGGATCCGCATGCCGGCAACGCCATCCGCGTGGCGCCGAGCGGTTACCTCACCAGTTGGAACGTCGATGGCGAGGCATCGAAGGCACCCGATGTCGCCTTCATCCGCGATCTCATCGCGCTGCTCAAGACCTACGACAACGTGGATGCGGGCAGGATCTCCATCTTCGGCATTTCCAACGGCTCCGGCATGACCAACCGCCTACTCATCGAACTCAATGGCGCCGCCTTTCAAAACGCGGGCTGCCAAGTCTCCCAGATGCTCGCCAAGATGTATCATGATGGCAGCTTCTGGTTCAATGCGGGCGGCACCAATGCCTACGACCAGCCGATCGTGCCCGCCCCGCGCCGCCGCATCATCAGCCTCAACGGCACGGTCGATCCGCTGATCCCCTACGCCGGCGGGACCAGCGTCATCGGCACCTTCATCCCCGCCCAGGAAAGCATCTACCGCTTCGCCCGGATCATGCGAGAAACCGGCCCGCAGCTCGCGGATGGCGACGGCGTGCCTGGAAACGGAACGAACGGCTACTCGGCCCCCTTCGTGAAGTACGGCTACCTCGGCGGCCGGGTCGTCCACTACAAGCTCATCGGCGGCAATCACGGACTTGCCGTCGGCGGGAGCTTCACCTATGCCGACGAAGCCAAGAAGATCGTCGCCGATTTTCTCCTGCAATAGCGCGGGAGCGGGAATCGCGCCCGGCAGTGCTCGGGGCCGGTGCGCGCATCCTCACATCCTGGATGGCTGCCGCCGTCTCCATCCAAGCCCCCTACCGCCACACATGCCCGGGGAACTTCCTCGCCACGATCGGGAGCAGCCGCGGCCATTCACGGGCGAGGAAATGCGGCCAGTCGGTGGTGCTGGCGAGGCGTTTGCCGTCGGGGGTGCTGAGGTGGAGGAGCAGCGGGAGGCGGCCTTCGCAGAGTGCTTGGGGTCGGTTCCCGCATCGTCACATCCGCCGTCCTCCGACCTCAGCCTCCCACCCACCCCGATCCGCATGGGCCGTGCTTGGGGTCGGTTCCCGCAGCGCCACATCCCTCATCATCCGACCGCGGCCTCTCCCCCCCCCCCCTCAGATCCGCATTGGCGGAGCGCGTTTGATTCCGTGGATTCCCTTTCCCCATGAGCTCCCGCCACGACCGCCTGCGCCTGCATGGCCTAGATTCCCCGTCGGGGACGATCCGGGCGCGGGAGCTTGCACGAGGGGCTGGTGGCCTTGCCCGCCAATTGCGAACGCGCGGATCGGGTGTGAATTTGAACAGTTCCCGACTTGCTTTTGGCGGGGGACTGAGTCCACACTCCGCCGCCCGATGAAGAAATGAGCAGAAAGAAGCCAACACCCGGCGGCCGCGCCAAGAAGAAGGCCGAAGTCTCCCTCGTCCGCTCGTCGGCGGCGGAATACCTGACCTTTGTGGCGGCAGCCGGCGACTCGGAGGCCAGCGTCGAAATGCGCTACGAGGATGAGAACGTCTGGCTCACGCAGAAGATGATGGCGGCGCTTTATGACGTCTCCGTCCCCGCCATCAACCAGCACCTGAAGCGCCTGTTCAGCGACAACGAATTGGAAGAGGCGGCAGTTGTTAAGCCCTACTTAATAACTGCCGCAGACGGGAAGAACTACCAGACCAAGCACTACAGCCTGCAGGCGATCATCGCCGTGGGTTTCAAGATCGAGAACGAGCGCGCCGTCCAGTTCCGCAAGTGGGCGAATCAGATCGTGAAGGACTACACGATCCAGGGCTGGACGATGGATACGGAGCGCCTCAAGCACGGCGGAACCCTGACGGACGAGTTCTTCGAGCGGCAGCTCGAAAAGGTCCGGGAGATCCGGCTTTCCGAGCGGAAGTTCTACCAGAAGATCACGGACATTTACGCCACCGCACTGGATTACGACCCGTCCGCCACCGCCACGAAGCGATTTTTCGCGGCAGTCCAAAACAAGATGCACTTCGCCGTGCACGGCCAGACGGCGGCGGAGGTGATCGTGGACCGCGCCAACCACGAGCGGAAGAACATGGGATTGACCACGTGGGAGAGTGCCCCCGGGGGGAAGATCCATCGCTACGACGTTTCCATCGCCAAGAACTACCTCTCGGACTCCGAAATGGGACAGATGCAGCGCATCGTCTCCGCCTACCTCGACATGGCCGAGATGCAGGCGATGAGGAAGATCCCGATGACCATGGAGGACTGGGAGAAGCGCTTGAGCGGCTTTCTCCAGCTCTGGGATCGGGAGATCCTTCAAGATGCGGGCAAGGTCACGGCGGAACTGGCGAAGGCCCATGCCGAGAGCGAGTTCGAGAAATACCGGATCGTGCAGGACCGGCTGTTCGAGTCGGATTTTGACCGCTTGCTCAAGCAACTGCCCGAGAAGGGGGACAAGCCATGAGCCTCAACGAACCTAGCGTCCCGCTGGAACCCTTCCTCCCCTACCGCCACACATGCCCGGGGAATTTCCTCGCGACGGTCGGGCGCAGCCTCGGCCATTCGCGGGCGAGGAAGTGCGGCCAGTCGGTGGTGCTGGCGAGGCGTTTGCCGTCGGGGGTGCAAAGGTTAAGGATCAGCGGGAGGCGGCCTTCGCAGAGGCTGGGGTGCTCCTTGAGGCCGAAGCATTCTTGCAGCTTCACCTGCGCTTCCGGGGTGTCGTTGACGTAGGAGAGTTTCAGGGTGCTCTTGTCGAGCCAAGGGATGGAGAGCGGCAACAACTCGTCGAGCCAGGCGATCTGGCCTTTTTCCAGATGCCGGTGGAAGGCCGCGGTGAGCGGCGCGGCCTGGGCCTCCTTCACCAGCGCGAGCCCGGCGAAGGCGCGGGCGAGGCAGGCGGTGATGGCATCTGGATCGAAGGGCGCGAACTCGAGTTCGGGCAAGATCGAGTGGACGAGGTTCACGCGGGCGATGAATTGCTTCAGCCGGTGATCCATCAGCGGCAGGTCGAAGGCCCCGGCGCGATGGGCCTCGGCAAGGCAGCGGCCGCTGGCCGTGGGATCGAGGTCGCGCTGCTGCGCCTTCCGCTCGATGACGAGGTCGTGATAGCGCGTGGTTTTCATCGCGGCGACCCGCTTGTTCTTGGCATCGAACAAGTGCTCGACGGCGCTTGTTAGATGCTGGGGAAACATCTCGGCGATCCACTCGAGCTTCACGGCGGTGGCGAGGCTGAGCAGGTTCAGCGGCACGGCGCCGCGGGAGGGGGCTTCGCGCAGGTTGGCGGCGACGAACATGGGGGCGTCCTGGACCACGCTTTCCCGCACGAGCTGGCCTTGCCGTTGCTCGGTGAGATCGCAGGCGGGCTTGCCGGGTTCGCGGCGCAGGGCGAGCTGGTCGATGAACCCGGCCATCAGGCAACGCAGCAGGGGCTCGTCGCTTTTTGCCGGACTGGCGGACGTTTCGTCGCGGTCGCAGAGCCGCTGCTGGCGGGCGGCTTGCAGGATCTGCTGGCAGGTCTGCTCGACCTGGCGGGCGACCTGGGCATTGATGCCGTGGCTGCGGCAGACGTCGAAGCTGAAGCGGTTCGCCCGGGCGAACTCGTAGGCCTGCATCAGCGTGATGAAGTCGGAGTCGCCGCTGGTCTCGAACATTTCGCGCGCGGCCTGGGTTCCGGCGTCATCGCGATCCAGCCGGGCGAGCAGGTCGCGGCCGCTGACCAGCGCGGCGCACAAGGCGGCCTCCGGCACGCAGCCGCGCCGGCCGGCCTCGATCAGCATGCGCGAGTAGCGCGGGTGCATCGGCAGCCGCAGCATCCGGCGGCCGATCTCGGTGAGTCCGGCATCGTGCAAGGCCCCGAGCAAGGTGAGCAACCGCTCGGCGCGCAGGACGGCCTGCGGGTCGGGCTTGTCCAGCCAGTCGAAGGCGGCGGCTTCCCGGATGCCGAGCGAATGGAGCAGCAGGACCACCTCGGCCAGGTCGCTGCGCTGGATCTCCGGCGTGTTGCGTTCGTCGCGGCTCTTGTGGCCGATCGCGGTCCACAAGCGGTGACAGGTGCCCGGCGCGGTGCGGCCGGCGCGGCCCTTGCGCTGGTCGGCGCTGGCCCGGCTGATGGGCTCTAACAAAAGCGTGCCGATCCCGCGTTCGGCATCGTAGCGGGCCACCCGGGCGACGCCGCTGTCCACGACGTGGCGGATGCCGTCGATGGTGATGCTGGTTTCGGCGACGTTGGTGGCGACGATGACCTTGCGAAGACTGTTAGGGGCGAAGGCGCGGTCCTGTTCCTGCGGTTCGAGTTCTCCATGCAACGGGATGCAGGCCACGCGCTCTGAGGTTCTCAAGCCGCGCAACGCATCGAGCGTGCCATTGATTTCACCGCGGCCGGGCATGAAAACCAGGATGTCGCCGGGAGCCCCGTCGTTGAGGATGCGCTCGACCGCTTCCGCCGCCTGCACGGTGAAGGCCCGCGGATCCGGCAGGGCCAGATAGCCGACCTCGACGGGATAACTTTGCCCTTCGGAAATCAGGATCGGGCAGGAGTCCAGATACGCGGCGACCGGCTCGGCATCGAGCGTGGCGGACATCACCAGCATCGCCAGATCGGGCCGCCGGGTCTGCTGCAAATCCTTCACCAGCGCGAGGGCGACATCGCTCAGCAGGTTCCGCTCGTGGAACTCGTCGAAGACCACCGCCCCGATCTTCGACAGCGTCCTGTCATCCTGCAGCCAGCGCAGTAGGATGCCTTCGGTGACAAAGCAGATGCGGGTGCCGACGCTCGTGTGATCGTCGAAGCGGATCTGATAGCCGACCTCGGCCCCGAGCTTTCCTTGGCGCTCCCCCGCGACGCGGGTGGCCACGGTGCGGGCGGCAACGCGGCGGGGTTGCAGCACCACGATCATCTTGTCACCTGCCAGGCCCGCATCGAGCAGCATCTGGGGCACCTGCGTGGTCTTGCCCGAGCCCGTGGGGGCGACCAGCACCAGCCGATTGCCGCCACGCAGCACGCGCAGGATGTCGTCGTGGATTTTCCAAATGGGGAGCGCGGCGGGGTCGGGCATGAAGTGGAGGCGCAGACTGAAGCGCGGCGCGGGCAAAGGAAAGGCCGCTTCAACTTCCTCCATCTCCACGCCGTCTCCCCCCTCTCCACCTCGAAAGATCGACCATCTACTTAACCTAATTACTTGCTCGCCAAGCGGTCCGGCCCGGACCAGGCTCTCCGGCGTAAGGGATAGTTGCACAGCCCCCCAAAAAAGGGCCCCCGGACACTGGAACGGTTCCCCCCTCTAGTGTCCGGGGACTTTTTTTCTACCCCCATCGCCTCCGCCGCCGCCAAATGACGGTCCCGCCGCGATTCCACACTTTCCTTCCCGCCGCGCCCCCCTCACCCTCCGCCGCGTGAGCTATCAGGTCTTCGCCCGGAAATACCGCCCGAAAACCTTCGACGACGTCCTGGGTCAGGATCACGTCGTGAGGACGTTGAAAAATGCCATCGCCCAGAAGCGACTGGCGCACGCCTACCTGTTCGTCGGCCCCCGCGGCACCGGCAAAACCTCGACCGCCCGCATCCTCGCCAAGGCCCTCAATTGCAAGGACGGGCCGAAGATCGACTTCGATCCCGACGAGCCGCTCTGCGTGGAGATCGCCGAAGGCCGCTCGCTCGACGTGCTGGAAATCGACGGCGCTTCCAACAACGGCGTCGAGGAAGTACGCCAGCTCCGCGAGACCGTCCGCTTCGCCCCCGCCGCCGGCCAGTTCAAGATCTACTACATCGACGAAGTCCACATGCTCACCAACGCGGCCTTCAACGCCCTGTTGAAGACCCTCGAAGAGCCGCCGGAACACGTGAAGTTCATCTTCGCCACCACGGAGCCGAACAAGATCCTGCCGACCATCCTCTCCCGCTGCCAGCGCTTCGACCTGCGGCCGATCCCCGCCGAGACGATCGCCGCGCACCTGCTCCACATCGCGAAGGAGGAAAGCATCCACCTCCACGAGTCCGCCGCCTGGGCCATCGCCAAGGGGGCCGACGGCGGGATGCGCGATGCCCAGTCGATGCTCGACCAGCTCGTCGCCTTCTGCGGCGAAACCATCACCGAGGCGAACGTGCTCGATGTCTTCGGCTTCACCTCGCGCGAGACCGTCGCCACCGTCATCGGCAGCCTGCTCGCCCGCGATACCCCGACCGCCCTTTCCACCGTCCAGCGCGAGGCCGAAGCCGGCCGCGAGCTGTCGCAGCTCCTCGGCGAGCTCATCGGCTCGATCCGGGCCCTGCTGGTTGCCAAGCTCGACTCGAACTCCAGTGGCGACGGCATCCCGGCGGAAACCTGGGCCGCCCTCCGCACCGCGGCCGACAACTACCCGCCGGAGCGCCTGCTGTCGGTGATCGATGTCTTCGCCGAAACCGAGGGCCGCATGAAGTGGGCCTCCAACAAGCGCCTCCACCTCGAAATCGGCCTGATCAAGGCCGTTCAGACGCTCGGCGAAGTCCGGCTTTCCGACGTCATCAAGGTCCTCGCCGGCGCTTCGGAACATCTCAATTCCCCGGTCACCTACGCCGCCGCCCCGATCCCGGCTCCAGCCCCGGTCGCCCTCGCGGCTCCCGTCGCCGCCGCGCCCGCTCCGGCACCCGAGCCTGCGACGCCGGCACCCGAGCCGCCGCAAGCCGCCGAAATCGCGCCTCCGCCCGCTCCACCCGCCGCCGAGCCCGCGATCCCGGCCCCGCCGAAGACCGAGTCCGTGCTTTCGCTCGACGAACTCATCGCCACCGCCGCCGATGACCCGGAGCCCGAACCCGAGCCGGTGAAGTCCGACACCCCGCCCTGGAAACCCGAGCCCACCACCGCCGAGCCGCCCGCCCCGAAGGCCGACCCGATGGAGGAATTCTACAAGGACCCGCTGATCCAGACCGCTCTCGAAATGTTCGAAGCCACGCTGAAGCGGTGAAGTTCCAAGTGAAGAAAGTTCCAAGTGCCAAGAAAAGGCATCTTCGCCCTGACATCTAACATCTGATATCTACCATCCACGATCCACCATCTTTCCCCATGAACATCCAGAAACTCATGAAACAAGCGCAGCAGATGCAGGCCGGAATGGCCGCTGCGCAGGAAGAACTCGCGAAGAAAACCGTCGAGGCCAGTGTCGGCGGCGGCAAGGTGACCGTGGTCGCCACCTGCGCCGGTGATGTCCACTCGATCGTCATCGACAAGTCGGTGGTCGACCCCGAAGACGTCGATTTCCTCCAGGACCTCGTGCTGAAGGGCGTCCAGGAGGCGATCCAGAAGGGCCGCGAGATCTCCGCGACCGAGATGAAAAAACTGACCGGTGGCATGGGCCTGCCGTTCTGATCGCCCCACCCGCCCGATGTCCGGCCCGATGAAGTCCTCCCGCTTCCGCCGCCGCACCGGATGGTTCTTCATCGGGTTGTCGCTGCTGCTTCACCTGATCACGCTGTTCGCTTTCGCCCGCCAGCCGGACAAGCTGGCGGCGTTCACGGTCGTGCCCATCTGGGCCTGGGGCGGGCTCGGGCTGTCCTTTTCCATCGTCGCGTTCTGGTTCCTCCGCGCCCCGCTGTCGCTGTTCATCACCGGGATCTGGGCCATGACCATCCTGCTGGAAGCCGACGAGGCCCGGGTCATCGCCAACGTCACGAAATCCGCCCCGCGCCCCGGCCCCGCGGGCGAGTCGCCCGACAAGCAGGAGCTCCTGCGGGTGCTGACCCTCAACTGCGGCTTCTTCAACTACAACGGCATCAGCGACCCCGCCCCCGACATCCGCCGGTGGAATCCCGACGTCGTTCTCCTGCAGGAAGTCCATCCGCATCAGGTCCGCCGCATCGCCGACCTGCTCTACGATGGCCGCGGCGACTACCGCATCTACTCGACCAACGGCATCGTCACCCGCTGGAGCATCCGCCGCGAGGTCAATCCCCAGCCCGGCGGGTTCCGGGTCCAGCAGGCCACCATCCGCACCGACAAGGGCGTCGAGTTCGAAGTCGTGAACCTTCACCTGTCCAGCGCCGCGACCGATCTCCGCCTGTGGCGCCGCGACTGCTGGCGGACTCACCGCATCAGCCGCGGCGTGCGACTCCGTGAGCTCGGCATCGCCCTCAGCATCCTCGGCGACACCGCGCCCGGCTACCCCGTCATCCTCGGCGGCGATTTCAATGCGCCGCCCTCCGATCCGATGCACAGCCTGCTGAAGAACGACTTCGACGATGCCTTCAGCAACGCGGGCACCGGCTGGGGCAACACCTACCAGCGCCGGATCCCCGTGCACCGCATCGACCAGATCCACCACACCCGCCATTTCCGCACCCTGCGCTGCGCCGCCGTGACCACCCGCCAGAGCGATCACCGGATGGTCGTCGCCGATCTGATTCCACCGGGGTAGCTGCTGCCACTGTCCTTACGCTCCCCTCCCGTGTATCCCTGTCCCCCTCCCTTGCCCTCCCTTGCCCTTCCTTGCCCTCCCTTGCCCTCCCTTGCCCTCCCTTGCCCCCCCTGCTCGGCCCGCTCCGCGCGATCTTCTGGGGAGCACAGCTCTGCCTCCTCGACCTCACGATCAGCGAGACCTCGGGAGGTGAAGGCTGGCGCTTCGATTTCCTCAACGACTTCGTCGGCATGCTGACGATCGCATGGGCGGTGTTCCGGCTCGCGGCGGTCAAGGTGGACGAGCGTTACCGCATCGCGCTCGGCTTCGTGAAGATCGTGGCCGTCTGCGGCTGCGTGGTCGCCTTGCATCGCCACGCGATCTACGACATGCCGCCCCTGATCTCCGTCCTGGACGACCTTTACGACTTCCTCTCCATGGCCGCCATTGTGATCTTCTGCGTGGCCATGCAGTGGCTCAGCCGCCACGGCGGCCTTGCTCGTTCGGAGCGAAGCTGGCGCTTCACCACCCTGCTTTTCATCGTGATCTATCTGCTGCCGCTTGGGCTGCTCCACCTCGCCTCGCTCGCGGCAACCCTCACCGGCGAGAGCTTCCACCTCGATCTCGGCCCCGCGGGCCTGCTTGTGCTGCCGGTCCTCTTCATCCCGCTGGTCCACTTCTTCATTTCCACCTCCCGGATGCGGGACGAGGCGATGACGGCCGGCATCGAATGATCCTCCGGCAGCGGAATTTTTCGGCTGTCCCGCGCTCGGCGGTTCCGTAGCTTCCGCCCATGTCCGTCACGCGCGAACGCCTAGTCGAAGTCCTCGAGGAAATCGCCCTCCTGCTCGAGATCCAAGGCGAGAACCCTTTCAAGATCCGCGCCTACCGCCAGGGTGCCGAGATCGTTTCGGGCTACGACGGCGACATCGTGGCCATGGCCCGCGAAGAGAAGCTGAAGGGCATCAAAGGCATCGGCGAGGCCCTCCGCGACAAGCTCCACGAACTCGCGTCCACCGGCGAACTCGAGTTCCACAAGAAGCTCCGTGCCAGCTATCCCGACACCTTCTTCGACCTGTTCGAGATCGACGGCCTCGGGCCGAAGAAGATCGCGGCGATGCACAAGACGCTGGGCATCGACTCCATCCCCGCGCTGAAGGCCGCCTGCGAGGCCGGGAAAGTCGGCGAGATCCCCGGCTTCGGAGCCAAGACCCAGGCCAAGATCCTCGAAGCGATCGCCCGCCGCGATCAGAGCGCCGGTGCCTACCGGCTCGACGAGGCCGTCATCGCCGCCGAGGAGATCCTGGAAATCCTCCGCCAGCACCCCGACGTCCTGCGCGCCGCCGTCGCCGGCTCCACCCGCCGCTCGAAGGAACTGGTGCACGACCTCGACTTCATCACCGCCACCTCCAAGCCCGCCGAGCTGACCGCCTTCTTCGCCGCCCAGCCTTTCGCCAAGGAAGTCATCGTGCAGGGCGACACCAAGTGCTCGATCCGCCTGGAAAGCGGCATGCAGTGCGATCTCCGCGCCGTCTCCAACGACCAGTTCCCCTTCGCGCTGATGTATTTCACCGGCAGCAAGGAGCACAACGTCGCCATCCGCTCCCGTGCCCTGAAGCACGGCTGGTCGCTCAACGAATACGGCTTCACCGGCGAGAACCTGCCGGTGGTCCATGACGAGGCGGACATCTACCGCGCGCTCGGCCTCGATTTCGTTCCGCCCGAGCTCCGCGAGAACCGCGGCGAGATCGAGGCGGCGGACGAGGGCACCCTGCCGCGGCTCATCGAGTGGGAGAACCTCCGCGGCACCTTCCACAACCACACCACCGAGTCCGACGGCCGCTCGACCCTCGACCAGATGGCCGAAGGCGCGCGGGAACTAGGTTTGCAGTACTTGGGCATCTCCGACCACTCGAAATCCTCGCCGCAAGCCCGCGGACTCGACGAGGAACGCCTTGCCGCCCAGCTCGAAAAGATCGCCGCCTGGAACCGCGAGCACGGCGGCCCGCAGTTCCGCCTCTTCGCCGGGTCCGAGGTCGATATACTCAAGGACGGCTCACTCGACTTCGACGGGGATTTGCTCGCCCGCCTCGATTTCGCCGTCGCCTCCGTCCACAACGTCCTGAACCTCGACGAGGACACGATGACCCGGCGCATCATCCGCGCGATGGAAAGCCCCCACATCACCATGCTCGGCCACCTCACCGGCCGCATGTTGCTGCGCCGCGACGGCTACGCGGTGAACCACGAGAAGATCATCGACTGCGCCGCGGAGACCCGCACGGTCATCGAGCTGAACTGCAATCCCAAGCGCTTCGACATGGACTGGCGCTGGTGGCACCGCGCCCGCGACAAGGGCGTGCTCTGCTCGATCAATCCCGACGCCCACTCCGTCAACCAGCTCCAGTTCCTCAAGTTCGGCGCCAGCGTCGCCCGGAAAGGCTGGCTGAGACGGCAGGACGTCATCAACACCAAGCCCCTCGCCGAGATCGAAGCATGGCTGAAGCTGCCGAAGGAGAAGCGGTAGCAACGATGACCGCGTGCATCGCTAGCAGCGGGCGAGCGTCGATCACTGGGTAAGGGTTGGAACAACGGGGAATCATCGAAACTGAACGGCTGGTAGGGGTTGCCACGACGCGGCTTGTTAGCCGTTGTCTTTGGGGATTCTGGAAACCAAGTAATCCCGTCTCGAAAGCATTCCGCGTGCTTGATCGAGCGCCAAAGTCTGAACTGCGTCTAGCTCCACTCGAACAACGCAGGGGCCGGGGGGACCATCAATCGTAACGTTCCCAATTAGCTGACCTGCTCGCACCGTGTCGCCCTGTGCCACAGCCCACTCGAGTATCCCCGTATCGAATACCTCGAGTTCAATGGTCACCAAATCACTCTCAATCACGGCAATCGTCTGACCAATCTCTACCTTTGCGCCATGCACGGCTCTAAGCTCAGCGATGAAGAACGAATCTCCAAGACCAGCTTCGTCGGGAGCTAGAACTTCGATCGTGTGATTCATTCTTCGGCTAACGTCAAAGGTGTGTGAGATGCAACGGATTTTTGGACCAAGTTTTTGTTAGTTGATGGTGTTTAAATCGGCCTCGAATTTGGCCGGGGTGAGGTAGCCGAGGGCGGAGTGTTTGCGGTGGGTGTTGTAGTAGGCTTCGAT
>JBIPNO010000169.1:0-4069 GCA_044372775.1 Haloferula sp.
TCAGGCGGGTGGTCGCCTTCGCGCTCACCGGGAACGGGTGGCACAGCTTCGGCGTCACCTCCCCCACGCTCGCCCAGCGGAAGTGGATCACGATCTCGCCGGGGAGCTTGGAGATGAGCGCTTCGAGTTCGGACGGTTCGAGCCCCTTCATCCAGCGCACCTCGCCGTCATCCCGCCATGCCACGCCGGCTCCGTGCGGGTTGGCGTCGTGGCAGGCATCGAGGGTCGCGCGATCAGGGCGCACGTTCCCAGGGCATACAAGGATCACACACATCGCGTCGTTCTGTTAGAGGTTGGCGAAGGGGAAGCGGCTATCGAAGCGGCGGCACATCCGCTCGGCGACTTTCCGGTAGGTCTTGAACTCGGAGTGCAAGGGGCCGACCAGACCCAGCGCGACGTCGCGTTTGCCGCCGGTCCATCCGAGGTAATCCCAGAGGAAGCGCAGCGCGTCCTTGGCGGTGGCCGTGCGCTTCGCCTGCGATTTGTTCTTGGCGAAGGACCCGAGGCATTCGACCTCGGCAGCCCGCCGGCAAAGCCCGAGCACCGTGGCGAGGTGATGGAGCAGCTTGTGCCGGTTGAGCGTGCCCGCGAAGACCCGGAATTCGATCACCCCGTGAGAGAAGAGCTTCTGGAAGTTGATCATCCCGCGTCCGCATTGGCGGGCAGCCACCGACTTGAGGCTCGGGTCCGTGCGGCGTTCCATCTGGCGAACCAACGTTCCCACGTCGTCGCCCAGCGTGTGGCTGTAGCGGTTCAGATGGCGTCCGGTGCCCGTCTGGCCATAGAGGCTCATGGCGTGCCACCGTGCGATGTGGGCGAGCTTGCGGGCGTATTCGCTCATGGCCTGCGGGTCGTCCGTGCCGATGATTGATTTGACGCCCACGGTGATGTGGCAGCCGCAGGACCCGTTGACGTTCGCTCCGATGGCCCGCGCCCATTCGAGGAATTGGAGCAGGTGGGCCACCCCGTCGCCGCCTTGGAGGATGGGCGAGACGAATTCGCAGGCCATGCGGCCCGGGTTGGCGCGGATCGACGCGTCGCGTTCGGCCTTCCAGTAGTTGCCATTGAAGCCGGGGGCGTGGAGCGGCAGGCCGGTGGTGGTGGCCACGCCCGCGCGGACGTAGGAGCCATTGTGGTAGCCGCCGATGACGACGCCGCTGGTGGCGGGGATGGTGGTTTCGAGTTCGACGCCGAAGGTGATGGCTTCGGCTTGGGGATCTTGCGGTTTCATCTAGGGATCAGGTGGGATCTGGATGCCGGTGAGGGCAGGAGTGCCCGCGTTCCGACATCCTTCCTCCTGCCAGCCACCCGCGTCGTTTGTCGCGCGCCATCCGCACGCCGGTTGGCACCATTTTTCACCGGCCATTTGCGGCTGTTAGATGCCGTTGGCATGCGGATTGAACGGCCGCGTCAAGCCCCCATGTCCCAGCTCTCGCGGAATCCGATGAACTTCGGGAACCGGGGTGCTTCCTTTGCTCCGCTCGGCTGGTGGCTGAACTTCACCACCCGGCCGATCAGGGCTTCGCGGGTTTGCCAGAGCGTCACGCGGTCGATCCCGCCGACGACGTGGTTGTAGCCCAGGCGGAATTCCACGCCCGTGGACAGGTGACGGACGATGAACCCGCCGAGTTCACCGCGGCCGATCATACCCGCTTGGGCGAGGCTGCGCTTTGTGCGGCCGAAGGCATCGAGTTCCGCGGCGTTCTGGTTGGTCATGCCTTCGTAGGGTTCAAGCACCACGGCCTCGGCGTCCTCGAATCGCTTGATCTTGAGCAGCCACGCCTCGCGCTCGGTGGACCGGCCGCACTTGTAGGGTGAGTCCGGCGTGCGGACCATCACGCCCTCGTAACCGGCGGCGATGCATCGGGTTTCGAAGGCCTCAAGCTCGGCGAGGTTGCGCACCACCGTCGGCGTCACGAATACCAGATGCCGCGAGCGTGGGTCGGACGCGCTGAATCCGAGTAGGCCTTCAAGGTCCGCCACCCGGCGGCGGTAGGGTTCGTGCAGGTTGCCATCGCACACGTAATCGAAGATGTGGAAGACGAAATCCGGCTGGCCGTCGCGCCGGCCGATCGCGCTGGTGGTTTCCGAAAAGGTGCCGTCGCGCAGCATGAGTTCGCCGTCCACGCCGTCGGGCAGGTTGGCCTCGATCCACTCGCGGGCGAAGCGGTTGGAGATCGGCTTGAACGAGCGGGTCAGCGCCTTGCCGCCGACTTTCAGGCAGCGGATGCCGTCGAGTTTCGGCGTGGCGAGCACGGGGAATGGGAGCTGGTCGGGGCGCTCGCACTTGCTGGCGAGCATCGGCTTGGTGATGGCATTCATGGGGTCGGTGGGTCGGAAGGTTTGGCGTTCCGACGTCCTCCTGCCTGCCAGTCAATTTCGCGGTTTGTCGCGGGCCATCCGCACGGCACCCGGAGCCATTTTTGCACCCGCCATAACGCCGCGTAATCAGGCGTAGGAATGCACTACCCCAGCCCAAGGGATGGCAATATGACCGGCCCTCTCATGCGCCATCCGCGTTTTTCGCCCTGCCGTTAGACTCGGCGACGGCTTGTTGGCGCGCGGATTGAACAGGCATTTGGAATAATCGTCCTGCGGACCAGACTTGACTCGGGGATCGATCCATATCAGGCAACATTCATGTACGATCCAGAGAGGAAATATTCGACGAAATACCCCGCGTTGCACAAAAATATTACTACCGGGATTCCGCACGCCGGGCTTGATCAATTCCACGAGTTCTTGATCTTCGCAACGCGAGTTTTAGTCGGGTGGAACACGTCAACACACGGGAAGGGGTTTACGCCAGAAGAAGCTCAGACGATGTTGAACGAGGTCAGGGATATTCGCGCTGACATCGCTCACTCTTCTGACCAACTCAGGAGCATTGAAAGAGCCTACTTGGAGATCGAGCAATCTTTGATCAATACTCACTCGGTAGAAGAACCGTCGTCATCGAGCGGTCCCATTCGGTGATGATGTAGATCGACCCGCCCGGCGTAGCGTAGCGGCTCAGGATCCTCGTCCCGTGGACCAGCGAATCCTCATTCGTCTGCTTGTCCTCGGCGCAGAGCTCGTCACCCCAATCCCCGCAGTGATGACGGCGGAGGTAGCCGGCGAGATCGACATTCAAGGCGATCGCTCCGGGCGTGGCGTAGACCTTCCCCAGCGGGAAGCGCGGTTGCATCAGTCGGAAGCCCATGGCGTCAGGAATCGATAAGGTTGTCGAACAGCCCGGGGATGAAGGGGCTCAGCGCCTCCTGCTCCGCCTTGAAGAAGTCCGCCTTGGTTCGGCCCATTCCCCTGCCCTGCGGCGTGTGGCAGTCATAGGCGTAGTCGGGGATCGGCACGTAGTCGCCCGCCTGGTCGAGTTCGTCGGTGAGGGTTTCCGGATCGAGCCCGGCCTGCTGGTCATAGACGAAGTTTTGCAGGTGGTCGGGGTCGCGGCTCTTCTTGGCGAGGCAGAGCAGGATCACCGCCTTGGAAATGAAGATCCGCCCCTTGGCCGTCTTCGACGGGATGTTGCGGTTGATCTCCGTGTAGCTGTCGTGCAGCGCCTTGACCTCCGCGGTGAGGATGCCCCAGCAGTCTTCGGCGCTCACGGTGAGCAGCCGCCGCCAGACATACTGGCCGTAGCCGCTGGCCCAGAGTTCGAGTGCCCAGTAGCCGGCCAGTTTCGCGTCGCCGCGCCGGATCGCCTTTTGCATCGCGCTGGACACCGCTGGGAACGAGTAGCCGCGCTTGGTTGGAATTCGTTGGATCATGACCCTTCATTGTCCTGCGTTGAGCACGTGACGGGAAGCGGTTTGGAACGCCATTTCCTGTTAGAGCTTCACGGGTTGGCGGCGGGGCGCGTCCATCACGACACGGTCCTGGCTCTTGTAGGTTTCGAGCCGGATGTGCGACTTCCACTTGCGCTTCAGGTAACGCTTCTCGGTGGCGAGTGTGCGACGACGATTAAAACTACCCCCTGACGACAATTAAAATTACCCGCAGGACGGGTGGTTTTCCGGGGTGTGGCGGGATGCCGTTTGACACCGGTCGGGGAAGCGGGTGCGGGTCCGGGTTG
>JBIPNO010000137.1:0-3992 GCA_044372775.1 Haloferula sp.
CTCCTTGGCGCCGGTCGGGTCCCGGTCCGGCTCCGCCGGCCCCGGCCCCTCCCTCCGCCAAGGAGCGCGCGGATCACCGGTGGGTCATTCTAATTGTCGTCGAGGGGATTTCTAATTGTCGCTGGACACCACCACGGAAGGAGCGAAAGGGACGAAATCTCAAAGAGTTGAGCCCGTGGGATGTAGGAATCGATTTCCGTCAGCGCCGATGGGCGGATCGCGCGGGACCCGGGTCAATCCGCCAAACCTGGGAGTTCGTCCCGCAGGTCTTCCACGGCGGCCCGCGGATGGGTGGCGGTGAGGGAAATCCGCAGTCGGGCGGTGCCGCGCGGGACGGTGGGGTAGCGGATCGCCGGGACGAGGAAGCCGCGCGCTTCGAGGTGGCGGGAGGCATCGAGGACGGCGGCGTTTTCGCCGAGGATGCGCGGCAGGACCGGGGACGGATGACCGGGGGCGAGGAGTTCGATGTTCCCGCGCAGACGGTTCCGCAGCGCGTCGCCTTCCGCCGAGCGGATCAGCGCGAGCGAGGCGAGCGCGGCGTGGGCCAGGGCGGGGGGCGGAGCGGTCGAGTAGATGAAGGAGCGGGCGCGGTTGACCAGCAGGTCGCGCCAGGGGCCGGAGCAGGCGAGGTAGCCGCCGGAAAGGCCGGCCGCCTTGCTGAAGGTGCCCATCTGGAAGTCGATGCGGTCTTGCAGTCCGAGCTCCGCGGCCAGGCCCATGCCGGCGGGGCCGAGGACGCCGAAGGCATGGGCTTCGTCGAGAAAGAGCAGGGCTCCGTGTCGGTCCTTGGCGTCGACGATTTCACGCAGCGGGCAAAGGTCGCCATCCATCGAGAAGACGGACTCGGTGACGACGAAGATGCGGGCGTCCGGTTGCTTGGCTCGGAGGCTGCCTAACAGGCGGTCGAGCTTCGCGGCGTCGTTGTGGGGAAAGATACGGATCGTCGCGCCGGACAGGCGGGCCCCGTCGATCAGGCAGGCGTGGCAAAGCTTGTCGAGCACCAGCAGGTCGTTCTTTCCGGCCAGGGCGGGCAGGCTGCCGGTGGCGGTGGCGAAGCCGGAGGAGAAGACCAGCGCGGCTTCGGCTCCCTTGGCGGCGGCGAGGGCGTCCTCCAGCTCGCGGTGCGGCGGCAGGGTGCCGCTGACCAGCCGCGAGGCCGCTGCGCCGGAGCCGAAGCGGCCGATGCCCTCGATGAAGGCCTCCGCCAGCGCGGGATGGGCCGCGAGGCCGAGGTAATCATTCGACGCGAAGTTCCACAGCTCGCGGCCGTCACGGATCACCCGCGGTCCGGCCGGGGAATCGAGCGGTCGCAACGTGCGCAGCAGTCCGGCAGCGGCCAGCTCCGCGAGTTCCTGCCGCGGGTCGGCCATGCTCGGGTCAAGGTTGGGCGGCCGGGCGTTCGAGCGCCCAGCGCAGCAGCTTCTCGGAGTCCTTCCAGATGTTGGCGGTGTTGCTTTTCAGCACGACCACGATGGCCGAGCGGCCGTTGAGGGTGCCGGAGCTGACGAGGCAGCGGCCGGCGAGGTTGGTGGTGCCGGTTTTCAGACCGTCGCAGTAGGGGACGGTCTTGAGCAGCCGGTTGGTGTTTTCCAGGTTCTTCACGCGGCCGTCGCTGTGGCGGAAGGTGGTCTTCTTCAGCGAGGTGAACGAGTGGATGGTCCGGCTTCGCCAGGCGGCCCGGGAGGCGATGGCGATGTCGCGGGCGGTCGAGAATTGGCCCTCGGCCGGCAGTCCGTGGGGGTTGAGGAAATTCGAGTTCCGCATGCCGAGCGAGACGGCCTTGCGGTTCATCATCGCGGAGAAGGCTTCCTGGCTGCCGGCGACGTCGCGGGCCAGCGCGCGGCCGACGTCGTTGGCGCTTTTTACCATCAGCACCTTCAGCAGCTCGCTGCGCGGGTGGACTTCGCCGGGCTTGAGGTAGAGCTTGGTCGGCTCGCAGCGGGTGTCGTCCGCGGTGATGGTCACCGGCTTCTCGATGCTCCCGCTGTCCATCACGACCAGAGCGGTGACGAGTTTCTGGGTCGAGGCGACCGGGCGGCGCTGGTCGGCGTTCTTGGCGTAGAGCACGCGGCCGGAGACCGGATCGATGACGATGGCGCTTTCCCCGACCACCGGCGGCGGCGGGGTGTTGGGGATGGTGGTCGTCAGGACGGGCTCGGCGCGCTGCGGTCCGCCCTGGGGCAGGGGCCGGCGCGGCGGCGAGTCGTCCCCGCAGGCAGGGAGAAGGATCGAGACGGCCAGCAGGCCGAAGGTGCGCAAGGTCGCTTTGCGGAACATCGGCGGGAGTATCCCCGTTCGCGGTCCGACCCTCAAGGCGGGATTCGGCGAATTTCCGCTTGCCGGCGGGCGGTGGTCCTGTTTTTGTTCTCAAGAACACTGTTCAAAAGCCATGCAAACCGAGCCGATGACCGACCGCCAGAAGGAGATCCTCGAGTATCTCAAGTACGCCCAGCGAACGACCGGCGTGATGCCGTCGACCCGCGAGATCCAGCACTACTTCGGCTTCGCCAGCCAGACGGCGGCGATGAGCCACCTGCGCGCCCTGGAGCGCAAGGGGGTGATCCAGCGCCGGCCGGGCAAGGCGCGCGCGGTGGTGTTTCCGGACGAACTCGACCGCGAGGAAATCGTCGACATCCCGGTTTACGGCCAGATCGCCGCCGGGATGGCGGGCGAGGTGGACCAGGAAAAGGAGGGCTGCATCTCGATCGACATCGCTTCGATCGGCATTCCGCGCAGCGCCCGGACCTTCGCGCTGAAAGTTCGCGGCGACTCGATGATCGACGCGCACATCTGCAGCGGCGACACCGTGATCCTGGAATTCCGCGAGCCGCGCAACGGCGACATCGTGGCGGCCCTGATCGACGGCGAGACCACGCTGAAGCGCTACCAGGTCAGCAAGGGCAAGCCCTACCTCCATGCCGAGAACGCGGACTTCCCGGACCTGATCCCCGCCCGCGAGCTGGTCATCCAGGGCGTTCTCGTCGCGCTGTTACGCAAAGCGGCGTGATTTTCAAAAGCAGCGGGTCCAGCTTGCTCGCGGCCCATCCGTATCGGTCTCCCCCAAGGAAAAACAGGGTCCGGCGAGTCTTCCTCCCCCTCGCCGGGCCCGGGTGCCGCTGGTGCTGAGCTGCAAGTCCTGCGGGGTAGGGGCCGGCCCCGGACCATGGGTGGCTCCGGCACTGTGGGAACCTGTCGGGGCCGGGCGCTTCAGCTTCATCATCATCGCGCGAATCAAGGCGGGGGGCGCGCTCCACGATCCAAGCACAGTCTCGATGCAACTTGTTTCCAGCCTCGTCCTTCCCGCCAAAGGTTTCACCTGACTTCCTTCTTGCCACTTTCTCATGCTGCGCTTAGAAGCCCAGCATGACCGGAAGCTGCAAAGCCATCTCCCCGAATGCCGCATATGCAGGTGATATGCAGCACGCCGCAGAAGCAGGGCAAATGCGGCGTGCAGCATAATAACACTGTTCGGCAAGATATGAAGACCTCTCGCCAGAACCCACAGTCGGACATCGCCGCCTGCTGGTCGATATTGTGGCGGTCGGTCGTATACGTCCCGCTGATGCTCTCGTTGTTTGTGACGGTTGGCGGAATCTGGTTGAGCCGCTGGATGTTACCCCCCGTCGCGATTCTGTTCTCCGTCGCACAACTATGGACCCATGCAGGTCTTAGTGTTTTGGCATGGCTTGCATCAGTCCTGATCTACCGCTATTTTCGCCTGTCACGCTTATATGAAGACCCGCCATCCCTGCTTTGAGCAAGAGAACCAACAGCCGAACAAGTCGAGACACAGCAACCCCTATCAGCCGCCCTGTTTACATGCTTTTCCGTAGTTTCAACATCAACCCCGTGATCGACGTGCGCCCCCGCTTCCATGAGAAGGGCTGTCAACCGGCGATCGAAATTCATTTCGCTATTTCTTCATAGGGGCTTGTTTGTTGGGGCGCGTCGGCCCGTGGGCGCAATGATGAACAACGGAATCCTGCTTCCAT
>JBIPNO010000041.1:0-48124 GCA_044372775.1 Haloferula sp.
TTCTCCACGACACATCCGGCGAACTCGAACAAGGCTTTGAGGTTGAAGGCCTTCACACACCCAGCCCAAGGCCGTTCCCGGATGTGTCACCCCTCCTTCACGTCAGCAAATCTGGCGGAGCGCCAAAGAACATGGCCATCGTGGTGACGACCAATGCTGAAGCCGCCAACGCCTTCGAGACATGCGATCTGGTCGTCGCGAAGCTTTTGCAGGAAAACGTGAAGTAGCGGAGTGGCTGTTGCTGGACCGTCCAGGCGCGCCAGAGCTGCGGCTTCTCGATCAACACCTCCACCGCTCTCTCCGCCAACGGCCTGGTCCGCCAGGCGACCTCGGAGAAGAACGGCTTCAAGAAGATCTGGGATCCGGAGACCGACCGCTTGCCGGCGGCGGTGGCGAGGTGAAGCGGATTCCTTCGGATCAGTTCGCCCCAGAACCTTGTGGCTTCTGGTCTTCCGGCGGACCATCCGTTTGATCGCGGGCCCTTTGAAGCTGTTCGGTCGCGAGCTTCTCCTTCGCTTCCAAGGTTTGGAGTTGCAACGCGACCATCAAATAGGCGTCGAAAGCCTCTTCTTTCCCTTGAATGGCACTGCCACGGGCGACCCCGGGATGGGTGATGTCAATCGGTGTATCATCCGCGACACCTCGCAGCTTGTTCAGGGCAACACGCTTCTCATGCTCCTCGATGTTGAGCTTCTTCCGTTCCACCTCGATCTGATCGATCTGCTGGGTGGTCGCCCGTAGCCGCTGCGCTTTTTCCGTCGGAGTGCGCTCTCCCGATTTGGCGGGCGGACCCTTTTCCTGCATGGAAGCGCCGGTGTCTCCACGATGGTTGGCAGCGCCTTCCTTTAGATCAGGACCCTTGGGATCCCCATTCGCCCCGCCTGATTCCTTCGAACACGAAGCCAGTCCGATCAGGAGAGACATCAGAGCGAGATTTGAACAAGCACGCGGCGACTTCATGGCAGACGAACCTGAATCGGCGGACCGTCGTGTCGAGGTTCTTCAACCGATCGCGGGGAAGTGGATGAGCCGGGAGGAAAGAGGACGGGTCAATCCACCGGGAACACCCGCCTCAGCTCCTTCGCCTTCGCGAGGTCGCGCGGGGTGATCATCTTGCGGTCGAGCGGCAGGTTGCCCGGGCCTTCGATGGCTTCGATGACCGCTTGGTAGGGCTGCCAGTTCAGGCTGCCGAGCGTGACGGCAGTGCCGAACTCCTTGCCGTTCGCGGCTTTCCAGCCGCGCCAGATCAGCTCGGAGCAGTAGATCGCCTCGTCGTCGAAGCGGTAGCGGGGGTCGTAGGGCTTGCCGAGGTCCTTCTTCATCGCGGTCAGGGCGGCCGGGACTTTCTTCCTGGCGGCTTCATCGAGCCGGTAGGCCCATACCTGCTTGCCGCGGCCGCGGGCGATGTAGTCGTCGAGCGGCGTGATCTTCACCGGGCCGATGGCCTCGATGACCTGCCAGCGGTCGTCTTCCTGGAAAACCATGCCGCAATGGGAGTAGGGGGAACCGGTGGAACCTTCAATGGCGTCGACGAGATCGAGGCCTGGAGGATTCGGCAGCGACTGGAAGAGGATGTCGCCTTCGAGGGGTTCATAGCCTACGCCGCCGCGGGTGCTTCCGGTGAATCCGCAGGAGCTGATCAGGAGGACGATCGAGGGAGCCAGGAAACGCAACATACGGGAGAGTTAGAGCATGAGGTCCGCGCTGGCAATCCCGCCGGGCAGGAGGCCGCGCTTTTGCATCCGCTCCCAGAACTGGAAGAAGCCGCCGGTGGCGAGGGGGCGCAGGAGGAGGTCGCGCGGGCGGTCCATGAGGCAGAGGGGAACGCCGGCGGTGGCAAGGGCGGCGGCGATCTCCGGCAGGTCGTCAGCGAGCGGTCCGGTGTCCGGTCGAAGCGTGATGATTTGTTCCAGCTGGTGGTTTCTCGCCCACTCGACCAGATCGGCCGGAGTTGCGCTCGCGGTCTCCGACTGCCAGTGCCTGGCAGCCCGCCGTGAGGTATCGTCCAACGCGTCTAACAGCCACTGCCGCTTCATTGCCGGAAAGCCATGCTTGTCCCATGCCGTCGGATGTCCGGTGACGAGGATCGCGGCGAAGCGGTGTCCCGAAAGCGTGGAGGTTTCCGGCGAGAGATCCTCCTCGTGGATCCAGAGGCCGGTCGCGGCGGAAGGAAGGAAAGTCGAAGGTGGAAGCTCCGCCCGGGTGACCGGCTCTTTCGCAGGGATCTGCGGCAGATGGGGCTGCGGGTGTTCGAAGTCGCTCAGGCCGCCTGCCAGCGACTCGAGGAGTTCCGCTGAGAGGTATTTCTCCAGGTTGGAGCGGCGGGCAAGGTAGGTTTTGCCAGGAGTCTGCAAGCCAGCGACCCAGCGCCACGATAAAGTGTTCGCGGCGGGGTCGCCGTCGAGCAGGTGCTTGAAGAAGAAGGCCGCGCCGGCTTGCCAAGGCAGCCTGGCTTCGTGGACCCACCACGCGGCGAACCACATTCGCGCGTGGTTGTGAAGGTAGCCGGTGGCAACAAGTTCGTTCGCGAATTGGTCGATCACCGCGTTGCCCGATTGGCCGGCCTCGATCCGGCGGGCGCGTTCGCTCTCCGCCAGACCGGCGAGGGAGTCGAGGTAATCGCGCCACACCTGTGGCCGCAATGAAAGCCAGCCCTTCCAATAGCGCCGCCAGTAGACTTCCTGGACGAACTTTTCGACCCTGCCGGGCGAGTGCTTGCCGAGCACGGCGGCGGCGACCTCGTCCTCGGAGATGAGCCGGTGGCGGATCGCGGGGGACAGCCGGGACACCGCCGTGTGGCCGGGTCGCACGTGGTTGCGGTCGCGGGCGTAGAGCGGGGCTTTCGGAAGAAAGTCCGCGAGCTGCTCGAGGGCCGCCGCGCGGGAGGAGGGACAGATCATGGCGGAATCTGGCGGGCGATCCGTTCCGCGCAAGACGGGCCCGTCAGTTGTCGCGGCGCACCCGCCTCACGATCCCTCGTCGCCATCAAAGATCCCGGCGATTCTCGCGATGAACGGCCGCAGCTTCTCCGGGGTCTCCTTCCGCCAGATCCGGAAGTGTTCGGCGAGGGTCGTGTCCGGCCCCCGTTCGCCGAGGTTGAAGAAGGTCATCGATTCCCAGCCCGCCGGCTCGCGCTCGAACAAGGGCAGCAGCAGGAGGGCGATGCGGTTGTTTTTCTCCCGCTGGGTGGCGTTCTCGCGCAGCGACTTCTCTTCGCTGCGGAACCAGCGGTTGAAGTCCTTGGCCCCGTCGTCGGGGAACTCCTTGCGGGTCGCTTCCATCCGATCCCGGGCATAGCGGTGCAGGGCATCGCCGAAATCCTTCCAGTTGGGGTAGGGCGGCGCCGTCTTCCACGACCGCGCCATCGCCCGCAGCGCAAACAAGGACGCCACCTCGCACAGCGCTTCTTCCAACCAGTGGTTCGGCTTCCTGCCCTTGAGCTTCGGCTTGCGCCAGTCGTTGCTGTGGCCGGCGAGCGCGTGGAGGAACTCGTGGGCGAACTGGTAGGCATACTGCGCCCAGAAGGTGTCGCGGCAGTTCAGCCCGATCGCCACGCGCTGGTCGGCGGTGTGGTCGAAGAGGGTGATCGGGCTGCCTTGGTTGTGGAAGACGAAGAAGCCGCGGGTCTGCCAGCGGGTGGCTGGGCAATGCTTCCAGATTTCCGTGGCAGCGGAGTGGATCACCGCGCGGATGTCGGCCTCCGATCCCGTGCCGAAGTCGCCGCTGATCTTGAAGTCGAGGATCCGTCCCGCGCCTTGGGGCTCCTCCGCCTTCACAAGGCAAGTCGGGAGCGCGGCCGCGGCGAGGCGGAGGAAATGGCGGCGGGTGGAGAGGTGCTGCATCGGGTGGCGAGTCTTGGATACCATCGCAGCGCCGACGGTGTTTCAATCGGCGTTCCGGTGCTTGCAACATGGCGCCCGGCCCCGTGGTATGTCGCCGATGCACCGCCTCGTCCTGCTTCTCCCTCTGCTCTCCGCCGCTGTCGCGGAAACGATCTGGATCGAAGGTGAGAAGGCCACCACTTCGAAGGTCGCGAAGCATCCCTGGTATCATGGAGACGTGAAGACCGACCTGCTTTCCGGCGGCGGTTTCATCTCGCATTGGTCGAAGGAATATCCCGGCAGTGCGAGCTACGACTTCGAGGTGAAGCAAGCCGGTGACTTCGAACTGTGGGTCCGCGCGAATCCGGTGCAGAGCCGGATCACCTGCCAGCTCGACGACGGCAAGGCCGCGGTGCTGGACATGGAACGCCGGCAGAGCGGGACCACGAACCTCGCCTCCGACGACAAGCCCGACCTGCGCTTCGTCGCCTGGGCTCATGCCGGCCGGTTCAAGCTTGAGAAGGGCAAGCACCGCGTGACCTTCCGCTTCGAGAGCGAGAATGAGAACCACGGTAGCCTCGACTGCTTCGTCTTCGCGCCGGAGTCGTTCCAGCCGTCGGGCATCCTCAAGCCCGACGAGATCGAAGCCGCGCGGGAAAAGATCGCCGCCGACAACCAGGGCTGGATCCCGTGGACGCCGGCCCGCGACCGCTTCGAAGCGTCGCCGGTCGACCTCAGGCACCTCAATGAAAGGATCGCCGGGGAGCAGGGCGGGATCGCCACCCGCGGGGCCGATTTCATCTTCCGCGACAGCGGCGAGGCCGTCCGCTTCTGGGGCGTCAACGGCCCGCCGGATACACTCCGCGGTGAAGAACTCGCCGAGTGCGCCCGGATACTGGCCAAGCGCGGCGTGAATCTGGTCCGCCTCCACGGCGCGGTCTTCGACGGCAAGACCGGCCGGCTCGATCCCGCCCGCGTCGCCCATGTCCACGAGGTCGTCGCGGCGATGAAGAAGGAAGGCATCTACTCCCATCTCTCGATCTATTTCCCACTGTGGATGACCCCCGACCCCGGCCCCGGCTGGCGCGAGGGCTACGATGGCAAGACCCATCCTTTCGCGCTGCTCTACTTCGAGCCGGAGTTCCAAAAGCTCTACCGCGGCTGGCTCGATGCCCTCCTTTCCAAGCCCGGCCCCGGCGGCGTGGTGCTGGCCAAGGAGCCGGCCGTGATAGGCGTCGAGCTGGTCAACGAGGACTCGTTCTTCTTCTGGACCTTCGACGCGAAGAACATCCCCGCGCCGCAGTTGAAGAAGCTCGAAGCCCGCTTCCACGACTGGGCGGTGAAGAAGCACGGCTCCCGCGAGCAGGCACTGGCGGCGTGGAACGGCCTCGGCCATCCGCGCGACGGCGAAAAGCAGCTCGGCTTCCGGCCGCTCTATCAGATCTTCACCGACAAGACCCCGCGCGACCGGGACACCGCCGCGTTCCTGTTGGAAACCCAGCGCGGCTTATACGCCGACACCACCGAGTGGCTGCGCGGCCTCGGCTACCGCGGGCTGGTCACCGCCTCGAACTGGACCACCGCGAACAACGACATCCTCGGGCCGCTGGAAAAGTTCAGCTACACCACGGGCGACTTCATCGACCGCCACGGCTACTTCGGCTGCCTTCACCAGGGCGACAACGCCGCGTGGTCGATCCGCGAGGGGCACACCTACGCCGACCGCAGCGCGCTGCGCTTCGATCCGGAAGAGCCGGGCAAGCCGCGCGACTTTTCCCACCCCGCGGCCGATCCCGAATACAACGGGATGCCGTCGATGATCTCCGAGACCACCTGGACCCGCCCCAACCGCCACCGCGGCGAGGCTCCGCTGTTTTATGCCGCCTACGGGGCGCTCCAGGGCAGTGACGCGATCGTCCACTTCGCCCTCGATTCGAAGGATTGGGCGGTCAAGCCGGGCTTCTTCATGCAGCCGTGGACCTTGATGACGCCGACCCAGATGGGCCAGTTCCCAGCCGCCGCGCTGATCTTCCGCCTGGGCCTGGTCCGCCCGGGTGAAGTGCTTGCCGATCTTTCTCTCAGCCTCGCCGATGCCACCGATCTGAAAGGCAGCCCGCTCGCTCCCGCCGCGAATCTCGACGAACTCCGGAAGGCCGATGCTCCCGAAGGTGCCATGCCCGCCGGCCGCCCCGGCGCGCTCGATCCGCTGATCCACTATGCCGGTCGTACTTCGCTGGCGATCGGCAGAAAGGAAACACCGGCGAAGCTCGCTGACCTTGGAAAACTGATCGACCGCAAGGCCAAGCAAGTCAGCAGCACGACCGGCGACCTCCGCCTCGACTACGGCAAGGGCTTGCTCACTCTCCGCGCTCCGGCTGCACAGGGGGCGCTTGGTGATTTGAAATCGGCGGGCGCGATCAACTTGCCGGATCTGGTCATTTCCTCACCTCTCGAAGTCGGGCAAATCGTCGCCGTGTCCCTCGATGGCAAGCCGCTTGCCAGCTCGGGCCTCATCCTGCTCCAGGTGATGAGCGAGGAGAAAGCCAGCGGCTTCACCACCGAGCCCGCGGGCTCCGGCAAGCAGCGGATCACGAACATCGGCAGCGATCCCTGGCTGATCCGCGCGCTGGCCGGCGAGGTCCGCTTCACCCGGCCCGATGCCGCGGAGCTGCCGGTCACGCCGCTGGATGGGAATGGCGCGCCGCTCGAACGGATGGGGAATGCCGGCCGCATCGTGCTGCAGCCGGGCTGCGTCCACTACCTCATCAGTAGGCCCTAAGGAGTCACGACACTCCTGTCGTGAGCTGTTGCTGTGCAGACGGGACAGGAGTGTCCCTTCTCCTTAAGGCTTTGCCGGATGCGGAGCGATAAGGAACCACGACACTCCTGTCGTGTTGGACGGTTGGAAGGCACACGACAAGAGTGTCGTGGGTCCTCAAATCCTGAGCGCTCGCTCGCTCTGCCATAGGGTGAAGGTCCCGGGCCGAAGCTTCGCCGGATTCCGCCGGATGTAGCGAACGACATTCGCGAAGTGCTCGCCATCGCGGATCATGGTGTCGCGATACCCTTTTTGCCAAATGCTGCCCCGACCGATCTTGCTCGAAGACACGCCCTTCCAACTCTTCATCAGCCGCTCCAACGGATCATGTGCGGTGAACAGCACGTGAACGTGATTCGGCATGATGACCCAGGCGTGGTGCTCGGCCTTGGTGCCCTGATCGTGCATCAGGGTTTCCTCCAGTCGTGACCGGACGGCTTCCTCCGCAAGGATGCAGGAGCCGTAGCCTTCATCCAGCCAGTGCTCCAGTCGCCAGATAAAGCGCTTCTGATAGTCCCGCTCCACCTCGGGCGTCCACGGTTTCGGGTGGTGGAGCTGCCACACCGCGAATTCCTGCTTCCACTGCCGCAGCTTTTCCTGGGGCATGGCGTCGCCGAGGCGGAAGGTGACGAACTGCATGGCATCCGACTGCTGCCAATGGGGCAGATTGGTGCCGTGCTTCTGAATGTCCTCGGAGGGGTCGAGAAATTCGCTCATTGGACGAATACGGACGAAGAGGGTGGGGGGATGTCAATAAGGAGCCACGACACCCTTGTCGTGAGCGGTTGCAGTGGAGACGGGACAGGAGTGTCCCTTCTCCTTAGGGCTTCGCCGGATGGAGAGCAATAAGGAGCCACGACACTCTTGTCGTGTTGGACGGTTGGGGCGGAGGCGTCGCGAAAGAAAAGCAAAGGGACAGGAGTGTCCCTTCTCCTTAAGGCTTCGCGATAGGCAGAGCGGTAAAGATCCCCCGCATCACCTCTGCCGGAACCACCCCGTGATGCTCATCCGCTCCTTGGCCGACGGCAGCACCTCGTGCCAAAATTCCCCGGCCATGAAACAGACCAGCGTGCCCATCCGCGGCTCGATCAACTCGAAGTTGCCGCTTTGCTCGCCGGAGTTCGTCCACAACTTCAACTCGCCGCCATCGCCCGCCTGCCAGTCGGGATTCAGGTAGAGGATCACGGTCACCACGCGGGCGCTGGTCCCGGCATGGCGGTCGAGGTGCGGCTTGTAGAATCCACCTTCAGGATAGATCGCGAAGTGGCCTTCGAAGTCGAGCAACCCGAGGAAGAAGCGCTGGTTCAGGGCCAGCCGCAGCAACTCCAGCTTCGCCAGATAGCCCGACTGCTCGACGGATTCCGCGCCGGGCTGCAACCACAGCACCCGGTCGCTGCGGATTTCCGGGCGGACCGAGCTGCCGTCGCCGCGGCCGACACCGGCTTGATGGAACTCCCCGAGGGCGCAGGCGTCCTGGCATTCCCGCCGCAGGCGCCGCGAGTCTTCAGCGCGGATACCGCACCGCATCGTCGCCCAGCCATGCCGGTCCATTCCGTCCAAGAGTTCCTCCACTGGCCTGAAGAGCACGATCCGACCGTGAAGCGCGAGGGAATTCGCGTGATGGAGCCACGACACTTCTGTCGTGTTGGACGGTTGGCTCGGAAGCGTCGCGAAAGAAAAAGCGAAGGGACAGGAGTGTCCCTTCTCCTTAAGGCTTCGCCCGATGCGGCGCGGCATGGAACCGCGACTCTCCGGAACGATGGACGGATCGTCTTACGGATGCTATTCCCTCCTCCATGACTGATCTCCGTGGATGGCTTTGCCTGCTGCTGCTGATTTCCGGTGTGCTCCGCGCGGAGGTGATGCCCGACCCCGTGCCGCCGCCGAAAGAGGAAGTTTATCTCCCCGGCGTGGCCTTGACCCAGGGCATCACCGAGATCACCGGCGTGGCGATTTCGCCGCTGCTGGGCGTGAGTTCGGTCGGAGCCTGGCGCTATTGGAAAACCCCGGCGGCGGGGCGGACGTCGCTGCCGTGGTATGCGCAGCCGTGGGCCTGGGGCACCGGGCTGGCGCTGCTGGCGCTGTGCTTCCTCAAGGACTCGCTGGGGACCGCGGTGCCGAGCCTGTTGAAGAAGCCCTTCGACATGATCGAACTCTTCGAGAACAAGGCGAGCGCGCTGGTGGCGAGCGGGGCCTTCGTGCCGCTGGTGGCGCAGGAAATGGCGGCGCATTGGCAGGCGCAGCACGCGTTGGAAGTGCCGACCGCGTCGATCGCCGGCCTGGCCTTCGTCGGCGTGAACGCGGCGTGGCTGATCGTGCCCGCGGCGGTGATCGCCTTCCTGCTGGTCTGGATCTGCAGCCACGCGATCAACGTGCTGATCATCCTCTCGCCGTTCTCGACGCTCGACGCCGTGTTGAAGCTGATGCGCACCGGCTTGCTGGCATCGTTGGGGCTGGTCTATCTGATCGCCCCCTGGCTCGCGGCGGCGCTTTGCCTCGGGATCATCGCCGTGGCGGCCTGGCTGGCACCGTCGGCCTTGCGGTTGGCGATCTTCGGGGCGCGCTATGCCGCCGACATCCTGCTGCCGTGGCGCGGGCGGAAGCGGGCGACGCCGGATCAACCGCATGCCTTCACGCTCGGCCGGGTGGCCGGGTTGCCGCCGCGGACCGGCGGTCGGATGGTGCTGTTAGAGGATGGCACGATGGTTTTCCGCTATCGACGCTGGTGCGTGCTCGACGAGCGGACGATCCCGCTGCCGGACGGGATGCGGCATGTGGAAAAGGGCCTGCTGTCCCCGGCGCTGGTCCACCGGACCGGGGCGGAGGAGCTGAAGGTGCTGCTTTTCCTGCCGCGCTACCGCGGTCATGAGGAAAGCATGGCCGGTCACCTGAAGCTGCACGGCGTGCGCGAACATTCTCTGGCGCGCGGCTTTGCGGCGCTGAAGGAATGGGTGAGAGGAATCCTGCGGCGGGGCGAAGCGGGACCGGTGGAGCGGCTACCTTGAGCGATCCACCTTGTCACGGGTGCAAGTTCGGTGTCTGAAGGTCTGGATCAACCTCGCCAGGAATCCGCCGTTTCCGCGTCGCGCGGGAGGGCGTCCGGAGGTCCCGACGGGTAAGGACGGAGGAAGGCCGAAATTCGTGTCGGATTCGAAGCGGCCCTTCCGTAGTAGGCCGGGTCCTATCGAACCCTTCCTGTCTGCCGCCCATGCGATCCCTTGTCCTCCTGATTCTCGCCGCGTCCCCGCTTGCCGCCGCCGAAGCCCCGCTCCGCGCGCTGCTGGTCTGCGGCGGATGTTGCCACGACTACGAAAAGCAGTCCGCCCTGCTGCGCGACGGCATCCAGGCCCGGGCGAACGTCCAGGTCGACGTGATCCGCAGCGAGGACAACGGGACCAAGCCGTGGTTCCCGATCTACGAGGACAAGGACTGGGCGAAGGGCTACGACGTGGTGATCCACGACGAGTGCGCGGCCGACGTGAAGGACATGCCGTACGTGCAGCACGTCATCGACGCCCACAAAAACGGCGTCGCCGCGGTGAACCTGCACTGCGCGATGCACAGCTACCGCACCGGCGACGACCGCTGGTTCGAGTTCCTCGGTCTCCAGTCGACCGGCCACGGTTGGCAAAAGCCGATCGAGATCGACTTCACCGTCGCCGAACATCCGGTGACGAAGGGACTGGCGAACTGGACCACGGGTGACGAGGAGCTTTACAACAGCGTCAAGGTCTTCGGCACCGCCACCCCGTTGGCGCTTGGCAGCCAGGTGCAGGGCGACGGCAGGAAGGACAGTGCGGTGGTGGTGTGGACGAACGATTTCCACGGCACGCGCGGCTTCAGCACGACCATCGGACACAACAACTCAACCGTCGGCGATGCCCGTTACCTCGACCTCGTGACGCGCGGGCTGTTGTGGAGCTGCGACAAGCTCAATGAGGCGTATTTGAAACCCTACGCCGGTCCGAAAGGCCGCACCACGGTGGTCCCGCCGAGGTCCGAGATGCGCGGCGAGCCGCCGGCGAATGCGACCTTGGTCACCGCCACGGCCTCGAGCGTCCAGCCGGACAACTGGATCTGGAAAGCCGTCGATGGCGCACCGGACACCCGCTGGTGCGCGGACGGCGGGTCGTTCCCGCAGTGGTATCAGCTGGAGTTCGACAAGCCGCAGAAACTGACCGGCGTGAAGATCGTCTGGGAAAGCGGCAACAACGCGTATCGGCATGTCATCGAAGGCTCGGTGGATGGCCAACAGTGGACGGTTCTTTTCGACGCGAAAGAGAACAACAAGCCCGGCGACACGTCGGCGGAGTTCGCTCTAACAGAGGTGAAGTTCCTCAAGATCACGTGCAGCGGCACCTCGCAGGGCAGCTGGTCGAGCATCCGCGAAATCTCGGCGGTGGGCGAGGGCGTCGGGCCGTTGTTCGCGAAAATCCCGGAGGCGGAAAAGACGAAGATCGCCGATCCCTATCAGAAGCGCGGTAACACGATCCCGAAGATCGAAAAACTGACACCGGAGGAAGAGGCCGCGATTCTCAACGATGTGAAAGTCGCCGAAGGTTTCGACGTCAGCCTGTTCGCGACCGCTTCCGCGGCGAACTATCCGGTCTATGTCGCCGCCTCGCCGGGCGGTGATGTTTACGTGGCCAGCGACGGCAACGGCTCGCTCGGTCGCGAGCCGAACCGCGGGCGGATCGTGCGGCTGCGCGACACCGACAAGGACGGCCGCGCCGACCAGGTCACCGAGTTCGTGAAGGACGTCGATTCCCCGCGCGGCATGGTGTGGGATCACGACCGGCTCTACGTGGTGCATCCGCCGGACGTCAGCGTGTTCATCGACCACGACCGCGACGGCCAGGCCGACGAGCAAAAAACGCTGATCACCGGCATCGCGTTCGGCTTCAAGGATCGTCCGGCTGACCACACGACCAACGGCCTCAGCCTCGGCATCGACGGCTGGCTTTACGTTGCAGGCGGCGACTTCGGTTTCATGGAAGCGACCGGCACCGACGGCAAGAAAGTGCAGCATCGCAACGGCGGCGTGATCCGTTTCCGCCCGGACGGCAGCGGACTGGAAATATTCAGCACCGGCACCCGCAACATCCTCGGCACTCCGATCAGCCCGCTGCTCGACCTGTTCTCCCGCGACAACACCAACGACGGCGGAGGCTGGGACGTGAGGCTCCATCATTTCACCGGACTCGAAGACCACGGCTATCCGCGGATGTACATCAACTTCGGCGACGAGATCGTGAAGCCGCTGGCCGACTATGGCGGCGGCTCGGGTTGCGGCTCGGTTTACATCTCGGAGCCGGGCATTCCAAAGCCGTGGAACGACGCGCCCTTCACCTGCGACTGGGGCAGCGGCGCGTTGTGGAAGCACACGGTGGAGCCGCGTGGGGCGACCTTTGCCGAGACCGCGAAGCCGGAGCCGCTGGTCCGGGTCACGCGGCCGACCGATGCCGATGTCGACGGCATGAGCGCGATCTATCAGGCGAGTTGGAAAGGCGCGACCTTCAACTGGGAGGGCCCGAATGTCGGCTACATCGTCCGCGTCACGCCGAAGGGCTACACGCCGGAGCCGCTGCCGGATTTTGACAAACTGAGCGATGCGGAGTTGATCAAGCTGCTAGAATCGCCGAGCCAGGTCCGCGCGATGGAAGCGCAGCGTGCGCTGAACCGCCGGCCGGCGAATGCTGCGATGGCGCAGGGACTGGTCGCACTGGCCCGCGACACTTCGAAGCCGCTCACCGGGCGGGTCGCGGCGGTCTTCGCGCTGGCCGACCGCGGGCTCAAGGCGGACTTCGCCGGACCGGTGATCACTTTGCTGACCCCGCTGGCGGGCGATCCGCAGTTGCAGCGCTTCGTGCTGCGCGCGCTGGGAGACATGGGCTTGGATCAACTGGCATCGGGCAAATCGAGTGCACCGGCCGAGGTCTTCGCCGCGGGTCTGAAGAGCCCCGATCCGCGGACGCGCTTGGAAGCCATCGTCGGTGCGACGCGGCAGAACTTGAAGGCGTTAGGGCCGGAAATCGCCACCCAGCTCGGCGATGCCGATCCGGTGCTCGCCCACACCGCCTTCCGCGGCCTGGCGATGCTCGGCGCGGCCGAAGCCTGCTTTGCAGTAGTCGACCGCACCGACGCGCCTTCCGCCCAGCGGACCGGGGCGCTGCGCGCCTTGATGCGGATGCACCAACCAGCGGTGGTCGATGGTTTGCTGGCACGGCTCGATCAACCGGCGCAAGCGGCCCGACGAAACGATCTGTTAGGCGCGCTGTGCCGCCTTCATTTCCACGAAGGACCTTGGAAGGGCGACTCCTGGGGAACCCGGCCGGACACCCGTGGGCCCTACTATCAGCCGGAAGCGTGGGGCGAGACGCCGAAGATCGCCGCGGCCCTGAAGGAGGCGCTGGCCAAGGCGACGCCAGCCGAAGCGGCCTTCCTTGCCCGCGAAATGAAGCTCAACCGTATCGAGTCGAACGACGCGCTCGACCGTCTGCTCGCGTTGGTAAGCGACAATGCCGGCCTGATCCCTGATGTGGTCGCGCAGCTCGCGGCAAGCGACAATATTCCCGCGCCCGCTATCCCGATCTTGCTCAAGGCCGCCGCGATGGACGGACCGCCGGAATTGCTCGCGCGGACGATTGCGATCCTTGCCAAGACCGACTCCGCCGAAGGCTGCGAGGCCTCGCTGGCTGCCCTCGCCAAGCTGCCGGCCGGCAAAGAGCGCGACCAGGCACGCCAGGCCTTCCTCGCCGCGCCGAAACTGGAGAACCACCATCTCTTGTTAGAGAAGCGGGCGGAGAAAATGGACGGCGGCTCCGCGACCTGGGCCGATGCCGCATTGCTCGCCCTGAGCGCCCGCAAGGAAGGCAGCCCCGAATCGCGCGAGCTTTCGGGGAAGGCGATCGACAAGGGCTGGCAGGAATCCAAACGCCGGATCCAGATCCTGCAGGCGATCCGGCTGACCGATTTCCACGGCCTCGACGAGCAGGTGCAACTCGCGGTGAACGATGCCGACGCGGCGGTCGCCAAGGAAGCGGCGGAGACGGCGACGCACCTCAAGCTGGAGAAGCCGGTCGAGGACAAGACACCGCTCGTCAGCACGCTCAAGCCGGAGGAAGTCGTCGCCGAGATGCTCAAGACCAAGGGCAGCGTGGCGCTCGGCCAGCAGCTCTTCACCCGCCAAACCTGCAACGCCTGCCACGCGGCGAGCATGGACGAGCCGCAGAAGGGCCCTTTCCTCGGGACCATCGCCCAGACCTACACCCGTGGCGATCTGGCGATGAACATCCTCGATCCCGGCAAGACCATCGCCCAGGGCTTCGCGACGGAAATGTTCACGTTGAAGGACGGCACGGCGCAGATGGGCTTCGTCACCTTCGAGAGCGCGGACGAGGTCAAGATCCGCAACATCGCGGCGCAGGAGTTCACCTACAAGACCGACGACATCGCCAAGCGCGAGAAGCTGCCGAACTCGCTGATGCCGCCCGGGCTGGTCAGCGGCCTCACGCTGCGCGAGTTCGCGAGCCTGCTGGACTACATGGAGAGCTTGTCGAAGAAGTAGCGGCCCTTTTAAGGAGCCATGACACTCCTGTCGTGTTGGACGGTTGGCTCACGACAGGAGTGTCGTGGCTCCTTAAGGTCACCGTCACTTCAGCCGCTTCACCCGGATGTTCCGGTATTCGATCTTCATCGGCGGGCCGACGTGGACCTGGACGCCTAACAGACCGTTCATGCGGCGCTTCTCAGGATCCTCGTCGAGGACTTCGGACATCAGGACGCCGTTGGTGAAATGCTGGAGACGGTTGCCTTTGACGATCAGGTGGACCTGGTTCCAGTCGTTCTTCTTCACCTGCTTCTGAAGTTCCGCGCGGTCGCCGAGGACCTTCGCGACCTCCGGCTTCTGGCCGGGCTTGAGGACGACGCTCTGGCCGCGGTAGGCGAGGAAGGTGCGGCCGCGTTCCTCGTAGTTCTGGCCGCTCCACTGGTCCTGGCCGTCGATGTCGGCCTGATAGCCCTGCATCGCCCATTTCGTCTCAGGGTCGGGCACCTGGATGCTGCGGTAGTTGATGCCGCTGTTGCCTTTATCGGAGACACGGTATTCGAGTTTCAGCTCGAAGTCCGCCAGGTCGCCGCCGCGCCAGATGATGAACGAGTTCTTCTTGAGCAGCGTCTCCGGCGTCACCTCGCCGATCAGCATGCCGTTCTCCGCCCGCCAGTAGGTCGGGTCGCCTTCCCACTGCTTGAGCGTCCCGTCGAAGATCGATTCAAAGCCGGCCTCGGGCTCCGCGGCGAGGGTGGCGGAGGCGAGGCAGAGCGAGAGGAGGAGGCGTTTGAGAACCATGGACTCTCTACGCGCGTGGCGTCACGGATCTACCGGTTGAGCGAAACGGCTCACCGGTCCACCCGCGCGGAGCCGCCGCCGACGAGCTTCTTCACCTCATCGACCGTGGCCATGGTGGTGTCGCCGGGGGTGGTCATGGCGAGGGCGCCGTGGGCGGCGCCGTATTCGACGGCCATCTTGGCGTCGTTGAATTCCATGAAACCGTAAGCGAGGCCGGAGGCGAAGGAATCGCCGCCGCCGACGCGATCGTAGATCTCGAGCTTCGGCCGGTGGGTCGCCTCGTGGAACTCGCCGGCGTGCCAGCAGACCGCGCCCCAGTCGTTGATGGTCGCGCTGTGGACGTCGCGCAGGGTGGTGGCGACGACCTGGAAGTTCGGGAAGTCCTTCACCGCGCGCTCGATCATGTTCTTGAAGTGATCGATTTCGATGCCGGTGATGTGCTCGCTGACGCCTTCCACTTCGAAACCGAGGGAGGCGGTGAAGTCCTCCTCGTTGCCGATCATCACGTCGACAAACTTGGCGATCTCGCGGTTGACTTCCTGCGCCTTGGCCTGGCCGCCGATCGACTTCCAGAGGGAGGGGCGGTAGTTGAGGTCGTAGGCGACGATGGTGCCGTATTCCTTGGCCTTCTTGCAGGCTTCGATGGTGAGTTCGGCGGTGGTTTCCGACAGCGCGGCGAAGATGCCGCCGGTATGGAACCAGCGCGCGCCGTGCTTGCCGAAGACATCGTCCCAGTCGACATCGCCGGGCTTCATCTGACTGGCGGCGGTGAGGCCGCGGTCGGGGGTGCCCTTCGCGCCGCGGATGCCGAAGCCACGCTCGGTGAAATTGAGGCCGTTGCGGATGTTGCGGCCGATGCCGTCGAAGGGCTTCCACTGGACGAAGCGGGTGTCGACACCGCCCTGCAGGATGAAGTCCTCGATCAGGCGGCCGACGTCGTTTTCCGCGAAGGCGGTGACCACCGCGGCGCGCTTGCCGAAGCAGCGGCGGAGGCCGCGGGCGACGTTGTATTCGCCGCCACCTTCCCACGCCGTGAACTGCCGCGTGGTGCGGACCCGGCCGTCGCCGGGATCGAGGCGGAGCATGATTTCACCCAGCGAGATGATGTCGAACTGGCAGGAAGCGGCGGTGCGGAGAGTTAAAGACATGGGAATTGGGAGATTAGGAGATTGGGGTAATTGAGGGAGGGATCACTCGTCGGAGGGGATGACGCCGTTGGCGCAGGCGATGGGGCGGGTGCCGTTGAGGAAGTTGAGGAGGTTGTCGAGGGACTTCTTGGCTTGGCGGGGGACGCTTTCGAAGGTGCGGGAGCCGATGTGGGCGGTGACGATGACCTTCGGATGCGCAAGCAGCGGGTGGTCGGCCGGCGGGGGTTCCTCTTCCATCACGTCGGTGCCATAGCCGGCGAGGCGGCCCGAATCGAGGGCCTCGAGGATCGCGGTGGAGTCGGCGAGTTCGCCGCGGCCGGTGTTCACGACGTAGGAGCCCTCGGGCATCAGGGCGAGGCGCTCGCGGTTGATGAGATGATGGGTCGTGGCGTTGAGCTTGGTGTGGGGGCTGATGATGTCGACGGCGGCGAACAGCGACTCGACGGTATCATGGCGGATCACCCCGTATTGGGCGGCGATGTCTTCCGGCCAGAAGTTGCCGAAGCCGTGGATCTCCATGTCGAAGCCGTGGGCGCGGCGGGCCATTTCCTGGCCGATGCGGCCCATGCCGACCAGGCCGATGCGCTTGCGCCACAGCTCGTGGCCGGTGATGCGGAGCCACTTTCCCTGGCGGGTGGCGTTGACCGTTTCGACCAGGTTTTTCTGCATCGCGAGGAGCAGGCAGAAGGTGTGTTCGGCGACCGTGGTGTGGTTGACGCCGGGGGTGAAGAGGACGGGAATGCCGTGCTCCTTGGTGGTGGCGACGTCGATCTTGTCGAGGCCGATGCCGTATTTCGAGATGACCTTGAGGCGGGGCAGGCTTTTCTCGATGACCGCGCGGGTGATCGCGTCGTCGCCGCAGAGAAAGGCGTCGAATTCGCCGGCCAGTTCCATCATCCGGGCTTCGCTCAGCGGGCCGCGTTCGCGGACGACTTCGAAGCCCTGGCTTTCAAGTTGGGCGTGGTGGGGGCCAGGGGTGTCCTGGAAGCTGCAGGTGGTAAGGAGGACGCGGGTTGGCATGGCGGTCGGGCGGGTTTTGGAGGGAATCAATCTGTCATACAAGTCGGAAGTCGTGCATCGGTCGGCAGGGTCCTTGCACGCCGTGACAGAGGGCTTCTGGCAGGATTCGCGGTCTTCCGCCACCGCAAAGGAAATCCACTTGATCCCGACCGGTGATCCTGCTGAAATCCGGCCGATGAAGACGATAACTCCCCAGCGTCTGTTAGTTGTGCCGTGCTTTGTCTTGCTGGCACTTCCGGGATGCAGGGAGGGTTCGGAGGCCAGGATGGATCCCGAATGGCTGAATCTGGAGGCCGAACGGGTGAAGCTGGCGCATCAGGTCGAACTCCTGGAGTTGCGGCTTTCAAAGGTGGCCAACCGCGATGACGAGCGGGTCGGGCTGAGCGCCCGGCTCGATCAGGAAGCGGAACGCCACGCCCTGCTGTTGGAAAAAGCGGGCATGCTGAAGGACGAGATGGCGGAACTCACGGTGCGGATGGATCGCGAGCGGTCGGAATGGCTGCAAGCCCTGCGCTCGGATGCGGTCGGCCGCTCTTTTGAACGGCTGGCGGGGACCGGCGGGCGGACTTTCGAAGAAGTGGTGATCACCCGGGTGACCGACGTGGGCATCGAGTTCCGCCATGCCACCGGCAGCGCGCGTCTGGCCGCCAGCGAGCTGAGTTCCGCGCAGCAGGGCCAGTTCGGAATCGATCCCGGGATGGCCGGCGAAGCGTTGCAGGAGGAAAAGGCGATCGCCCGGGCCTACGAGAGCTGGGTGGACGAGAGGGTGGCGGTGGCGAAGGCGGAGGACCGGGCGGCGGAGTCGGATCGTCTCGCCGCCGAAGCGGCCCGGCCGAGGTCGAAACCGCAGCCGGTGGTGGCTTCCGTGGCGTCGGCGAACACCCGCCTGCGTGACGAGCCGCGGAACGTCGGCCGCGAACGTTACACGACCTGGTATCCTTATTCCTACTCCCGCAGCCGCTACAACTACTACTACCGGGCGAACTGCGCGACCTACATTCCTTCTCCTTATGCCGCCCGGTCCATCCCGAACATCCGGGCGGCGAGCAGCAGCTGGACCTACACCCCTCGCGCCAGCAGATGTACTCCCACGCCGGTTGTCATCCCGCGTCCTACCCGATCTTTTACGAGTCCATGAAATCCTCCCTTGTCCGATGCTTGCGTCCTGCGGGCGCACTGGCGCTTTGCCTGGTCTTTGGTTCGTGCAGCGACGACCCCGCACTCGTCCGCGAGCGCGAGGCGCAGAAGGTGGAAATCAGCAAGCTGGAAGGCGAGCTGGCGCTTCTCGAGGAAAAGCTGGAGCAGGTTCCGCCGGACCGCAGCGAAGAAGTCGTGCAGTTGAAGGCCGATGCGGAAACCAACAAGGCGCAGATCGCCGAGGTGGAGGCCGAGATCGAGTCGCTGGAGCGGGAAAAGGACAAGCTCGAGAAAGAGCACGAGGCCTACCGCCGCAAGTACGTCCTCCGCTGAGCTGCAATTCTTCATCACGACCACCATGGGATTCTCCGACCTTCTCACCAGCAGCCGCGGACCGGGCGTCATCGGCACCTTGCTCGCGCTCTTCGTCCTCGTCGGCTTCGGCACACTCTACATGTTCGTCTTCGACGAAGGATTGCAGGGCGGGCAGAAGAAAATCGAGGCGGTGATCCGGGACCAGGGAACCTTGATTGAGACCCAGAAGATCCAGATCGAGAACTACAAGGATCGGATCGAGGATGCGAAGCGCCTCAAGGAAGTGGCCAAGGAGGCCGACGGCCTGAAGTTGCGCGCCGAGAACGGGGCCAAGCGCCTGGCCGAGCTGGGTCAGGCGAAGACGGCGGCGGAAGCGGCCGTGACGGCTGCGGACGAGGCCTGGGCGAACTACCGCGATGAATACCGTGCCTCCGAGTGGGCGGCGGCGGTGGGCGAGGATCTGGGCGACATCACCACCGTCTCGGGACGAAAATACGAGAAGGTCAAGATCCGCAAAGTGGATCACAAGGGCATCCAAATCACCGACGTTACCGGGCCGAAGGCGATCGACAGTGCGGAGCTGCCGCCGGAGCTTCAGGACCGCTTCCAGTTCGATGAGGAGATCAAGAAGAAGGTAGTCGAAGGGGAAGATAAGGATCTGGAAGTCTTCGGCAGCAACGTGGAGATCGCCACGCTGGCCCAGAAAGCGAAAGCCAAGCTCGAGCGGGTGTCGGAACTCGAGTCGCAAATCGAGAAGTCGAACGCCGCGATCCAGACGGCGAAGGCGGACGAACCGCGGAATCAGGCGGCGATCGAGCGGATGCGCATGTCCATCGCGGCCGAGAGGGCCAAGACCGGCGGGGTGAGCCGGGCTCCCCAGATGGAAGAGCAGCTCCGGTCCATGGAGCGCGCCGCCAAGCAGAAGCGCGATTCCGTCCCGGCAAACGAGCGGATCATCCGTGACGCCAACCGGGAGATTGCGACCTTGAAAAAAGAGGTCGAGGGCATGAAGGCGGAGATCGATAAGATCAAGAAGGAGCTCAAGGCCAAGGCACCCGAAGGAGCGTCCCAGCCTGCGCCGACCCGATGATCGGAGACTCCAACGAGCAGTCCGGCACCGTGGGATTCCTGGTGGGGATCATCGTGCTGGTGTTCGTGGGAATCGCTTTTTCGCTGCTGGTGGACAAGCGTTTCCGCTTCTCGAGCGGGAAGGCCAGCCTGGAGGAGACGGTACAGGACCAGAAGCGGATCGTGGAGCGGATGGAGGGTCGCCTGGAGACGCTCCGGGGGGAGTGGAAGAAGAAGGTGCAGCCCTTTGAAGGGCAGGCGCAGGAGATGAAGACCACCCGCGAGACCGTGCGCAGCACCGCCGGCGAACTGGTCCGCCTGCGGGAGCGGCGGAAGCTGTTGGAAGAGCAGATCCTTTCTTCGGATGAGGCTTTCCGGACCTACCGCACCGAGTATCGCAAGCAGGTCCGCCTCGCCGCGGCCGGTGAAGAGCTGGGCGAACTGAGTTCGCGGGTCGGCCGCAGGTATCAAGGGGTGACCATCAACCGGGTGACTCCGGAGGGGATGGAAATCCGTCACTCGCAGGGGATCTCGAGGCTGCGGCCGGAGGACCTTGATCCGTCGTGGCAGGAGCGGTTTCAGTGGCATCCCGAAGAATTGCAGAAGCCGCCGGTGCCCGCCAAAGAGCCCGAGGCCGCCGTGGCGGAGGTTCCGGCGGAGGAGGACGAGGAAGATCCGGTTTCCCCGGAGGAACAGGCGGCGGCGGCGGAGGCCAGGAAGCTGGCGGCGCTCCGTCGGGACGTGACCGAGGCCCGGCGCTTCGCCAACAAGGCGGAGGCTGAACTCGCCCGCGCCCGCAGCGAGTCCCGCAACGCCCGCGGGGCATCGGTGCCCGGCTCCTTGGAAACGTGGTCCGACAAGGTGCGCCGGTTGGAGTCGACGACCGCGAAATTCCACGCCCAGCTCGCCGCCGCGCGGGGCAAGCTGGCGGCCGCGGCGCCCGGCGACCCGCTGTTGCAAGAGCCGGCCGGACGCTGAGAGCGGCGGGGCGGATCAGGCCAGTGCCAGCCGCGGGTCGGCGGCAAGCTTGGCGGTCAGGCTGTCCCAGCCGCCGGGCGTCTGGAGATTGAAGACGTGGAGGTAGAGCGCCACCAGCTTGGGATCGAAGTCAGCCACCAGGGCGTCGACCGCCTCGTCGAGCTTGGCGGCGTCGATCGCGGCCGGCAGGTCGCCGGTGACGGAGCCCTTGCCATCGTGCTCGATGCCCATGGTGTCGCAGAATTTCGCGAGCATCGGCTGGTTGCCGGCCATGAACCAGGCCTGCAGGAGGTGCTCGCCGATCGTGTCGGCCTGGCGTCCGCGGAGGGTCTTGAGGATCCACGCGTATTGCTCGGCGAGGGGCTTCTTCTGGATGAAGACGAGCCGCAGCTTCCTGGTCTGGGCCAGCGTCGAGACGGCGGACTTGTAGACGTTGCGGTCGTTGTCGCGGAACCAGTCGAGCATTTGCGTGACAAGGGCGGGATCGGCGGCGGTGTAGAGTTCGTGGGCTTTCACGGTGGCAGAAATGGGCTGGCCGCGACTCCAAGCGAAGCGGCCGGAAATGCCAAACACCGAATTGGGAAATGCGCGGGAGTTTCCAAAGGGGGCGATCCGGCTTGTCGCGTGGCGGCCGGTTCGTATCCTGCCCCGGATGACCGCGAATCCCGAACTTTGGAAGACCCTGCGCTGGGTGGCCGTGCTGGTCACGATCCTGCTGCTCGGCTGGCTGGGCGTCCGGACTTTCGAGCGCGGGGTGGGCGGAACGGTCTCGGGGCTCGAGAGGGTGCTCGGCGCGATCACCGGATCGGAGACCCGGATCGTGGAGGGCCGGGCCGAGATCACCGAGACGGCCCAGATTTCGGAACTGGCGCTGGTGGAGATGAAGATGTCGGCGACCCGGAGCTTCGAGAACGAGGCCTTCGTGCTGAATTATTTCCCCGCCGGGACCAAGCGGCTGATCGTGCGGGGCGAATTCAAGGTGAAGGTGGGCTACAAGCTGACGCCGGGCGTTTCCCTGTCGATGGTCGATGGCAAGCCGGTCGCCCGCTTCCCGGAGCCGGAGGTGCTTTCGGTGGAGCTGATCGACTACCAGCCGATCAGCGAGAAGGACGGCTGGGCGAACAGCATCACTCCGGAGGACCGCTCGCTCCTGCTGCTCGAGCTGCAGAACCAGATGCGGGCGGAAGCTCGGCGCAGCGGCTTGCTGGACGTGGTGGAGTCGTCGCTGCGGATGCGGCTCAAGGATCTGTTAGGCGCGGGTGAGGTTGAGATCGAGCGGCTGCCGAAGTGAGGTTCCGGTGGCCTGACGTGGCCTTGGCTTCAGCTTCCCCGTGGGGTGAAGGGGGGACGAGCGATGGCGAAGCGGTCCGGGGTCCCGGCACCCGGACGGGCATTCATCGGGGGGAGCCCGTGCCTTGCATCCCGGCGAAGGCTTTCTTCCGCTCGCGGCTCTGCAGCAGGAGCAGGGCGAAGAAGGCGATCATGAGCAGCAGGAAGGAGATGATGAAGCCCTCCACCATCGTGGTGGCGTAAACGGGGAGGAAGCCGGGCTTGATTTCGGGATCCGGGCCGATCACCTGTGAATCGCCCCCGAGCAGTCGGGATCCGCCGTTGACCGCCACCATGGCCGCCAGCCCGCACCAGTAGTCGGGGGTGAACATCATCAGGACGCCGGTCGGGAGCGTCAGCAGCGAGACCGCGGAGATCCAGGCGCGGATCTTCGCTCCCAGCCGCAAGGCACGGGAAAGGAGGTGGTTGGGATCGGTGAGCGGGCCGCGCAGCGAGGTGAGCACCGAGTAGAGCCCGATGAAGGTGGCGATGGCCGTGAACATGGCGGCCACCGCGGGCGGGTGTTGCCACAGGCCCATCCAGCCGAGCGCGATGCCGAGGCTGGGCGCGGCGTTGAGCAGGCAGTGGAGCGACCAGTAGCGGAGCTGGCGCGGGAAGACGGCGGGGTCGAAGGTCATGGAGGACGAGGTGAGGAGAGTCGGATGAAGGAACGATGAAGTGCTGGCGAAAATCCGGTGGCTACTCCGGCTTGTCGGGATACTCCGGCTTCGCGCCCTGGTCGGTGACCTCGGGCGACTTCGCGAAGGGATCGTAGGGCGTGATGCCGTGCGTTCTCAGCCACGCGAGCTCGGCGGGCAGTCGCTTTTCAAAGCTGGCGAGGTCCTTGCGGGTGGCGGGCGTCCAGGCGGCTTCGGCGAGGGCGACGAGGCGCGGCCAGGTCATGAAATCGCGGCGGGCCTGGGTCACGGTGGTCTCCGTCCATAGGCAGGCCTGGAGGCCGCGGACTTTGTTTTCGTCATCTGCAGAGAGCTGGAGCGCGGCGGGGAAGTTGTAGGTGTCGGCCAGCGGGTTGAAGCCGCCCCAGCGGCGGCCGGCTTGGTGGGAGTCGTCTTGCACGAAGTCGAAGTAGCACGGCCGGCGCGGGCAGAGGACGACGGGGAAGCCCTTGTCGAGCGCCTGGCGGAGCACCTGCGGTTGGTCATGGCGCCACCAGAAGACGAGGGTCTGGTCGGCGGGCAGGTCGCGCGCGGCGATCTCGTCCCAGCCGCCGGTGGTGAAGCCGAGGCCGTTGATCGTTTTGGCCATGCGCAGGTTGAACCAGCTCTCGACCGCGGCGAGGTCCTTCAACTTCTCCTGTTTCATCAGCGCCTGGACCTCGGGGAGCTGCGGCCATTTCTGCCAGCCGAAGTGGACCTCGTCGCCGCCGAAGTGGATCACGCCGGCATCGGGGAAGAGCGTGGCGACTTCCTTCAGGATGTCATCGAGGAAGGCCAGTGTTTCCGCCTTCGCGGGGTTGAAGGTGAAGCGCGGCCACTTGTCGGTGCGGCCCTTTTGCAAGTAGCCGCCGCCGTCGTGCTCCGGGTAGGCGCGGACCGCGGCGTCGGCGTGGCCGGGCATGTCGATCTCCGGGATGATCGTGATGTGGCGTGCTTTCGCATAAGCCACGATGTCGCGGATCTGCTCCTGGGTGTAAAATTGCGCCGGGGCCTCGGGCGAAGTGTCGCTCTCATTGCCGCGGCCGCCGATGGAGGTGAGCTTGGGGTATTTCTTGATCTCGATCCGCCACGCGGGCGAGTCGGTGAGGTGCCAATGAAAGCGGTTGAGCTTGTAGCGCGCCATCGCGTCGAGCAGCCGTTTCACGCCGGCCTCGCCGGTGAAGTGGCGGCTTTCATCGAGCATGAAGCCGCGCCAGGCGAAGCGGGGAGCGTCGACGATGAAGGCGCCGGGCAGCTTGATCACGCCTCCGGCATCGCGGCCGGCGTTGCGGATGAGCTGGGCGAGGGTTTGCAGGCCGTTGAAATGGCCGGCGGGCGTGGCGGCGTGGATGTTGGCGCACTCGGCAACGATGCGGATCACGTAGCCCTCGCCCTCGGGGATCGGGAAGCGGTCGGGCAGCATGTTCTCCGCAAGGAACTGGATCGACGACGGGGCATCGGCCGGAGTGATGCCGAGCGGAAAGCCGGCGGCTTCGGAGAGGGTGGCGAGAAAGAGATCTCGGCTGGTAGAATCGGCGACGTGGACGGTGGCTCCCTTGGCGAGGCGGAGGTGGGTTTCGATCTCCTTCACGTCGGCCGGGCGCGGGATGACCGGGATTTCCGCCGCGAGCGGGAGGATGGCGAGGAAGATCAGGGCGAGGTGGGATTTCATGGGAACTTTGATAAGGGTTCCGCTTCTTGTTGCACGGAAATTGGAGAGTGCGGTCGAGCAGGGAAGCAAAGGCAGGGAGGAACAACGAAAGAGACGAAAAGGGCGAAAGAAGAAGAGAGAGAAATGCTGGCAATGAGGGAGGAGGAGCGCGTCCGACCCTGCCGCCTGCGGCCGCGGTAGCGGGCGGCTATTCAAGCCGGTATCGCTTGGTGAACTCGGCGGCCTCGGCTGGTTGCAGGGAGTCGAGCCATGACCGCGCGGCGGGGCCGGTCCGCGGGTTCTTGAAGAGCCGGTCGATTTGTCCGGTGACCTCTTCCTGCGCGAATCGCCGGTTCAGCCAGTCGATCCACTTTCCCGTTTCCTGCGGGTCGATCCGCGGACCGAGATCGCAGAGCTGCGGATCGATGATGAAGCCGATCTCGTCGTCGGTCAGCCGGGCTTCCCCGATCCAAGGGATCACGTTGTCGAAGCGGTTGGGCTCATGATTATATAGAGGAAATGTCTGCTGCCGGATGTAGGCCAGCATTTCGGAGCGCCTGTCCTCATCGCCGCGGCTCCACACGCGGAGTGCCGAGATGTTCGCGATCTTCTGCTCACGGAGGTAGCTGTAGTGGAGAAACTCAATGCCATCATGGCCCTCCTCATCCGATTTGCGAAGGGCCTGCGCCGGGTCGATGCGGCTGATCCCTATCAGCAGACTGCCTCGGGCGTCGCGAATCCGCCTTTCATCCCAGCCGGAGCGCTTCTCGAGGAACCACGCCCATGCCGCCTCGGGGTCCTTCTCCGCAAGGCTGCAAGCGTGGGATGAGATCTCCGAATCGATGCGGTATTGGACATGGTGATCGGGACGGCGGGTTTCCATCTCCTCCGCCAGCTCCAGTGCCCTCTCCGGCCTGTCTTCACCCAAGCGGTCGAGGAGATGGAACAAGAGGTTGAAGCGCGCATCCGGCGGCATGTCCCCGGCGTCGAGGAGGAGGCGGATCACCTCCTCCAGTTGAGAAGGACGGAGTGCCTGGAGTCGCTCCACCAGGGGGATCTGCACTTCCCAGTCGGTGTGGTTGCGGTCCTCGCTTCCGGCGCGGCGGATCAGGACCTGGGCCAGATCGCGAGCCTCGGCCAAAGGGTCGCTGCGTCGGTGTTCCGACTTTCCGGGGGGCAAGGGATTTCCTGCGGGATCGAGGCCTTCCAGCGACGCCCTGGTGAGCAGGGCGGAGTGTTCCGCGCGCAAGCGGCCGAGTTGCCCCTCTTGCCAGAGGATCGCGGCCAGCAGCGGCAGCGCGATCAAGACGAAGCGGGCAGCGGAAAACCGCGATGAAGCCGGGTCCTTCATTCGAGGCGGTGGGCTTGTTCCTCCCGATGTTTCTCACGGAGCGCTGGATCGGAAAGCCGGTCGATGAGATTGCGGAGTAGTGCGGGATCGGACCGGTCGTCTGCAACTTTCAGCACCGCAGTCAGATAGGCGTCGTTTCCCGTTTCCTCGTGGAACTGAAGCGCCAATCCGCCGGCTTGATCAAAGCCTTCGACCTGCGCGACTTCACGCAAGGCAACCAGCGTGGCGGGCTCCAGCAGTGCCGGGTCGTGCTGCGAGACCCACTCCCGCAGCTGTTCGAAGCGGTTTGGTTCCTTCACGTTTTCTCCCGTCGGAAGCCACCATGCCGCCGCATCCTGCGCGACGGCCATCACGCAAACTTCTCGCTCCGCTTCGGTCACTCCGATCCGTTCCATATAGGCGTCCACCTGGTCCAAATGCATTGGCGAGCCGTCGCCATCGCTCCATCTCATCACCGGCCAGGCGATGGCTTCTGGCACATCTTCTGGAGGAAGCTGTGAGCGCATGATCTTCGCCCACTCTTCCTGGCCGCTCTTCTTCAGTTCGTTCATCGACAGGGATCGCAGCACTTCCAGCCGGCCCTCGGGTGGCTGGGTCGCCAGGATCGCCGCGGCGGTATCCGGGTCCGAGCGGAGGAATTTGAAGAAGGGATCCTCGATCATCTCGCTTGGGACATAGCCGCCCGAGCCGGTGTGCTGCCGCAACCAGTCCACGGCCGCAACCTTGTCACGTGCGACCCATTTGCTGAACTCCCCGCCCATAAACCAGTCCCAGTTCGGTTTCCCCCGTACGGCGAAGCGCGGGAAGCCCATTTCCGGTGCTTGGAGGAGAATCGCCATGGCCAGGTGTTTCTCCAGCAGCTCGAATTCCGACTTCTCCAGGCCGGCCATCTTCAACTCCTCCATGGCGGCGAGCAGGTCTTCCACGGACATCGCCTCGATGGCTGCCCGCAGGCGGGCGTTGGTCTGGAGGAGTCCGCCGAGATTGGTGCCCCTCGCCAGTTCCGCCGCCACGGCCTGCCAGTCCACTGGATCGCGTTCGATGGCGGTGGGTCGCTCGGGACGGGAAGGTGATGCCGGACGGGCAGGCGGCCGATCCAAGCGTGTGCCGAGGTCATCGATCCGGTCCGCCAGCTCGCGGCGCTCAAGTTCCCCGCGCCACAGCCAAGCCGCGGCGGCGAGAACGAGGGCGAACGGAAGGATGAACTGTCGGTGACGCATGGTCGCGATGCCGTTCACTTACGTTGCGCGAAAAGCCACTCGTGCATCGCCTTGTCGGCATACACGCGGCCGGAAATGCCGTGGTCGCCGTCGGGATACTCGGTGTATTTCACCTCGCCGCGCGCTTCCTTGAGGGCGTCGACCATCCGCTGGCTGTTCTCAGGCTTCACCACGTCGTCTTTCGCGCCGTGGAAGACCCAGACGGGGACCTTTTTGAACTTCTCCGCGTCGTTCGGATTACCGCCGCCGGCGATCGGCACGGCGGCGGCGAAGAGCTTCGGCTCGCGGCCTAACAGGTGGAAGGTTCCCCAGCCGCCCATCGAGTAGCCGGTCAGGTAGATCCGGTCCTTGTCGACCGAGAGGTTTTTCACCAGGTCGCCGATGATCCCGACCACCCCGTCCGCGTTCTTACCGTCCCAGCCTTGTTCCTTCGGGCACTGCGGGGCGATGACGATGCAGGGGTTCTTGCGCTGGTTGTCTTCGTCGGAAAACGAGCGCGCGTCCCAGGGTTGGTCCGGCGTCATCACGTCGCCGCCGCGGCCGTGGAGGTAGATGACCAGCGGATGGCCGGTCTCGTCGGCACCGCGCAGCTTCTTCGCGCCGAAGATGCGGTAGGAGATGCCGTGTCCTTCGCTTCGTTCCCACTCGCCGGTCAACAGCTTGGCGAAGGGGCCGGCTTTGTCGGACTTCACCGCGGCTTCCTCTTCGGTGGCTTGTTGTTCGGCGACCCACTTTTGGTCGTCCGCGGACAGCGTGGCGAGGGCGATGGTGAAGGTCTTGCGGTCGGTGTTCCGGCGGATGGTGACCTTGCCGTCTTTCGTGCTGACGAACTCGGCTTCGATGGTCTTGCCGCCGTCGGCCGTTTTCCAGGTCCGGCTTTCCGCGGCGTGGACGGTTGAAGTGAGCAGGCTGGCCGCCAGGAAGAAGAGGAGGGCTTTCATTGCCCGCCATGCTGACCGGTTCGGGATTTGCGGCAATCTCGGAATGGGGAGGGGAATCCGCATGCCCGGGCAGGGCAACCTCGTTTTGAAGTCGCTGAAGGTGAAAGAAGTAACCCCGACAGCAGGATTCAAAGTGGTAAGTAGTCCCGGCTTCAGCCGGACGAAGCACGGGCGATGCGGTCCGTTCGTGTGGCGCGGGCTCAGAGGGACCATGCGTCCGGCTGAAGCCGGGACTACTTACCACGTGGTTCAGGTCCACCTGTGAGACCCGGCTATCCCGGAGATTCAAAGTGAGGTAGCCTTGCATGCCCGGGGCTTCCGGCGGCCGGTCGGAAAGGAGGATGGAACAACGAAAGGGGCGAAATCGGCGAAAGTGGGAAGATTGAATCGAAGGGTGATCGGACGCATGACTTCGCCAATCGTGCAGGAAGCAGGTCCCGGCAGAATTCGTGGGGGTTGAATGAGTTTTCCGGATTCCGATCAAGGCTGGAACAGCCATCGTGCCCGATAAAACTTCTTTAGCGTCGATGGTGCGAGGGGTTGGGTGACTCGGATCGAGACGCGGGTGGTGCCGAGCGCGGGGTTGTTCTGGCGGCCGGTTTCGATGTAGCTGTTGGAAGGAAGCGGGTTCCAATCGTCCAGGGCGGAACCAGCCTCCACGATCAAGTGCGGGATACTCTGGCCCACGGGACTGGAGCATTCGAAATCGATCACCACCTCGCCGTTGGAAAGCTCCGCCTCGCCCTGGAGTTGAGGACGCGACGAGTGATCACGGGGATTGGTTTGGAACTGGAATTCCTGATCGTTGGTATAGCCATCAAGGTCGGGATCGGCGTTGCCGCCGGAGATGGAAGGATTCGCCAGTTCGGCGGGTGTGAAATGAGTGGGATCCCAGGAGGAACGTCCGGGAAACACAAGGATGGTGGTTTGGGCCACGATCGTTCCGTTGAGCGTGAGGGAGTAGGTGGTGTCAGCGGTGGGGGCTACTTCAAGGTAGCCGATGCCATCGACGGTCGAAGCCATCACATTGCCGATTCCCTGGTTGATCGAAAGCGTCGCCGGCGAGGCAACATCCCATTCGAGCAGCGTCGAGGCGCCGGAGAGGATGCCGGGTTGGACGGCTCGGAACGAGCGGATGGATGCGCTGCCGGGCGGGCTTGCCGTCTGCCCGTTCCGGGTTTCGGAAAGGGTCACATCATCATAGGCGATCTCGACCCGATAGGTCGTTGCGTTGTTGTAAACCGGCGGGCGATAGCGGGTGCCGCGAATGCGCAGGGAATTCACCAGTTCGCCGGTGGATTCGTCAAAGACGCGCACCACGGGATTGGATCTCCAGTGGGTGTCGATCAGGGGCAGATATCCTGTCGGAGCGCGGCCATCGTTGTCATTCTGGCGGAAGCTTTGCGGCCAATCCGAGAACTGGGATCCGGTGCTTGGGTATTCGGGATCGGCGTGGATCGGCCAGCATTCGACGGTGATCTCACGGGTGATCCGGTTGACGCGGGTGATTCCATAACCGGCGCCGCGATCGTGGTAATTGGCCGGGTTGATGCCGGTGGTCTGCTGATAATACTCGCGCGAGTTTGCGGCTCCGAGCACGGCGAAGTGCTGGGGGTCACTGGCGGTCCGGTTGGGCGTGATGCCGTCGGGAAGGGTGCCGGCGCCGTTGAAGAAGTAGTCTCCCTTGTAGGGGCTCACCGTGGGCGTGGTCCCGCTGGCGTTGTGGACCGGGTTGAAGCTGCGCGGGAAGAAGTTCGCCATGGCCGGAGCGGTGAAGGAGATGCCGGCGTCGCGCGGGCCATCGGCCCCGTGATGGACGAGCGTGGCGAGGTGCTGGTCGCCGGCCAGTTGGAACATGCGCGACACCCGGAGCAGCCGCCACGCCTCGTTGCGGCGGTGGGCCGGCCAGCCGTGGGTATCCTTGTCATTCAGAAAGTAGGCATAGCCGGTGCCGGCGTGGGTGCGGAGATTGGTGAGCGGCGACTGGGAGACGACGAGCTTCAGGTCTTGTCCGGCCCAGTCCTTGTTCCACTGGCGCAGGAATTCATGCTGGCGCTCTCCGAGAAGCTGCTGCTCCCCGACGGCCGGCGGGTTCTGCGTGCCGCTCTTGAATTTGCGGTCCTCGAGAACGGCGAATCCCAGCCGACCGTAGGTCATGCCGGTGAAATAGACACCGATGCCGGTAGTGGAGTTGGCCGGCGGGGGTGGCTGGACGGGATGGTAGGGATCGGGGTCGGGCAGGTTGGAGGTCTGGGTGCGTTCGACCATTTTCACCCAGGACGCCGGTTCGGTGTAGCCGCCGGTGTCCACATCCGTGGTGGAGATTCCGCCTTCGCCCCAGAGGTTGCCTTGAAAGACATCGTGATCATCGGGAATCGCGACGGTCGGGACTTCGCGCGTCAGGTCCCGCACTTGCAGCACCCACAGGTTCCACTTGTAGAGGTAGTCGAGCTGGCGGTCGGTGGCCGAGCTTTTGTCGGGGGAAGTGGGCTGACCCTCATAGATCTGGTCGCCATGGGCGAGAAGGACATCCGGGTCGTGTTTTGCGATATGGCGGTAGGACGCGACATGCGGCTGCCAGAGCATCACCGGCGACCAGTCGAAGCCATTCGTCTGGATGTTGCCGTCATTGATGCGCTGGCAGGTGGTCATCGCGATGACCAGTTCCTCCTTGTCGACCGGGTCCCGGCGGATGGTGCCGGTCCAGGTGTAGTCGGTGCCTCCGATGTTGATGCGGAGCCGGTAATCCTTGTCCACGGTATCGTTCCATCCGGAAATGGCGAAGGTGGCGGTGTAGGAGGAGAGGTTGTCGGTGTTGTCCACCGGCGCGGTGGCGATCTGGTCCCACGACGCGCCGTTCCAGGTATCGAGAGCGACCGTCGGGTTCGAGGCCAGGCTCAGCGGCGAGAGCTGTGCGGTGAGCTTGAGCTTGCCCTTCGAAAGCGTGTGCATCGCACCGAGGATGGCGAGGTGGCGGTCGGTCTCGGGATGCAGGGCGGCACCGTTGCCGGTGAAATCATCAAACCAGTGGGTGGCCGCGGAGCTGCCAAAGTTGCTGAGCAGGCCGAATGCCCCCAGCACCCGGTCGGAGGGAACCGAGGTGTTGATGGTGCCGATCGGGGTGTTGGAATTGTCGAAGGCGGTCAGCGTGAGCGTGTAGGTGCCCGGCCCGCTGTTGTAGGTGGCGGCGAGGTTGAGACGGGTGTCGGAGGCGAATCCTCCGGTGGCGGCCGCGGAGGCGAGCGCGGTCACGGAGCCGGTCGAGTAATCCTCGATGACGAGGTTTCCTCCTCCGGTGATGCCGATGAAGAGACCGAAGTCGCGGCCCAATCCGTCGTGCACCAGCAAGGCCCCCCGCCAGTCCACGTTTGGGGCGGCACCTAACAGGAATCCCGCGCGGGAGCCTGTGCTGTTGGTGCCGGTGTTCAAGCCGGTCCGCACGCTGAAGGTGAAATTCCCGCCGTTGCCGCGGATCGAGGTGCCGGGCCGGTGCAAGGTGAGGCGCTCGCGCGTGCCATCGATGCATTGGACCCGGCTGCCGCTGACCTGCCAGTCCTGCAATCGGTTGGCCCAATAGCCAGGCCCCGCCCACCTTTGGTTCGGAGTGCCATTCCAGTTCGTGGTGAAGGCGCCGTTCGGCGAGTCGGCCGGCCAGAAGTCGAGGCGGACGTTGTCCACGGACTGGTAGTTTCCGGAGCCCAGATCCTGCGATCGAAAACGGATGCCGAGTGTCTTGCCCGCGTGGGTGTCGAGGGTGCCCGCGGGCACCGCGAGATGGTAGTGATTCCAGGATCCCACGGTGGTGGTCTTGAACGGGTAGGTCCGGGTGGCGACCGGCAGGGGCGTGCCGTTGTTGTCGACGTAAAGATCCGCGATGATCACCCTCGATGCGGGATCAACGCCCGCGTCGCCCGAGGTGAGGAGAAGGCTGAAGTTATCCAGCCGCGCGAAACCTGTGTTGCTGGAATTGCCATCCACTCCCTGGAAAATAACAAAGAGCCTTTTGCCATTCGCCGATGCGGGGATGGCCGCGAAGTCCGCCGTTTCGGATTGATAAGCACCATTGACCGCGGACAGGGCGGACAACCTGGTCTCGATGATGGTTCTCGTTCCCGTGAGCGTGTTGTCATCCGTCGTGAAGATGGACACTCCGATCCGGTCGGCCGCATCGTTCCAATTCGCCCCATCCCACCATTGGTAGGAGACCCGCAAGGTATCGCCCGTTTGCAGGGTGTGGCCGGTGTCGTTTCCGAAGATGCGGGTTCCATCCTCTTTGACCACCGCGTTGCGGGTGCCATCGACGGCATTGTCGGTTTTCGTGGCTTCCGCAGTTTGGTTGCCAGTGCCGAGATTCTGCCAATTGGGTGTATCGGCAAATGTTCGCGAATTGGTCCCGGAGGTGTCCGCATTGAAATTCCCGTTTTTGGTGGCGCCGCCGATCAGAGTCACGTTGCCGTTGGAGGAGCCGGTCGCAAACATCGCGGCGTCAAAACGCAGGGAGTAGGATGCCCCGGTCTGGATGCTGTGTCCGGTCATCTGGCGGATCTCCTGGCTGTCCTCGCACGAGAGCCGCCATCCGCCGTTGCCGTAGTCGGTGCCGTCGTTGATCACCTGACCGCCGTTGGAAATCCAGCCGATCACCGCAGCGCCCGAGATGGGGGATCGATCCACCCCGCTGTTGATTTCGCCCGAGGGATTGAGAACTTCAATCGGGGTGGCGTGCGCGATGCCAGCCGCGGCAAAGAGGTGGAGGGCGCTCTTGAAGCCGCGGGAGCCGGCTTTTGACGGGAGGCCTTCGATGGAGCGGATGGGACGGACCGGAGGCATGGAAACGAAGTTTTGAGGGTGGAAGGACGAACGGGGCTTCCGGTGTGAACGCGGGCGCTTCACTGGCAAAAGATCGGCCGGTCCCTGCGGGTAAGCGGCTTGCTTGGAGGGACTCGGGCCTTTTGACCTCCGCGAGTGTAACCCTCCGGACAACCGTGCAAGCTTGAACTTCGAGGCGAAGGTCACGGGCCCGGGGATTGGGAAGAGGCCGGGCAGTAGGTTGACTGCCCTGTTTCCGAATCGTCGGGATCAATCCGGGGCGGTCGAGCCGACGGGCTTCAATCGGTCGGCCGGGATGCCGGCCTTGATGCAGGCGTCGAAGAGGGTCTTGTTGCGGGCGTGCGGTGTGTCGCGGTGCGTGTGGAGAGTGGCGCTGCGGACACCGGCTTCGACGAGGTCGCGGAGGCGGCCGGGAAGGTCGGCGTCGGTGCAGGGTTGGCCATCGACCGCGAGCGAGTCGTCGCGGGCGAGCTCGAGCAGGACGGTGGGTTCGACGTAGAGGGTGTCGCGGTCGCGCATCACGGGGTTTGCGGTACGGCTTTCAAGCACGCCGGCGAGGTCGAAGCCTTCGCGTTGGGATAATGTCTCGCCGGGTTCGCCGCGGAGCAGCCAAACGAGCGGCGGCGTGATCTTGCCCGCGGGGCCGCCGGCTTTGAGAAGAACCGAGCGCAGGGTGTCGCCCTCCTGGAGTGCGATGATGCCGGGCTGCTTCACGGCACCGAGGACATTGCAGGTCGGGCCGCCGGCTTGGTCGGTGCGGACGTAAGAAACGGTGTAGTTGTAGATCCCTTCGTTACCACGGTTGTTGCGGAGCTTGAAGCCGTCCGGGGTCTTTTCGATGACGAAGGCTTCGGCGTTCACGTCATCCGGGAGGGTGAGCGTGGGTTCCTTTTCCCAATCATGACCCGCGGCTTTGGAAACGTACGCCTTGAGGTCGATGGATCCCTCTTTGCCGCCAGCCTCATCCATGAGACGGGTGCCTTCAATGGACAGGGCTTTGTGGTCCTCGGGTCCGGTGAGGTTCCAGCCGGCGGCATCGCGGATCAATACGCCGGAGAAATCCACGCCGCTGATATGGATACGCTGGGTATCGGCAGGAGCGAAGAGGAGCGAGAGGTAGAGGAGGATCGCTTGGATGGGATAGAATGACATGACCGTAGGATTCAGGGTTTGCGGCGGGCGACGAAGACGGAGCGGACGGTGGAAAGAGCCGGGTTGGGATCGCGGCCGTCGAGGATCTTGCGGAGGTCGTGCTTCGTGTGGTTGCCGCCGTCATTGAAGAAGACTTCGTCGAGCTTCGCCTTGTCGGTCCAGCCGCCGGCCGCGGCGAGGGCGTCGAGGAGGGTGGCGTCGGGGCGCAAGGTGTATTTGCCGGGGCGGGCGACGGCACCGTGGACGGTGAGCTGGATCGTCGTGGCTTCGGGGGCAGCTTGTGAGGAGCTTCTTTCCGCCTCGGCTTCGATCTGCGCCATCTCCTGCTCTTGCCGCTCGGATAGGACCGCCGCGTTCCTCGCGGAGTGGAACATGTAGTAGGAAACCGCGGGTAAGAGGCCCAGCAGGAGACCGGCAAGCAGCAGCACCGTGCAACCGATCCCGGCGGCTTTGGTAGCTGTCGAGCGAGTGGATCGGGCGAGCCGGACCATGATCACGATACCGCCCATCAGCAGGAGGACGACGCCGACGCCGACCACGACGGGCAGGCGCGACTTTGGATGCGATTCGGCAACAGGGCTTGTTTGAGGCTTCCAGCGGAGGGTGGCTTTCACGCCATGGTCGAGGTCCATGGTGGCGGTGCCGGCTTCCCACCCGATTTCCTCGGATTGGCTGCTCCACTCCTTCCCATCTTCGGACATGCCGACGAACAGCTTGGGCGGTCGATTGGCAGGGGCCATGGCGAGTACCCGGAGATGCAAGGTTCTGCCGTCCTTCATCTGGACCTGCTGTCCGTTCGAGGGAAACCAGCGAGAGGTTTCCCCTTCGAAGACCGGCAGCTCCGCGCCCCATCCGCCGCTGAGGGTCTGCGGAATTTTGAAGTCGAACTTCGCGCGGCCGATCAGGGTTTTCCCGCCGTCTGGGGACGGGGCCGCTGGAATGAGCCAGGACTTGCCGAGGACCACGAGGATGACCATGGCAAGTTGAGAAACCAGGATCCACCTCTTGCTTGATTTTGAAGAGGGATCGTAAGCCCCACCCGGGCGACGGCTTTGGAAAAACATCAGCCCCAGGGCAGCCAGCGGCGATAGCATCATTCCGATCAGGGCCAGGTTTCGGGCCAGGATTTGGGATCCGTCGCTGTGCGGGATGAGATGGCTCAATAGCCAGCCCAAGCCCGCGCCGAGCAGCCCCACGGGGAATGCGATCGTGGTGGAGAGCAGCAAGAAGCGGGCAACAGGGCCGGGTCGGGCGTTCAGGTGAGCCTTCGCCTCGGTGCGAGACCGCCCTAAGAACAGGATCAAAAGTAGTGCGGCCAGCGGGGAGAGCAGGAAGCCGGCGGCTGCCGAGATCGCCAGGACCAGCGGAGCATTCGGTGACACCGGACTTGTCGGGACGGTGGCTTCCTCATGAACGATGAAGCCTATCCGGCTGACGTTCCCCTCGGTGGCGCGGGCCTGGTCGACGTGGATCAGCTCGTTGGCAATGGCGGCCGCTTCGGTGGGATTGGTGTGACGGACTCTCAACTCAAGAAGGTCGGTGCCGGGAATCCGGCTGACGCCGAAGAGCTTGCGCAGCTTCGGAACCGCCTGCCCGTGCGGGACCATCCAGCTTCGATCAAGATCCAGTCGCTCGCTGACCTGCTGGAGCGATTCGTTGGAGCGCATCGAATCGGCCCAGTTCATCCATTCCTCCGGCTGGCTGAATGCGCCGGACCGGGCATACTGGACGACGGTCCTGGCCTCGTAAACTTTCGGCGCGAAGGTCGCCCAGAGAAAGCCGAACCCGAGGCCTAACAGCATGCAGACCGGCGGCATCACGAGGAAGAGCCACCAAAAGCGGCGGAAGGGGCCGGGTGCTTCGGGGGTGGCGACGGGCAAGGGTGGAATGATCGCGGGGGGTGGCTCGTCCGGTGTTTGCAGGGTCTCCACCACCGTCCGGAATTCACCCGCCGTCTGATAGCGGCGCTCGGGTTGCTTCTCGAGGGCGCGCAGCACCATCTCGTCGAGGCGGACGTCGATCTGGACCTTGCGGGACGGCGCGATGAGGTCCTTGCCGGGTCGCTCGCCGGTGAGCATTTCGTAAAGCACCACGCCGAGCGCGTAGAGGTCGGCGCGGTGGTCGATGCCCGTGCGGTCGCCGCCTTGCTCCGGGGCCATGTAAGGCGGGGTTCCCGAGTTTTCGCCGTCGGCCCCCATCAGCGCGGCGATGCCGAAGTCGGCGATCTTGATCCGGCCCTCGCGGTCTAACAGGAGGTTCTCCGGCTTGATGTCGCGGTGGACGATGCCCTTGTCGTGGGCGTATTGCAGCGCCTCGCAGATCGGCGGGACGATGGCGAGCGCCTGCTTCGGCTCGAGCTTACCGTCGCGGAGGAGATCGCGTAAATTCACGCCGTCGACGAACTCCATCACGAGGTAGAACAGGCCGCCGGTCTCGCCGAAGTCGTGGATGGTGACGATGTGCGGGTGATTGAGCCGGGCGAGCAGTTCCGCCTCGCGGGCGAAGCGTTCGGCGAAGCGCGGTTCGTGCTCGCGGTCGGGGGCGAGGATCTTGATCGCGACGAGGCGGTTGAGCGATTTCTGGCGGGCCTTGTAAACGACGCCCATGCCGCCGCGGCCGAGGCATTCGAGGATTTCAAACTGCGGGAACTTGTCCGCGATTTCCTCCGGGGTCGGGGGTGGCGCGGAACTCCGGGCGTCGCCGTTCACCACCGTCCGCGAGGCCAGCGCCTGGCGCAGCAGGCAGGCGGGGCAGAGCGACTGCGGGGAATCGGCGGGCAGCGCGGTGCCGCAGTCGGGGCAGGTGGGAGCGGTCATGATCGGGTGGTCTGCCTTCCTCAAAAGCGTGGGGCGGGAAATGTTACCAAGAAAAGATCACCCGGCGAGTGCGGCGAAGAGTGACTGCATTTCTTCTTCGACCGCCTCGGGCGAGGACAGGGTGCGGGCGATCTCATCGGTGAGCAGATGGCGGTAGCGCTTGCGGAGGCGGTGGACGGCGACGCGGAGGGCGCCTTCGCTCATGCCGAGTTCGGTGGCGATGGTCGCGTAGCCGATGCGGCTGGAGTTGGCGGTGAGGCAGGGCTTGAGTCGTTCGAACTGCTCGGCTGCGCCTTCCTCGCGGGCAAGGGTTTCGAGGTCGCGCAGCACCTTGTCGAGCAGGGCGACGGCCCATTCGCGGTCGTAGATCCGGTCGGGGCTGCGATCGTCGGCGACCTCCAGCTTGAGCCCGCTTTCGGCGCTCTCCCAATCGAAGGACAGAGGGGCGATCCCGCCGCCGCGCTTGTCGCGCGAGGCGTGCTTCCAGTCGTTGATCATCCAGTGCTGGAAGGAGGCGAGCAGGAAGGAGCGGAAGCGGCCTTTGGCGCGATCGATGTCGCGGAACGCATCGGCTGTTAGAAGATGGGTGAAGAATCCCTGCACCAGGTCCTCGGCGTCCTCCTTCGATTTCCCTTTCCGCCGGGCATAGCGGTAAAGGGGCTGCCAATAGGTGGCGAACAATGCGCCGAGCGCCGCGACGGCCCCGTGGTCGCCGCCACGGGCCGCGTCCTGGACGAGGGTCCAGCGGGTGGTGGCGAAGAGGGTCGGCGGGGAATCGGGCGCGGGCATGGTCCGCCCGGCTTCTACCACGGCGCGGCGGGAATGTTACATGGATTTCCCGGGAGGCGACTCCTGCCTCGCCAATGCGGATCCGCGCTGCTACCAGCTTCTCCATGACATCCCTAATTCTCCGATCCCGGCCTGCACTCGGCCTGCCCTGCCTGCTGCTGGCGGTTCTTCTCGCGGCCGGGGCCTTGACCGCGAACGAGGGTGCCAAGCAAGCTCCCGTCGAGACGACGCGGAAGAAGATCGGCTGGGTCGAGACCGTGAAGCTCGAGATGGAAGGCTGGACCGTGCATGCCGACACGCAACTCGTAAGCGGAGCCCACAAGGAAGAGGGGGAGAAAGCGCTCAAGATGCTGGCCAATCACTTACAGCGGATCGCGATCCTGATGCCCGAGAAGCAGCTCGCCGATCTGCGCAAGCTGGAGATCCGGATCGACCATTCGCACCCTGAACTCCATGCGATGCAGTATCATCCCAGCGAGCAATGGTTGACGGCCCAAGGCTACGATCCGGCGCTGGCAAAGAAGGTCCACGTCACCCAGGCCTCCGCCCTGCTGTCGCGCGGGCAGATGCTCAAGCATCCCGCGGTGATCCTGCACGAACTGGCCCACGCGTATCACGACCAGATCCTTGGTTTCGAAGAACCTGAGATCCTCAAGGCCTATGAGACCGGGATGAAAGCGGGGAGCTACGAGAAGGTGCTGCTCTTCAATGGCGAGACCGTCCGTCACTACGCCACGACCAATCACAAGGAATACTTCGCGGAAGCCACCGAGGCGTATTTCTACCGCAACGACTTCTATCCCTTCGTCCGTGCGGAGCTCCAAAAGCACGATCCGGCCGGCTATGCGGTGATGGAGCGGGTCTGGGGCAAACTGTGAACAGCTACCAATCATAACATGAAACTCCATCGAAGCGCCCGGAATCTGATCTCCGCGACGGCGGTCGCGGCCCTGCTCGCCGGGCCCGGTCTCAGCGCCGCGCCGGGCGACAAGAAGTTGCTGGTCTTTGTCCTCGCCGGGCAATCGAACATGCAAGGCCACGCCGAGGTCTCCACCCTCGCGTATGTCCCGAAGCCGGCTTACGTGCCGACGAAGGAAGAGTGGGCGATGCTCACCGCGGGGCTGCCGCGCGAGATCCGGCAGAAGTCCGAAGCTTCCATCCGGGAGGCGCTCGCCAAGGATCCGGCCAACGCGAAATTGTCGCCCAGGGATCTCGGCCCGCTCGTTCAAGAAGCGCTGGATGCCGAGGTGGAGAAGGTGCGCGCCGAGCGCTACGAGGTTTTCAAGAAACGCCAGACCGAGGCCGCCCGGGTGGCCCGCGACAAGGAACTGGCCGCGATTTTCACCCCGGGCATCACCGATCCGAAAGTCATTGAGACGGCCGCCGCCGTGAAGAGCATCAAGGACCCCGTGGAACTGGCGGATGCATGGCAATCGAAGCTCCATCTCCCGGCCGGCAAGCAAACCTTCATCGCGGCCTACGGCGGGGTGAACCGCGCCGCCCAGCCGGGGATGGTCACCGGCCCGCTCAGCACCGGTTATGGTGCGAGGCCGACCGCCTTCGGCCCCGAGTATGCGTTCGGCATCCTGTTGGAGAAGCAACTCGACCAACCGGTCCTGATCATCAAGACCGCGTGGGGTGGGAAGTCCCTGCACTATGATTTCCGCCCCCCGTCCGCAGGGCCCTACCGGCAGACGGCCAACGAGAAGCAGCAGGTGGAGAACTGGAAGAAAAGGAAGGCCGCATGGGATCAATACCTCGCCAGCGGCGGCACGCCGGCGGCCATGGCTCAGATCGACAGGGACTGGAAGGCGACTGAAAACGAGAAGCGCGGCTTGCAAGCCAAGATCGCCAAGCTGCCCAAGGATCAACAAGCGGCGGAGCAGGCGAAACTCGCGGAGCTGAATGCACGGAGCAAGGAACTGGTTGCCAGGCGCCTGCCCAATCCCGGCGAGATGCCCAAGCAGGATGCGGCGGGATTCTACTGGAACGAGATGATCGGCTTCGTCCGCAAGGTCCTGGCCGACCCCAAGGCGTATCATCCCGGCTATGATCCGGCGGCTGGCTTCGAAGTGGCGGGAGGGCTTTGGTTCCAGGGATTCAACGACCAGTTCGATCCCGAGTTCTACGGGAACTACAGTAGCAACATGGTGCATTTCATCCAGGATCTCCGGAAAGAGGTGAAGCAGCCGAAGATGCCCTTCGTGATCGGCGTGCTCGGCACGCCCGCCTTTCCCGAGGAGGCGATGTCCAATAACGTCGCCAAGGCCCAGCGCGAAGCGGCGGAATCCCCGGCACTCACCGGCACGGTGGCGGCGGTGGAAAGCTGGCCGCTGACGACCCCCGAAGTCGCGATCTGGCGGATGCGCAAGGACGCGGTGCAAGCCAATGGCAACGCTGCCGAGACCGCGGAGGCGGACATGCAGTGGCGTTTGCACGGCAGCAATCTCGGCTACCACTACGACGGCAGCGGGCGCTTCTTCCTCCGCCTCGGGGACGAGTGCGCGGAGGCCATGCTCAAGCTCATGGGGAGGAAATGAGTATGCACGGGGACAGTGCGGGTGGCACCGGTGCCCTTCAGGGATTCAGGCGCTGGCCATCCTTGATCAGGCGGTTTTTCAGAACTTCATAGGGCACGTCCTGCACGGAAATGCCTCTTTGGATCGCGATGTCGGCGGCGGTGGCGGCGCTCTGGGCGAGGATCATGAACACGGGTTCCATCCGGATGGACCCGAAGGCCATGTGACTGGCGGAGAGGCTCCACGGGACGAGCAGGTTCTGGCATTCGGCCTTCTTCGGGACGATGGCCCGGTAGGAAACCGGGTAGGGGCCGGGGATGCGCAGTTGGATGTCGCCCTCGTTCTTGACCATGCCGTTCTTCACATGCCGCTGGACGTTGTGGGAGTCCATCGTGTAGGCGGCGAGTCCGATCGATTCGGGCACGGGTTGCTTCCGCCGGCAGTGGTGCTCGGTCATGACGAAATCGGAGACCATGCGGCGTGCTTCGCGGACGTAGAGCTGGTGCGGCCAGTGGCCGTTGTCGGTGAACTCGTCCTTGGGCAGGCCCCATGCCGAGTATTCCTTGCGGATCTTCTCCGGCACGCGCGGGTGGTTTTGAAGGGTCCACATCAGCCCGCGCTGCCAGTGCTCGTGTTGCTTGGCGAGGGCGAGGCGTTGGTCGTGATCGAGGGTCGCCCAGTTCCAGTCCTTGCCGTGATTGAGACCGACGGGGTTGTTCGAGATGCCGCCGTTGTTGTTGGAGTCCGTCTTGCGGTTCGGCATCAGGCTGAACTTGGTGAAATCCCTGCTTTGGCCGGCCTCGATGGCGCGGAAGAGGATTTCGTAGGTGGTCTCGTCGTAGCCCTCCGGTTTTCCAATCGTCACGCGGTTTTCCGGCGAATCGGTGAGGCACATGCGGAAGCAATAGGCCTGCAAGCGGTGGTCGCCCTGCCCGTCCTCACCGCCGGCGTCGGGATTCACGCCGGGCAGCAGGCCGCTGGCGGGATCGCCGGGCCGCAGGTAGGGATCGATGCCGTCGGGCAGTTGGTTTTTAACGGCACCCTTGGTCTGGATGCCGCTGACGGTCTCGTTGTAGGTGGCGTAGGATTCGCGGCCGGTGGTGAAGCCGACGCCCGCACCGGGGAGCAGGTCACCCTCGTAGGTGGCGTCGATGAAGATCTTCCCCGCGAATTCGCGGCCGTCTTCCGTGCGGACTTTTTGGATGCGCTTGCCGTCCATCGTGACGCCGTTCTTCAGATCAAGCCGGGCGGTGACGACGGTGACACCGTGCTCCTTGAGCATGGCGTCGAACACGGCGGTGGCGACCGAGGGTTCGAAAACGGAAGCGAGCCTGGTCTTCGGGTTCAACGCGGCTTGTCCCTGCCCTTGGTTTCGGTATTCCACGCGTTTCTCCCACTTCCAGGCATCGTCATTCTGGTAGTGTTGATAGACGCGGGTGTAGAAATCGCGGCTCAGGCCGCCGAGGATGGAATCGCTGCCGAGATCGGTCCAGCCGAGACCGCTGGTGGTGAGGCCGCCGAGATAGGGGGTGGGGGAGACGAGCACCACGGAGCGCTCCGATTTCGCGGCCTGGATGGCGGCGATGATGCCGCCGGAAGTGCCGCCATAGACGACGATGTCGTGTGGTTTCCCGGCGGAGCAAAGTGGCAGGGAGAATGCGAGGGAAATGAAGAGATGCTTCATGGGTGGGATCGGGGAAACCGGGTTTTGGGCTCTGGATTATTTCGCGGAGCTGCCGAAAGGAACGGGCGGGCGGGGTCCGTCGGGGCGGATGGTTTTGAAGACCGCTTCGAGATTGGCCTTGGCGGCGGCGGCTTCGGGATCTTGCGGGTCGGCGGATTTTTCCACCGGCAGGGCGCGGGCGTCGATCAATTTGTCGTGGTCGCGGAACAGGCGGAAGCGGCCATCGAAGAGGGTTTCGCCGCCAAATTTTGCGCTCAGGGCGTTGTGCGTCCAGAGACGGGGGATGCCGGGTTCGCCGCGAAGTTGGGGCACGAGGCTGCGGCCATCAATGGCGAGCGAGGGGGGGATTTCCGTGCCGCTGAGTTCGCAAAAGGTCGGGAAGAGATCGACGACGTCCACGAGATCGTCGCAAACCTTGCCGCTGGGTAACGAAGGCGGGCCCCAGACGAGAAGCGGGACAAGGCTGCCTCCGTCGTTAAGTTCGTTTTTGCCGCCGTTGACCTTGCCGGCGGTGGTGTGCCGGGTGTGGGCCCCTTCGCCGGGCTCTCCGGCCATGGGATTCTTGAAATCGGGTTCCCAAGTGCCGTTATCGCCCATGAAGATGACATAAGTGTTGTCACGGAGTCCGAGGGTTTCCACCCCGTCCAGGAGGCGTCCGACGAGTTTGTCCATGTAGTGGATGAAGTTCGGCAGGCTGGCCTCGCGCCGGAGCCTGCGGTCGTCGGGCGTTTCAACCACGGGCCAATGCGGCAGCAGTTCGTTGTGGACGATCAGGAAGGGTTTCCCCTCCGCCTTCGCCCCGCGCATCCGCTCGATCACGTATTCGACCAGGACATCCGGCCCGAAACGGTCGGCGATGTCTTGGCGGATCTTGCCATTCTGGTTGTAGGTGGGGTTCCAATGGCGGTCGGTTTTCGCGCCCTTGTGCCAGATCTGCCATGCGCACCAGGATTCGAAGCCCGCTTCGCGGATGTGATCGGGGTGGTGCTGGAGGGTGGCGAGTTGCCATTTTCCGGAAAGGGCGGTGCGGTAGCCGTTCGCGCGGATCCGCTGCGCGAAGGTGGGCATCTTCTGGAAATCGACCTTTTCCCGGGTGCCGTTGTGGACGGGAAGCACCGAGACATGGCGATGGCGGTTCGCGTGGAGGCCGGTGTGTAGGCTGACCCGTGACGGCGTGCAAACGGGGTTGGTGTAGGCACGGCTGAACCGGAGTCCCTGTTCGGCCATGCGGTTGAGATGGGGTGTCTTGAAATCAAGGCCGCCGTAACAGTTGAGTGCCTCGTAGCCGATGTCGTCGGCGAAGATCAAAAGGATGTTGGGGCGTTCCGCGACCGGCGAAGCCCGGCAGGCGAGGATCGAGCAGGCGATGGAAAGAAGGAATCTCACGGGTCGGGACGGGTTTGCGATTTCAGATGGTGGCAAAGCCCGTTCCCATGCCGGCCATCGCGGTGCGGCGGAGGAGACCGCGGCGTGAAGGCAGGTGAGGTGATCGGGCGGGTGAGTGCATGATGGGAACCCGCGGTGCGAGCAAGTGGCAATCCTGCCGGGGCCGCGGAGGCGGAGATGCGGTGGCGTCCGCACGGCAGTTTCGGCTACCACGACGACGGCAGCGGGCGCTTCTTCCTCCGCCTCGGTGACTAGGGCACCGATGCCATGCTTGAACTGCTGGGTCGGAAATGAGCATCGCGACCTGAGCAAGGTGCGCTACTCAAGCGATGGCGCTGTGACCGGCGGGCACCTGCTACGGTGGGTTATCGAGCACCTGCGGGTTGTCGGGGAGGAGGCCTCGGAGGAAGCAGTCGATGGCCTCGTGGCGCTATCGGAAACCGCCCGGCGACTTGTTTGCGCCGACGTGGTCCATCTGCTGGCGGAACGGACCACGACCACTCCGCTTTCACTCACGCCCGGAGAGCGCGGGATTCTGTTCCTGATGGTTGATGGGATGACCGCCGAAAACGCTCCGGACCCCCTGCGGCCCGGCCATTGAGGCCGGGCCCGGGTCGTGGAGGAAAGGATCAACCGCGGCGCTTGCCAGGCCCTTTGCCCGCGGCACCGCCTTTTCCTTTTTTCTTTCCGGCACCCTTGCCTTTGCCTTTGTGCCCGTGCCTGGCCTCGGCCCATTCGCCTTCGTCGATGGACCCGCTGCCGTCGCTGTCAACCTTGCCGAACACCGCGTCGGCCTTGCCTTCCGGTAGCTTCTTGGCCGGTCCGGCAAGCCATTCGGCCTTGCTGAGTTCGCCGCTGCCGTCGGCATCGAGCTTGTCGAACAATTCGCCGTTGCCGCCTTTCTTCCCGCCCTTGGCGAGGCCCGCGTTGACGAGGCAGAGCGCCGCGATTCCTGCAATGATGGTCGTTTTCATATCGATTCCTTTGGATTGGTTGTTTGCCAGTTGGCGCTGCCCATCATGGCGATACAACATGACCCGGAGATGATGCCGGCAAAAAACTCAGCCCGGTTGCGCTTCGGAAATCGTCAGTGTGAGCCGGCCGGCGGCATCGAGGCTCGCATCGATCCGCTTTCCAAGCCCTTCCGCGCAAGCGCGGGCGATCGACAGCCCGAGCCCGCTGTGCAACCCGTCGGAACGGGCCTCGTCCTTGCGCCAAAGGCGGTCGAACATCCGCCCGAGGTCCTCTTCCCGCAGCCCGGGCGCGAGGTTGGAAACCTCGATCTCGCCGTTCACGCGACTTTCGACCCTGACCGCCGATCCTTCCGCCGCGTAGGTTGCCGCATTGCCGAGCAGGTTGTCGAAAATCTGGCTCCAGAGATCGAGGTCGCCGGTCACCTCTGCCGCAGCCTCGACCCGCAGGTCGAGCGAGACAGCGCGCGAGCGCCCCAGGTCCTCGACGATCGACCACCGCTCGGAGACCAGCGGGCCAAGCAGGGTTGCACCGGCGTCCGAGGCCCCCGCCGACTCGCGGCGGGCCAGCCGGAGCATCGATGCCACCAAGCGCTCCATGCGGAGACAGGTTTCGAGAATCCGCCGCTGCTGATCGGGGCCCAGTTCCTCGGGAAAGCGGAGGCCAAGCTCGATCGCGCTGCGTGCCTCGGCCAGCGGGGTTTTCAATTCGTGGGCGAGGTCCGAGCTGAAACGCCGCTCGCGCTCGAAGCTGGCGTCAAGTCGTTCCAAAAGCTCGTTCAGCCGATCCACCACCGGAGCCAGTTCGCGGGGCAGTCCGACCGTTTCGAAGCGGGTCGACAGCGTGCGGGGTGCGATCGCCGCCACCTCGTCCGCCAGCCGCCGCAGGGGCCGCATGCCGTCCCTCAGCGCCAGACCGATCAGCAGGACACCGGCCCCGGCCCCGGCCGCGCCGGCCACCGCCAGCCCGGTGATCAAGCCCGCCAGCGAACGGCGCACCTCGCGCAAGCTCAGGGCGACGACCGCGATGTTCTGCTCCGGCTTCCGCTGGCCGCGGCCGCGGCGGGCCGCCGGGGGGCCGCTCTGGCCGATGCGAAACGCGACCATCCGCACCGTCTCCTCGTCGTCCATCCGCACTGTCACCGGTCGTCCGTCGTCCGTGCCGGGCGGCGGTAGAACCCGCCCTTCGAGCGAGGGCGACGACTCCAGCGTCTTCCCCCCGGAGTCGCGGATCATGTAATAAGCACCGCTGCCCGCCTGGTCGAATTCCGGCAGGCGGGCACGCCGCCAGCGCGTGCCGCGACCGGCCGCTGTGACCTCGCCCGCATCGGCCATCGCTCCGAGGCGCACGGAGCGCGCGGCTTCCTCCAGTTCGACATCGATCCGCGCGATCTCTGAACTACGAAACATGACGTAGACCGCCGCGCCCCCCGCCAGCCAGAGCAGAAGGAACCCCGGTAGCAGCCACCCGACCAATCGCCGCCGGATGGATCTCACGATACCACCTCCCCGAGCAAATAGCCCTGTCCGCGGCGGGTGTGGATGAGCGGCGGGAGGCCTTCCTTGACGGCCAGTTTTTTGCGCAGCTCATAGACCGCGGAATCGACCACGTTGCTCATCGGCGAGACCTGTTCGTCGTAGATGCCTTCCTCGATGGCGGTGCGGGAGAGAACCTCGCCGGCGTGGAGGGCGAGAAGCTCCAGCAACGAGAACTCGCGCGCGGTCAGGGTCAGGACGACGCCGGCGCGGCTGGCCCGCAGCGCGGCGGTGTCGATTTCGAGGTCTCCGACCCGGAGCACGCTGCCGCGCTTGCCATGACCACGGCGGCATAGCACCTCGACCCGGGCGAGGAACTCTTCGAGGGCGAAGGGCTTGCACAAGTAGTCGTCGGCTCCCTGCCGCAAGCCGCGGACGCGATCCGCGACGCTGTCCCGTGCGGTGAGCATGAGCACCGGCACCTCGCTTGCCTCGCCGCGGAGGCTTTCGAGGACCTCGAAGCCATCGCGTCCCGGCAGCATGACGTCGAGAACCAGCACGTCGTAACTCGTTTCCCGGGCCTTCCACAGGGCTTCCTCGCCGTCGCCCGACTCGTCCACCCGATAGCCGGACCGGCGCAGGGCCCGGGCGAGGGTCTCGCGCAGGGAGCGGGAATCTTCAACGAGGAGCAGGCGCATGATCAGGATGCATCTTGGGCTGGAAAGATGACGGGATCATGATGGCGAGCGGAGCCCGCTGCCGCAACTCCCGCTCGCCCCGCTTCCACGATGATCGTTGGGGAACGCGATTCAATCCACGCTCTCATCACCCACGGTTCCGCCGGGTCCCACGAACGATCCGTGCCGGTCGCCTTGGAATCCGTCGCGTGAAGCTCATTGGAATCGCTGAGAAACTCAGAATTCAAGGACAGGAACCCCGGCTGTCCGGCCTTCAAGACAAAGGCCCTGGACGCGGAGATCGCGTCCAGGGCCCTGAAGAGATGGAGAGAGCCGATCAGAACTTGAACGCGACGCCGGTGGAGAGCGTCGTGTCGTGGTGTTCGCGACCGATCGCAGGCTGGTTGTCGTAGGTGTAGCCGAGGGCGAGACGCCAGGCGAGGCTGGCGGTGATGTCGGTGTCGAGCGAGGCCGAGGCGGTGACCGTGAAGTCCTCTCCGAGGTCGTCGGCAGCGCCGTTGTAGACGACGGCCTGGTTCAGGACGAAGCGGTCGCCCAGTGCCCAGGCGAACCTCTCGGCGGCCTGCACGGCCAGGAAGTCGTCTTCCACTCCACCGGTCTTCTCGAAGGTGTAGCCGGGGCCCGCTTCGAAGCTCAGGTTGACCTTGTCGTTTTTGACGACGTAGTAGCCGAGGACGGCGGCCGGGGTGAAGCGGTAGCTGACGTCGGCGATCTGGTCGCGGAGATAACCGGAGCCGAAGCCCGCGTAGAGACGGTCGTTGAGCAGGCGGTTGTATTGGATGGCCGCGCGGATGTTGTCGATGCTGGTGGCACCGTTGTCTTCCGCGAAATTGAAGGCGAGGTTGGCGAAGAGTTCGTTCCGTTCCTCGCGGTAGGCGGTTTCGATGACGGCGTTCGCGGTGAGGTTGTCGCTGTTCCCCTTGGCGAGCGAGAGACCGAGTGCCGCGGTGCTGCTCCAGCCATGGGATGGCAGGGATTTCGGGGTGCGGTCGGCTTTCAAGGTGCGGCGGCCCGCCGGGCCCGGTTCAGGGAAGCCGGCGAGGGAGTAGGCGAGGCCGAAGAGGAGCGAGGTATCTCCCTTTTCGAAGCCGGGTGCCGGCGTGCTGTCGATCTGATGCCGCACGAAGGTCCGGAAGGCCCACTGTTTCGTGATCTGGGTGTCAATGCCTAGCTCGGCGGTCAGGAGGTAGTTTCCGAAATCCGAGATTTCGGGAACATAAGAGAGCGACTGCCAGATCTTGGCGCGGCTGTTGAAGCGGTGCTCGAAGCGCTCGGCGAAGCGGATCGTGGCATAGTCATCGGTGGTGCCGCCCTGATCGCTCCACGAGTAGCCGGGACCGGCTTCGATGGCCAGGCTGGTGAGGTCGTTCTTGATCAGATAGTAGCCGACCAGGAGATTGAGGTCGGTGCGGGAGTCCAGGTTCGCAACGTCGTCGGTGAGATACTGGCCGAAGACGCCGAGATAGAGCCGGTCGCTCAAAAGCCGGTTGTATTGGCCGTAAGCACGGAACGCGTTGGCGGTCTCGAGGCCGTTGCTGTCGGCATAGAAATAGTCCGCACCGAGGAAGGCCTCGTTGCTGCCCTCGGCGTAGGTTCCGAGAAGCTGGATGGAATAGTTGAGGGCTTCCGCATTGCCGTCGGCGAGGCCGAGGCCGGCGGCCGCGGACCATTCCCAAGGCGAGGCCGCCGCCGGAGTGGTGGCTGATGCGTCACCGCCGACCGGGGAGTCTTTCGCGAGGGCGGACCCGGCGATGGCAATGCCTCCGAGTGTTCCAATGATTTCGAGGGTTTTCATGATACGTGTTAGAATCCGGGTTTGGATCGGCGGGGAGCATTTCAGGCCGCCCGAGCGGGTCAAGCGGGGACGCAAGGCTCGATGTCATTGGCGTCAACCTAAGATGCTGAAGGTTGATTCCACAAGGGATTTCCTGCCTTTGCGGCGGCCGATCTGGATGTGCCGCGGGTCCGGCTCGTAGTCGCCGAAGCTCTCCAGTTTTTTCACGCCG
>JBIPNO010000042.1:0-48036 GCA_044372775.1 Haloferula sp.
TTCGCGAGCAGATCCAATCCCCGCGCAGCGCACGCTGGCATGGCCGCAGGCAATCCCTCCCGGTCCGCCGCTCCAATTTTCGATTGTTGATCGCAGATTGATGATTGAGATCGTCTTCCGACCAACCCTCCGGCCGTGAGCCTTGGATCGCGGTGGTGAAACCCTCCGAAGTCATCCGACTTCTCCCATGAGCAACCTCAGCGTCAGACTCCCTGATTCCCTGCACCGCAACCTGAAGAACGCCGCGGAAGCGGATGGCATTTCCGTCAACCAGTTCATCAGCCTGGCTGTGGCGGAGAAGCTTTCCGCCCTTCAGACCTACGACATCATCGCGGAACGCGCCAAAGGGGCATCCCACGAAAGCTTTCTGAAAGCGATGGCGATGGTGCCGAAGGGCAAGGTGCAGGAGGGGGATGAGCTACCGTGATTGGATAAAATTCGGGGGACGGCAAGCCCACCCACTCAGGTCGACCCACCGTCCCCCATCCCTCTTCTGTCGAAGAATCTGTTAGTCGATCAAGCATCCAGCCTCAGCGCCGCCTTCTGCGCGGCGGTGCGCGCTTCGCCCTTGGCATTGGCGGCGACGTCCTCGCTGCTGGTCAGGCGCATGCCGACCGGCTTGGAGACGCCGAACTCCTCCATCGTCACCCCATACATCACGTCGGCGCGGGCCATGGTGCGCTTGGAGTGGGTCACGATGATGAACTGGCTGTTGTCGATGAAGCGGTCCAGCACCTTGACGAAGCGGTTGATGTTGGACTCGTCGAGCGGCGCGTCGAGCTCGTCGAGCACGCAGAACGGGCTCGGCTTGATCATGTAGATCGAGAACAGCAGCGCCACCGCGGTCATCGAACGCTCGCCACCGGACAGCAGCGAAATGCTCTGCAGCTTCTTGCCCGGCGGCTTGGCGATGACCTCGATCCCGGACTCGAGCGGATCATTCTCGTCGATCAGCATCAGGTCGGCCTGGCCCTTTTCGCCGAAGAGCTCCTTGAACATGTCGCGGAAGTTCAGCTTCACCTGGGCGAAGGTCTCGCTGAAGCGGCGCTGGGTCTCCTCGTTGATCTTGTCGATCACCTCGATCAGGTTCGCCTTCGAGCTGACCAGGTCGTCGTAGTTCGAGCGGACATCGTTGTAACGCGCCTCGAGTTCCTCGTATTCCTCGATCGCGTCGACGTTGACCGGGCCCATCGAGTCCAGGCGGCGCTTGAGCTCGCTGACAATCGATTCGACGAAGTTCCAATCCGGCTCGCCGGTCATCTCGCCCGGCAGCACCGGGATCTCGTCGACCGACTTGGAAGCATCGACCACGATGATCGCCGGTTCCTCGTCCTCGCTGTCCTCGCTCTCGACGAAGGTCTGGCGACCGCCACCGGCTCGCTGGGCCTTTTGCGAGGCGATGCAGGAAAGCAGCGCGTGGGCATCCGGCTCGAAGGCGGAGAGTTCGACCTGATGGCGCTCGAGAATCGTGGTGACCAGGCTTTCCAGGCGGAGCTCGATCTTGGTGACCGCGACTTCCTCGCGGCCGCGTTGTTCGGAGGCCTTCGAGTAGCGGCGGCGGGACTCGGTCAGCTCGGCTTCCGCCTTGTCGATCGCTTCGATCAGCTCGTTGCGGCGGCCGGCGCGGCCTTCGATCTCGGCGGCGAGGTCTTCCGACTCGGCCTGGTGGGTCTCGACCTCCTCGGCCAGCCGCGCGTTCTCGGCGGCGGCCGCTTCGATGCGTTGGACGAAGGACTCGATCTCCGTCTCGCGGCGGATCGAAAGTTCGCGCAGCTCGCTGAGGCGGGCCTCCATCGGCTGCTGCTGGGCCTCGGCGGCCTGCTTGGCCTGGCGTTCGACGGCCAACGAGGTGCGGAGTTCGTTGAGCGATTGCTGGAGCTCGGCCTCGTCGCGTTGCGAACCTTCGACCTGCGATTGCAAGCGCCGCTGGTCCTCCTCGTGGCCTTCCAAGCGTTCGCGGGCCATCGCCAGCTCGGCTTCCAAACTACTACGACCCTCGTGGACGATCTGCTCGCGGCTTTCCAGTTCGCCGCGCTCCCAGCGGACGTTCTCGAGCTTGGTCTGGACGCTCTCGACCTCGCGGCTGGCGAGGGTGAGCTGGCCTTGCAGGGTGGAAAGCTCGACCTTGTGGCGCTGGACGCGCTCGCGGCTGGTTTCGACTTCCTCCTGAAGCTGCGAAAGCTGGGCTTCCAGGTCGGTGACGCGCTGGCGGGCAGCGGCTTCGGCTTCGGTCAGGCCAGCGACTTCAGTCTCGAGGTCGCGGACTTCGTTCTGGAGTTCGAGCACCGAGACGTTGCCTTCGCCGGCATCGCCGCCGTGGATCACACCTTCCGCGCCTAACAGCTCGCCGGCCTGGGTGACCATCGTGATGTCGGGCATCGACGAGTGGAGGCGCAGGGCGGTGGCGAAATTCGGGACGATGAGGACTTTCTCCAGCAGCTTCTCGATCACCCGGGCGACCCGCGGATCGGACTTCACCTTGTCGAGCGCCCAGCCGACGGCACCTTCCGGCAGCGCTTCCATCTGGGTGCTGACCGAGTGGCCGACAAAGGTCTCCGGCAGGATCGCCGCCTGGCCGAGGCGCTTCTCGGTGAGGCGCGAGATGATCGCGTCGGCGAGCTTTTCATCGGCGACCAGCACGGCCTGCAAATGTCCGCCGAGCGCGGTCTCGATGGCGCGGGCGCAGCTGCGGTCGGCCTCGATGAAGCCGGCGAGCACGCCGTGGATGCCGGGCTTGAAGCGCTCGGCGTCGTCGAGACCGTCGAGCACCTTGCGGGTGCCCTTCTTGAAGCCTTCGCCGCTGGCCACGAGCTGGCGGACGACCTGGAAACGCGACGCGCGCTGGGCAAGCAGCTTGTTGGCCTCGATCGCCGCGGCCCGCGAGGCATCGAGGTCGCCGCGGGTGTGCTGATAGGTCCGCTCGGCTTTCTGGAAAGCTTCTTCCAACTCGGCACTGCGGGCGGAGTGTTCATCGAGTTCGGCGACGATGCGGTTCCTTTGTTCCAAGGTCTCCTCGCTCTCCAGCGTCAGCCGCTGTTCCTCGTCGGCGAGCATCCGGGCGCGTTCGCGGCTCGTTTCAAGCTGGGCCAGCGAGCTTTCGATGCGGGCCTGGGTCGAGGCGATGATCGTCTGCGCGCGGTTCGCTTCGGCGCGGGCTTCGCGAAGCTGAGCCTCGATCTCCTCACGACCGCCGCGGGCCATCCGGGTGCGCTCTTCCTGATCGGCGAGCTGGATTTCCTGCTCGGCGATGCGGCGGGCGAGCTGCTCCAACGCTTCGTTGGCGGCGACCACATCGAACTCCTGCTGTGCGAGCTTTTCGCGGGTCGTTTCGATCTCTTCGCGGTTCTGCGAAATCCGCCCTTCCAGTTCGGCCTTGCGCTCTTCGTTGAAGGCGACCCGGCCCTGCGCGGCGGCGAGCTGGTTGCGGTGGGCGTTGAGCTGCTGGCGGAGGTCGGCGAGTTCCTGCTCGAAATTACGGGCGTTCAAGCGGGCATCGGCCACCGCTTCCTCCTTCGGGGCCATCAGTCGCTCGAGTTCGCACTCGGTCGCTTCGAGCGAGCGGATCGAGGTCCGCAGTTCATCGCGCTCCGCGGTGAACTCGACGAAGCGCTTGTGACCGAGGTGGGTGTCGAGGATCCGCACGTCACCGGCCAGCGCCTGGTAGCGGCGGGCCTTGGCGACCTGGCGCTTGAGCGAATTCATGCGGCGCTCCTGCTCGGCGAGCACGTCGGACACCCGCAGCAGGTTGGCCTCGGTGAACTCCAGCTTGCGCAGCGCCTCCTTCTTCTCGCGCTTGTACTTGGTGATGCCGGCGGCTTCTTCGAACACCATGCGGCGTTCTTCCGGCTTCGACGAAAGGATCTGGTCGATCTGGCCCTGGGCCATGATCGAGTAGGCGGTCCGGCCGATGCCGGTGTCCATCAGCAGGTCGTGGATGTCCTTCAGGCGGCAGAGCGTGCCATTGATCCGGTACTCCGACTTGCCGTCGCGGAAGACCCGGCGGGTCAGCGAGACCTCGTTGTAGTCCACCTTCAGCGCCTGCTCGCAGTCGGCCATCGTCATCGTCACCTCGGCCATCCCGAGCGGCTTGCGCTTCTCGGTGCCGTTGAAAATGACGTCCGCCATTTCACCACCGCGCAGGGCCTTGGCGGAGGTTTCGCCAAGCACCCAGCGGATGGCATCGACGACGTTCGACTTGCCGCAGCCGTTCGGCCCGACGATGCCAGTGACGCCTTGGTGGAACTCGATCTTCGTCTTGTCCGCGAAGGACTTGAAGCCGTACATTTCCAGGGACTTGAGATACATTCGACAGAATCAGGTTGGAGGTTCGGTCCGGGAGGGATTCCGGACATCGGTGACTCTAACCCGGAATCCCCTGCGGGAAAGCTTCCGGTTGGAAAGCACCTATATCTTGTATCCATTAAAAAAATTCCATACCACCTGTGGAGCTTTGTGAACTTTAAGCTCCCCGAAGTATTCTGCACGCCCGACGACGGATTCCACGCTTGAGTTGTCTGACAGGGGGCTCTTTGCTGGGCGCCTCCTACGATTCCCGCCCCTGCATGTCCGAATTCCTCACCGTCTCCCGCACCGCCCACGATCAACTGGTGGAAGCCGCCTACCGCTCCCGCGGATTCACCGCCGATGAGGCTGCCGAAGGGGCCAAGCTGGCCGCCGAGGCCGCCCGTCATGGCATCCGCACCCACCACGCGCTCAAGGCCTTGCACCTCGACCACCTGTTCGGCAGCGCGGTCGGCGGCTGCGTCCCCGGCGCGGAGATCGAAGTCGTGAAGTCCCGCTTTCCCGGCTCGGAGATCTGGAATTCCCACCGCAAGCTCGGCCAGAGCGTCGCCTACCGGGCGATCGACCGCTGCATCGAACTCGCCGACCAATACGGCATCGGCCAGGTCAGCGTGGACAATGCCTTCCACTACCTGTGGGGCGGCGGCTACGTGATGGAGGCCGCCGAGCGCGGTTACATCGCCTACACCAACTGCACCTCCGCGCTGTCCGAGGTGGTTCCTTTCGGCGGCAAATTCCCGACGCTCGGGACCAACCCGCATTCCTGGGGCTTCCCGACCACCGCAGCGATCGGCTACCCGGTCGTCAGCGACTGGGCGACCTCGGTGGTGGCCATGGGCCGCGTCCAGGCGCTGAAGCGCGAAGGCAAAATGCTCCCGCCCGACGCCGCGGTCGACAAGGACGGCAAGCCGACGATCGACCCCAACGAGGCGGTCTCACTGCTGCCCTTCGGCGCCCACAAGGGCTACGCGATGTGCCTGATCAACGAGCTTTACGCCGGTCTGATCGGCGGCTCGCTGCCGACCCTGCGCGGCCGTCCGTCGCTCGCCCCGGCAGGTGAGAAAACCGGCACCGCGTTCTATTTCCAAGTGATCCACCCCGACGCGATCTCCGGCGGGGCCTTTGCCCAAGGCCGCGACCAGATGGAGAACCTCAAGGCGGTGCTCCAGGATGTCTTCGGCCACGGCAACGAGGGCTGCATCCTCCCCGGCCAGTTCGAAGCCCAGGCCCGCAAGCGCTCCGACGATGCCGGCGGCCTGCACTTCACCGCGGCGGAGCTGGAAGAGTTCAAGGAACTCGCCGAGGAAGTCGGCGCGGCACCTCTGGTGCCGATGTAGCACATCGTTGCACGTATTGCGCAGGGCGCGGCTCGCCACGCCGGGGTGCTACGAATTCAGGGGGCGAGATCCGCCGCCCCCCATCGCAACTTGCAAAGTTGCGCGACTTTCGCCGCCACCCTACCGGCCGGCAACACCCGTCCATCCACCCTCACCACCGGCACCACCCCGCGGGTCGCCGAAGTCACGAAGATCTCCTCGGCGGCTGGCAGATCCGCCGCTGTGAGAGGCAGCTCTTTCACCGCGATCCGTGCCATCACGCGGGCCCGCATCGTCCCCGGCAAACAACCCGACGACAGCGGCGGGGTGAGCACCTCACCAGCACACACCAGGAACACGTTCGCCGTCGCCGCCTCGCACAGCTCTCCCCGTGTGTTGTAAAAAAGCGCCTCGTCCGCCCCCGCCCTCCGCGCCTCATCGAGCGCGATCAGGTTCTCTGCATAGGATGCGCACTTGATCCCCGAAAGCGGCGAGCGCTCGTTGCGCGGAAAGCCCGCCGTGACTAGCGCCATCGACTCCGGTGGCGGAGGGCAGACGGCCACAGTCATCCATAACAGCGCATCGCTCCCTCCTTCCAAACGCCTCAAGTCCCCCGCTCCGGCGCTCAACGCCAGCCGAACCCGGCCACGACCCTTGGCTAAGCCGGCACGCTCTAACAGACCGCTCATCGCCGTGGAGATCTCCGCTTCCCCCAACTTCCCCCCATCCAAGCCCAGCCTCTCCGCCCCGTCCCTCATCCGCGCCAGATGCAAATCCAGCGCCACCGGCTGCCCCTCGAGCGCCAGCAAGGTCTCGAACACTCCCAGCCCGTGCGTCAGGCCACGGTCCGAAGGCGACACCGCCAGTGGGCCCTCGTAATAGCTGCCGTTGCACCAGATCCAGCTCATGTGGCGAGCGTGGCGAAGTAGCGCAACTTTGCAAGTTGCGTGCTGGGTGCGGCCGCTCTTCCCATCGAAGGTCGAAGCCTCCGAGCACGTCGCTGTCCTGCTCTTCCGACGAAGGAGCGCACCCACACCACGGACCTTCAACGAGTGGCGACCCGCGCACCGTCGCAACTTGCAAAGTTGCGCTACGTCGCTGCCGCGTTGCCGCCCCCCGCCATCTCCATTTCCAAAGTTGCGCTACTTCTCCCAGCACCGATCATGCCCGCATTGAACTACCTCGCCCACCTGCTGCTCGCTGAAAAACACGCCGCCTCCCGCGTCGGCAATCTGCTCGGCGACTTCGTGCCCGGCCGGCCCGAATCCCTGCGCGGATCCTTTCCCGAAGCCGTCCTCCACGGCATCGTCCGCCACCGCGCGATCGACCGCTTCACCGACTCCCACCGCATCACCCTCGACCTCAAGGCCTTCATCGCCCCCAACCGGCGGCGCTTCGCCGGGGCGATCACCGACATCATCCACGACCACTTCCTCACCCGACACTGGGCCGATCACAGCTCCGTCCCGCTCAAGGAATTCACCGACGCCTGCGACGCCGCCCTCCGCTCACACGCCGACATTCTCCCGCCCGAACTCAGCGACTCTCTCGACGAGCGCATTGCCGACAACTGGCTCGGCCACTACGGCACCGACCAAGGACTGAACCACGTCTTCAAGCGCGTCTCCCGTCGTCATCCCGGCTTCGCGCCGATCCACGATGCGATCGACGACCTCATCGCAAACCGTGAGGTGTTCGAAAATGCGTTCCACCAGTTCTTCCCCGACCTCCGCCAGTGGGTCCGCGCCCTCGGCCCCGAGGCGGATGCGGTCTTCTGACAGTGGCTGCGGCATCCCCTACCCCTCGTAGCTTTAGCGAAGTGAGGCTGCCGCAAGCCTTCCTCGTCTCCCAGGCTTGCGGCAAGATGCCGCAGCCACTTTAGTCCCCGTCGTCCCCATGCGCGCCCTCATTTTCATCGCCGGCTTTCTCCTCTGCGGACTCGGAGCCCTCGCCTTCCGCATCTCGGGAGATCCCTCGCTTCTGCAAGGCGGCCTGACCCTCGGCGGCGGCTGGGTCATCTGCGGCCTCTTTTCCCTGCGGGCGAAATGGCACGGCTTCATCGGTGCCGGAATGCTCGCCTTCCTCGGCGGGATGCGCTCGCTGCCCGCCCTCGCCAAGCTCTCCAGCGGCGACCCCGCCGCGCCCTTCAACGTCGCGGCCGGCGTGCTGTGCGTCGTCGTTTTCGTCGCCGCCGCCCGCACCCTGCTCGCCGAGCGACGGCGTCAGTCGATCGAGGCGCTCAAGGCGGGAGATGATGACAACGCTTCGGCCGATTAGCTTGAATCCCGGAATTGGAACCACGAAAGGGACGAAATTGTCGGGATTCCGGAGGGCTGGAGGAGTGGCCTGATCAAACCTGAGCTGCTTCAAATCCACTCTCTCCCTGTCTTCACTTTCGCGGAGTTTCGCCAGTTTCGTTGTTCTCATTCTTCCCTCCGGAATCCACGACTTCAACGATCCCCCGCAGGGGCATCGAGTACCCTCCTCGCCATCGCCCGCCGCGCCGCCCACAGATTCTTGACCAGCCAGCAGCAGCTCAGAATCGCGACAAAAAGCCAGAACTGGAAAGCCCGCGGCATCGCTCGGGCGAGTCCTTCCGGCAGCTCCGCCAAGGACAGCAAGCTCGATGAGGCATAGACCGGCAGGCTGAGCGGCGACATCCCGATCAGCCAGACGGCGACCGGCGCTAGGTTCTCGCTCACCGCCATCACCGCCCCGATCATGATGGGCACCACCCCGACGAAGATCGCCGTGAGGGTCACATGACGGCCGCCCTTCGCTTCTAACAGCGCCTGATAGCCGACCCCCGCCGAAAGCAGCACCGCAGCGAACAGACCCAAGACTCCGACCGGCACCTCGTGCCCCGGAAACCAGCGCGACTCGACCAGCCCACGGGTGAACAGGAACCATCCGCCCGCCCCGGCGAGCGCCATCACGATGGCCGCCCAGCAGCCGGTCGCCGCGTCGGAGAAGAACGAAAGCGAGGTATCGCCCTGCTTCCGCGCCCGCCGCCACCCGCGGAGCTGGGAGTCGGTGGACGGCGTGACGATTGCCACCAGGATGAAGATCAGCACCAGCGTGACCAAGCCGTAAATCCCCGACATCGCCACCGCTTCCATCGGTTCCGGCGGACGGGACTGGACCACCCGGACCATCCGGGTAAAGGCCCGCGACGGGAACAGGCTGCCGGTTTCAATCAGCGGCAGCGCGTTGCCGAGCAACAAGGTCTGGATCCAGATGAAGAATCCGGTGGCCCAGGTCTTCCCTAACAGGTGCGATTCCCCCCGCCGCCATTTCCGGCACAGCATCACCACGAAGGTCAGGATCAGACCTCCCTGCGAGAAGACGGTGAAGACCGCTTCCGAGAAATCGAGACCGAAGAACTTCACCGTCGGCGCGAGCTTCTGGATCGACTCGACCGCGGCCCCGACGGTCTTCGGCAACAGCCCGGGAAGACTCTCCTCCACCACCGGCGTGATCGTCAGGTACTTGAAGAACACCAACCCGAACTTCGCCATCTGCGGGATGACGGTGTAGAGGCAGAAGACCAGCCCGATCGACGCGAGGAAGGCCCAGCGCCGGTTCTTGGCCACGGTTCCGGTTAGCAGACCGGTGAAGTGATAGGTGAGCGTCGAAGTGAAAACGACCGCATAAAGAGGCAGCCAGACCTGCCACGCCACACCACCCGTCCACAAGGCCCAGCCGGAGAAAGGCAGGGTTGTTAGAAACATCACATACTCGCGGACCGGCAGCCCGAAGAGATAGCCGAGGACCTTCGCCAGCGGCGACATCGGGATCAGCCGCTGGTAATCGATCACGCCCTCATCGCGTTCCGCCGTCATGCCGCCCGCGGCCTGCGCCGTGCCGAAAACGAACAGGATGACGCCCTGGAGAAAGAGCAGCGGGATGATCACCGAGCGCGCTGCATCGGAAGGGTCCAGACCGCTGCGCAAACTCACGGCACGGACCATCGTGACGATGAAGCCGGCGATCAACACGGTCACCAGCAGCGACACCCCAAGCCCCTGCGGTCGCAGCCGGGAGCGGCAGTAGCGGCGGAACACCGGATTGCTCCAGATTTTCCAAGCCGGGTGGCGGGAAGGCGGATGGGAATTCATGGGCGGCGGTTGGATTCGGCGACTTCCACCAGGATGTCCTCGAAGGAGGAGCGCTTCTCTTCAAAGGCACGCACCCGGATGCCGAGGCGGATCAGTCCTTCCATCAGGTCGGCCTGGGCCTCGTCGGTGCCCTTGAAACCGAAGATCACCTGGTTGAGGTCGATCCGCAGGTCGTGGACCGCGTGCTGCGCGGACAGCCACGATGCTGCTTCCTCCTGCCTGCCGAGCAAGGTGGCGGTGAGCGTCCGCTCGGTGCTACCCATCTGCTGGCGGACCTCGTCGACGGTGCCCGAGGCCAGCAGGCGGCCGCGGTTCATCACGCACAGCGAAGTGCACATCTCGGCGAGCTCGCTGAGGATGTGGGAGCTGACAAAGACGGTCGCGCCGGTCTTCGCCAGCCGCCGCAGCGCGTTGCGCAGGTCGCGGCGGGCCAGCGGGTCGAGCCCGCTCGCCGGCTCGTCGAGAATGAGCACGCGCGGCCGATGGAGCAGCGTCTTGGCCAGCACCACCCGCTGCGTCTGGCCGCGGGAAAGCTCCTTGCACCACTTGTCGCGCTGGTCGGTTAGAGCGACTTCCTCCAGGCACTCGGCGGCCCGCTCGCGGCGCTGCGCCTTGGTGCCGAGACCGTAGGCGGCGGCATGAAAATCGAGGAACTCCCAGACTTTCAAATCCGACGGCACCGGCGCGAGGTCGGGCATGTAGCCGATGATCCGCCGCGCGCTTTCGATGTCCTCCAGCACGTCCACCCCGTCGAGGATCACCTCGCCGTAAGTCGGCTCCATCAGGGTAGTTAGAACGCGGAAGGTGCTGGTCTTTCCGGCGCCGTTCGGACCCACCAGGCCGAAGACCTCGCCCGGCGGGACGCTGAGCGTGAGGTCGTCGACCGCGACGAAGTTCCCGTAGTCCACCCGCAGGTCGCGGATGTCGATGGCCGGGGGCTGGCTGCCGGTGGCAGCGAAGGGTGGGGCATTCATGCGATCAATCGAAGTCATCGAGCAGGTCCCACTCCGGCGGCAGGCTCAGGCCGATCTCCTGCATCTCCGCCGCCGCTTCCTCGCGGCGCTTCTGCCGCGTCGCCTCGTAGGCTTCCCGCTGGTCGGGCCTAAGCACGGAAAGCATCGCCTGCTGGCGGTCGCCGGCCGGGGTGTTCCCGATCTCACCGCCGATCCCTTCAAGCTTCATCCCCGGATCATAATCTCGGGACCCGCGGGCCATGATGCCGAAGACCTGATCGCGCTGGGTGTCGTCCAGCCCCACGATGGTATCCAGCCGCTGGACCTTCATGTCCGCCTCCTGCTGGACCCGCTCGGCCCGCTCCGCCATCCGCTCGGTCTTGAAAGCCGTCAGCTCATCTCCGCTCAGCGTGGTCGCCATGAAGTCATCGAGACCATCGTCCGGCCGCGCCTCGCGTGCCGCCTTCGCCAGATCCTCCAGCGTGGTGCCTTCCTGCCCGACCAGATCGCTCCACGCCTTGGCCTGCTCCTCCGCCCGCTGTCCGAACCACGCCTTCAGCGATTCCTGCTGCGCTTCGTTCAGATCATACTTCCGCGCCATCTCGCCGGTCATCGTATCGATCATCTGCTTCTGCTGTTTGACCCGCATCCGGTCAAAGATCGGTGCAAGATCCCGCATCAGCGGCTGGGTCGCGCGGAAGACATCCTCAGGCGTCACCGGCCGGCCCGCACGGAGGTCATCGCCGATTTCGCGCAAGCCGTCGCTCACCGTCTTGCCCGACCTGCGGCCAGCCTTGCCCTCCAGCGCCGCCAGCCGGTTCTCGGCTCGCTTCAGTTCCACCTCCAGCTTCGCCGCCCGTGCTTCCGGCGACTCCTCCGGCCCCGTCAGGCTTTCGGAAAAGAGCTTCACCCCGATGCCGCCGACCGCGAGGCCGATGACGAGGGGGACGAGAGTGCGGAGGGACGAGGCGACGGACATGGACGGCGGCAGGCTGGACGTGATTGCGTGAAGATGCGATGAAGTGGCTTGGAAATATTGAAGATGCTGCCCGCCGCCGAGGGTAATCCCAGCCCATTCTTCCCCAACCCACCTGCCCCCGTGATTCCAAGACTCCTCGCATTCCTGTTGCTGACCCTCACCCTCCGCGCCGAAGAGAAGCGGATCGCCGTCTTCGTCGGCCTCTGCGACAACGCCACCCAAGGCATCGTGAAAGTCGGTGCGAAGATCGGCGACGGCGACAAACCCGACGACAACCTCTACTGGGGCTGCTCGGACGGCCTCAAATCGTTCTTCAAGGCCAGCCGCCGCTGGAAGCTGGAGAAGCGCGAGACGACCACCGGCGACGAGCGGATTCTGGAGCGCCTGACCTTCCGCCACGTCTCCGCCAAGGCCGTGCTGGTCGCCGAAGCCTGGCGGGGCTCGAACCTCATGGACTGCTATGTCGCCTGCGAAGCGGCCATGCTTTCCGGCGAGAACCAGCTCGTCGCCTTCATCGGCCACAACGTCCTGATGGACACCGCGATCGAGCCCCCCGCCGCCAAGGCGAAAGGCAAAACCGATGCGATCGTGCTCTGCTGCCTGAGCGACCGTTATTTCCGCCAGCGGCTCGGCAACGCAGGAGTCCGGCCGGTGCTGCTGACCAGCCAGCTCATGTATCCCGGGGCCTTCATCCTGCACGACGCGCTGGAGCCCTGGCTCGCCGGCAAGGATCCCGCGGCCCTGCGCACCGCCGCCGGGACCGCCTACGCGAAGAACCAGAAGATCAAGACCGCCGCCGCGACCGGAGTATTCTCGGTGATCGCGCCGTGACATCCGGCGCTGGATCCCATCCCTTCGGGCCGCGGAACCGGACGCCCAGAACCGACGATGACCACTACCTCCGACAATCGCGAAACCCTGCTCCTGCCCTTTGCAGGAAAGGTCAGGCCATGGGTGCTGGTCATGTTCGCGGTGCTGCTGATCCTGGTGATCGGGATGATCGACATGTGGATCGAGCCGCAGTTGAGCAGCACCTTCTTCTACCTGTTGCCGGTGCTGCTGGTCAGCCGTCATGCCGGGCTGTGGGCAAGCATCGGCTGCGCGGCGCTGGCCACCCTGATGTCGCTGATTTCCAACCTCGCGGCTCCTCACCATGAAGCCTATCCCTTCGTCCCCTACTCGGATGCCGCCCTCCGCTTCGGGGTCCTCCTGGTCGTGGTGCGCCTCGTCCGATCCCTCCGCAACCTGAACGACACGCTGGACCGGCGGGTCCGCGACCGCACCGCCCGGCTTGAAGCGGAAGTGAAGGAGCGCTTGAAACTGGAGAACCGGATCATCGAAACCAGCGAGTCCGAGCAGTCGAAGATCGGCCAGGATCTCCATGACGGCCTCTGCCAGTATCTGGTGGCCACCGCGTTTTCCGCCGGCCTCCTCCAGCGCAAGCTCGAAGAGGACCGGCGTCCGGAAGCCGCCGCGGCGTCGGAAATCGTCGGCATGATCGACGAGTCCATCACCCAGGCCCGCGACATCGCGAAAGGACTCTACCCGGTGCCGCTGGAGGAAGAAGGCCTGGAAACGGCCTTGCGCGACCTGGCGGCCAAGACGGCCAAACGGACCGGCATCGAGTGTCACGTCCATGCCTCCGGACCACCCTCGCAATTGGAGAAAGACGCGGCGATCCATCTTTATCGCATCTCCCAGGAGGCATTGAACAACTCGATCAAGCATTCCGGCGCCGGCCGGGTGGACATCGGCGTCAGGATCGACAAGGACAGCTTCGAACTCGAGATCGCGGACGACGGCTGCGGAATCGGCCACGGTGCCCGCAGCGGCGGCGGCGGCGGGATGGGGCTGCACATCATGGCCTACCGGGCCCGCGTGATCGGTGCCACGCTCGAAGTCACCCAAGGAAAAGCTGGCGGCACCGTCGTCCGCTGTGTTTCAACCGGCATCTCCGAAACCAATGAATGACACCGTGACCCGCACGCGGATCGTGCTCGTGGACGATCACCCGATGGTCCGCGAACGCCTGGCCGAAGTGATCAACCGCGAGACCGACATGGTCGTGTGCGGCGAGGCAGAGGACCGCGGCGAAGCCCTGGAAGTCATCGGCCGCGAGAAGCCGGGGCTCGCCATCGTGGACCTGACCTTGAAGCGCTCGAACGGGCTCGATCTGATCAAGGACCTACAGGTCATGCATCCGGAGCTGAAGATCCTGGTGCTCTCGATGCAGGAGGAATCCCTCTACGCGGAGCGCGTGATCAGGGCCGGGGCCCACGGCTACATCACCAAGCAGGAGGCCACCCGCAAGATCCTAGGGGCGATCCGCCAGGTGCTCGAGGGGAAGGTTTTCCTGGGCAGCCAGATTTCAGGGGAGATCCTGTCGCGGATGCTGGGCCGGTCGAAGGCCGCCACCCGCTCGCTCGAAATGCTCTCCGACCGGGAACTCCAGGTCTTCGAACGAATCGGCCAAGGCTTCGCCACCCGGCAGATCGCCGAGCAACTGGGCCTCGATGTGAAGACGGTCGACACCTACCGCGCACGGATCAAAGACAAGCTGGAGTTGAAGGATGCCTCCGAATTGTTGCGGACGGCCATCGCTTGGAATCGAGAGCAATCGGGCAACCTGTAGGGCATTTCCTTACAAGCACGTCAGGCAGTCTGATCCGGCCTTTCAGCCGGATCCCGGATGGACTTTCTCCTCCGAAAGTGCATGATGACCCCGTCAAGCAGGTCCGCCGCTCCCGTGTCCCCCCGGTCCCGGACAGCGGTTTCCTGCGAAGACAAACGGCTCCCACCCCCACCGGCCGTCCTGTTCATTCACCCTTCCCTGTCCCCCCATGACCACGATTTCCCGGGTTCTTCCCGTCCTCGTTGCTTGCACCGCTCACGCCCTGGCGGGCCCCGTGATCAACGAGGTGATGTTCCGCCCCGGCACGACCTTTCCGGAAAACACCGCGCTCGAATTCATCGAGATTCACAACCCGGATCCCTCCGCGGTGGACCTGAGCGGCTGGGCCTTCACCAAGGGGATCGCCTACACCTTTCCGCCCGCCACCAGCATCCCGGCCGGCGGCTATCTGGTCATCGCGGCCAACCCCGTCGCCCTCGCCACGGCCTCGGGCTTCGGAGCCGCACTCGGCCCCTGGGATCCCGCCACCAGCCTGTCGAACAGCGGGGAAACCATCACGCTGTCCCGGCCCGACGGGCTCGGCGGATTCGACAAGGCCGACGAAATCCGCTACGCCGACGAAGGCGACTGGGCGCTGGCCACCCGCACCACCCTGGGCGGCTGGTCGTGGGTCAGTGCCGCCGGCAGCGCGGGCTCCTCGGTGGAGCGCATCAATCCGGAACTGGCGGTGAACAGCGGACAGAACTGGGCCTCGTCCACGGCCGCCGGCGGATCCCCGGGGGTGGCGAACTCGAAGTTCGCGGCCAATGTCGCCCCGGTCATCCGCGACGTCGCCCACTCGCCCGCGGTGCCGAAAAGCCACGAGGTGGTCACCATTTCCTGCCGGCTCACCGATGAAACCCCGCCCGCCGGCATCGCCGCCACCCTGTTCTGGCGGGACGCCTCGATGCCCGCCCCCGGCCCCTTCCAGTCCGTCGCGATGACCAACGACGGCAACGGGCGCTTCGCCGCCACGCTCGGAGCCAAGGCGGACAAGACCATCATCGAGTTCTACATCCGGTCGACCGATGGCAGCGCCACCCGGACCTGGCCCGCGCCGACCTCCGAAGGCCAGAACGCGAACTGCACCTATCAGGTGGACAACGAGGTGGTCGCCGGCAACGCGGCCACCTACCGGATGGTCCTCACCGCCCCGGAGAACACCGCCTTCGAAACGCTCGCCGCGACCAATCCCCAGAGCGACCGCCTTTTCCATCTCACCTTCATCGCCGGCCACGGGGAGAAGACCACCATCCGCTACCGCACCCACATGCGGATCCGCGGCCAGAGTTCGCGCAATTTCATCCACAAGCCGCTGCGGATCTCCTTCCCGGGGGACGATCCCTGGGACGGCATCACGGACTTCAGCCTGAACCCGAAATTCCCCTGGGTGCAGTTCCTCGGCATGCGGGTGATCCAGGCCGCCGGGCTCACGGCGGGCGATGCCGTGCCGGTGGAACTCCGCCGCAACGGGATCGAGTCCGCCACCGGCAGCGGCACCAATCCCGACTACGGCATGTGGGTCCGGATCGAAGCCATCAATGGCGATTACTCCAACCGCCATTTCCCCGCGGCCCAGGACGTGCAACTCTACCGCAAGAACGCCGGCACCACCTTCTGGTCGACCAATTTCACCGCTCCCGCCAATCCCGACGGCACTTATTCCGGCTGGACCAAGCAAAGCCAGAGCGGTCGCAACGACTGGTCCGACGTCCAGAACTTCTCCACCGTCTGGCAGAGCGTCTGCGCCCCGCATTTCACCGGTGCGAACCCGGGGGACGTCGCCAGCGGGACCTGGAACGGGACCGGCCTCTCCGACGAGGAGGTCGCCACCCTGTCCACCGTCACCGACCTCAACCAGATGGCCCGCTGGCTGGCGGTCATGACCATCCTCAACAACACCGAACACAACATCTCCAACGGCTACGACAACGACTACGGCGGGGCCTTCGTGTTCGACGGAACCCACCGCCGCCTCCAGCTCCTGCCCCACGACACCGACAACCTGCTCGGCAAGGGCGACAGCCCGAAAGGCTCCACCGCCGTCGGGTTGTTCGCGATGACGGATCCCGCCAACGCCTTCAAGCCCCTGCTGCCGCTCCTCGGAAACGCCACCACGCCCGGCAATCCCGCTTTCCGCGAGCTCTATCTCACCGAGATCCGCAAGCTCTACGGATCGCTCTTCGATGCCGACACCGTTGGAAACCCCTATCCACCGTTCCACGCCTGGATCGACAACCACCTCGGCACCTGGGTGCCCGACGCCATCCGGACCCAGCTCAAGGTTTACGCCACCAGCCGCCAGAACTACCTGCTCGGCCTGATCGGTGCCGGCAAGATCACGCCGCCCGCGGCGGAAAGCACCGCCACCTTCGAAAGCACCCCGGCCGGCGGCCTCCGACTCAACGAGATCCTCGCCAACAACGTCACGACTTTCGAGAACACGGGCACTTATCCCGATGTCATCGAATTGCACAACACCGGCGGCACCGGCATCGCCATCTCCGGCTTCACCATCGCCGACGCCACCAACTCCTACACCTTCCCCGGCGGCAGCGGGAACGTGCCCGCCGGCGGCTTCCGGACCATCCACGCCAACACCCTCGGCTTCGCGCTCGGCTCCAAGGGCGACACCGTGCGGCTTTACAACGAGGCCATGGAGCTGCTCGACGAGGTCACCTTCGGCCCGCAGGTCGCCGACCTTTCGATCTCCCGCACCACCGGCAACCTCTGGGAACTCACCCCGCCGACCATCGGCGCCGCCAACGCCGCTCCTTCCACCCTCGGCGCGGTCACCGGCGTCCGCCTCAACGAATGGGCCGGCAACTCGCGCTACCGGCTCAGCGATGACTTCGTGGAACTCCACAACCCCGCCGCCCAGCCCGTCGCGCTCGGCGGACTGCGCCTGACCGACGACCTCGCGAGCTACCCCACCCGCCACGTCTTCCCGCCGCTCAGCTTCATCGGTGCCGCCGCTTTGTTGGAAATCGACTCCGACCAGTTCGGCTTCGGCCTCAACGGCCAGTTCGAGTCGATCTGGCTCACCGGATCGAACGGCGCGATCCTCGACCAGGCCGACCTGATCGCCCAGCACGCCGACACCTCGAGCGGCCGCAGCCCGGATGGCGGCACGACCTGGGCCGACTTCGCGGTGCCGAGCCCCGGGATCTCCAACGGCAGCACTCCGGTCGGCTTCGAAGACCTGCTGGAGTCGCTCCGCATCACCGAGATCATGTACGAGCCGCTGACCAGCGGTGACTTCGAATTCATCGAACTCCAGAACATCGGCACCACGCCGCTGTCGCTCGCCGGCGTCCGCTTCACCAGCGGCATCGACTACACCTTCGGTGCGGGCGTGGTGCTCGCCCCGGACGACTACATCGTCGTCTGCAAGCACCGCCCGTCTTTCCTCGCCCGCTATCCCTCGGCATCGGCAAAGTTGGCCGCCGGATTCTTCACCGGCTCGCTATCGAACGGCGGCGAAACGATCACCCTGACCCTTCCCTCGCCGTGGAGCCTCAACATCCTGCGCTTCGAATACGAGAACAACTGGTATGCCGCCACGGCCGGCGGCGGCGAGTCGCTGATCACCCTGGACCAGGGCGTTACCGACCCCGCCGACTGGGGCAACAGCGAGATCTGGGGGCCTTCCGAGGCTCTCCACGGCAGCCCGGGCACCGGCGAAGCCCCGGTCATCACCAGCCCCGCCGCCGCGGACGGCATCGTCGGGGACGCCTTCTCCTACCTCGTCACCGCCACCCGCACGCCCACCTCCTTCGGCGCGAGCGGCCTCCCCGCCGGACTGGGCATCGACTCCGCCAGCGGCCTGATTTCAGGAACGCCCACGGTAAGCGGCAACTTCCCGGTGACCCTCAGCGCCACCCGCGGCAGCAACACCGCGACCCTGTCCCTCGATCTCCAAGTCACACTATACGGCGAACTCCATCACTTCACCTGGCACCACGTCCCCGCTGCCGCCTACGCCGGCACGCCCTTCACCGTCCGGGTCAGCGGCCGGGACATCGGCGGACGCCTGATCGCGGACCTCGAAGGCATGATTCCCATCAGCGCCGGTAACCTCAGCTCCGCCCACCTCAATCTTCCGGGCGGACCCGCCACGCTCTCCAGCCAGGTGCCATCGCCGATCCTCATCACCGAACTCACCGACGAGCAGGAGGACCAGTTCGAGCTCCAGAACATCAGCGGCAGCGAGTTCGACACCACCGGCTGGACCGTCGTGCTCGGCGACAGCCTGACCAACGTCAACACGCGCAACGCGACTACCTTTGCCCTGCCCTCCAGCATGGCCGCCGGCGAACTCCTGCGGGTGTCCGACACCGCCGGCGCGGGCCGCACCTACTTCGGCTCGGGCATCGCCTGGGCCCATAACTCCACCAATCCAACCCGCGGCTGGGTGATGCTTTTCGACGAGGCCTCCCGGCTCCGCGACTTCGTGGCCTTCGGCTGGACCTCGACCCAGCTCGCCACGCTCTCGATCACCGTCGGAGGAAAAACCGCGCCCCCCATCGCCGCCGGCCACTGGAGCGGCAACGGGCTGGCGGTCGGCACCCGCGGCTCTGCTTTCAACACCACCGACTCCTGGTCGCGCATCGGCACCACGGACTCGAATTCCTCGACCGGCTGGGCCTGGACCCAGTTCGGGACCACCTTCGGCACCACCAACACCGCCCTGGCCCTGCCCTGGGATGTCATCTACCCCATCTCCAGCACACCCGCCTCCGTCTACTTCTCCGGCGGCCAGTACTTCGGTGACCTGTCGGTCACCGGGATCGCCGGTTCGGTCTTCCTGACCGCCACCGGACCGGGCGGCCAGCGCAGCCACTCGGCTTCCTTCCCGGTTTATTCTTCGGCCGATGCGGACAACGACGGCCTGCCCGATGCCTGGGAGAACCTCAACGGGCTCTCCTCGCTCGACCCCGGCGACGCGCATCTCGACTCCGATGGCGACGGCCAGAGCAACCTCGACGAGTTCGAAGCCGGCACCAACCCGCAACTCGCGTCCTCGGTGCTGGCCCTGTCAACCGGAGTGCCCGACCTGCTTGGTCAAACCTGCGAGGTCGAATGGCACGCGGTGGCCGGAAAAACCTATCACATCCGGAGCAGCACCAACCTCGGAACCTGGACCGATCAAGGCACGGTTTTTGCCGACGAATCCGGCATGCGGTCGCTGGAAATTCCGACCGGTGGTGAACCCCGGATGTTCTTCCAGATGACCGTCGAACCCTGATCCAACGACACCGGTGGCATCCACGCGCAGGTCGGCGGCGGTGAATCCGGAAGACGCTCAGGACAACTGGATGCCGCTCGCGAGAACGATCACGTAAGCCACCTTGCACCCCAGGTGCAGCACCTGGTCGGCGACGTATCCGTAAAAGCCCTCGCCCTTGCCGAGATCGATCAGCCAGTGAAGCAGCAGCTCGACCGCGGCCAGGGTCACGCTCCCGGTCACCAGCCAGACCCCGCCCGCATGGATCAGCGAGTGGGCGGTCAAGGCGATGAACCATTCCGGCATGCTGTCCGCCTTGCTGCGCTGCTTCACCCGCGCCAGGTAGTCCCCTTGCAGCGGGAAGTCCGCCAGCGCATGGGAAATCGCAAAGGCAAAGAACAGGGCGAGCGGTCCGCTCTGGAGGAGGATCGTCACGCGTGGGATTTCCAGAAGCTATGAAGCGCGGACTTCTCCTCCGACTCGGCGAGCTTCGCGTTCATCGCGCGGATCCGGTGACCGGCGAGCCGCAGCAGGCCGGTCATGAACGACACGCCGGCCACCGGGTCGGCCTCGAAGAAGCCTTGCAGCTCCGACGCGGAAATCCGCCAGATCAGGCACTCGCTGCGGGCGATCACCGATGCGCTCGCGGTCGCGGGATCGAAAATGTTCACCTCGCCCAGCGAATCCCCCGCACCCAGCGAGGCCACCAGCAGGTCCCGCCCCCCGGCACCCGCGACCACGTGGAGCAACCCGGACAGGATCAGGTAGAGGTTCTCCTGCGACTTTCCTTCCTCGATCAGCACGTCGCCGGTGTGCGGGCGGACGAAGGATCCGAAGGAAGCGAGGAATGCCCGGTGGGACTCGTCCACGTCGGCGAGGAAGCCGATCGCGGGCAATTCTGGGAGAGGGGATGAGGTGCTCATGGTGCGCTGCTGCGACCTTGCCTGCCTGCTTTCCCGGCTGCGAGCCGGAAATTGCAGGCTGTCAGAATCCGGCACCCTCAACCCGCATCCGGTTCCACGGTCCCCCCCTTCCCGATGCGCCTCATTTATCCCTCCTTGCGCTCGGGGTAGCCGCCCATTCTAGTGGCACTTGTGCAACTTCGAAATCTCATGACCCGCTCCCTGCTTCTTTCCCTTGCCACGTGCCAGCCGCTGCTCCTCTCCGCAGCCTCACCCGCCCCCGAGGCGGATGCCCTCACTTCGCCCGACGGCCTCGGCATCTTCGAAGGGATGAACGTCGCGAAAGTGGACTTCACCGGGAACTTCGGCATGGAGTTCGACAACTCGCGGGCCGAGGTCGACAACTACGCCTTCGAAATCTCGGCCTTCCTGTCGCAGCCGGTCGAACTCTTCGCCGGATACTCGCTGCTCCCCTATTTCCAATATGAGGCGAATTTCCTCCGCCCCGACGGCGTGCCGCCCGGCATCCCCCTCGGCGACGAGGATCTCCACGAGATCAACCTCTCCCTCTTCATCTACAAGATGGAAACCGGCTCGCCCTGGATCTCCGGTGCCTGGATCAATCCCTCCCTCGCCACCGATTTCGAAAGCGTCTCGGGCGACGACTTCTTCCTCGATCTCGCCGTGGCCGCCGGCTACCGCGTCAGCGACACCCTCGTCCTCGGCGCGGGCATCGGCGCGCTGAACCTCACCGGCGACACCGCCGTCTATCCCGGCATCGGCTTTTTCTGGCAGCCCACCGACGACACCTTCGCCACCCTCTACGGTCCGAACTTCCGCGCCGGCTGGGAAGCCACCGACTCCTGGAACCTCGGCTTCGAAGTCCGGCCGAACGGCGGCATCTGGAACATCGATACCGCCGCCGGGACCCGCAACATCGACTTCAGCTCCTTCCGCGTCGGCCTCAGCTCGTCGCACCGCCTAACGGAAAAGCTCTGGCTCACCTACGGCGGCGGCATGACCGTGGGCAACTCGCTCAACATCACCAACACCAACGGATCCGACCTCTACAAGAACACCCTCGATGACCTCGACGAGGGTTTCTACGGATTCGTCTCCCTCGGCATCCGCTCGTGGTAGGCGGGCTCAAGCCTTCTTCCCGGCCGCCAGGATCTCCTTCAGCCGCGGCCATTGCTCGCGGCTGACGATGTAGCCGACACAGCCATCCCTGCCGCACAGGCAGGGGTGGTCCTCGTAGCACTCGACGTCGAAGGCGTAGTCGAAGGTCAGCTCCTCACCCGCCGCGATGTCGCGCAGCGCGTGGATGAAGATGCGCTTGCCGTCGATCCACGCCTCGCAGTTCGGCTCGCACGAGTGGTTGATCAGCCGAGCCGTGTTCCATGGCACGTCACCGTCGATGTCCCACTTGTCGGTCAGCGTGAAGATGTAAACGGCGGCGTCCCCGTTCTTCTGCGACTTCGCGTGCTGCGCCCAGGCCCGGCGCTCGCTCTCCTTCTTGTCGATCCGCTCGCCCACATACTCGATGATCTTCGTCTCCGCCGGGATGTCCCGGGTGGCATACACCCCGCGCCCGTGGATCTGCGACCCCTGGACCTCGCAGAGGTCGCTCTGCCCGCGGCCCCAAAGCTGCTTGAGCTTCTTCGCCAGCGTGGCTTCTTCCAAAAGTTTTTTCGATTGATGGCCCATGATGCTCCGGCTGCTGTTCCTCATTACTTCACTTCCTTGTGCTCCCGCTTGATCTCCGGCAGGACCATCGTGTCCGGCAGGGTGATGAAAAGCCGCCGCAACTCCGGCACCGTCACACCCGCGCCGTCGATGAAGGTCCAGTCGTCCTTGTCCTTGTCGGAAATCGCCACCTGGAACCCGCGGCTCGTGATGACCAGGAACTTCGGCAGCTCGCCCGCCGCGCCCGGTTTGGTGATCCGGTATTCGGTGACGGTCGGAATCAGCAGCAGCCACTGCTTGTAGATCATCCTCTCGACCTTCTTGCCGCCCTCCTCCACGACTTCCTTCCCCGGCCCGACCTCATACGCCGTCGGCACCCCTTCCGGGCGGAACGACTTCAGTTGCACGCCCTGCTCGGTCATCTGCTTGACGATGCCCGCGAGCCTCGCCTCCAGCTTCTCCATCCCGCCCTCGCGCTTCGCCACGCTTTCCTTCCACTGCGGATACATCCGGTCGATCGCCACCTGATGCCGCCCCAGCACCACCTGGTCGCCCATTGCCTTCACCGCGGCGACGGCGGAAGTGGCCACTTCCTGCGGAACCCCGACCTGGGCATTCACCCCGGACGCCACCAGACACAGCATCATCAACGAAAGGATTGCACGCTTCATGACGGATGGATGCCCCGCTCGCCCCGGGACGTCAAGCGTGCCAAGGCCCTGCGCGCTCCAGTCCCGCATTTTTAAAAACCTTATTCCCAATCCGTGAATCCGCTTTGCTTCGACCCGCCCCTTTGCCAACCTCCGCGCCCCATGTCCAAACAGGCACTCGGTAAAGGTCTCGGCGCCTTGATCCGCAAACAACCCGGCAGCCCCGCGCCAGAAGCCGCTGCAAGCGCCGATGGCCACGGCCGCGCCCGCGAGGTCGCGATCGACCGCGTCGTCCCCAGCCCGCTGCAGCCCCGCACCATCTTCATCGAAACCCCGCTGGACGAGCTCGTTGAATCGATCCGCCAGCACGGCATCATCCAGCCGCTCATCGTCCGGCTGGTCGATGGCAACTACGAGCTCATCGCCGGCGAGCGCCGCTGGCGCGCTTCGAAAAAACTCGGCCTCGCCACCGTCCCGGTCATCGAGCGTGAGGCTTCCGACCGCGACGTGCTCGAGATGGCCCTCATCGAGAACCTCCAGCGCGAGGATCTCAACGCCATCGAGGAAGCCGCCGGCTACGTCCGCCTCGCGAAGGAATTCTCGATGAAGCAGGAAGAGATCGCCGGCCGCGTCGGCAAGTCCCGCGCCAGCGTCGCCAACGCGATGCGCCTGCTCGACCTCCACCCGGACGTCCAACTCCTGGTCGCCCAGGGCCGCCTCAGCGTCGGTCACGGCAAAGCCATCCTTTCGATCAAGGACAAGGACGCCCAGCTCCTCGCATCCGACCAGATCCTGAAGAAGGGCCTCAACGTCCGCGCCGCCGAAAAGCTGGCCCAGACCTTCGATCCCTCCGCCGCTTCCGACGACGGCAAGCCCCGCGGCGCCGCCGCCACCCCGGCCTCGCCCGACGCCCACTTCCGCGCCTTGCAAAACAAGCTGCGCGACCGCTTCGCCACCCACGTGTCGATTCATCACGGCGCGAAGAAAGGCCGCATCGAGCTGGAATATTATGGCGACGACGACCTCCAGCGCCTGCTCGACCTGCTCGGCGTCGAGGACCTCTGATACCGTGGCTGCGGCATCCCTGGTCCTCGTAACTCTAGCGAAGTGGACCCTGCCGCAAACCTTCCTTCGCAGACAAGCGCCCCTCTCCGGATCCCGTGAAACGAGTCCCCCTCGCCATCCTCCTGGTCGTTGCCGCGATCACCGCCTGGTATTTCACCCGCGGACCCGAGCAACCGGAAACCGGCACCCGCGCCCCCTTCCAGGCCCTGCCCACAGGCCTTGCGGAGAAGTTCTCCGGCGAGAACGCCTACGCCCACGTCAAGGCCATCGTCGACATCGCCCCACGACCTCCCGGCAGCGAGGGCTATGAGAAATCCCTCGTTTACCTCGAAGCCGCCTTCGCCCGGATCGGCTGGACCACCCGCCGCCAGTCATTCCCGCTCGGCACGCCGATAGGCCCCATCACCTTCACCAACCTGATCGCCCGCCACACCGCGGGACAAAGCGACTGGAGCCGCTCGACGCCCGTCATCATCGGCGGCCACCTCGATAGCAAATACATCGAAGCCTTCGAATTCGTCGGCGCCAACGACGGCGGATCCTCCACCGGCGTCATCCTCGAACTCGCCCGCGTGCTCTCCACCGATCCCACCGCGGCCGCCCAGGTCGAATTCGTCCTCTTCGATGGCGAGGAGGCCTTTCTCGAAAACATCACCCCGACCGACGGCCTTTACGGCAGCAAGTACTACGCCCATGCGATGTCGAAGCGCGCCACCTGGCCATCGCTCGGCATCGTCATCGACCTCATCGGCGACTCCCGCCACGGCTTCTACTACAATCCCGAAGCACCGCCCTCCTTCGCCGCCACCGCCAAGAAGGTCGCCGCCGAAACCGGTCTCAAGCTCAGCCGCCCGCCCGGACCCATCCTCGACGACCACGTGCCGCTCCAGAACACCGGCCTCCCCTGCCTCCACCTCATCGGAGACTTCATGAACATGCCCTACTGGCACAAGCCCGGCGACACCATGGAAGTCATCGACCCCAAGGCCCTCGAGCAAACCGGCCGCACGACCCTGAAGTTCCTCGCCGAGGTCAAGCCGTAGCACCGCCGGCCCGTCTTGCTTCGTCCGGATGCTGCGCTGCCACAGCGCCGGTCCGCTCGGTGGTCCGAAGAGGCCCGGACCCCAACTCCGCCCCCGGATGCTGTCAGACAGATTCCTCCTTGTCGTTTGACAGGAAATCGTTTGGATCGGATCTGTCGAAAGACCGCAGCCTCGCAAGAGCGCTCCGCCCAAACCCAACCCGCTCACCCCTTTGATCTCGCCCGTCATCCGGTCGGTCGTCGTGTTGTCGACCGCCTTTTTCACCTGCATGTCGCGGCCCGCCGATGCGACCGACCTGCTGATCGACTTCAATTCGACCACCACGACCCAGGACGGCGGCGTGCACAACCAGGCCGGCTACCAGCCCTTCAACGCGGGCCACGAGGTCGCCGCGGACTTCCTCGCCGCCCGCAGCTACAGCGCTTTCAACACCACCGTCTCCCTGCTGGTCACCTGGCCGGACACCACCGGCAACCGGGTCCAGCAGATGATCGACCGGACCTCGAACTTCGACGCCAACTGGACCGGCCAGAAGCTCGACCTGCTCACCGACTGGATCGGCGTCGACACCCGTACCACGGAACAGGGAAACGGCGACTACAACGGCACCACCGGCACGCCCACCCGCATCGTCTTCCGCCTCACCGGCGTGCCCGCCGGCACCTACACCTACCGCTCCTACCACCACGATACCGAGAACGTCCACACCCCTTACCGGGTGGAAATCTCCACCAACGGCGGCACCACCTTCGGCCCCTTCGCCGGACCCTTCCCCGGCACCGACAGCACCCCCGGCGGCACCCCGGCCTCCGCCCAGACCTACACCGGTGCCGGTGGACAGGACCCGGCCACCCTTCCCTCCACCTTCACCACCAGCCTCGTCGCCACCCAGGGTCAGGACCTCGTCATCCGCTACACCCCGCTCTCCAGCACCGGCACCAATCTCCGGCTGCTGGCGATCAACGGCCTCGAACTCATCGCGACCACCCCGCCTTCCGCCCCCACCGACATCCAGTTCTCCACCACCACCGTCACCCGCACCGCCGTCGAAGGCACCGTGGCCGGCACCCTGACCACCACCGATCCCACCCCGGCCGACACCTTCACCTACACGCTGGTCGCCGGCGCCGGCGGGGAGAACAACGGCGACTTCGAAATCGTCGGCAACCAACTCGTCGTCGATCGCCAGCTCGCGGAACTCGCGACCGGCGCGACCATCTCCGTCCGCATCCGCAGCACCGACGCCGCCGGCGGCTTCTTCGAAAAGGCCTTCCCCCTCACCGTGGTCAACGACTCCGATGCCGACGGGCTCGACGACTCCTGGGAGCTCTTTCATTTCCAGGACCTCGACGAGATCGCCAGCGGCAATCCCGACAACGACGGGCTCACCCACCTCGAGGAGGAGGAAGCCGGCACCTTGCCCCTCGTCGCCGACACCGATGGCGACCGCCTGAACGACGGGCCCGAGCTCAAGACCTACTTCACCGATCCCCTCGACCCCGACAGCGACGACGACGGCCTGTGGGACGACGAGGAAGTGCTGGATCACTTCACCGACCCCCACCTCGCCGACTCCGATGGCGACGGCTACAGCGACAAGGTCGAGGTCGATAACGAAACCGACCCGAACGACATCGCCGACTACCCGCCCTTCGCCCTCCCCCTGCGGATCAACGAATTCCTATCGAACAACAACACCGGCCTCAACGACGGGAACGGCAACCGGACGGATTGGATCGAAATCTTCAATCCCAATCCCGAGGCGATCAATCTCCAGGGCTACCGGCTCACCGACAGCGCTCTGGCCCCATCGAAGTGGGTCTTCCCGTCCATCGTCCTCCCCTCCAACGGCTACCTCGTCGTCTTCGCCTCCGGCAACGGCGTGCCCGACCTCGCCGGAAATCTCCACACCAATTTCAGCCTGTCCTCCGCCGGTGAATACCTCGCGCTGATCCGCCCGACCGGCGAGATCGACGACCAGTTTGCTCCCGCCTATCCCCCGCAGTTCTCCGATGTCTCCCACGGCCGGCTCCCGGGCAGCGGCAGCCCGCGCTTCTTCTCCCCACCAACGCCGGGCACCGCGAACGGCGTCAGCTACGATGGCGTCGTCGAGCCGGTGGTCTTCGCCGTCGGCCGCGGCTTCCATGATGTCTCCTTCGAGGAAACCCTGAGCTGCCCCACCCCGCAGGCGCTCATCCGCTACACGACCGATGGCTCCAAGCCCTCGTCCACCGCCGGCACCCTCTACCCCGGCGGCCCCATCCCGGTCACCACCACCACCAAGCTCCGCGCCCTCGCCTACCGCCCCGGCTGGCTGTCGCGGCCCGTGCAAAGCCACAGTTATGTCTTCGTCGATCACGTCGCCCAGCAGCCCTCGAATCCGCCCGGCTGGCCGACCAACTGGGGCTTCAATTCCGAAGTCAACGGCATCGTCCCCGCCGACTACGAGATGGACCCGCGGGTCGTGAACAGCACCCTGCCCGGCTACGGCATCCGGGACGCGCTGCTGGATATCCCCAGCGTCTCGATCAACCTGCCGATGGACGATTTCATCACGCCACCCGGCGGCATCTACGCCAGCCCGCTGGCCCGTGTCGAAAAGGAATGCTCCGTCGAATTCCTGCCCGTCGACGGCTCCACCGGCTTCCAGGCCGATTGCAAGGTCGAGGTCCACGGCAATTCCAGCCGCCGCCCGTTCCGCATGCAGAAGCACTCGCTGCGGCTTTCCTTCAGCTCCGCCGTCGGCCTGCCGAAGCTCGACTACCCGCTCTTCACGGACTCGCCCGTCACCCGGTTCAACAAACTCGTCCTCCGCGCCTGCTTCACCGACAGTTGGGGCCTCGTGAGCTGGGACGCCGCCCGTTACCGGCCGAACGATTCGCAATACACCCGCGACGTCTGGATGAAGCGCAGCTTCCGCGACATGGGTCAGCCCGGCAGCTACGGCCGCTACGTCCATCTCTACGTCAACGGCCTCTACTTCGGCCTCCACGATCTCACCGAGCGGCTCGAGGACGACCACTACGCCGAGCACCAAGGCGGCGAGCCGGAACATTGGCAGGTCAACGCCGACTTCTCCGTCACCACGCCCCGCTGGACGGAAATGATGGCCGTTGCCAACTCCGCGGCCATCGCCACTCCCGCCGGCTACCAGGCCATCCTGCCCTATCTCGACGTCGCGAATTTCGCCGACTACATGCTGCTCCACTTCTACGCCGACTCGGAGGACTGGCCGCTCAAGAACGGCTACGCCGCGGCCAACCCGGTCAGCGGCGACGGGAAGTTCCGCTTCTCCGTCTGGGACCAGGAGATCGCCTTGGATAAGTTCACCTGGAACCGCTACAACGCCAACTCCGGAGCCACCAGCCCCGGCCCCCTCTTCCAGCGCCTGCGTCTGAATCCGGAGTTCCGCCTGCTCTTCGCCGACCGGGTGAAGAAGCACCTCTTCGACGGCGGCGCGATTAGCCTCGCTGCCAGCTCCGCCCGCTACCTCGAAGTCGCGGCGAAGATCGACAAGGCCATCGTCGCCGAGTCCGCCCGCTGGGGCGACACCGCGGAGAAAACCCCGTACGGCACCGCCGTCCAGCAACCCAGCCCGCTCAACAACGTCGAGCACGACGCCTACCCGCCCGCTCCCAACTTCGGTCTCCCCGGCGGCCCCTACTTCACCCGCGAAGGCTCCTGGGTCGTCGAGCGCGACAACATCGTCAACAACCACCTCCCCGTCATCCACAGCACCACCGACAGCCGCGGGCTGATCCAGGAACTGCGCGCGAACAACCTCTACCCCGCCCTCGATGCCCCCGTCTTCAGCCAGCACGGCGGCACCCTGCTCCCCGGCCAGACCGTCGGCATCACCGCTCCGCTCGGCACCATCCACCACACCCTCGACGGCAGCGACCCGCGGGACGCGGCCACCGGAAATCCCGCCGCCACCAGCGCGGTTTACAACTCGCCGCTCACCCTTTCCGGAACCGTCACCGTCAAGTCCCGAGCCCGCCTCTCCGACGGCACCTGGAGCGCCTTGTTAGAAGCGGAGTTCTACCCGGAAGGCACCGTCTCCCAGTTCAAGCCCGGCGGCAGCGCCAACTGGACCGCCGGGCTCAACTGGACCAACCCGCCCTACCCCGACGCCCCCGGAGCCCGCGCCCGCATCATGGCCCCCGCCTCCGCCGACCGGAACATCGACCTGCAAGACCCCGTCACCGTCGGCGAGATCACCTTCGAACAAGGTGACACCGCCTTCCGCAACCGCGTTCGCGACCAGAGCCTCGACCATCCCCTGACCTTCCAGGCCACGGAAGGCAACGCCCTGATCCGCGTCAACGGCACGGGCACCGGCTGGGCCGAGTTCGAATTCGCCTCGCAGTGCCTCCTCACCTCCCCGCTGACACTCGAAGTCAACAACATCGCCGGCAATCCCGACTTCGGCGCGCTCCGCCTCCGCACGATCTGGAGCGGCCCCGGCGGCCTCGTCAAAACCGGCCCAGGCCTCGCCTCTCTAACAGGCGAAGGAAAGCTCTACACCGGACCCACCGTCATCAGCCAGGGCGTGCTGCAAGTCAGCCAGCCCGCCGTCATGAGCGCGACTTCCTCGGTCACCGTCGAGCCCGGCGGCCAGCTCCGCCTGAACTCCGGCGGCCTCGTCACCGAGCCACGCATCCACACCTTCGGCGGCCCCCTCATTCTCAACGGCAGCGGCCGCTCCGGCGTCGGCACCGCCACGGGCTTCGGCGTGCTCGGTGCCCTCCGCTACGATCCCGGCAATGGCGAAAACCGCGCGATCCTCACCAACGCGATCACCCTCGCCGGCCCCAGCCACCTCCACGTCGACGGCTCCGGCAACCAGCTCGAACTCACCGGCCCGCTCTCCGGCACCTCCGGCTGGACCAAGACCGGCGGCGGCACGCTCCGCCTGCTCGCCGACAGCCCGGCCTACCTCGCTCCGGTCGCCATCGAAAATGGCACGCTCGATCTCGACGCCCGCATCGGCAGCCCGCTCCACCTCGCCCCCGCCGGCACCCTCACCGGCCACGGCCGCGCCGGAGATCTCACCGGCAGCGGCACCGTCCGGTTGGACCGCAGTATCCTCCGCGCCGATTCCTTCGGCGGACCGCTCGGCCACTTCGTCCTCTCCGCACCCGGCTCGCCCGATTTCTCCCAACCCGCCGCCAGCCTCAACGGCACCCTCGTCGCCGACGATCTAACAGCTCCGCCCGCCGGACTGATCCTCTACCTCGACGTCCCCGCTCCCCAGCCCGGCGACCGCTTCCGCGGCGGCCTGCTCCTCCCTCCCGGCAGCGGTTGGTCCTCCGTGCTCCTCACCACCGCACCACAGGTCTTTTCGCCCGACACCCTCGGCACCCACGCCTTCGACGGCCGCAACTGGTCTCCCGTCGCCAATGCCCGCCTGACCCGCGTCCCCATCACCGCCAACCTCGGCGATGGCCCGGTCGCCGCGGAAATCCTCGAAGTCCGGCTCGACGGCATCGCCACCGACTTCGCCACCTGGCAGGCCGCCAACTTCCCGCCCGCCGACCTCGCCAATCCGCTGGTCTCCGGCGACAATGCCGCCCCCTTCGGCGATGGCATCCCGAACCTCCTCCGCTACGCCCTCGGGGCCACAGCGGGCAGCGCCGTCGAGCTTCCGGAGTTCGCCAGGTCCGGCCCCACCGCCAGCTTCCGCTTCCGCTACGACTCCTCGCTCTTCGACCTCGTCTATCAGGTCGAAGCCACCGCCGACCTCGCGGATTGGTCGAATCCCGTGATCCTCTTCAACTCCGCCACCTCGCCGCTGCAACCCGCTCCCGACGGCTGGCTGGAGATCACCGATCCCGCCCCGCCGCCCGGCAAGCGCTTCTACCGCCTGCGGGTCACCCGTTAGATCCCCACCGTGATCGCGTAGTTGCCACCGCCGGGAGATCGTGACAGTCTCCCTCTCGTAAGGGGCCTTTGCATTCCCCCGCGCACAACGGCCCCCGGCCACTGGAACGGTTCCCCCCTCCAGTGTCCGGGGGCTCATGCGTTCCGGCCTACCCCGTCGCCGCGACATCCCACCGCAAGCCCCCACCCGGTAGGGCTGGACCGCCGGGCCCGCCCACTTCACCCCCGAGGGCGAGGTGCCAAAGGACCCGCCAAAGACTGCAACACCGCCCCTACCCCGTCGCCGCGACATCCCGCCACAAGCCCCCACCAGCCCACCCGCGATGGCGTAATGGCGGAACCCGCCAAAGCAGGGCATTCTCCACCCGTCGGCCGTCACACGCCGCCACGGATTTTCCCCCACCTCTCTCCCTCCGGGAACTTCATCGAGCGCTGTACTCCCCCCACGCCGCTCGAAGAACCACCCGGAGGGCAGGATTTCCGGACAGCTCCGGAGCCGCCTAACGGCAGGCTCCGGCCCGAAAAAAAGACACCGTCCGGGAAGGCGACCCCGGGCGGTGTTTTCGTGTCCGGACTCAGCGCGCCACCGCCTTCACCACGAAGTCCACGATCGGTGTCGGATCCTTCAGGCTGTGCGGATGATGCTTCCCACCGGGCTTGCGGATCACCTCGATGCTCCCGCCCAGTTCCTTCAGCCGCTTCTCTAACAAGTCGATGTTCTCCTCCACCGGAACCACCTCGTCCGCCGCCCCGATCACCGCGAACACCGGCACCTTGCCCTTCGCCAACGGCTCCAGGTTGTCCACCGGGTTCAGCTTCCACGCCAGCGCCTCGTCATCGCTCTTGAAACCATAGGCCTTCAGCAACCGCTGCCAGTCCCCCGCCGAGCCCGGCCCCTTGCCCTTGCCACCGGGCCAGCTCTTGAAATCGCAGACCGGGGCATCGGCATAGATCCCGGCCGTGAACTCCGGCCGCCGCGCCCCCCAGTTGAAGGCATAGAGACCGCCGCGGCTGAAGCCCTCCAGCACCACTTTCTTGGACAGCCCGTGCACTTCCGTCAGATGCGCATGAAACCGATCCATCGCCTCCAACGCCACCGGCGCGCCGTAGAGGTTCTGCATGTCCAGATAGGCGACGTGGAAGCCCTTCTTCAGCAGCGCGATGTCCCCCTGCGGTTCGTGGCCGAAGAACTCCGTCCGCCAGATCCACGGCCTGCCCGGCGCGGCCGACTTGGGCCGGACCAGCAAGGCCGCACGACCCTCATGGACGAAATCCAGACGCTCGTGATCGTTCCACATCGAGGTCTTCACCTCCGCCGCCCGCCGCCAGCTCTCTAACAACTTCGCCGCCTTCTCCTCCGCGACTTCGATCTTCTGCCCCGCCGGAATCCCCGGCCGCAGGTGCTTCGTCTCCGTGAGCCAGGCCAGCTTCAAGAGGTCCTGCGCCTCCTTCAGCGTGGCAAAGGCCTTCCCGTCCGCGAACACCGGCTCGCCCGGCAGCTTCAAGATCGGCCACAGCCCGGCACAAGCCGCCCGCGCCATGAACCGATGCCCCTCGTCCCCCGGATGCACCCCGTCCCCCGCAAACACGAAGGCCGGATCTGCCCCCTTCGCCTTCGCCACCGACTCCCGCAGCGACGGCCGGATGTCCACCACTTCCCAACCGCCCTTCTTGCTCTCCAGCAGCCACCCGGCGAACCCGTCGAGCACCTTGTCGTAGTGCTTCGGGTCCTCCGACGGCTTGTCCGCCTGATAGAGCGGCGGCGTGATGAAAATGATCCGCGCCCCGACCTTCTCGACGTCCGCCTTGAGCTTCGTCATGCCCTTCCGGTAGGACTCCATCCGAACCGGATCCGGTGGCTGCATGATGCCGTCGTTCATCCCGTAGCAGGCGAAGACCAGCGTCGGCTTGAAGCCGTCGAGCACCCGCCCCAGCCGTTCGTGAACGCAGGGCCGCGGGAACTTCCCGCCGGCATGGCCGTCTTCGGACAGGCCCGACGCCGTCTCGCTCGGCAGACCGACATTGACGATCTCCGCCTGGTCAAACTCCGCCGTCCCGCGCAGCGCCGACTCCACCCCGGTGGTCCAGCGCCCGTCGTAGGTGATGCTGTCGCCGAGGAGCAGGACCCGCGGCTCGGCCGCATGGAGGAGAACGGGAAAGAGCAGTAGGAACAGGGCTTTCATGGCAGCGTGATAACGCTTCGGCCCCGGAAAATCTAGCAGACCCTTGCGACTGCTATCTCGTGCGGAGTGGACTTGTCGCAAACCTCTGTCTCCGCAGTCCTTCCATCCCGCTCACTGGACTCCTTCTGCTGGAACGCGCACCCCGTGAAACCCATCGTCCTGAGAAAGCCGCAACATCACCGGTCCCCACGGAGTTTCATCTGGATGGGCCGAAAAACCGCCAAGGACTTCCCCCAGGAACTGCTCGATCTCTGCGACGAATACGTCCACGGCAAGGTCGGCCGCCGCGGCTTCCTCGAGCGGGCCTCGCGCTTCGCCGTCGGCGGCGTCACCGCGACCGGCCTGCTCGAGGCGCTCAGCCCGAAATACGCCCTCGCCCAGCAGGTGGCGAAAGACGACGAGCGCATCACCGTCTCCTACGAATTCAAGGCCGCGATTCTCCTCCAGTTCGCCGAGAACGACGAGCGAGTGAACGCCGGCTGGCCCGCCTACGAGGAAGCGCTCAAGAAGGCCGGCGTCCAATACACCGCCCACCACTATCCCGGCACCAACCACGGCTTCCACAACGACACCACCCCGCGCTACGACGAAGCCGCCGCGAAGCTCGCCTGGCAGCGCACGCTCGAGATCTTCAACAAGGAGCTCGCCGGGAGGTAAACCGCAAGAACCCAAGTCGCTTCGGGTTACATGACCCCGGATCATCAAGGTCCCACCACCGGAGCTCTCTCTCGCTTGAATCTCCGCAGATCCCGCATCGTCACACGCATCCCGCCGTTCAACTCAAAATACGATTCCTTTTCATGGGTCCTCTTTCGAATTGGACAAATAAGCACACCACCCCCAGCAGGATCATCCGATTTCCCAATTGCATATAAAATGGTTTTACCTTCATATACCGCGAAAAACTTCGAGCCCCACAAGAATCTCCACCGAGGCACCTTTCCCTCGTTCCCTAGGAAAGTCTCCACCGGCTTGACTATTGAACCACTTTTCTCACTTCCATCGCCCTTCTCCACCTTGCACACTGCCACAAACTGGTATTCAGCCTCGAGAAGGATCCTGACTTTCTCTGGATGATTGACTCCGTCAGCGAAAGCCGACGATGAAAAAATCGAAGTTATAGACACCAGAGCAATTAGCTTCAATCTGAACGCATTCATAACATCTGAAAATGATGAATATATTACACCTCCGGAACAGGCGCCGGCAACCTCGCGGCGGGCAGCCCTTGAATTCTGAATCCCGCTTGACTGGAGCACCGTTTCACGGTGCCACCGAGGACGAAAGTGTCGGGCGTTGTGGATTCCCACCCGACATGATCGTGAAGCTTAGAGGATACGACTTGCTGTGTCCCGTACTCTCCCTGTGTCCCGTACTCTCCGGATGGGACGGGACCGGCCGACGCGCTGAAGGCCCAGGCAGTGCTCCGGGCAGTGCTCCGGGCAGCTGGCTTTGCGCATCGAAGGACCATTGCCGGACCTTAATCAAGATCGTAGCGGCGACAAGATTCGAATGACCGAACGCCGACGTAAAGGCAGTCCCCAAGAATCCAAGTGACCACGACGCCCGGGCGTCGCAACCTCCCTCCCACCCGCATGACACCCCTCACCCTGCCCACCGGCTACCCTCGCATCCGGGTCGTCGAAAGCTTCGAATCCCTGCTCTCCACCCCCTTCGCCGACGGCATCAACGCCCTCTGCTGGCCGCGCGAGCTACCGGGCGACTTCACGGAAGTGATCGCCCTGCTCCCCGCCGCCGACGGCATCCTCCCGCTCGACGAAGCCACGCTCGAACTCCTCCCTGTCAGCCCCGCCGGACGCGTCGCCATCGACTTCATGCTCGCCGACCTCCGCCGACTCCGCGAACACGACCGCGATCCCGTCCTCAACCGCATCGACGGCTATCCCCGCGACGAGGACCCCGGCCCGGTCGCCACCGACGTGATGTCCTTCCACGCCGACAGCGCCCCGGTCGAGGCCGACACCTGGCTCTGCACCTACCTCGGCGCCTGCAGCGAAGGCCTGCGCAATGACGAGGCCTTGCGGAAGGTCGACCTCCCCGAACTCCGCGCGGCCCTCCTCGCGGAGTTCGGCGGCGAGGACGACGCGGACTTCGCGGAATACCTCAGCGAGCTCCACTACGACCTTCACTACGCCGCCGCCCCCGGCGCGCAGCCCTTTCCCTTCGGCATCGGCCACCTCTGGCGCATCGCCGTCGACTGGCCCGGCAGCCCCGTCCCGCCCTGCGTCCACCGCGCCCCCGACACCCTGCCCGGCGATCCGCCGCGGTTGCTGCTGATCAGTTGAAGCAGGGTCGCATAGAAGGACTCCACCGCCATGAGTCGGAACAACGAAAACAACGAAACACCGCGAAAATCAGAGCCCGGGTAGAACCTGACCGTTATCCACAAATCGAGGATGTAGCATCAAGGAGTGGCGGACTCCGATCCGCCAGGCTCAAGACCCGACAATGATCTGAGGGACCCGCTTTTCATTGGCTTACCATGGGCCTGGCGGATCGGAACCGTAGCGCAGCGGAGATAGCCGGAGGCAATCCGCCACTCCTTGGGAATTGCCGCGAAAGGGCCAGAACGAGACTGTCACTTGTGGGCAACGGGCATTGTAGAGCCCCTCCGACCACCCGCAGGGTTGAGCCTGCCATGTTCCCGCCTCTTCAATTTTCGACCGTTTCGCCCCTTTCGTTGTTCCCGTCAGGGTCCCCCACTTTACCCCATAGAGGGTACGCGACATCGGGCCGATCCGCGGCCATCATACCCGCCATGCGCACTCTGCTCCGCATTCTCCTCGCCTGCTGCCTGACGGCCGCCGCCTGGGGAAAGCCCATCCTTTTCATCCTCGGCGACTCCACCGTCCGCAACCAGACCGCCGGCACCCGCGGCTGGGGCGATCCGCTGGTCGCGCACTTCGACCCCGCGAAGATCGAAGTCATCAACCGCGCCATCGGCGGACGCAGCAGCCGGACTTTCCTCACCGAAGGCCGCTGGGACGCGGTCCTCGCGAACCTCAAGCCCGGCGATTTCGTCCTGATGCAGTTCGGCCACAACGACGGCGGCGCGCTCAACGACGACCGCTGCCGCGCCTCGATCCGCGGCAATGGCGACGAGAGCGAGGACATCGTCCGCAAGACCGACGGCCAGCCCGAGACCGTCCGCAGTTTCGGTTGGTACCTGCGGAAATACATCACCGAGACCAAGGCCAAGGGTGCCACCCCGATCGTCCTCTCGCTAATCCCGCGGAACCTCTGGAAAGACGGCAAGATCGGCCGCGCCACCGACACCCACGGCGGCTGGGCAAAGCAAGCCGCGGAACAAGGCGGGGCGCTCTTCATCGACTTCAACACCCTCCTCGCCGACCGCTACGAGTCGCTGGGCGAGGAAAAGCTCACCGCCCTCTTCGCGACCGGCGACCACACCCACCCCAACGCCGCCGGGGCCGAACTCAACGCCACCGTCCTCGCCGCCGCGCTCCGCCCGACTCCCCTCGGCCCGCACCTGCTCCCCGCCGACCTCTGGCTGCCCCGCGTTTTCTCCGATCACATGGTCCTCCAGCGCGACACGCCCGTCCCGGTCTGGGGCCGCGCCACGCCAGGCACCACCGTCACCGCAAGCATCGCCGGCCAGAGCGCAAGCAGCACCGCCGGGGATGACGGCAAGTTCCGCCTCGACCTCCCCGCCCTGCCCGCCGGCGGACCCCACGTGCTCGAAGTCAAAGCCGGGGTTACCCGCACTTTCAACGATGTCCTCGTCGGCGAAGTCTGGCTCTGCTCCGGCCAGTCGAACATGGACTTCTCCCTCGCCAAGACCGCCAAACGATCCTTCGCAGGCGCGACGAATTGGGAGCAGGAAGTCGCGAACGCCGATCACCCGCAAATCCGCGAGTTCAAGGCCGAATGGGCCATGACCGAAGACCCGCAGCCCGAGCTCGAAGGCGCGTGGACGCCCTGCACTCCGCAGACCGCCGGCGATTTCTCCGCCGTGGCCTACTTCTTCGCCCGCGAGTTGCAAAAGGAACTCGGCGTGCCGGTCGGCCTCGTCACCAGCGCCTTCGGAGCCAGCACCGCGGAGGCCTGGATCAGCCAGGAAAAGCTCGCCGCCGATCCCGCCTTCAAGCCGCTGCACGATGCCTTCTGGAAAAAGTTCATCACCTACCGCGACCACCCGAAGCCCTTCGCCGACTACGGCACCGCGTTGGCGAAATGGACCGCCTCTAACAAGAGCGGCCGCGCCCCGCGCCATCCCGACCCGATCCAGGACCAGCACAACCCGTCCGTCCTTTTCAACGGCATGATCGCCCCGCTCGTCCCCTACGCCCTCCGCGGCGCGATCTGGTATCAGGGCGAGTCGAACCTCGGCACCCGCCAGCTTTACCCCCCGCTGCAGAAAGCCCTCATCGAAGACTGGCGCGCTCGCTGGAACCGCGACTTCTCCTTCCACTTCGTCCAACTCGCACCCTATCAGAAGCCGAAGCCGGAGCCCGCCGACAGCAGCCTCGCCACGATGCGCGAGGCCCAGGCGACCTCGCTTTCCCTGCCGAAGACCGGCATGGCCGTGACCCTCGACCTCGGCGAGGAGAAGGACATCCACCCCCGCAACAAGCAGGACGTCGGCAAGCGCCTCGCCCTCCTCGCCTTGAAGAACGACTACGGCAAGGACCTCCCCTCCCGCGGCCCCGTCTTCAAGACCGCCGAGATCGAAGACGGCCGCATCGTGCTCCACTTCGACACCTCCGACGGCGCGCTCGTCGCCAAGGACGGCCCGCTGAAACAATTTGCCATCGCCGGCGACGACCGGAAATTCGTCTGGGCCGAGGCCGGGATCGAAGGAACCACCGTCATCGTCTCCAGCCCCGCCGTCCCGCGCCCCGTCCACGTCCGCTACGCCTGGGCGGATAACCCGGCAGGCGCCAATCTCGTCAACACCGCCGGCCTGCCCGCCGCCCCTTTCCGCACCGATCCGTGAAGCGCCTTCTCTTTCCGTTCCTCATCTCCACCGCCGCCGCCCAGATCCCCGCCTTCCCCGGCGCGGAGGGCTTCGGCGGCTACGCCCGCGGCGGCCGTGGCGGCGACGTCTACATCGTCACCAACCTCAACGCTTCCGGTGCCGGCTCTTTCCGCAACGGCATCGAAACCGTGCCCGCCGCCGGCCGCACCATCGTCTTCGCCGTCAGCGGCCACATCCCGATCAACGGCCTCCGCCTCGTCGGCTCGAAAGTCACCATCGCCGGCCAGACCGCACCGGGCGACGGCGTCGGGCTGATCAACGGCACCTTCCGCATCTCCGGCGACGATGTCGTGGTGCGCCACCTCCGTTTCCGCCACCGCAAGACCGGCAGCGGCGGCGATTGCGTGAACCTCGACAGCGGATCGATCAACAGCGTGCTCGACTCGGTCTCGATGCAGTTCTCGACCGATGAGAATTTCTCCAGCTTCGGCAGCCCGCCGGAGAACCTGACCATGCAGTGGTCGCTCAACGGCTGGGGGCTTCAAACCCATTCCTGCGGTGGCCTCTGGGACCAGAACCACGCGACCTGCCATCACTCGCTATGGGCCCACAACCACACCCGCAACCCGAAGGCGCGGCCTAACGGTCTGTTAGAGTGGGTCAACAACGTCACCTTCGACTGGAACATCGGCTTCATCATGGGCGACTCGCAGACGCCCGCGGCTTGGAGGTCGAACGTGATCGGCAGCTACTTCCTCTCGCCGCCCGGCAATCCCCGCTCAAGGGCCCTCGAAAAGGCGACCGTCGATCGCAACGGCAACCCCAACTTCTCCGTGCACCTTTCCAACAACCGCCACGACAACGACGGCGACGGGCTGCTGAACGGCACCGACAAGGGCTACGCGATCGTCGGCGGATCGGAGTTCCAGCCGGGCGATCCTGCCGGCGCCAACCGCTATGCGAAGTCGCTGGTGCCCTTCTCCAATGCCGGCGCGATCCCCGTGACGACCGACGACCCGGTGGTGGCCTTCAAGAAGGTCGTGTCGAAGGCCGGTGCCCTGCGTCTGGAAATCGATCCCCCCAAACCGCTGCGCGACGAAGTCGACACGCGGATGATCCAGAACCTGGTCACCCAGACCCGCAACCACATCACCCGCGAATCCGACCTCGTCGGCGTCAGCAACGGCGGCATCGGCACGCTGAACGCCACCGCCGCGCCGCTCGATGCCGACCTCGACGGCATGCCGGACTTCTACGAGGTCTCGCTCGGCTGGAACCCGTCCGTGCAGGACCACAACACGGTCCTCGCCAACAGCGGCGGACTCCTCACCGGCACTACCTTCATGCCACCGGGCACCGTCGCCGGCTACACCCGGCTGGAGGAATACCTGCACTACCGCGCCATCCCGCACGGCACCGTCGCCAAGAACACCGCGGGAGACCCGACCAGCGTGCCCGTCGACCTCCGCAAGTTCACCGCCGGCTTCTCCGCCTCGCCGGTCTTCACCGTCTCCAACCTCAGCGGCGGCACCATCGTGCAAAGCGGTACCGGTAATGCGATCGCCACTTTCACCCCGACCCTCAATTTCGTCGGCCGCGCCCGCTTCGATTTCACCGTGACTGACGCCGCCGGCCACTCCTGGACCCAGACCTGCGCCCTGCTCGTCACCAACGCCGGCCTGCCGCGCGACCTCGAATGGCAAGGCGGCCTTTCCTCGAACATCTGGGACGGCGCCACCAACAACTGGTTGCGAGACGGATCACCGACGGCGTTCAGCTTCGGTGACCGCGTGAGCTTCGACGACAGCGGATCGAGATCGCCCGCCGTCAACGTGAGCGGATCCGTCTCGCCCGGCAGCATGGATATCGATGCGGCAGGCAACTACACCTTCTCCGGCACCGGCGCGATCACCAGCAGCGGCCCGCTGGCCAAGCGCGGCACCGGCACCCTCACGATCTCCAACACCGGCCCGAACGCGTTCGGCTCCGTCACCCTGGAGTCCGGCACCTTGACCATCGGCAACACCAGCGCCCTCGGCACCGCGCCGCTGCGCTTGGAAGGCGGCACCTGGAACATCGGCGCCAACGGCCCGACCAACCCGATCACCGCCGCCGGCCCGGCCACCATCACCGGCGGCAGCGGCGGCGGACTCACCGGCATCGGCGCGATCAGCGGCGCGGCCCCGCTGACCATCCAGCAGACCAACGTCTTCGACCTCCGCGGCGACCTCTCCGGCTACGGCGGCACGCTGACCTTCACCGGCAACTCGCCGATCCGCCTGAACGGCTCCACCGGCAGCGCGACCACCTCGTTCAACCTCCTCGGCGCGACCAACCTCAGCAAGCGCAGCAATGCCGCGACCATCACCCTCGGCGCCCTCTCCGGCACCGCCGGCACCTCGCTCTCCGGCGCGACCGGCGGCGGCAACACCAGCGCCACCACCTACGTCATCGGCGCTCTCGGCACGTCCACCACCTTCGCCGGCAACATCTCCAACGGCGGCGGCACCACCGGCATCAGCAAGACCGGCGGCGGCGTGCTCACACTGGGAGGTACCGGCAGCTACAACGGCCCGACCTCGCTGAACCAAGGCAGACTGCTGATCGACGGCGCGCTCGGCAACACCGCGGTCACCGCCGCTTCCGGCACCCTCCTCGGCGGCGGCGGCAGCATCGCCGGTCCGGTCACCATGAATCCGGGCTCCTTCCTTTCCCCCGGCACGGCCTCCTTCACCGGAGCCACCATGACCCTCGGCGGCGGGCTTTCACTGAACGGCGCCACGATGTACTGCGACATGTCCGCCTCGACCTCCGGGGCCAATGACAAGGTCGTCATGAGCGGCGGCACCCTCGCCCTCTCCGGCGCGCTGAATTTCCAATTCCTGCTGCTCGAAGGCTCGCTCGCCGCCGGCACCTACGAACTCGTCAGCGGAGCCTCTAACAGCACCGCCAGCAGCGTCACCCTCAACCACAACCTCCCCGCCGGCACCCGCCAGACCTTCGCTCTCGGCCGCAGCGCCGCGGGCTCGAATCCATCGAGCATCTGGCTCACCGTCACCGGCGATCCCGCGACCCTTACGTGGACCGGCGCGACCAGCTCGACCTGGGACACCGTCACCGCCGGCAACTGGACCGGCGCGAACCCGGCCACCTTCGGCACCAACGACGCCGTCGTCTTCAACGATAGCGCCACCGTGCTCTCGATCACCCCGGCCGGCACCGTCGCGCCCCGCTCCACCCTCTTCAACCACTCCACCAAGGCCTACACCCTCGCCGGCGGACTCGGCGGCGGCATCCTGACCAAGAGCGGCACCAACACGCTCACTCTAACGGGCTCTAACAGCCACGCCGGCACCGTCCTCAACGCAGGATCAATCCAACTCGCCACCGCCACCGCCAATGCCGGCGGACTCGGCACCGGTCCCGTCACCCTCAACGGCGGCATCTTGAAAATGTACAGCGCCGGCGATGCCACCAGCGCAGGCACCGTGCCGAACGCCCTCATCGTCGCCGGCAACGCCGAGTTCCACGCCGCGCCCCGCGGCGTCTTCAGCGGCAGCGTCAGCGGCGCGGGAACGCTGAACTATCGCAGCACCTACGTCCGCTCCGACATTACCGGCAACTGGAGCGCCTTCACCGGCACCGTCAACGTCATCACCGATGCCGGCGGCGGCGACTTCCGCATCGCCCAGAGCTACTCCTGGCCCGGCCTGCCCGCGGCCACCGTGAACCTGGCCGCCAAAACCTCGTTCTATCACTCCGGCATCCTCGCCGAAGGGGCGGGCACCACCATCACGGTCGGCGCGCTCAACGGCCCCGCCGCCTCCTACCTCCGCGGCGGCGTCACCGGCGGCCGCGCCCTGACCTACCGCATCGGCGGCAGGAACACCGACGCCACCTTCGCCGGAAACATCGGCGAACAGAACACCTCCACCGCCACCAACTACCAGAAGACCGGCACCGGCACCTGGACCCTTTCCGGCAGCGGCCAGTGGAACGGCGGCACCACCGTCGAGCAAGGCACGCTGCGGATCACCGGCACCATGACCTGCGCCGGTGCCACCGGCGTGGAAAGCGGTGCGGCCTTGAGGATCGAGGGCGGAAGCTTCGACACCGAGTCGCTCGAGATCGCACCCGGCGCGACCCTCGCCGGCCACGGCACCCTCACCACCGACCTCAACCTCGCCGGCACCTGCGAAGGCCGCGGCTTCACCACCGGCACCCCGGGCACGCTGAACCTTCAAGGCAATGCCTTCCTCAGCGGCACCGCCCGGCTCCGCGGCGGTCTCACCTCCGACCTCTTGACCGTGACCGGCGACCTCTCGCTCGGCGGCAACGTCCAGATCAGCCTCGCCCCCGGCACCGGCTTCGGCCGCTACCCGCTGATGACCTCCGCCGGCAACCTCACCGGAACCGCCGTTCTAACAGGCATCCCCGCCGGCACCACCGCCCACCTTTCCACCAGCATCCCCGGCCAGCTCGCGCTGGTCATCGACGACTCCGACGAGGACGGCCTGCCCGACACCTGGGAGCTCGCGAACTTCGGCAACCTCGCCCAGACCGCCACCGGCGACCGCGACAACGACGGCACCTCCAACCTCGTCGAATACCGCCTCGGCCTGAATCCCTCGAGCGGCTCCAGCGCCTTCCGCACGACCATCTCCGGCCGCACCCTCACCTGGCCCAGCGCCCCGGGCATCGTCTTCACCATCCGCCGCAGCCCCGACCTCCTGGGCTCATGGCCTTCCATCGGCACCGTCACCGGCGGCCCGGGCAACACCGCGTCCTTCACCGAACCCGCCACACTGGACCGAGCGTTTTACCGGGTCGAATTCACGCCGTAAGCCACAATGATCATGCGCCCCATCGCCGCCCTCCTCCTCTCCCTCGCAGCTGCCACCGCGTCGCCGGAGGAACTCCTCAAGAAGCCCGTCTCCTGGTTCCGCTCCGACGACGGCAAGGAGGCCGTCGCCAACGTGCTCTCGTGGCAATCCCCGGAAGGCTCCTGGCCGAAAAACGGGGACACCAGCGACAAGCCCTACCAAGGCAAGGCCGGCAAGATCGAAGGTACTTTCGACAACAAGGCCACCACCGGCGAACTCCGCTTCCTCGTCCGCGCCTTCGAGGCCACCGGCGACGTGCAATGCCGCGACGCCGTGATCAAAGGCTTCGACCACATCCTGGAGGCCCAGTATCCGAACGGCGGCTGGCCGCAGTTCCACCCGCCGGGCAAGAAGTATCACCGTCACATCACCTTCAACGACGGCACCATGGTCCGTCTCCTTGAGTTCCTCCGCGACAGCCGGGACTTCAAAGCGCTCGATCCCGACCGCCACAAGAAGGCCGCCGCCGCCTTCGCCCGCGGCGTCGAATGCATCCTCAAATGCCAGATCGTGATCGCCGGCAAGCCCACCGTCTGGTGCGCCCAGCACGATGAGGTCACCTTCGCCCCCGCCAAGGCCCGCGACTACGAACTGCCCTCGCTCAGCGGTGCCGAAAGCGCCGGCATCGTCCGCTTCCTCATGTCTCTAGAGAAGCCGACGCCCGAAGAAATCCGCGCGGTGAAGGGTGCTTTGGCTTGGTTCAATTCCGCGAAGATCACCGGCTACCGCTACGCCAAGTCCGGCAAGGACCGAGTGCTCGAGAAACAGCCCGGCGCCCCGCCGCTGTGGGCCCGCTTCTACGACCTTGATACCGGCAAGCCCTTCTTCTGCGACCGCGACGGCATCAAGAAAGACTCCGTCGACCAGATCGGTGCGGAACGCCGCAACGGTTACGCTTGGTATGGCAACTGGGGTGAGTCCGTCGCCAAGGACTTCGCCAAGTGGCCGCACCGCTAAAGCAGGCCGGATACCCCCGTCGGGGGATTTGACGGCCCCGGCGGGCTTGACGAGGATGCCAGTTGCGGGATTTCAAACGTCCCGAAAATCCGTTCCCGCCCGTGAAGTCCATCGTCGCCCTACTCCTCGCGCTCGTCGTTTTGCCCATCCGCGCCAACGACCCCGGCGGCGGCGCGCCCGGAGTCGGCGCCAACGTGACCCTGACCGACAACGGCAGCACGGTCACCCTGTCGAACGGCCAGGTCAGCGCCACCATCACCAAGAGCAACGCGAAGTTCACCTCCTACACCTTCCGCGGCGTCCCGCTCACCACCTCCACCCGCCAGATCTACTACTCGATGGATGGCGGCGCGAACTACCGCCAGCCCTCCGGCTGCACCTACACGGTGAAGACCAACACGCCGGACATGGTCGACATCGGCATGCGCCAGACCTGGACCACCCAGGCCCAGGCGGTCGACATCGAGGTCCACTACGTCCTCCGCCGCGGCGACACTGGGATCTACACCTACGCCATCCTCGACCACCCCGACACCTATCCCGCCACCTCCTTCGGCGAGTGGCGCATGGTCTGGAAGCTCCCCGACAACACCTTCGAGCGCCTTTACGTCGACGACCTGCGCAACCGCCAGATGCCCACCGCCGCCGACTACGCCGCGGCCTCCCCCACTTCCATCGCGGAGATCGTCAAGCTCAACACCGGCGTCCTCGCCGGCCAGTACGAGGGGAAATACTGCTACAACTCCAACTACCGCAAAAACCCGGCCTGGGGCCACGCGACCAACGACGAGGACATCGGCGTCTGGCTCGTCACCGGCGGCCACGAGTTCTTCAACGACGGCCCGATGAAGCAGGACCTCGCCCCCGCCGACCGCATCCTGCACATCCACTTCGGAATGAACCATTTCAACGGTTCGTCCACCTCGATCGCCGCCAACGAATCCTGGCGCAAGCTCTACGGCCCCTTCCTCCTCTACTGCAACCACGACCCCGCCGGAGCCGACGCCTGTTGGGCCGACGCCAAGGAGCAAGCCGCCGCCGAACAGGCCGCCTGGCCGTATTCCTGGCTGACTGGAAATCCCGACTACCCCCTCGCCGCCGGCCGCGCCACCGTCAGCGGCACGCTCGATCTGAACGATCCCCTCAAGCCGCTGTTAGACGGCGAAGACGCCCGGGTCGGCCTCGCCGCGCCGGACGCCGGCGGCAATTGGCAGTTCGAGTCGAAACGCTACCAGCACTGGATCCCGGCCGGCCCCGATGGAGCCTTCACCATCCCCCACGTCCGCCCCGGCACCTACACGCTCTACGCTTTCACCGCCGGAGCCGCCGGCGAATACAAGCACTCCAGCCCCGTCACCGTCACCGCCGGCCAGACGCTGAACCTCGGCACGCTGAGCTGGAACATCGCCCGCAGCGGCACCTGGCTCGCGTGGGAGATCGGCACCGCCGACCGCGACTCGCGCGAGTTCCGCCACGGCAACGACTACTTCACGCCGCACCTCTACGAGCAGTTCTCGTCCGAACTCCCGAACCCGCTCGAATACACCATCGGCAGCTCGAACCCCGCCACCGATTGGAACTACGCCCACACCGGCTACTTCACCGCCGCCGGCTCCGCGAATTGGAAATGGCGCATCCACTTCAACCTCCCGTCCGTCCCCGCCACCGGCAACGCCCGCTTCCACATCGCCTTCGCCGGCTCGCACTACTCGCGGATGCATCTCTACGTGAATGACGAGACCACCCAGTTCGGCCCCATCCTCTACCCGAACCACGGCAACGGCAACGGTCTCCTCCGCCAGACCAACCTCGCGAAGTATTCGTCCCACATCGTCGAGATCCCCGTCTCCCGCCTCCGCGCCGGCAGCAACATCATCACCCTCGTCCAAGGCCGCAGCACCAACACCAGCGACCATGTGATGTACGACTATCTGGCCCTCGAAATGCCGACCCTCCCCGGCGGCACGGCGTCCGATGCCGACAACGACGGCCTCGCCGATGCCTGGGAAATCCTCCACTTCGGGAACCTCCTCCAGAACGGCTCCGGCGATCCCGACCTCGACGGCGCGAACAACGAGATGGAGGAAAGCGCCGGCAGCGATCCCAACTCCGCCACCTCCTGGCCCGACCTTGACCGAGACCTGCTTCCCGATGCCTGGGAACTCGCCCGCTACCCGAGCATCACCACCGCGTCCCCGCTCGACGACAGCGATGGCGACGGCTTCAACACCTGGGCCGAGTACCGCGCCGGCACCGATCCACTCTCTAACAGCAGCTTCCCCGCCGGTGCCACGACCACCATCCGCATCGCCCCGCACCCCGCGGTCGTCCCTGAAGATCTCGCGAGCTTCGACGGCACCCTTTACGAGGTCGACGGGAGCGGCAGCTACAGCGGGAGCTTCGTCATCAACGACCCGAACCGGCGCAACATCGCGCGCCAGGGAGCCACCCGCCATTACCTGAATCTCTTCAAGTTCGACCTCACCGCCCTGCCCCGCGGCCCGGTCACCGACGCCACCCTCGGCCTCACCGTCAACGGCTCGTCCTCCGGCGTCCGCACCCGGACCGTCGCCGCCTTCAACGGCTCGCCGTCCGTCATCCAGCCGACTCTCCGCTACGATGCCGCCAACCCCTTCCTCCGCACCGATTACGCCGGCGAAACCAACACCGACACCGACTTCCTGCCCGGAACCCTGACCACCCTCTTCACCTTCGCCAACCAGACCACCGAAGGCGTCCGCGAATCCCTCGGCGGCGGCAACGCGAACTTCCGCAACGCCATCGAGTCCCGCCGCCCGGCCGGCAACTCCATCACCCTCCTGCTCTACGGCGGCGACGGACAATACCTGACCTACGGCAGCGAACACGCCGACCCCGCCGTCCATCCCGCCCTCGTCATCACCACCGCCGGCGATCCCGCCCCGGACGACGACCTCGACCAACTCCCCGACGCCTGGGAAGCGCAGAAACTTTCGTCGCTCGCCTTCACCGGCAGCTCCGATCCCGACAACGACGGCTCTGACAACGCCGCCGAGTTCGCCGCCGGCTCCGATCCGCTCTCCCTCGCCTCCACCCCCGCCGACCACGACGGCGACGGCACGCCCAACGCCAGCGACGCCTTCCCTGACAATCCCGAGGAATCCCTCGACACCGACTTGGACGGCATCGGCAACAACAGCGACCCGGACGACGACAACGACGGCTACCCGGACAACGCCGACCTCTTCCCGCTCGATCCCGCCGAATGGTCCGACGCCGACAACGACGGCATCGGCGACAACGCGGATCCCGACGCCGACAACGACCTGCTGCCTGATGACTGGGAGCTGCTCCACTTCACCAACCTCCTCCAGTCCGCCGCGGACGATCCCGATGGCGACGCCACCGAGAACCACGCCGAGTTCCTCCTCAACCTCAACCCCGCCAACCCGAACTCCCGCTTCACCGCGACCGCCGCCGCCGGTCATGTGATCCAATGGCAAGGTGTCGCCGGACTCTCCTTCAAGATCCAGCGCTCCGGCAATCTCGCCAGTTGGTCCGACCTCGCAACCGTCGCCGGAACCAGCGGCCAGAACTCCTACACCGACGCCAGCCCCCTGCCCGGCAGGAACTTCTACCGCGTCGTCCTCCTTCCATGACCCGCCCTCGACAAGCCACCGCGCCCTTTTCCACACTGCCCCCGTGCGCGTCCTGCTTGCCGCCTTCCTGTTCAGCCTCTTGCTGCCGCTCCCCGCCGCGGACAGCCAGCCGCTGATCACCCGGGTCTGGCAGTCGGAAGACGGCCTGCCGGGAAATGTCGTGCGCTCGATGGTCCAGGCCACCGACGGCTACCTGTGGATCGCCACCGCCGAAGGAATCACGCGCTTCGACGGCGTCGAGTTCGAGCCCGTGGAACCGGATGGCGAACTCCGCCGCGTCCGCTTCGCCTTCCGCCGCCTCTTCGCACCGACCGATGGCAGCGTGTGGGTCGCCACTTTCCAAGGTGCCCTCTTTCGCATCCAAGGCAGCCGCCTCATCCAAGTCGTCGAAGCCCCGCCGGTCCGTCCGCCACCCGTCAGCCAGCTCGTCGCCGACTCCGCCGGGGTGATCCATTTTGTGCAAGGCGAGCAAATCTGGAGTGTCACCCAGGACCTAGTAGCCAATAAACTTTTGTATGACAGATAATAAAGTTTTTGTAATTGTACTTTTTCGTGTGCTTGTACAATCGGACAGGTGCCTGCCAAAATTCATCGCATCAAACTGACTGAAGACGAGCGTC
>JBIPNO010000043.1:0-47841 GCA_044372775.1 Haloferula sp.
GGGCGGCGCGCCGCGGGTCTGGCAGACGTTTCCGATACCATCCATCGTCTGCCTGACCGGCGGACTCGGCTGCGGGGCTTTTACAGACGAAGATTTACACTACCGGACTTGAGATAGACCGAAACCAGGAATGGCGAAGCCGTGACCAAGGGCAGCAGGGTTAGCAAGGACGCGATCGTGATCAAATCCTTGGTGTCGCGAAACAGCTCGGGCCTCTGAACCGCCCGGACAATATCGATCCAGATGCTCCATCCCCGTTGCTCCGGGCCGAAGCCTGGTAGGAGGTTGAAAAAAACCAGGCTCGCGAGCCCCCCGCAAAAGAGGATCAGCGCCAGCTTTTGCCCTTTGGCAGAAGAAGCCGTGACCGGGCTTTCATCCCCCACATTCACCCCTTCGTCTGCCCCTCCCCGCGGACGCGGTATTGATAGCTGGTCAGCTCGCGCAGACCCATCGGCCCGCGGGCGTGGAGCTTGTCGGTGGAAATCCCGATCTCCGCGCCGAAGCCGAATTCCTCGCCGTCGGCCAGGCGGGTCGAGACGTTGTGGAAGACACAGGCGGAATCGCAGCCGGAGAGGAAGGCATTCGCCGCGGCGGCATCGGCGGTGACGATGCACTCGGTGTGATGCGAGCCGTGGGTGTTGATGTGCTCGACCGCCTCTTCCAGCGAATCGACGATCTTCACCGAGAGGATGAGGTCGAGGTATTCGGTGTCCCAGTCCTCTTCGGTCGCCGGGACCGCATCGATGATCGCGCGGGTCCGCTCGCACCCGCGGAGTTCGACGCCTTTCTCCCGCAGCGCGGCGGCGATCGCGGGCAAGTGGCTTTTCGCGACAGCGGCGTGGACCAGCAAGGTCTCCAGCGCGTTGCAGACGCCGGTCTTCTGGGTCTTCGAATCGACGGTGAGCTTCACCGCCATCTCGAGGTCGGCGGCCTGGTCGACGAAGAGGTGGCAGATGCCGTCGTAGTGCTTGATGACCGGCATCCGGGCCTGCGAGACGACCGTTTCGATCAGGCCCTTGCCGCCGCGCGGGATGATCAGGTCGAGCCACTTGTCCATCCGGCACAGGGCGCTGACGCTGGAGCGGTCGGTGAAAGGGACAAGCTGGATCGCGTGGGCCGGCAGCCCCGCCGCCTCGCCACCGCTCTGGAGGGCATCGGCGATGGCGCGGTTGCTGTGGATGGCCTCCGAGCCGCCGCGCAGGATGGTCGCGTTGCCGGTCTTGAAGCAGAGCACGGCGGCGTCGCTGGTGACGTTCGGCCGGCTTTCGAAAATGATCCCGATGGTCCCGATCGGCACTCGGACCTGCTGCAAGCGCATCCCGTTCGGGCGGGTCCATTCTTCCATCACCTGGCCAACCGGATCGGGCAGCGCGGCGACCTGCTCGATCCCGCCGGCGATGGCGTCCACCTTCTTCGCGTCGAGCTTCAGGCGTTCGAGCATCGGCTTCGACAAGCCCTTCGCTTCGCCCGCGGCGAGGTCGAGGTCGTTGGCGGCGAGGATTTCCGGAGTGCGGGCGCGGAGTTCGGCAGCCATCGCGAGCAGGATGGAGTTCTTCTGTTCGGTGGAAAGCTGGGACAGCCGGTGCGCCGCCGCGCGGGCGTTGCGGGCGAGGGTTTCCACGGCGGAGAAGACTTCGGCGTCGGTCATGGGATGGGAGTTAAAGGCAGGTGAACCGCGAAATCACGCGAATGGACGCGAAATTTGAAAGGCAGGGAAAAACAGGGAGATGCCGAATCAGGAAGGTCTTCATTGGCACTTGGAACTTCATCACTTGGAACTTCAGGCCGCGAACAAGCTTTGGCACTTGGAACTTCTTCACTTGGAACTTCGGGCCGCGAACCGGGTCGAAATGCCCTTCTCCCCGGCCAGGATGCCCGCGAGGCGCTCGGGTTTGCGGCCGTGGGCGATGTGGACGGTGATGCCGGCGTCGACGGAGTTTTTCACCGCCTGGAGCTTGGACGCCATGCCGCCGATCGAGAAGCGGCCACGTTCGTCCTTGGCGAAGCCGAGCACGGCATCGACGTCGGGGACGTCGATTACCAGCTCGTTGGTTTCCGGCGAAAGCAGGCCGTCGACGGAGGTCAGCAGGATCAGCGTCTTCGCGCCGAGCAGGGTGGCGACCTGGGAGGACAGCATGTCGTTGTCGCCGACGCGGAGTTCCTCGACCGCGACCGAGTCGTTCTCGTTGATGATCGGGACGATGCCCGGCTCGGCGAGCAGGCGCTGGAGGGTATTCGACACGTGGCCGCGGCGCTCCGGGGTTTGCAAGTCGGCACCGGTCAAAAGGACCTGGGCGACCGCGAGATTGAAATTTTGGAAGAGCGATCCGTAGGTGTGCATCAGCCGCGCCTGGCCGACCGCGGCGCAGGCCTGCTTGGTGGTCAGGTCGCTGGGGTAGCCTTCCAGCCCGAAGGCGGAGACGCCCGCGCCGACCGCGCCGGAGCTGACCAGCAGGCAGCGGTGGCCGCTTTCGACCAGGCCGGCGATGGCGGTGACGAGGCGGACCAGCGCGGCTCCGTCGAGCGTGCCGTCGCTGGCGCGGGTGAGGACGCCGGTGCCGGCCTTGATGACGGTGAGGGATTCCATGGGCGGGAAAGTCGGCCGCGGCTATGGCCGGAATTCACGCCGGAGGCCATCGCAAAGCGTGGCAGTGGCGGACGGGTCGCGAGGGGCGGCCCGTGGCTACTTGATTTCCATGAGATCGGCCGCGCTGATGGTCGGGTCGGCGACGCTGGTCGCGGTGAGCTGGAGCTTGACGACTCCGCTGCCGGTCACGGTGACCGTGGGATTGAGCACCTCGGGATTGGAAAACGTGACCGTCGCGCCGGGGGCATCGTGGACCGACCACCGGACCGTCACCGCGCCGCCGCCGGGGTCCGAGGCGCTGCCGGCGAGGGTGACGGTGTTCGAGCCCTGGGGGAGCGATTGATTCGGTCCGGCCTCCACCGCCAGCGCGCCCAGCACCGCGCCGTCGCGGACGCGGAAGACGTAGCGTCCGGGAATGATGCTGTTCCGCGAGCGGTAGATCAGCCCGGTGAGGAAGTTCGGCTGGCCGGTCGCGGGCACGGCGTCCAACTGGATCGTCGCCTGGCCGGAGCCCGCCAGTTCGACGGTCCGGTCGGTGCCGTTGGTCAGGCCGGAGCGGGCCGGGGAGCCGCCGTAGCCGTTGACCCCGCCGCTGACATCGCCGGTCTCCCACAGCACCCGGTTGTAGTTGAACTCGATGTCCACATTGCCCGGCCCCGTGTCGCTCCGCTCGATGAGGATCAGTTGGAAGGAATTGAGCTTCTCGTCCTTGTGGGCGAAATAGCCGACATCGGACCAGTTCACTCCGAACGCGCGGTGGCCGTCGATCGTCTCGATGCCATGGGAGTAGTGGACCACGTCGGACCCGGCCGGGCGGGTGTCCACGTCGGCCCAGAAGGGCGCGATGATGGTCAGGCCCAGGTTTTGCAGCGGCTTGGGCGTGAAGGTGGAGATTGCGGCCGAAAAGGTGATGTTGCCGTTGTTGTTGACGTAGCAGTGGGTCTCGGTCCGGCCGAAGAAATGGATCGGGAAACCGATCGGGACCAGCGGGGTCGAGTAGTCGTCGTTGCGATCCAGGAATTGCTGGTCGAAGCCCGGCCGGACCGCACCTTCGCGGAGGCGGTAGAATTTCCCGGTCTCCAGCAGCGGTCCGTCCGACAGGGTGACCAGCGACCCGGTGCCGACGACCGGATTCCCGAGATCGGACCACTCCATCAGGTCCGTGCTGCTTTCAAGCTGGTAGGGCCGCAGGTTCGCGGCGGTCCAGGAAAGGGTGACATCCTCCGGCACCGCCGTATTGACCGCGAGATCGGTCGGCGGCAGCGCCGCCGCGAAGGACAGCCGCACCGTGGCGAGAAGGCCGAGACCGAAAGATTTCATGAGAAGGTCGGGGGGGCGGTTCGCATGGAGACAATGACCGGGAGCGCGGGCCGGCGGAGGTTCCGGGGGAAACTTCCGCTGCCACCGCTGGCAACTGGCTTTAATAAGGGCCGGAAAAGGCGATCCTGTCAAAACCGGATACGTGATGGGACCGCCGCATGCGTGGCAGCCCGCTCTTGCCCCGGGTCCGGCGCTCGACTAAGGCACCCGCCCCATGAATCCGTTCCCGCCGCCCGCCGACAAGAAAGCCCTCGAGGAAGGCGTGGTCTTCACGCCGAAGTTCGACGCCGACGGGCTGGTTCCCGCGATGGCGATCGACGCCGCGACCAAGGAGCCGCTGATGCTGGCCTACATGAACGCCGAGTCGCTGCGGATGACCCTGGAGCTGGGCGAGGCGGTCTATTGGTCCCGCAGCCGCAAAGAGATCTGGCACAAGGGCAAGACCTCCGGCCAGGTCCAGCGGGTGGTGGAAATCCGCACCGATTGCGACCAGGACGCGCTGGTGGTTTACGTCGAGCAACTCGGCGGCGGCTGCTGCCACACGGGGCGGAACGATTGCTTCTACCGCAAGGTGGCCGGGCGCGATGCCGGGGGCGACGTGCTGCTGGAGTTCACGCCCCGGGATTGATGGAGAACCGCCGGACGACCGGATGCCGGCGCCACGCGCGGAATTTCGGCAATTTCGCGGTTGCATTCGAAACCCCGTTCCCCTAGTTCTCCCGCCCCTCGCGCCCCGCAGGCTCTTGGGACCCCATTTTTCAACGCAAGGAGGACCGCCATGACCATCATCGAAAAGATCGAGCAAGAGCAGCTGAAAACCGACCTCGTGGACTTCCGCGTCGGTGACACCGTCAAGGTTCACACCCGGGTCGTCGAAGGCGGCAAGGAGCGCGTCCAGATCTTCGCCGGCATCGTCATCGCCCGCCGCGGCTCCAGCGTGAACGCCTCCTTCACCGTGCGGAAGATCTCCTACGGCGAAGGCGTCGAGCGCGTGTTCCCGCTGCACACCCCGCGCATTTCCAAGATCGAAGTGGTCAGCCGCGGCAAGGTCCGCCGCGCCAAGCTGCACTACCTCCGCGACCGCGTCGGCAAGAAGGCCATGCTGGTCAAGGCCGCGCCGAAGAAGTAAGCGCTGCTCTCCCGTTTTTCCAGAACGCGCCCCGGATCCGTCCGCGGCGCGTTTTTCTTTTCCGCGCCCGGCCCCACTTGCCCCTTGGCGTCGGGCCGCCGATGCCGGTAGATGCTGCCCGTGAAACGCGTTCCGATCCCGGTCGTGATCCTGCTCAGCCTCGGGGCCGTCGCCCTGCCGTGGTGGCTGGGCACGCGGGACATGGATTTCCTCAAGCCGCCCACCGAGTTCCAGCTCGCCCGGCTCCGCTCGGACGTCGCCAGTTCCTTTCCGAAGCGGTCCGGCAGCACGGCGGCCGCCCGCAGCCCGGAGCAGGAGCGATCCATCCAGTCGCCGATCAAGCCGGCGCCGATGATCGTCCCCGGCGACCCGCATGCCCCGGCCGGGCTCGATGCCTTCCGCGAACATGCCGCCAAGGGAGCCAAGGCTTTCATCGAGCTGGCAGTCCACCTCGAAGAGCAAGGCGGCAACGCCCGTGCCCTGCTCGCCTGGGAGCGGGTGCTCGATGTCTGCCAGCCGGATGCCTCTCAGCGCGCCGCGGCGATCGCGGGAATCGAGCGCCTGCGGCCGCTGGCCGCCCCGTGGCATGTCGACCCGCTGGAAGAGAAGGTCCTGGTCCTGGAAACCGTTGTGCCTGAGGGACTGGCCGCCGAAGCGCTCGAAAGCGTGCTTGCCGAATGCGCGGCCACCTTGAACCAGCATGCGGCCGGCCTGCTCCGCTTTGAAAGCCGGGTCGAACGGCCGGCCCCCAAGCCCGCCCCGAAACCGCCGCGCGCCCCGAAGAAGCCTGCGAAACCCGCGAAACCCGCGGCCGGCGAAGTGGAGCCGCCCCCTCCACCGCCGCCCATGCTGTCGGTGCGGATCCTGCTCGAGGAGGCCACCGACTCCCCGGCGGGCCGGGTGGAGGTCCCGGCTTCGGACGATCCCGAGCCGCTCCGCCGGGAGATCCTGGCCGCCAGTTACAAGCTGGTGGCCTCCCAGCTCGCCGCGACCACCGATTTCACCCCGCCCGAGACGCTCGGCCCGGCAAGCGACCCATCGGCCGCCCTCGGCACCCGCATCACCCGGCTGTGCTGGTCGGAATTCGGGAAAACGTTCGTGCCGGCGGATCCGCCCTAAGAGAACGCTGGACGGCATCGTTCAACGGGGGAAGCTTCGCCCCATGATGCGCATCGCCGCCATTTTCTTCGCCGGCACCCGGCTCCTGTTCGCCGATCCCGCCCCGGATCCGGGACGCGCGCCGGTGGAGCCGCGCTCCTTGCCGGCCCCGGACCAGCCGGTGGCGGAGGTGAAGCCCGCGGTGAAGAAGCTCGATGGCGACCGCTACCAGGTGGGCGAGGTGATTTTCAATGCGAAGACCCGCGAGATCCGTTTCCCGGCCGCGGTCAACATGGCGGGCGAGGAATTGCTCGAGTTCGCGATCGTCCACGTCAACGGCAAGGTCCACGAGGCGCTGCTGGTCACGGAAATCTCCGCCACCGATCTCAACATCGCCTTCAAGCTGCTGCGCTACCAGGCCTCGGCCGAGTTCTACCCGCTGAAGGAGGCCGACGGCAGCTATTCGAGCGAATTTCCCGAAGTGGCCGACGAGGTGAAGAAGGCCGCCCGCATCGACCTCGCCGTCGAATGGAAGGAAGGCGACAAGGAGCGCAAGGCCAAGCTCCACGAGTGGATCTCCCACGCCTCCACCGGCAAACCGATGGCCGCCGACCCCTGGGTTTACGGCGGTTCCGGGGTTTACGAGGGGAAATTCATGGCCGAAAGCTCCGGTGACATCGCCGCCATTTTCCTCAGCAACACCGCCCTGATCAATTTCTCCGGCAAGGACAACAACTCCGACGAGGTATGGTTGCCCTTTCCCAAGCGTGTTCCCGCTGAAGGAACGAAAGTCACCGTCGTCATCGCTCCCTACCTGAACCCCGCCGCGAAACCATGAAGACCGCTCTTTTCCTCGCCCTCGCCTCCACCGTGGCCCTGGCCCCGGCCCAGGACTCGAAAAACCGCTACCTCTCCCTGCAGATCGAAATGAAGCAGGCCATCGCCCGCGGCAATGCGTGGCTGGCCCAGCAGCAGAAGGAAGGTGGCTACTGGGACGATCCCGACCTTCCCGCTTTCACCGCGCTCGCGCTGACCGCCGCCGTCCGTGATCCAGGCCTCGAGCGCAAGGACGGCAAGCTGCCACCCCACCTCGACAAGGGCTTCCTCTGGCTGCTCGACCAGCAGAAGGAAGACGGCGGCATCTACAACAAGGGGCTTTCCGTCTATAATACCGCCACCTCGGTCACCGCCATGACCGCCGCCGGACTGGAGATTTACGAACCGGCCATCGTGAAAGGCCGCAAGCACCTGATCGGGGAGCAGTGGGACATCGGCCAAAAGGACGAGACCGACAACCCGAACGACGGCGGCATCGGTTACGGCTCGAAGAACGACCGCTCCGACATGTCGAACACCTACCTCGCGATCGAGGCGCTCGCGCTTTCCAAGAAGGTGATCGAGGACGGCAAGCACGGCCAGCAGCCCGACCTCGACTGGGAGGCCGCCGTCACCTTCCTCACCCGCTGCCAGAACCTCGAAGGCGGCAAGGACACCCTGCCCGAGACCGCCGAGTCGCCGCAGAACAAGGGCGGCTTCCGCTACGGTCCCGCCGAAACCAAGGCCGGCGAGGACAAGCTGCCCGACGGCCGCGTCGCGCTGCGCTCCTACGGCTCGATCTCGTATGCCGGCCTGCTTTCGCTGATCTACGCCAAGCTCACCCCGGACGATCCCCGCGTGGTCGCGGTGAAGGAGTGGCTGGGCAAGAACTACACCCTGGCCGAGAATCCGGGCATGGGAGCGGAGGGACTCTTCTACTACTACCAGACGATGTCGAAGGCGCTGTCCGCCGCGAACATCGACAAGTTGAAGCTGGCCGACGGCAAGGAGGTCGACTGGCGCTCCGATCTCGCCAACGCCCTGCTCACCCGCCAGCGCGAGGACGGCTCCTGGGCCAATGCCAACGGCCGCTGGATGGAGTCGAATCCGGTGCTGGTCACCGCCTACGCCGTGATGTCGCTGGAGCAGCTCTACTACTCGATCCACGAGCAGCCCTGAACGGGCGGATCCGCCGTGGACTTGAACTGCGGGCAGCCTGTTCCGCTCTCCCTTCGCCAGCCTGCTGGCGAAGGGTTTTTCGTTTCGGGCCGGAGGGACTCGCCAGCAGGCTGGCGGTCTACCTCAAGTGTCCCGAAGGGACTGCGTCTCACAGCCCGGGGTTGCGAGGAACGAGCTAACCCGGGTCGGGATGGCAGAGATTCCCTATGCCAACGGCGTTGCGCAGGGGTGGTCCCCGGGGTGCCGCCCAATCCCCACGGCTGCAACCTCTTCGAGGTACGATTCATCTAACGGGAATACCCGGGGTAGCCTCCTGCGTCGGCAACCCCGGGCTGTGATCCGGAGTCCCTTTGGGACATTGCCCCCTTCGCAGCGGAGGAGAACCGGGAGGTCACGATTCCAACAGCTCCGAAACATACGTGGTTCCGCCTTCACGGCTTCCCTACCACCACTCCGGCAATCGGCCGGTGGTCGGAGGCGACGGCTTCCGGCAGGACTTCCAGCAGCCCCTTCGGCTCGAAGCCGTGGAGGAAGACATGATCGATCTCCACCGTCGGCTTGCCTGCCGGGCAGGTGAAGACCGGATCTTTCTTCGCCATCGCCGTCCAGCGCGTGGCGAAGGCCTTCATGACCGGTGAACCCGGCACGTCGTTGAAATCCCCGGCAAGGATCACCGGTAGCCCGCCCTTTTCCAGCGCCGCGGCCAGCGTCTCCGCCTGCTTCAGGCGCCGCTCATCCTGCTGGTGGTCGAGGTGGACGGAAACCATCCGCAGTGGCTTGCCGCCGATCGTCACCACCGCCTCGAAGCCGATCCGCGGCTCGCCGTCGCCGGGCAGGCGGTGGATTTTCGTTTCGCCGATTGGATGCTTGGAAAGGATGGCCTGGCCGTACTCGCCGCCGTCGTGATCCATCGCCTTGCCGAAAACCCCCGTCATTCCGGTCAACCTCGCGAGTTCCGCCGCCTGGTCGACGCTGCCGCTGCGGCGGCACCGGTTGTCGACTTCCTGCAAGGCCACCACGTCGGGCTGCCGCGCCTTGATCAGTGCGGCGATGCGCGGCAGGTCGAGCTTCCCGTCTTCGCCCACCCCGTGGTGGATGTTCCAGCAAAGGACCCGGATTTCAGCGGCGGGCTCCGCGGCGGAGAGCAGGCCGCAGGCGAGGATGAGGGAAAGAGCGCGGAGGATCATTTCGGCCGGCTGTTAGGCGAGGATCGGCTTCACCAGATGGCCGGCGACGTCGGTGAGGCGGAAGTAGCGGCCCTGGAACTTGTAAACCAGCTTCTCGTGCTCGATGCCCATCAGGTGGAGCATCGTCGCGTGGAGATCGTGCACGTGGACGCCGCCGTCGAGGATGTTGTAGCCGTAGTCGTCGGTCGTGCCGTGGACCATGCCGCCCTTCACCCCGGCTCCGGCCAGCCAGATGCTGAAGCAGCGCGGGTGATGGTCGCGGCCGTAGTTGTTGCCGCTCATTTTCCCCTGGCTGTAGGCGGTGCGGCCGAACTCGCCGCCCCACACGACCAGCGTGTCTTCTAACAGACCGCGGCGCTTCAGGTCCATAACCAGCGCGGCGGAAGCCTGGTCGGTCTGCTTGCACTGGCGGGAGATCCCGCCGACCACGTCGCCATGCTGATCCCAGCCCTGGTGGAAGAGCTGGACGAAACGCACGTCGCGCTCGATCAGGCGGCGGGCGAGCAGGCAGTTCGCGGCGTAGGAGCCTGGGGTCTTCGAATCCGGGCCGTAGAGGTTGAAGGTCTCCTCGGTCTCGTCGGAAAAATCGGCGGCGTCCGGCACGCTGGTCTGCATGCGGAAGGCCATTTCCGCCTGGGCGATGCGGGCGTCGATCTCCGGGTCCAGCTCGCGCGTGGCCTGGTCGCGGTTGAGTTTGCCGAGGGCATCCAGCATCCCGCGGCGGACGTGCGGCGAGACACCTTCCGGATTGGTGAGAAAGAGCACCGGCTCTTTCCCGGCGCGGAACTGCACCCCCTGGTGCTCGCTCGGCAGGAAGCCGGAACCCCAGAGCCGCGAGTAGAGCGGTTGGTCGCGCTGGGCGTTCTTCGACACCAGCACGATGAAAGCCGGCAGGTTGTCGTTCAGGCTGCCGAGGCCGTAGGAGGCCCAGGATCCCATCGACGGCCGGCCGGGGATCTGGTTGCCGGTGCAGAAGAAGGTGATCGCCGGGTCGTGGTTGATCGCCTCGGTGTGCATCGCCCTCAGCACGCAGATCTCGTCGGCGATCTTCTGGGTGTAGGGCAGCGTGTTGCAGATTTCGATCCCCGCCTTACCGTGCTTCGAGAAGTCGGCGAAGGAGCCGGCCATCGGCAGCAGGCTCTGGTTGCCGCTCATGGTCGAGAGGCGCTGGTTGCCGATGACTTCCTTCGGCAGCGCCTTGCCGTGGCCCTCGCGCAGCTTCGGTTTGAAATCGAAGGTCTCCAGGTGCGACGGGCCGCCCGCTTGGAACAGATAAATGACCCGCTTCACCTTGGCGAAGCGGTGCGGCGCGCCGAGCACGCCGCCGGCCATGGCCTGCGCCTTGCCGCCGCCCATCAGTTGGGAGAGCGCCATCGCGCCGAGGCCGAGGCCGCCGGTGCCGAGGAAATGACGTCGGGTGTAGCCCATCAGTTGGTCGTAACCGGGCGGCGTGATTTTGGAAGACGGGTTCATCGGTTGGTGATGGTGGCGTCGGCGGCGAGCAGGGTGGAGCAAAGCACGGTGAGCGAGGCGAGGGGCGCGTTCTCCTCGCCGCAGACCGCCTTGGCGGCCGGGAGATCCTTTTCGTAATGCGCTTTCTTGGCGGTGAAGAGTTCGTCGAGCGCCCGCGCTTCGACCTCGGTCGGGGGCCGGCAGGTGAGGATCTGGAAGGCCTCCCGGTACTGTGCGGCGGGGCTTTCCGGTTTCGCGGCGGCGACCCGCTTCGCCAGCATGCGCGCGCACTCGAAAAAGCTGAAGTCGTTCAGGAACACCAGCGGCTGCAGCGGCGTGTTGGTGGTCAGCCGCCGCGCCTGGCAGATCTCACGACTGCCGGCATCGAGCGTCAGCATGTTCGGCGGCGGCGCGGTGCGCTTGCGGTAGGTGTAAAGGCTCCGACGATAGAGACCTTCCCCGGTGTCCGGCGTGTAGTCGCCGCCCGAGGCCCCGGCTTCCGACCAGACGCCCGCCGGTTGCCACGGCTTGACGCTCGGGCCGCCCCTCTTCTCGACCAACAGCCCGGCGGCGAGCAAGGCCTGGTCGCGGATCGCCTCGCCCGACAAGCGGTAGGTCGGCCCGCGGGCGAGCAGCAGATTCTTCGGATCGCTCTCAAGCTTCTCCGCGGTGTTCGACGACGACTGCCGAAAAGTCGCACTGGTCACGATCCGCTTGAGCAGCTTCTTGGTGTCCCAGCCGGACTCGACAAAGTCACGCGACAGTGTGTCCAACAACTCCTGGTGGGTCGGCGCGTCGCCTTGCAGGCCGAAGTTCTCCTGCGTCGGCACGATGCCGTTGCCGAAGCACATCATCCACAGCCGGTTCACCGCGACGCGCGAGGTCAGCGGGTTCTTCGGGTCGGTGGTCCAGCGGGCCAGGCCGAGGCGGTTGCGCGGGGCATCGGCCGGGAAGGGCATCACGGCGACCGGCACGTCCGGCTCGACCGGTTGCGTCAGGTCCGGCGAGGCGTAGTCGCCGCGGGCGAGGACATGGAATTGCTTCGGATACTTGGTTTCCTCCATGCACATGATCAGCGGGATGTGCTCGAGGTAGTCGTCGTAGAGCGCCTTTCGCGCGGCGGTCACCGCGGCCCGGGAGGCGGCCATCTCGGGATCGACGTGGGTGAGGTAATGTTCGCGGACCTGTCCTTTCGCCGCCGCGTCGCCGGTCTTCGCGGCTTGGAAAACGGCATCGAGCGGCGAGCCGGCCAGCTCGGCGACTTCGGCCGGCGTGAGCGGATGGCGGAAGACGGCGAGGTCGTCGATCCTTCCCTGCGCGAAGCCGCGGTCGTCACGCGGCCGGGCCCCGAGGCGGAAGGCTCCGGCCACGATCTTCTTGTCGAGGTGGTTACGCAGCAGCGAGGTCGCGGCCGGCTTGCCGTCGAAGTACATCTTCAGCCCGTCCGCCCGCGACGATCCGTCGTAGGTGACGGTGACCTGGACCCATTTGCCCACCGGGAAGGGCTCGGTGGTTTCGATCGACGCCGCGCAACCCGGCCAGAGGTGGATGCAGCTCCAGCGCAGCTTGCCTTTCTCTAACAGAAGTTCGAAGCCCGAGGCGTCGGCCGCCTGCGAGTAAAGACCGGGGCCGCTGTGGAGGATGACCGCGCGCTCCTTCGGGTCCGGGCAGAAAATCCGCAGCGAGATCGAAAGCGGATCGTGGCGGGTGATGCCGGTGACGCCATCGAGCTGCAGCACCGTGTCGCCATCGAACTCCACCGCCTGGCCGGTGACGCCGGGCACGACGGCCAGCTGCCCGCCGGACACCGAGGCCGGCTTGCCTTCCGGCACCGCGTTGGCGGAGTGGTTGCCCTCCACGGCATCGAGCGGATAGCGGGCGAGCGCCGGCGAGATCGCCAGGTTCGGTGTCGCCGCCAGCCAGGCCTCGAAGGCGGCCTCGCGGCTGGCAGGCAGACCGGCGTGATGCTTTTCCGCGGCCTCCAGCACGGCCCGGCGCTTGGCGACTTCCGCCGGATGATGCGGCTCCATCAGGTGCATCGACGGCTCGGGCGCGGTGGTGGGGGTCGAGTAGGGATAGAGCCCGGACTCGTCGATCTGCCCGAACATCGACGCCATGCTGAAATACTCGCGCTGCGAGATCGGGTCGTATTTGTGATCGTGGCACTTCGAGCACTCCATGGTCAGCCCGAGGAAGGCGGTGCCGTAGGTGTGGACGCGGTCGGAGACGTATTCCTGGCGGAACTCCGCTTCGATCGAGCCGCCTTCTTCGGTCTGTCGATGGAGGCGGTTGAAGAGGGTGGCGAGGCGCTGCTCCTGGGTCGCGTCCGGCAGCAGGTCGCCGGCGATCTGCCAGGTCGCGAACTGGTCGAAGGGCAGGTTGTCGTTGAAGGCCTTGATCACCCAATCGCGCCATGGCCAGACGAAGCAAGGCTTGTCGCTCTGGTAGCCGTAGGTGTCGGCGTAGCGCGCGAGATCGAGCCAGTCCTGGGCCATCCGCTCGCCGTAACGGGGCGAGGCAAGCAGGGCGTCGACCTGCTTCTCATAAGCATCGGGCGACTCGTCCTTTAGAAAGGCCGCCATCTGCTCCGGCGAGGGCGGCAGGCCGGTGAGGGTCAGCGAAACGCGGCGCAGCAGGGTCGCACGATCGGCCGCGGGATTTGGCGCGATGCCCGCCGATTCGATTTTCGCCAGCACGAAGCGGTCGATCTCATCGCGGCACCACGCGGCGTCTTTCACGATGGGAGCTTCGTGCTTCTCCGGCGCCACGAAGGCCCAGTGCGGCTGGTATTCGGCACCCTGCTCGATCCACTTCTCGAGGATCAACCGCTCGGTCTCGCTCAAGGGCCGGTCGAGCTTCGGCGGCGGCATGATTTCGTCCGGGTCGTGATGCCGCATCCGGGCCACCATCTCGCTGGCGGAAACATCGCCGGGCACGATCGCCCGGTTCCCGCTCTCCAACTCGGCGATGGCGCCTTCATAAGTGTCGAGCCGCAGCCCCGCCTCGCGGCCATTGCTGGCATCCGGCCCGTGGCAGGCAAAGCAGCGGTCGGACAGCACCGGGCGGACGTCGCGATTGAAGTCGATCTTCTCCGGGATCCCGGCGGCAAGTGTATCTTCTTCCGAACTCGCTGGCTTCACTTCCACGACCGGCTTGCCGGCCTCGCGGCATTGGCAAAGCGCCAAGGCCGTGACGGCGGCCAACCATGAGGCGGCGCTGGATTTGCTGGAAGACGACATCGTTCGAGAAAACTCCATCGGAGCCCCCTACGGAAGCACCATCCCGGACTTGTCGCAACCAGACAGAAAATGGCATGATCCAAGGGAGAAATCGCCTCTCGCAAACGGGGTTGCCCCAGCAAATTTGGCATGAAGTGAAGCGAGAGCGAAAGCGGTCCCGGCGTCCGTGGCGATACCGGATGGAAAGCAAGAATCTCCATGGGTCTTTCACGAGATCCGCGGAGATGATACGAATTCAAGCATCGCGCCCGGCGGCTTTCCGTGGTCCATTGTCCGAAATGACCTTCGCGAGCAAGATCACGCTCGGCCGCATCGCCCTGGTGCCGGTCTTTGCCGTGTATGTGGCCCGCTATGGATTGAGCGTGGCCCGCGGGCAACCGGAGGAGTCGCTGCGCTGGACCGCCCTCGCCCTTTTCATCTTCGCCGCCTCGACCGATGGCGTCGACGGCTGGGTCGCGCGGCGCTTCAACCAAAAGTCGAAGTTCGGGGCCTTCATCGACCCCCTCGCGGACAAGTTCCTCCTCATCACCGCCATCGTCTTTCTCAGCGCCTTTCCTTGGGGCACCGGCGAATGGCGGATGCCGCCCTGGTTCGCCTGGCTCGTCATCACCCGCGACTCGCTGATCGTGCTCGGCATCATCCTCGTGAAGCGAGCCGCCCGCGAGGTCCAATACTCACCGCACTGGACGGGCAAGGTCTGCACCGTCACCCAGATGATCGCCATCGGCTGGGTCATGCTGAAAGTGGACCTCTTTCCGCCACTCTACCCCTGCCTGCTCGCCGCGTTATTCACGCTGTGGTCCGCGGTGAACTACTACCTCGAAGCCAGGCGCCAACTGCGGGTGGATTTTGCAAAGCCCGGAAGCAACCGCATCACATGAAGATTGTCGCATTTATCCTCGCCTCACAGATCTTCGTATCTCCGCCCTCTTTTGCTCAAGACGCCCACGCAAAAGGAGGCGGCGAAGCAGCGAACTCCAATACGGAAGAAGCGTCAGCAGAACCCAAGAACTCTCCCCAAGACCTGAGCAAGCAGGCGGATCGACTGCTTGAGAAGGGTGATTGGAAGGCCGCTTACGCCGTGATTGAGAAAGCCCACGCCGCGATGGACCGTGTTGATTTGACCAAGATTCCTGCTTGGTACCAGCAACTTGCCTTCAAACGAGGCTGGTGTGCTCTCAAACTTGAGAAGTGGAAGGAAGCCGGAGAATGGTTCGAGACTAGCTATCGGAAGTTTGCCGACCCCAGGGATAACCCCTACTGCAAATTGGCTCTTCGAGGGTGGGCGGATGCCGCCGCCGGAGCCGGGGATCTGGAACTTTCCGTGCGGCTTTACAAAAAGTATCTGACCGAGTCCTCCAAGGTCGACTGGGACAATCCATTTTCCAGGACGCGCTGACCGCCACCCCCGAGGCACGAACCCGCAATGGCTGCGGAAGCCTGTTCCCTTTCGCTCGTTTCGACTCTTTCGTTGTTCCGGAATCCACATCCCCGGCAGGCCGTAATGCCCTTGCTACGCGGGGATTGCTGCCCTAATGCCCTACGCATGCCTACCGTCGCCATCGTCGGACGCCCCAATGTCGGGAAGTCCGCCCTCTTCAACCGCCTGGCCAAGCGGAAGATCGCCATCGTCCACGACCAGCCCGGCGTGACCCGCGACCGCATCTCCGCGCCTTGCATGGCGACGACCATCCCGTGCACGCTGATCGATACCGGCGGCATCGGCGGCACCCTCGACGACGGCTTCGGCGAGGCCGTGACCATCGAGGCCGACATCGCGATGCAGACCGCGGACCTGATCCTTTTCGTGGTCGATGCCCAGGACGGACTGACCCCGGTCGACCACGACCTCGGCGCGAAGCTGCGCAAGGCCAAGCCGCCGGTGATGCTGGTGGTGAACAAGGTTGATGACGACAAGCACAGCGGCCGGGCCGACGAGTTCGCGCGCCTCGGCTTCGGCGAGGCGGTCCGCGTTTCCGCCGAGCACGGCAAGGGCATGCAGTTCCTCATCGACCAGATCGACGAGTTCATGAAGCCGATCGCCGGGGAGATCGAGCAAGCGGTCGCCGAGGCGGAAGTGGCCGGCATCAAGCTGGCCATCGTCGGCAAGCCGAATGCCGGGAAGTCCTCGCTGGTCAATGCCATCCTCCACGACCAGCGGACCATCGTGTCCGACATCGCCGGCACCACCCGCGACGCGATCGACCTGCCGTGCGAATTCGCCGGTGAGAAATTCACCCTCATCGACACCGCCGGCCTGCGCCCGCGGGCGAAGCGCGACACCTCGGTGGAGGTCTTTTCCGCGATGCGCTCCGAGCGCGCGATCCGCCGCGCCGACCTGTGCATCCTGGTGATCGACCTCGCCGCCGGGATCAGTTCGCAGGACCGCAAGATCGCCCAGGAAGTGCTCAAGGAGAACAAGCCCTGCCTGATCGTGCTCAACAAATTCGACCTCTACCACCCCGGTGCTTCGAAGAGCGCGCGGATGGAAGAGGCGACCGAACACGTGAAGCGCGAGCTGTTCTTCCTGTCGTATGCGCCTTTCGTCGCCGTCTCCGCCAAGAGCGGCCAGGCGGTCGACCAGGTGCTCAAGGAAGTCCTCAAGATCCGCAAGGGCGCGAAGAAGGTGCCGAGCACCGGCAAGCTCAACCGGATGCTGCAGGACGCCTTCCAGCTCAACCCGCCGCCCAGCGACAAGCGCTCGGCCAAGCGCGTGAAGCTCTACTACGCGACCGCCGCGGTGGACGAGAAATACAGCACCATCCCGGTTCCGACCTTCGTGCTCTTCGTCAACGACAAGTCGCTGATGCCGCAGAGCTACGAAAGCTACCTTTCCAACCGCCTGCGCGAGTTCAACCCGGTGGCAGGCGTGCCGGTCGTCTTCTCGATCCGCTCCCGCGACCGCCGGGAATGGGAGAAGCGGGACGGCCCTCCGGGCGGAGCTCGGGGCGGGAAGAAGACGAAGTAGGTTTTGAGGGGCGGAGCCCCATGGACTGCGGCAGCCCAGCTGCCGCTTTCGCTCGCCAGCCTGCTGGCGAGTCGGGTCCTGACTCCACAGCAGGCTGTGGCAACAGAGCGGCAGCAGGCTGCCGCAGTCCATGAAGCCGACCTTGGCACCGAATCCGCTCCCTGGAAAAATCCGTGTCATTCCCCGGCCATCCGTGGTTTGAATCTTCCCAGCGCCATGCCCCTGCTCGACGTCCGCAACCTCACCACCCGCTTCCACACCCGCAACGGCATTGTCCACGCGGTGGAAGACGTTTCGTTTTCGGTCGCCGCCGGGCAGACGCTCGGGATCGTCGGGGAGTCGGGCTCGGGGAAATCCGTCACCTGCTACTCGCTGCTCGGCCTGATTCCGATGCCTCCCGGCCGGATCCACGCCGGGACCGCGATGTTCGACGGGATCGACCTGCTGAAGGCCTCCGAGAAGCAGCTGCTGAAGATCCGCGGCAAGCGGATCTCGATGATCTTCCAGGATCCGATGACCTCGCTGAATCCCTACATGCGGATCGCCGACCAGCTCACCGAGCCTTTGGAGATCCACGAAGGCGTCACCGGCACCAAGGCGCTCGACCGGGCGATCGAGGCGCTGGCGGAAGTCGGCATCCCCGACCCTGAAAAGCGGATCCAGGCCTACCCTCACGAATTTTCCGGCGGCATGCGGCAACGCGTGATGATCGCGATGGCGCTGATCACCCGGCCCGAGCTTCTCATCTGCGACGAGCCGACCACCGCGCTCGACGTCACCGTGCAGAAGCAGGTGCTCGACCTGATCCGCGACCGCCAGCAGAAGCTCGGCACCGCGGTGATCTTCATCACCCACGACCTCGCGGTGGTGTCGGAGGTCTGCGACACCGTGAACGTGATGTATGCCGGGCGGATCGTCGAAAGCGCGCCGAAGGCCGAGCTGTTCCGCCATCCGCTGCACGCCTACACCCGCTCGTTGTTGAAGAGCATCCCGGCGATCCAAAAGAAAGGCGAGGACCTCTACACCATCCCCGGCCTGCCGCCGAATCTTTCAAACCCGCCCGTGGGTTGCGCCTTCAAGCCGCGGAACACCCTCGGGAATGCCGACCTCTGCCTCACCGACCGCCGGCCGCAGCTCGCGGACCAGGGAAGCGCCCATTTCGTGCAGGACTGCCCCGGGTGTTTGGCGAAGTAGCACGGCATCCCCGCCCTCCCTTGTCCCAACGGGACTCCGTAACAAAGCCCAGGGTTGCGAGGAACGAGCTACCCTGGGTTACTGCAGCCGCCCCATCCTACGCCAAAGGCGTTGAGTCGGATCGGTCCTCGGCAGACCGCGGCACCAACCCATCCGCAACCTCGTTGAGGTAGGTCATGGGGCGGGGCGCATACCCAGGGTAGCGCCTCCTTCGTCGGCGCAACCCTGGGCTTTGTTATCGAGTCCCGTTGGGACTTGAAGCCACTGAGGTGCGGCATCCTGTCGGGCATGAAGCCACGGAAAAGCCCGCCTTCCTCACGGAAGCGCGGGCTTTGAAATCCGGTGGCATCCCAGCCGCTCAGCCCGTCACGCGCATCGGCATGATGACGTAGAGGAAGCTGCCTTCGATCCGCACCACGCCGGGGCTCATCTCGTCGATGAGGTCGAGGTAGATGGTGTCGCTCTCGAGGTTCCGCAGCGGGGCCATCAGGAACTCGGGATTGAAGGCGATCTGCATCGGCTTGCCGGTGTAGGCGACTTCCATCGTCTCGCGGGCTTCACCGACGTCCGGCGAGTTCGCGGTGACTTCCACGGTGTTCTCGCCGAAGACCAGCTTCACCGAGTTCGACTTGTCGGAAGACAGCAGCGAAACGCGGCGGACGGTCTCGAACATCGACTCGCGCGGCAGTTCGACGCGCTCGGTCGAGTCGCCCGGGATCACCTGGCGGTAGTTCGGGTAGTTGCCTTCGATCAGCTTGCTGATGAGCAGGTGGTCGCCGATGGAGAAGGAGATCTGGCTGTCGGAAAGGCGGATCAGCACCTCGCCGCTATCCCCGAGCAGGCGCATCAGCTCCTGCACCGCCTTGGTCGGCACGATCACGTCGCACTCGTGGCTGGCGGGGAAATCGAGGTCGTTCTCGACCATCGCCAGGCGGCGCCCGTCGGTCGCGACGAGCGTCAGCTTGCCTTCGCGGAAGGAGGTGTAGATGCCGTTGAGCACGTAGCGGGTCTCATCGGTCGAAATCGCGTAGGCGGTCTTCTTCAGTCCGTCGCGCAGGAGCTGCTGGGGCATGCGGAATTCCTTCGCGCCCTCGAAGTCCGGCAGCGGCGGGAAGTCGTCCTGGCCGAGGCCGATGATCTTGAAAAACGACGGGCCGCTCTCGATCGAAGCCACGTTCTTGGCATCGACGGTGATCTGGACCTCGCTGGCCGGCAGCTCGCGGACGATGTTCACCAGCCGCTTGGCCGGCAGGGTGGTCGCGCCTTCCTTGTCGATCTTCGCCTCGACCGAGCCGGTGATGCCGACGTCCAGGTCGGTGGTGGTGAAGGTCAGGCGGCCGTTCTTCGCGACAAGCAGCACGTTGGAAAGGATGGGCAGGGTCGTGCGGGTGCTGACCACGTGCTGGACCTTTTGCAGCCCTTCGAGCAGGGCTTCTTTGGAAATGCTGAACTTCATGGGGATGCTCGTCGGGGCGGGATTGCTTGGCGGATGCTCTCCGCAATCTCCGACCCTTGGCAAGCCAATCTATCGGGAATGCCAAGGAAGGTCGCCCGCGGCGGACGACCTCCCGGATTTTCAAAATTTCCCGGCCCCGGCGTCAGCGCCGCAGGGAGGCCTCGATCACCCCGACGGCGTCGCGGACCGCGGGGTCCAGTTCCATCTGGCTGACGATCTTTTTGCAGGCGTGGATCACGGTCCCGTGGTCGCGCCCGCCGAAAGCCTCGCCGATTTCCATCAGCGAGCCCTTGGTCAGGGTGCGGCTCAGATACATGGCGATCTGGCGCGGGAAAGCGATGCTGGCCGGGCGGCGGCGGCTGGTCATGTCGGCCAGGCGGACGTCGAAATGGTCGGCCACGACGCGCTGGATCGCGTCGATGGTCACCTGCTTGCCGGCTTCCTCGCGGAGCAGGTCGCGCAGCAGGTGCTCCACCCGCTCCTCGGTGATCTGCTCGGTGGCCAGCGAGGCGAAGGTGGCGACCCGCATCAGCGCGCCTTCGAGGCGGCGGACGTTGCTGCGGATGCGCTCGGCGAGGAAGCGGATGATGCCCTCGTCGACCTTCACCTTCCACTCGTCGCGCTTCTTGCCGAGGATCGCCAAGCGGGTCTCGAAGACCGGCGGCTGGAGCTCCACGGTTAGGCCGCATTCGAAGCGGGAGATCAGGCGCGGCTCGAGGTTCTTGATCTCGCTGGCCGGGCGGTCGCTGGTCAGGACGACCTGGCAGCGGCCGTCGAGCAGGGTGTTGAAGGTGTGGAAGAATTCCTCCTGCGAGCGCTCCTTGCCGCCGAGGAACTGGATGTCGTCGATCAGCATCACTTCCGCGGTGCGGTAGCGCTTGCGGAAGCGCTCGAGGTCGCCCTTGCGGACGGCGTCGATGAACTCGTTGGTGAACTTTTCGCAGGTCAGATAGACCACGCGGGAGGCCGGCACGCCGCGCAGCCATTCGTGGCCGATGGCGTGCATCAGGTGGGTCTTGCCGAGGCCCGGGCCGCCGTGGATGAAGAGCGGGTTGTAGCCCGGGCCCTTGCGCTTGCCGACCGCCTCACAGGCGGCGTGGGCGAACTGGCTGTTGGCACCGACGACGAAGGAATCGAGCGTGAACTGCGGATTGATTCCGGCGGTCTTGAGCCGCTTTTCGAAGCTGATCTCGGACGCTTGGGACGGCACCCGCACCACCTCGCTGGCCGGGAACAGGCTGCCGTTCGGCGCGCCGTTGATTGCCTCGGGAACTCCGTCGTCCACCACCAGGCGAACGCCGCGAACGCCTTCGATGCTCTCGCTCACCGCGGAGGCGAGCTCGGGCAGGTAATTCGTCTCGATCCACACCTGGTGGATCTCGTTGGGCACCGCGACCACCGCGCGGGAATCTTCCACCCCGACCAAGCGCGAAGCCCGGAACCAGCGCTGGTAAGCGTCCTTGCTCACCAGCCGTCCCAGCACCTCGCAAGCGGCGCCCCACTGGGCGGCCGTTTCATCGACGGCCACACCCGTCTCTTCCCCGAACTCCTCAAGATCCATGATTTTCGAATGTCTGACGTAAAAGGTTTTTGGCGACTGCCGCGTAAGGATTCTCGTGCTTCCCGTCGCGGCGGAAGCGAGGGATAGCCCCCGCCTCCGGCCGGGGGGATTCTTTTTTCAGGCCGTCTAACAGTCCGTCCCGGACGCGCCCATTTCCACAAGCGTTCCACGCTCCGGAAATTTAAAATCTTGACCGGGAATTTCATTAAACTTCCCGAACCAATCCATTCCGATCGAGTCCGCCAAAAGCCGCGGCATGCTTGAAATCAAAGGATTCCCCACTCGTCGGCGTCGGTCGCAAGTGTTTCAAATTTCACCCGCAGTCCGGAATCGTTGGCCCGCAAGGAATCCCACCGGCGAGCCCCGGGATTCCGCTCCGGTTTCAACCCGCCGGGTCCTCCCTGCGACCGCTCGCGACCCCGGTAAAGAGCGCTCCGGCGTAGCCGCAGGCGAGGGTGAGCAGGGCGTTGAGCGGGAAGAACCATTCCGACGCGATCTTCGGCCGGCTCGCTTCCAGCCAAGACCACTCGACCTTCATCCAGCCGAGGAGCTGGCCCAGCTCCGGCCGGGTCCACAGCACCAGCAGGATCGACAGGGCGGTCCCGACAAACAAGCCGGCGACGCTCTTGCGGCCCGGCAGGATCGCGGCGAGCAGCACCCCGAGCAGCGGCGGGTAGGTGTAGGCGACCATCCCGAAGGCCAGCGTGATCAGGTTCTTGTTCTCACCGCTCGCGTGGCCCTTGGCCATCGCGATGGCGAACCACGAGAGGAGCGCCGCCCAGATCACCACGGCGATTCGCGAGCGGGCGACCATCTTCCTGCCGTGCAGGTCGTCCTCCATTTTCCCGCGGCCGTAGATCGCCGAAAGCGAGGTCTGCGAAAGCGCCGCGAGCACCGAATCGAGGCTGGAGATCGCCGCCGCAAAGGCCCCCGCAAGAATCAATCCGGTCAGGCCCGGCGGCAGCACCGTGGTGATCCAGACCGGGAACACCTTGTTCGGGTCGCTGGCGAAGGCCGCCGCCTCGTCCGCGGTCAGACCTTTCATGCCATACCAGGCGAACAAGCCCGCGCCGACCGCAAGCATGACCACCGTGATCAAGATCGACACACAGCTCCAGACCATCGCCTTGCGCGCTTCTTGCGGGGAGCCGCAGCAGAACATCCGCTGGGCGTTCAATTGGTCGGTACCGAAAGCCGCGAGGTTCTGGAACGGCATCGCCAGCACGCCCACCCACAGCGTGTATTTCAGCATCGGATCCTCGAACGGCGACGTGAAGTCCAGCCAGCGCATCTTGTCCATCGTCCCGCCATCGGGCAGCACCGCATTCCGGTTGAAGGCCACGATTTCGTCCCAACCCAGCGCGTTGACCAGCCAGCCCAGCGCGAGCCCGGCTCCCAGCATGAAAATCCCGAACTGGATCACATCGGTCCAAATCACCGTCCGCATCCCGCCCATCAAGGTCCAGACCACCGCGAAGCCGCCGATCGCCAGGATGCAGGCGGGCATCGAGATGCCGGTCACCGTCTGCAGAATGATCGCCGTGACCAGAACCCGCACGCTTTGCCCGAGGATCGCTCCCAGCGAAAAGAGCACCGTCACCAGCCGCCGGATCCCTTCGCCGAGCCGGTTGCCCATGAAATCATAGGGGCTGTAGATTTCCTTCTGATAGTAGAGAGGCACGAGCCAGTAGCCGACCAGGAAGCGGGCGATGATCGAGCCGATGCCCCATTGCAGGTAGGTCCAGTCGCCCTGCATCGCATAAACGCTGCCCGGCACGCCGATGAAGGTCAGCGCGCTGATTTCCGTGGCGATCATCGAGCCGCAGACCGCCCACCACGGCAGGCTTTTGCCGCCGAGGAAGAAGTCCTTCACCGTCGCCGCCTTGCCGGCCATGAGGTGGCCGATCCATGTGGTCAGCAGCATGTAGCCCGCCACCACTCCCCAGTCCAACGCCGTGAAATGCGTCTCAATCGCCCCGATCAGCATGGCGCAGGCTAGGGCGGGCGCCTCCCCGCCGTCCACGCCGGATTTCCCGCGGCCGGTCTCTTGCCGTCAGATGCCGAAGTGAGCCGCCACCAGCCGCGCCACCTGCGTGAAGTCTTCCGAGTCCACCACCGGAGCCGGCGCATTCACCGTCAACAGCGGCACCTGTTCCCGCGTGTGGTCGGTGCCGGGGTGGTAGGGGTCGTTGCCGTGGTCCGCGGTGATCAGCAGGAAATCGTCGCCGACTTTCGGGAGAAAGCCGCCGAGCCAGGCATCGAACTCCCGCAGGCAATTCGCATAGCCCGCCGGGTCGCGGCGATGGCCGTAGAGCATGTCGAAGTCGACCAGGTTCGCGAAGATCAGATGCGGATGCGGCCGTTCCTCCGTCCACAGCTTTTCAATCACCGCCATCCCGTCGGCGTTCGACTTCGTCGGGTGCGACTCCGAAATGCCGGAGCCGCAGAAGATGTCGGCGATCTTCCCCACGCCGATCGTTTCCACCCCCGCCGCCTGCAAGCGGTTGAGCACCGTTTCCGGCGGCATCAGCGAGTAGTCGTGGCGGTTCGAGGTCCGCTTGAAGCTCCCGGCATCGTCCCCGAGGAAAGGCCGCGCGATCACCCGGCCGATGCGGATGCCGCGCCGGTCCAACACGTCACGGGCCCGCTGGCAGAGGGCGTAGAGCTGCTTCAGGCCGTAGCGCTCCTCGTGCGCCGCGATCTGCAGGACCGAGTCCGCGCTGGTGTAAACGATCGGCCAGCCGGTGCGCAGGTGCTCCCCGCCGAGACGCTCCAGGATCTCGGTCCCCGACGCCGCACAGTTCCCGAGGAAAGGGCCGCCGATTTCGTCGAGCAGATCTTGCGGGAAGGACTCGAAGGTATCGAAGGCCTGCTCCAACACGCAGCCCGCGAGTTCCCAATGCCCGGTCGTCGTGTCCTTGCCCGCCGAGGCCTCGCTCATCCGTGCGAAGGCGGCGCCCGGGAAAAGCTCCACGTTCCCGCGGCCGAGAACCTCCAACAGCCCGAGCCGCCCGAGATTCGGCAGCTCCAGACCTTCCCGCTCGAAGAGATGGCCGAGCGTGTCCGCGCCCTCGTCGCCATAGGCCGCCGCATCCTCCGCTCCCCCACAACCCACCGAATCCAAGACGATCACCAATACCCGTTTCATCGAGGCGATTTTCCACGGGAAGCGCGTCGCGGCCCAACCAAAATCACGGCGAAACAGTCAACTATCATGACAGCGGGCGATCCTTTTCAGGCAGTTTCTCTCTTCGAAGCGAACTTCTTGAAAACGCCCTTCCATACGGCGAACAGCAGGATCATCAGAGCGGCGCCGAGGATCCAGATTTTCCTCCCGCTGATTCCCTCGTCCGATTCCGCGGCGACATTCGTTCCCGTCTCACTGGCGGCATCTCTTGCCGGGAGATCCCGCTTCGTCGCTTCTTCGGAGTCCTTGCGGTTCCTGTTCATCTTCGCGATCAACGATTCGAAGGGTTTGCGAAGTTTGATGCCGGGGAGAGTTTCGGGAGGGCGGGCGTCATCAGATTTGTTGGCAAAATACATGTCGGTTCGCTTTCCGGCGAATTCCTCATCCAAGTATTCTTGAAATGCTACGTTTTCTTTCGGAACAAGCTCCTTCGCCCGCAAAAGTAGGTTCCTTACACGGGGGTGAGCTGCATTGACAGTAATAAAGTAATTTTTCCGATCTACCCCCGCTAATTGCCAGCGTAATAACTCGTCTTCAATGTGTCCCCTGGAATACGCTGTGAGATAATGGTCGAGAAAATCGAGGTAATCTAAAGGGGGGAGTTCTTCCGCCGCATTTCCGACAACTCTTGCGGCAGAACGAATGCTTCCGGCCTCGCTGGGGACGTCCGCCAATTGATCAAGTAGATCCTTCCAGTTATTCTTGACGTATTCGATAATTAAGTCCCGCCCGCTACCGGATGGATACAAATAACCGTCTTCTCCAACACTTGCTCGGCTAAAGGCTTCTTTCACTTCAGGGGGTAGGTCAAGCGAAGCTTTTGCAAGTGGATGGAAGAATAGAAATATCAGGATAAGTGTAAATTTATTATTCAATTAATTTCAGAATTTAAATTTTACCATGAGTATGCACTTATCTCATTCTCATGTGATAGTCGGTGTATGCTTCGTTTGGATGTGTTGCGTGAATCGACTTGTTGACCGTTTTCAGCCCGGCGTTGATCCAGGCACCATCGTAGTCGATGATGCCGCAATGTCCTTGGGTTCCTAAGCCGTGACTAGCCACAACCATTCCCGGCACCAAAGGCCCCACCACAGGCAATATTGGGATCCATGTCCCGATGTAGTTCCACCCCGGTCCGTCAAGATCGATATGCAGCTCGGGTTCGGAATACCAATCATCGCGTGCGATCGGTGCCCTTGGAAGAAATTTGTAATACCAATAGGGTGTCGGTGCCGTGTTGGCATTCGCCACATGAGTCACAAATATATTGCATTTGTTGGCATCCGTTGTGTCGGCGTTGTATATCCAACCCGGACGTGTCTCAACGTTTTTAACGAGCGAGTAGGCAGTCGATCCAAGCCATCTGACGGCACCATTCCTGACAGATTCGGCAGTGTTGTTGTTCGCGACTCCCAGATACTCGGGCTGGCCAGCGGCAAGCTTCGGATTCTTGACGTCATCCGCATTGATCGCATTCGTCGCGTCGCGCATGCGCACGGCCGGGATCTCGACTGAGTATTCCAAGTCATGTGAAACGCTTGCCCGGACTTGGTAGCAGCCAAAATGTCCCGCAGGAACCGAGGCGGTCACCTCGCACCCCTTGACCAACTCTTGGCTGACCGGATCCACGAGATTCGTCCAGCTCTCGAAATTCCCGTCGTACATGAGCCGGCGGACCTGCCAGGTAATCCACTCGTCGGGAAGGCGGCACTCGTACGCCTCGCGCTCCTTTCCATTGAAATCGAGCTTGAAGGTTTCGCCCGTTTGAACGCAGAGACCGTCCGCGGGCGTGGTGCCGATTCCTTCAAGAATGGCGATGTCCGCGGGAACCAGCGTGACTCTGCGGTTCACACCGACGTCATCGAGCAAAGGAATAGCAATTGGAGCTGAGATACGGTTACCTTCGGTCACTGAAAGATTTACCGTCAAGCTCGTGGACTGCCCTGCTGGCGGAGCGGCGGGAATCCACTTGTAGGTTTCGCTGTCCCATTGGTAAAAGACCTTTGCGAACTTCAGGGGGATTTCGTAGCCGCCAACTGGCGCGTCTTCCGGCAGCTTGAGGCGATACTCGCACCGGAAGTTCGACCACTCGATGGTCTGGATTTCTCCTTGCTCTGCGAAATTCACGGCGTCCAGACTGACTACGCCGGGTTGCCAGAGAGATGTTTCTAGGGGAAGTGCTGCCGTCACGGCGGTTAGTTCTCCGAAACTGTCGCTGTTCAGGAGTGAGAAGACTTCGGGACCGTCAGCAGGCCAAACAAATTCGTCGCTGCGCACTGCCCACGCGGAGATGTCCGCATGCAGCCCGCTCACATTCAACCAACGAGATGCAGCCACGTAGCGGTGTTCGAACTCCGCCACCGGAGGACGTTCAAGATCCCCAGAAGTAGCGGCGTTTTGAAAGACTGGTAGGTCTTCATTGTCGGGAATTCCGTCTCCGTCGGAGTCGGCGTTGAATGGGCTGTTCCCGTCCAGATTAAGCTCCTGCCAGTCAAAGCGCCGGTCGCCATCAGAATCGACCGCCCAGTCCGCGAAGATGCGAAAAAAGCCTTTTGAATTCGGGTCTGGTGGAGGTGGCGGCGTAGCGTTCACAGCATTGGCGACGCTGGTGACGATGTTTTGTGTAATCTCCGGGAGGGCGTCCACGAAAGCGGTGACAAAGTCTTGATCCAACGTGCCGAGGGGCAGTTGAGACTGCGGAGTAGGAGAGGGGTGATGGAAGCGGGGGCTTATGGATAGCATGTAGCTCCCGTGGAGATTGAAATACCAGCCGTCGAATTCCTGCCACACGGGATCGAGCGTTGGCCCGGTGAGGGCGTGACGAATTAGTTGGCCTGAATCGAAAGAGCGCCAGGATAGGACGAGCCCGCCCTCTGCCGTCAGTTCGACGATGGTGAATGCGTAAGGCCGCGAAGTGTGGCCAATGGCAGGCAATACAGGCGGACTGCCCACCGGGGGCTCGTCGGGCTCCGTGCCGGGAAAGAGGGGGTGGATGACTTCCATCCCTCCGCCGTAATAGCTCGCAACCGTGTCCCAAGTGCCTTCCAAGTTGCCGCTTTTCTGGATGTCGTAGCGGACGCCGGGAACGGTTTCGATCTTGAAGGCGTTCCACCATTCTCCGGCCTCGTCCTCAACGGAGATCAATTTCCATTCGATCCCGCCGGGGGTGGGTTCGGCACAATAAGAGGGGAGCGGCGTCGTGATCAGGAGGGATGCAACGACGGGCAAGGAGGCCTGACAAAAGCGTTGGAGGATCTGAAAGAAGGTCTTCATAATTTTCCGGGAATTGAAGAATTCCTCTCTGTTGGAAGGGGAGCTGAGAAGCTGCCACCAGACAGCCGCGACGCCCTTCAGTCCCCCTCCCGAAGGTGGTGGACCTGGACATCCACCGCCGCCACCCCGGCCGTTCGGCCAGGTTGGCGGCATCGTCGCGGTCGATGCCGACCGCTAGCGGAAAGAATTTCTCAGGTCTTCGTCCGCCGGGGCGGACTGCCCAATTAATAGCGGCGTCTCTTTACTGTCGAGCTGGTTTTTCGGCGGGCCACTGCACGGATCGCAGAGGTGCATTCGTAGCATCGGATGCCCAACGAATCAGAATCGGAGCGTGGCATCCCGCCGGGCTTCTGTTCTAAGTTGCATCAAACCAAGAAATCCATGGGACTCGATAAACTCACCAACAAGCTCCAGGAAGCCCTCCAGGCCGCCCAGCGGCTGGCCTCGAAGTCGGCGCACCCCGAATTGAAAGGCAGCCACCTGCTGCTCGCCCTGCTCCAACAGGAAGGCGGCGTGCTGACTCCGATCCTCCAAAAGGCCGGCGTCGATGCCACCCGCTTGAAAGTCGCCGTCGCCGCGGCGCTCGACCGCGAACCGACCCAGCAGGGCGGCACCACCCAGCCGCAGATCAGCTACGGCATGCGGGCGACGCTCGATGCCGCCGACGAGGTCCGCGAGTCGATGGGCGACGATTTCCTCAGCGTCGAGCACGTCCTGATCGGCGCGCTCAAGGCCGACGCGCCGGAAGGCAAGCTGCTCAAGGAAGCCGGGCTCGATGAAAAGAAGGCGCGCAAGGCGGTGGAAAGCATCCGCGGTCCGCAGAAGGTCACCGACGCCGATCCCGAGGGGAAATACCAGACCTTGGAAAAATACGGCACCGACCTCACCGCCCGCGCCCGGGAAGGGAAGATCGATCCCGTCATCGGCCGCGACCACGAGATCCGCCGGGTGATGCAGGTGCTGTCCCGCCGGACCAAGAACAACCCGGTGCTGATCGGCGAGCCCGGCGTCGGCAAGACCGCCATCGTCGAAGGCCTCGCGCGGCGCATCGTCGCCGGCGACGTGCCGGAATCGATGAAGGACAAGCGCGTGATCGTGCTCGACCTCGGCGGCATGCTGGCCGGCGCGAAGTATCGCGGCGAATTCGAGGAACGACTGAAGGCCTTCTTGAAAGAGGTCACGGAGTCGGCCGGCGAGATCATTCTCTTCATCGACGAGCTCCACACGATCGTCGGTGCCGGCAAGACCGAAGGCAGCCCGGATGCCGGGAACCTGCTCAAGCCCCAGCTTGCCCGCGGCGAGCTGCGGACCATCGGCGCGACCACGCTCGATGAATACCGCAAGTACATCGAGAAGGACGCCGCGCTCGAGCGGCGCTTCCAGCCGGTGATGGTCGGCGAGCCGTCGGTGGAAGACACCATCGCCATCCTGCGCGGCCTCAAGGAACGCTACGAAGTCCACCACGGCGTGCGCATCCAGGACGGCGCGCTGGTTTCCGCGGCGATGCTTTCCGACCGCTACATCTCCGACCGCTTCCTGCCCGACAAGGCCGTCGATCTGATGGACGAGGCGGCGTCGCGGCTGAAGATCGAGCTCGATTCGATGCCGACCGAGATCGACGAGATCGAGCGCGAGATCATGCAGCTCGAGATGGAGAAGAAGGCGCTCGAAAAAGAGACCGACAAGGCCAGCCATGCCCGCCTCGACAAGGTCAAGGAGGAGCAGGCGAACCTGAAGGAGAAGTCCTCCGGCTTGATGGCGCAGTGGCGCAATGAGAAGGAAGTCATCGACCTCGTCCGCGTCGCTTCGGAGAAGATCGAGTCCTTGAAAAACGAGGCCCAGCAGGCCCAGCGGATCGGCGACCTGACGCGCGCGTCGGAGATCACCTACGGCCGGATTCCCGACGCCCAGAACGAGCTCGAAGTCGCCAACCAGAAGCTGGTCGAGCTCCAGAAAAGCGGCGCGATCCTGAAAGAGGAAGTCACCGAGGAAGACATCGCCCGCGTCGTCGCCTCGTGGACCGGCATCCCGGTCTCGCGCTTGCAGGAAGGCGAAAAGGAGAAGCTCGTCCACATGGAAGAGCGGCTCGGCCAGCGGGTGATCGGCCAGCGCAAGGCGATCAAGGCCGTGGCCAACGCCGTCCGCCGCGCGCGGGCCGGATTGCAGGACGAGAACCGCCCGATCGGTTCCTTCCTCTTCCTCGGCCCCACCGGCGTCGGCAAGACCGAGCTGTCGAAGGCGCTCGCCGAGTTCCTGTTCGACGACGAGAACGCGATGATCCGCATCGACATGTCCGAATACATGGAGAAGCACAGCGTTTCCCGTCTGATCGGCGCGCCTCCCGGCTACGTCGGCTACGATGAAGGTGGCCAGCTTTCCGAGCATGTACGACGGAAGCCGTACTCGGTGGTGCTTTTCGACGAGATCGAGAAGGCGCACCCGGACGTCTTCAACGTGCTGCTCCAGGTGCTCGACGACGGCCGCATCACCGACGGCCAGGGCCGCACCGTGGACTTCCGCAACACCGTGCTGATCATGACCTCGAACATCGGCAGCCAGTACATCCTCGACGAGGAGAACGCCGAGCAGCGCGAGGCCAAGGTCACCGCCGCCCTGCGCCAGCACTTCCGGCCGGAGTTCCTCAACCGCATCGACGAGACCATCATCTTCGACCGCCTCCAGCGCGAGGAGCTGACGACGATTGTCGACCTCCAGCTCGAACGCGTCCGCAAGCGCCTCGCCAAGCAAGGCCTGGCCCTCGCGCTGACGGAAGCGGCGAAGGAATACATCGGCAACCAGGGCTACGATCCGGTTTACGGGGCGCGTCCCTTGAAGCGGGCGATCCAGCATCACCTGCTCGACCACCTGTCGTTGGAAATCCTTGATGGGAAGTTCAAGGACGGCGACGTGATCACCGCGGATTACCGGGATGGTAGTATGACATTTGAAGCGTGAAAGGCCTCCTCAACCTGCGATCCAGCCCGACGCTTCAAGGAGGTAGGGCTGGACCGCCGGGCCCGCCCACTTCACCCCCGAGGGTGGGACGCGGAAGAATTCGCCATGGCATCGACATCCACCGTCGCAGGGTAAAGTGGGTCCGCCCAGCGGTCGGTCCCTACCGTTTCGTAGGTAGGGCCGGGACCGCTGGGCCCGCCCACTTTACCCCTGAGGGTGGGACGCGGCAGAACCTGTCACTGGGCCGCCATTGTCACGCCCGCCAAAGCAAGTTCGCCCGCCGGACCGCGCGCGGCATGAGTTCGTTGGCCGCGGCAGCGGAACTCGACCGGGTGTCGAAAGGCCAAGGCCCGGCTTGCCTGACCTCCAGCTGAGCCTTAGGTTTTCAGGATGCCGCCAAGCTCTCGATCCGCAAGCAGCTGCCGAAGAAACACCCGCAGTAGCAGCGAGCGACCTTAGAACACTGTGATCCAAAGAAATGCCAATCCAGCGCGAAGATGAATTTCTCGTAACCCGCGATCTTGGTATAACCCCGAGCGTTGGAATAGAGAGTAGCCGACTTTTGGAATGTATCGCCCACGCTCGATCATTCGACGGGGCTTTCGGTACGCCTGGCTTCGGGTTTCGGGAAGACAATCTTGATTTTCTCGCCACTCTCATTCATCTGCGCCAAGTTTGGTTTACGGACTGCAGATTCGCATCGATTGATGGCATCTACAACCTTCAAGGCCTTGAGTATTGCGGGGTGATGGGAAAGCGACCAGGCATCGACTATTCTAAGTTTCCACGCCTTCGGACAGTTGTTGCCCATTGGAACCCAAAAGACCTGGGATTTGAAAAAGCGACTATACGAAGTTTGCATTTATGGCGCTACAAACCACACTCAAAGTCGTTTGAAGGTCTTCTTTTTCCACCCGATCTCGAAGAGCTCGATCTTAATTGGGTAAATCCTTCGTCTCTGGCTGGCATGCCACCCATGCCGAAGCTCCTTGAGTTGGGCATCCACCGCTCTCGAAACATGGAAGACTTGTCTTTGCTGCCAATCATCGCGCCAAATCTAAAAAAGTTGTATGTTACGGCCTCGAGTAAGGCGATGGGTCTTGCGGGGGTTGAAGGTCACCCGAGCATCGAAGATGTCGTCATTGACGGGAAGCGGATAGTAGGTTGAAAAGTCCTCGAGGCGGGAAGATCCGTGCACTTCTGAAAATTAAATCTCTCTCACCGACACGGCGCTATCCGTAATGACAGTACAACCCTCAACCCGCCATCGACACCTCGCCCCGGCAACGAGTAGAAAGTCACTCTGCGCGAGAAGATGAGCGCCACCCTCCAACGGGACCAGGCCTGCGCGCTTGCCAAGGCCCATCCCAGGCAAGCCCTCGCCAAGGCCAAGTCGGTCAGCGAGCCATGGTTCCGCGCCCAGGCCTTGTCGTGGGTCGCGCGCTTCACGGACTCCGATCCCGTGGCCGTCGCCAAGCTCGCGGCCAAGGCCGCATCCGAATGCGAAGATGACTACAAGCGGTCCGCGGTCCGGGCGTGGGAGGTGGCGGCACTCGCGGAGCGGAATCTGCCGGACCCCGCGGAACGCGCCCTCAAGGCAGCCGTGGCGGTGGCGGAGAAAGTTCAGTTGGCCTCGTCGAGGAGCGAAGCCCTGCTGTCCCTTTTTCAAGCGGCCTTCGCCCTGGGCCGGCATCAGGCCGAGTGGGTCCGGGAGCGGCTTGATGCGACCTGTCCCGAGGCGGAGCATTGGCGCTGCAAGCGGGCGCGGAAGAAGGCTCGGCAGATGCTTGAAGGAGAACTTCAACCGCGGCCGTTTTTCTGGTAGTGACCGAGGGTGAAATTGGATTCGGGCCCACGCAGACCGGATCGGGCCGTTCATCCAGATATCTGAAATTTCGTCCATTTCGTCCATTTCGTGGTTCCCATTGCATTTCTCCGGGGCAGGTGTGCCGCCGCCGGTCAGCGCGGCCCCCTGACTCGGTTCTGTGCCCTGACGGGTCAAGATGAGATAGCCCGGGGCCAGCAACGTGTAGCCCCGGGACCGCGCGGAGCCGGATCGCCGCCCTGAAAGTGCGAGATGGGGCGGGTAGTACGGGACGTCTCGTACGACCGGCCCTGTCGCGCCCCCTCAGGGCGCCAAAGGCAGGAACGCTAAACCCGGGGCGGCGCAAGGCCTTGCCCCGGGCTATGTTGTCTCGCCCCGTTGGGGCTTGAGACGAAACCATGAACCCGGGGCAGCGCTGCGCTTTCCCCGGGCTTAGGAATTCCTGCCCCGTTGGGGCTGAAGTCGGAATCCAGACGCCCCCTTACTTCAACGAGTGCAGGTAAGCGATCACGTCGGCGAACTGCTCCATCGTCAGGGCGTCCATCAGGTGGGGGCCCATCAGGGTGGAGGTGGAGGTCTTGATTTCCTTCACATCGGCGGCCTTCAGGGTCGTTGGGATGCCGGCGATGTTGCGGACGATGACTTGCGCGTCGGTCTTTTCAACGAGCGTGCCTTGATGCGTGGTGCCGTCGTTGGCGATGACGTCGACCCAGGACGGGGCGATGCCGGCGTCGGGCTTGAGGATGGCTTCGGCGATGGCTTCGCGGTCCAGGGTGGCACCGATCAGGTTGAGGTCGGGGCCGCGCTTGGGATCGGCTTCGGCGATGCTGTGGCAGGCGGCGCAGGCCTGGGTCTTCATGAGTTCGCGGCCTTTCGCGACGTCGCCCTTCATGTCATCGAGGGCGAGCATGATGTTCTCGATCGAGATCTGGCCGATGGTCTTCTCTTTCTTGCCGCCGGTCTTCTCGACTTCACCGATGCCTTCGAGGTTCATGCGGTGCTTGTTGGCGAGGTGGGTGAGGAAGGCCTTCTGTTCGGTGTCTCCGGTGGCCCAGACGTCGCGGAAGCGCTTTTCGATGTCGCCGGACTTGGCCCAGAGGATGGGCTTGTAGTAGGGCCCGCGGGTGTCGGGCTGGGTACCCCACCACCAGGAGCCGTCGTAGGCGGCCTCCCTCGTGTAAAGGCGGGCGAGGGCGGTGAGGATCTTGTTCTTGAGGGCCGCGTCCGTGGCGGCGGCGTGCTTGGCGAGGAGGCCGTCGACGACGGCGGGGTCGTGCATGAGTTTCAGCGCGCGGAGGGCACCGTCGCGGCTGACGCTGTCGACGGCGGCGAGGCTTTCCTCGACGGCCTTGAGGGTGACCAGCGAGTGGATGGCCAGATGGGGGATGATGGCACCGGGGTTCGGGGTGGCGTGCGGGCCCTCGTTGGAGGTACCGGTGCCGGCGGGCGGTTCGGAGAGGATCCGGAAATTGACCACGGCATCGGGGTTCTTGGTCGAGCAAAGCGCGGCGGTGACCTTGAGCTTCTGCATCGCGCCGGGGATCACGTAGTGGATGACGGACTTGGCATGGGTGCCGATGCCCTGGGTGTGAGGTTTGCCGTCGGCGCGCTTGAGCGGATCACCGTTGGGGGCCTTGTTGACCGCCGTCTTGCCCCAGCCCTGGGTGGCGGACTTCCACTTGAGCTTGGTGAGCGGGACCTGCTGTCCCTCGCGGTTGGTCAGGACGGGGTCGAACCAGCCGCCGTGGTCGCCGCCGTCGCCGTTGCCGCCGTCTTCGACGACGAGGTAGAGGTTGTTGACGCCGACGAGGCTGACTTCGATCTCGGCGGCCTGGGTGCCGGAGATCTTGGCGCTTTCAAAGAGCGGCGGCTTGGGCGCGGTGACGGGTGCCTGGGCGGAGGCCGGCGGCTTGGCGACGGAGAGCAGGGCTTCGGCGGCTTCCTTCTTGCCGATGCGGCCGAGCGCGACGGCGGCGGCGGCCTGGACGCGCGGGTTGGTGCTGACAAGGGCCTTTTCGAAGGGTGCGAGCGGCAGGGCGGCGTTCTGCTTCAGCCGGTCGGCCGCGGCGCGGAGGGCGAACTCGGTGATGGCGGCGTCGCCAGCGAGTTCGAGCAGGGCGGTATTGGCCTCAGAACCGAGGAGCTGCTTGTAGGTGAAGGTGGCGGCGACGCGGGCGGCCAGGGAGTTCTTCGCGTCTTTGGCGAGGGCCAGGATGGCGGGGGCCAGGGCTTTGTCACCGCGGGTCAGGATTTCCTGCTGGGTGGCGAGGCGGGTGGTGGCGCTGGCGGTGGCCAGGCCTTTCACGAGGGCATCCGGGGCGAGTTTGGCGAGGTCCGGGAAAGGCTTGTAAGTCCAGCCGTTCGGCACCACGCGCTGGACGAACCCGCGCTGGGGATTGCCCTTGTAGCCGGCACCTTCCCAAGCGGCGATGTAGAGCTGGCCGGTGCCGTCGACGTCGAGGTCGGCGGGCTGGGAGAGGCCGATGAAATCCTCCGGCTTCTGGGTGAAGGAGGGGCCGTCGGGGGTGATGCGGTGGATGTAGATCTGGTTGCGGCCCCAGTCGGCCATCATCGGGGTCTTGTTGTATTTCTCCGGCCAGGTCGGCTCGTCCAGGAAGAGGGCGCCGGTGCCGGAGCCGCCGCCGAGGTCGGCGAGGGCGGGGATGATCTCGTCGGTGAAGTTCTTGAAGAGGATGGGGTAGCCGTATTGGCCGGTCTGGATGTGGTGGGCGAAGCGGACGTTCCAGCCGCCGCCGTCGTTGGTGTTTTCGCGGCTGAAGACGTTCAGGAAGGGATCGATGGCGACGTCGTAAACGTTGCGGTGGCCGTGGGTGTAGGTTTCCAGTTCCGAGCCGTCCGGGCGGACGCGGACGATGCCGCCGCCGAGCATGGTGAGGGTGGTGCCATCGGTGCCCTGGGCGTTGACGAAGCCGAAATCGCCGACGGAGATGTAAATCCAGCCGTCGATGCCCATGCGGATGCCGTTGGTGGTGTGGTCGGCGCCGCGGTCCTGGTTGTGTTTGGGAACGGAGATGTCGCGGACGATGATCTTGGCCGGGCCGTCGGCGATGCCGTCCTGATTCTTGTCCTCGAGGACGGAGAGGTGCATCCCCGTGAGCACGCCGGTGTCTTTCGGGATGACGGTGTGAAGGACCCAGAGCTTGTCGCCGAAGGAAATGATGCCGCGGGGGTTGTCGAGTTCCGCGTAGATCGTGTGCTTGTCGGCCTTGCCGTCGTGGTCGGTATCGACCAGGCGGACGATGCGGCCTTTGCCGGGGCCCTTGCCAAGCGAGCCGAGCAGATCAACGCCGACATAAACTTCGCCGGTGGCGGCGGCGGCGATGCAGGCCGGGGACGGGGCGAGGTCGCTGCCGGCGTACTTGGTGAAGGTCAGGTCGGCGGGGTTGGCCGCGGCGGAAAGGGTGGCGGCCGAGAGAAGGCCGGGGATGAGCTTGGTCATAAGGGTGCGGTGGGCTTGGGGCGGGCTTCTAGGGCCGATTCGAGGGTGAGGCAATTCTCAAAAGCCGGGGCGGCGGGGCTCCCAAGCATGAGGCAGGGCTTGACGAATTCAAGAAGGCCAACCGCAGGTGAACCGGATAGGATGCGGATGGCCCGACCCATACGGATCGGTCGGCCCTGCTGCTTTCAGCGCAGCAGGACGCGAAGGCGGTAGAAGCGGCGGGAAGCGACGGTGACGTCCTTGAGGGTGAGCCAGCCTTGATCGAGGGCGGACGGGAGGTCGGTCCGGGAGTCGAAGAGGACCTCGGCGTTGTTCCAATCGTCCAACACGGCCGAGGCCTCGACGAGGCAGGCGATGTCGTCGCGGCCGGGATCGAAGGGGAAGCGGAAGCCTTTGGTGCCGCCTTCGCGGAGGAACTGCGGGAGGTAGTCCTGCGGGTTCGCCCCGGCGGGGATGCCGAGGGCATAGTGGAGGAGGTTCGGGAGGCTGCCGGGCAGCGGGGTGGCATCGGGTCCGATGAGGGCGGGGTTGCTTTCGCCGGGGAAGAAGGTCTGCTGCCAGCCGGCGAAGGAGGCGGGCGGGGCGGCGAGGCGGACCTCGACGATGCGGCCGCTGACCGGGCCGCTGCCGAAGTCCGCGGTCTGCGGGACCGTTACGACCTGGGCGCCGGGGACCAGCGACCAGCCGGGGCCGTCGGGCTGATAGACCTCGCGGGTGGCGCTGCGGACCACCGTGGCGAGATCGACCTGCCACGGGGCGAAGATGGCGCCGCGGAAGTTGCTACCGGTGGCGGGCAGGTAGATGCGGAGTGCGGCGGGCGGGGCGGCGATGGCATCGACATGCAGCAGGCCGTTTCCTGCGGCGGCGGGCTGGAGGAAATCGGGCGGGCCTGGATTTCCGAAGGTGGCGGAGAGGACGGTGCCGCTGAGGGTGGGGGCGCGGAGGATTTTTCCATCGAGCAGGATGGTGCCGCTGCCGGTCAGCGGGCCGCCGCGGCCGTGGCCTGTTAGAAAGCCGGTGGCGGCGAGGTGGAGCGGCGAGCCGAGGTCGCCGGAGAGTTCGAGCGTGCCGTTGGTGATCGAGACCGGGCCGGTGAAGGCCGGGTTGGCGGCGTTCAAGTGGAGGGTGCCGCCGCCGGATTTCGTCAGGGGAAACTCCGCGGGGGCGAGCGGCGCGGAGAGTTCGAGGCGGTTCAGCGCGCCATCGACATGGATGCCGGCCGCGGCGGTGAGTTCGACGGGGGCGGGGACGATGGCATGGTTTTCGCCGTTGCCGGGATCGTAGCGGAGCGCGCCTTGTTTGCCGAAGCCGGCGTCGTCGGGGACGACCGCGCCGCGGCCCTGGCCGGCGAGCTGGAGCGGGGTGGTGAAGCCGTGGTTGCGCGGCAGGCCCGGGGTGCTGCCGGAGATCAGGCGCAACTGGCCGCCTGGGGCGACGGTGACGGAGGAGGCCAGGCCGGGCGTCGAGGGTTCGGTGAGCTGGAGCACGCCTTCCTGGATCGAAAGCGGGCCGGTGAAGTCCTTGTCCTCGCCGGTGAGCGAGGCGACGCCGGGGCCGGTCTTGCGGATGCCGCCGGGTCCGCTCCAGGGGGCGCGAAGGCGGAGGGTGCCGTGTTCCAGATTGCCGCCGAGATGATTGATCCGAAGCTCGAGGTCGCTGGCGAGGACATTGCCGGCGAGCACCTCGAACTCGACGAAGCCGGTGCCGTTGCCATCGACCTGGATGAGCGCGTCCTGGCCGCCGCCGTCGAAGGTCAGGGTGTTGCCGATGTTCTGGTCGCGGATTCGGTTGCGCCAGAGGTTGTTGGTTTCATTGAAACGGATCGCGCCGACGGTGACCGGGGCGCGCAGGTTGACATTGCGGTCGGCGGTGAGAGGAGCGCGGATCAGGGCTCGCTTGCCGGGGCCGTTCGGGTAGGGCGGCAGCGACCAGCGCGAGTTCAGCGTCCAGTCGTCGCTGCCGGCGGGCTGGAACTCGCTTTCGGGCAGGACGGTGAAGAACGCGGCTTCGTTGAGCGCGCTCCAGGTGCCGCCTTGGAGGGCGCGGGCCTTGAGGGTGATCTGGCCGGTGATCGGGACCGGTGCGGAGTAGGGGGTGGCGGACGGCGCGACGGCGCCGGTGATCTCCACGCGGGGGTCGGAGCCGTCGAGGGTGTAGTAGATGGTGCCGGCCGCTGCGGACAGGGTGATGGCCTGGTTTTGGATCACCTGGCCGCCGTGCTGACTGAAGGCCGGGGCCGCGAGCGTGGGATAAAGGCTGGCGGCTTGGAACTGGGCGAGGACGGTGGCGCTGCGGACGGGGAAGTAGTCGTTGAGCAAGCGGTTGCGTTCGGCCAACCAGTGGGGAGCGGGCGCGTAGACGGGCGAAGGGCCGTTGCGGTCGTAGATCTGGTTGCGATAAGCGCCCCAGCGGGCGTGTTCGGCGAAGATGCCGGTTTCCACCTTGGCGGCGCGGGTGGTGTAGCGCGCGGCGGCGGCGGCCGGGGTGAGCGCGCCGTTGTTGAAGAAGTGGCGGTGGACGCGGTCGGCGAAGAGCAGGCGGAACTCGGCGTTCTGGCGGAGGGCGGCGTAGAACTCGGCGGGGTTGTTAGAACCTGTCAGATTGACGCGATTTTCTGTCGCGCTTTCCAGCGTGCGCTCGGCGTCCCACGCGAAGAAGCGGTAGCCGGCACCGGCCTCGCGCTTGCGGGTGGCGTTCCAGTTGTTGTTCGGCCAGTCGAGGTTGCCGCCGTAGATGTTGAGGATCATGTAATCGGCGAACTGCGCGACATCGAGGTACTCGCGGATGGCGGCATACTGGGCCGGAGTGGAGAGCCCGCCCTGGGCGAGGGTGCGCATCGCATTCCACGCGATGTTGTCGCCATCGCGCACGCCGCGGTGGGTCATGGCGTCGTAGTCCTCCCGCGCGCCGCCGAGGTAGCTGGCGGTGAAGGCGGCGTCGGGCCTCTCGGACGGATTGTAGACACCCCAGTAGATGCCGTTGACATAAAGATGGACGTGGTGGCCGTGGGAGCCGAGTCCGCTCATGGCGATCTGGCTGTCGCGCACCCACTGGTCGCGGAGGGTGGTGCCGCGCAGCCGCTGGCCCGGATCCCAGTGGAGCCAGGAGTTGTTGTAGTCGGCGCGCAGGACCAGCGAGTTGAAGTCGGCGAGCGCGGTGCCGCCGTCCTCGCTCAGGACCGGCACGCGCAGGCGGCCTTCGCCGAGGGCGCCCCTGAAGAGCAGGCGCATCGACTTCTTCGGCGTGTTGTTGAAGTCCCGGCTGGCCCCGCCCTGGATGCGCAGGCCGGCGTCGATCTGGGTATCGTAGCGGCCGTCCGGGCTGATCCACTCGGCGGAGGCGGTCTTTTCGAAGTCGCGGATCAGCGGATTGGCGTAGATGCCGCCGCTGCCGAACATGTCGGCGACCGGGATGGAGATCGAAAGCGTGGGGAAGCTTTCGAGCGCGGATTTCATCGCCGCCGCGAAGCCGGGCTGGGCGGCGAGGGTCGGGCTGATGGCATAACTGGTCTGCGCGAAGGAGCCCCAGCTGGCGGGGTAGCCGGCGGGCGCGGTGGTTTGGCCGACGATGTCATCGAGGAAGAAGTACGAGTGGGTGGCGATGGCGCGGACCGGCAGCGCGCCTTCCTTGAACGCCGCGGCGCGGACGACACGGGTCTGGCTGATGGTGAATGGTGCGGTGTAGGTGGTGCCGTTGGTGAGCGAGGGTTCGCTGCCGTCCAGCGTGTAGCGGAGGGTGGCGGCGGGATCCGGGTGGGTGAGGGCGAGCGAGAAGGGGCTGTCTTTGAAACCGCGCGGTTCCGAAAGCACCGGCCGCGCGATCTGCGGGCCGTAGACGCCGGCGGCATTCGGATCGCCGGGGGTGGGCGGGAAGAACCAGCCGAAGGTGTCGCCGCTTTCCGGACCGCGGCCGTAGCTGCTGTCCACCGGCACGGCGGCGGGAGGTACGAGATCCGTCGTAGTTCCGCCCGGGGCGGTCAGGACGAGGGTCTCGCCCGCGGCGTCGATGCTGAAGTTCGTGTGGAGCTGCGGGCCGGCGGTATTGGCCGCGCCGGGCAGGGCGTAGCGGGTGCCGAGGTGGCCGTCGAGGAAGGCGCGTTCCGGAGCGGTGAGGTCGCGGTCGTACATCAGGACCTCGGCGATGTCGCCGTTGAGGTTGCGGCCGGCACTCGACGAACCGATGGCCATCACGTCCTTGACCGCGATCAGGGCGTCGCCGGGGCTCTGGACTTTCGAGCCGATCTCGGCGCCGTTCTTGAACAGGCGGGCCAGCGGCGTATCGCCGGAGCCGGCCATGGTGCCGGCCAGCACGGCCCACTCGTTGGCGGCGAGGGTGCCGGCCACGGTGACGCTGTCCATTTCACCGACGCGCAGGCGGACGGAGCCGCCGGAGTTGATCTCGAAGTGGGAGTTCGGTGTCGAGTTGACGATGTTCCACGCACCGAAAAGTCCGGACGGCACGCCGCTGCCGGTCCATTTCGCGACCATGAACAAGGTCATGTCATTGAGGCTGTCCATGCCGTTGAAGGCGGCGGTGGGCAGGCGGAATTCCTGGGCGGAACTGCGGGTGAACTGGAAGGCGGGCTTGCCGTTGATCCGGCTGGTGCGAAAGACCGGCCGGTTGCCCGCGGCGGGGGCGACGGCGTGGTTGCCGAAGCCGCTGAGGTCGGTCCAGGTGCCGGCGGCCTGGCCTTCGGTGTAGCTCTGGCCTTCCGCCCGGAGCCACAGCACCAGGCCGGGGATGTCATCGGGGGAGTCGATGAGCGGTCCGCTGCCGGGCACGGTGCGGTTTTTTCCGGAGCACCAGACCAGCAGCCGCTCGCCGGCGGCCAGTTCCACGGAGGGAAAGGTCCACTTGAAGGGAGTGTCGGGGCGGTCGGAAAGGCCCCAGCCGGCAAGGTCGACCGCTTCCGTCCCGCGGTTGCGGAGCTCGATCCAGTCGGAGGCGTCGCCGTCCTCGTCGAGCCGGGTGCTCGCGTTCGAGGACTGGAATTCATTGATGACGACGTCGCCGCGAGACCAGGGCACAAGGGCAAGAGTGGCCGCAAACCACAAGGGGCGGAGGGATCGGGCGGACATGGGATTTCAGAGAGATAGGTCCGGCACGGACCGGCGGGCAAGGGTCGCGATGCAAAGAAGCACCCGGTCCCTGCCGCGGGACCGGGTGCCTTGAATGGGGGCCGGTGGATCAGTCGATGACGACGCGGAGGAATTCAGACGGGTCGCCGGCGATGCTGCCGGGGCTGCGGAAGGTGCGGTAAACCCAGTCGCCGTTGCTCAAGGCGGGAAGGCCGGCTTGGATCGCGGCGGCATCGGGACCGGTGACTTCGTCGATGTCGAGCAACCAGGTGCCGAGATCGTCGCTGCCTTCGACGGTGTAGGTCACGCCGTCGCCGGATGCGCTGAGGGCGTCCGCGCCGCCGAAGGCGCCGACGGCGGTTCTCACGGGCAGCGTCAGGGTGAGGGCGTCGATGCCGCCGACCGGTGCGATCTTGACGACCACCTTGCCGCTCGCCGCACCGGACAGCGGGTCGCTGTCGAGGGCGAACTCGGTGAGGTTGTCGAGTCCGTCGTTGTCGGGATTGTCTTCTGCCCCGTCATTGCCGGTGGTCAGACCCTCGCCGGCCGCCCACTCGCTGAAGGGGGTTCCGCTGGCGGTCACGTTGAGCAGGCCGGTGCCGGTGATGAAGGCGGTCTCGTTGATCGCGGGATTTCCATAAGCGGTCTGGGCCCCGACCGCGCCCCACAGGCCGGCTGCCTGGATGACGCCATCGATGTGGAAGGTGTTCACGGTGTCGGTCTGGCCGTGGACGAGTTCGATCTTGCCGGTGCCTGCCATCCGGACGGCCGCGCCGTCCGCCAGGAAGGCTTGGCCGGTCGAGAGGGTGCCATCGGTGACGATGGTGTCTCCGGTGTAGGTGTTCGCCCCCGCCAGGGTGGTGAAGGCGGGGCCTTCATGGGTCAGGCTGCCAGTGCCGGAGATGACGTTGGCGATGGTGATCGCGGGGACGGCTTCCGGCAGGCTGCGGTTGATGACCAGCGAGGCGTTGTTGGTGACCGCGCCACTGCCGAGGGATCCGGTCGTGCCGCCCTTGCCGATCTGCAGCACGCCCTGGGTGATCACGGTGTTCTGGGTGTAGGTATTATCGCCGCTGAAGATCAACAGGCCGGGACCGTCCTTGGTGAGGTTGGTGCCGACACCGGTTCCGGCGATCACGCCGCTGATTTCCATCTCGGCGTTGTTGACGATGATGGCCTTGCTGGCGCCACCGTAAGCGATCGCCCCGCTGAGGGTCAGCTTGCCGGTGCCGGGGCTGCCCCAGGTGGTGGTGTTGCTGTAGGAGATCGGGTTCGGGATGGTGCGCGGCGCGGCGTCGCTGGAGCGGATGCCCGAGGTGGTGTTGCCGCGCAGGTCGATGAGTGCCGAGGGGTCGCCGAAGACCGAGGCGTCCGAGGCGATGACGACCGTGCCGCCGTTGAGACGGAAGGTGCCGGTGTAGGTGTTGGCGGCGCTGAGGGTGAGGGTGTTCGCGCCGTCCTTGTTGATGGCGGAGGGGTTCATGTCGTTACCCGCGATGCCGCTGCCGCTGATCACGTTGGTGAAGGTGATGTCATCACTGCGGTTGAAGCGGATGCCGGCGGTGGTGGACGTGAGGCTGATCGGATTGGTGCTGATTTCACCCGTGGTGCCGCCGTTGCCGATCTGGAGGGTGCCGCCATTGATGATCGTTTCACCCGCGGCGCTGTTGTCGCCGCTGATGATCAGATTGCCGGCGCTGACGGTCGTGGTCCCGTTGTAGCTGTTGTCGGCGGGCAGCAGCAGGGTGCCGACGTCGAGCTTCTCGAGGTTGGCGTTTCCGGTGAGGGGATTGGCGATGGTGAACGTAAAGCCGGTGCCGGTGCTGATCCTGGCGTTCCCAACGAGCGAAACCTCGGAGTCGAGGGTGAAAGTGGCACCTTGGTTCCTCAGGATCGATCCATCGACCGTAATCGGCTTGCTGAAAGTTCCGGTGGTGTAGTTCTCGAGTTGAAGGGTCGCACCATTGCTCACGATCACGCTGCCGGTGCCACCCATCACGCCGCGGGTGAAGGCGAAGAGGCCTTCGTTGACGAGGATGGTGCCCGGGCCCGAGAGATTGCCGTCGACGAAGGCGATGGTGTTGGTGCCGACCTTTGTCAGCGTGTTCCCGGCGAGGTCGAGAAAGGCGGTGCCGGCGGTGATCGGCCGGAAGTCCCAGCGGCCGGTGCCGCCGATGGTCGCGTCGGCGGCGAGGGTCATCGAGCGGAAGCCGTTGTTGTGGTTCGCCCCGCTGTTCACGACGACCCCGCTGCCGCTGCCCGCGCCCGAGACGACCAGATCGTAGTCGCGGTTCGCGTTCATCGAGCCGTTGGTGTCGAGGGTGGCGCCGGCGGCGATGGTGATGGTCTTGGGGCCGAGGCCGAGCGCCTGGTTGCCGGTGGGCTTGAGCAGGCCCTCGTTCAGGCTGATCGGGCCGCTGAAGGTGTTCGGGCCGCCCAGGGTGAGGGTGCTGATACCGCTCTTCACCAGCGCTCCGCCTCCGGCGATCAGATTGCCGGCACCGGCGGAGGTGAAGGTGTAGTCGATGTCGCTGTCGACCGTGATCGAGAGCGGGTTGAGAACGCCGGTCAGGGCGATCGAGCCGGCGCCGGTGTCGGTGAAGGTCACCGCGTCGAGCTGGAGGAACTTCTGGTCGCCCTCGAGCCAGTTGAGGGAGGTATTGAGATCCCACGCGGCGCCGGCGACCCAGGTGCGGCTTTCGCTGAGGGCGGAAAGCGTGATGATTCCCGCAACGTCGTCGTCGAAGACCGGTGATCGGTAGTTGACGGCTCCGGCGAGGGTCAGGTTGGAGATGTCGCCGGTGAGCGTGCCGCCGTAGCTGAGGATGGGGAAGGGGGTCAAGCTGGTGGGGCCTGCCGTCAGATTGATCGTGTTGGTGCCGGTCAGGACGAGATTGCCGGGAGTGCTCAGGCTGCCCGGTGTCGCCCCGCTGGCGTTGAAGGTGCCGCCGTTGAGGGTGATGCCGCCGGTGACCGCGGACTCGCTGGACAGGGTGGCACCCGCCGCGAGCACCAGGGTGCCGCCCACGGCGCCGGTGAGGTTGGTGGTCCCGCCATTGGCGGCCAAGTTGCCGGTGACGCCGCCATTGAGGTTGGCGGTGCCGGCGGTCACGGTGGCGTTCCCGGCGATCAAGGCGCTGGCGTTGGCGGTCAGGGTGCCGCCGCCCACCGCGACATGGCCGCCGAAGGCGCTATTGAGATTGGTGGTGCCGGCGGTTTGGCTGAAATTGCCGGTGAAGCCGGAGAGGGTTCCGGACAGGGTCAAGGTGCCGCCGCCGATCCGGTTGACCGTGCCGGCACCGGTCACGGCGGCGGTGAGGTTGGTGGCGCCGCCGGCGTCAAGGGTGTGGGTGCCGCCGAACGAGACCGGCGAGGCGATGTCCACCGTGCTGTTGCGCGCGATCAGCGAGGAAGTCCCGTTCATGACGATCGGCCGGGTCAGGACCATCGTGCCGGAATTCCTGTAAACGGCGAGCGTACTGGCGTTGTTCAGGGTGATGTTGCCGGGTCCCGCGATGACCAGCGGCTGGCTGGCCCCGGCGTTGTATTTCACGCCGCCGGCATCGACGATCAGATTGCCCGGGCCGGTGATGTCGATGGCGGCGAAGAGCAACTGGCCGGCACCGTTTTTGGTCAGGTTGGAACTCAGGATCAGCGAACCGCGGTTGGTCACGCCGGTGGTCACCTCGCGGACGAAGACCCCTTGGTCGGTGTTGTTGGCATTGCTGCCCGCCACGGTCCAGGTCTGGGGTGTCGGGATCGTGAAGTGACCGCGCAGGGCCGGGCCGGCGGTGGTGAAAAGTCCGTTGGCGACGATGCCGCCGTTGATCGTGAGGCTGTTGGCGGCGGTGGTGTTCAGGGTGAAGCCGCTGATCCGGGTGCCGGTGGTTCCGAAGGTGAGCGAGCCGATGGATCTGGACGAATCCAGGGTGAGGCCGTTGACCGTGGAATCGGCGATGGTGATGTTCGCGCCGCTGGCGGGGATTCCCGGGCTCCAGTTCGCGGCGTTGGCCCAGTCGGCGCTGGTGCCGCCGTTCCAGGTGGATTGGGCGGAGGCCGGGGCGGAAAGCAGGCAGGAGACAGGCAGCATCAGGGCAAGCGCCTGCTGATAGGAGCGAATCGAGTTCATGGATTTTTGGATTTTTGGGTTTGGAATCACGATCCCTGACAGGATGCGACTCGATGTAACTTGTCAGACAAATCCGGTGGGGCGTCAAGGAGCTAAGGCCGGGAAGATCGATGCGTCCTCTAACCGTGCCTACCGAATGCCGCGAATCGGATCCACCGGTCCCACTGGGGACGAGATCGCGGCTTGTCTTCCATGTATCCCCAAGGGTCAGCGAGGATAGAGCAAGGCAGGCTCCCGCCGTTTCAGGAAGTCGGTCAGCCCGCGGTCGCGCAGGGCGCGGATCTCCGACTGAGGCCGGCCCGCGCGGATCGCGTCCAGTGTTTCGGCGTCCCCTAGCAGCTTCGTCATCTGGTCGAGCGCGAGTTGATCCGGGTGCAGCCGGTGAAGGGTGGCGGCCAGCAGCAGGCCCAGGTCGGCGGCGCGGAAGGTGGAACGGTCGGTCAGCAGGATCCGCACGCCGCGGCATTCCTCGTCCTTGAAAACGCTGGCGTCCGGCGTGAAGCGGACCGGCACGAAGCGGACGCCGGGCAGGGCGGCGCGGTTGAGCTCCGCGGCGAGCTTGAGGTCGTCCACGTACGGCGCGCCTAGTAGTTCGAAGGGGGTGCCGGTACCGCGGCCGACGCTGAGCTTGCAAAACTCCAGCAGACCGACGCCGGGGTAAAGCGTGGCGGCGGTGAGGCTCCGCATGTTCGGCGAGGGATCCCGCCACGGCAGGGCGGTGGCGTCGAACCAGCGCAAGGGCGAGCCGCCTTCGCAGCGGATCACGCCGAGGTCGGTGCCGAACTTGCGTTCCGCGTTGATCAAGCGCGCCAGTTCCCCCGCCGTCATGCCGTGGCGCAGCGGGATCTCGTGGGCGGCGACGAAGCTGCGCTCCGCCGTGAGCACCGGGCCTTCGACCAGCGGGCCGATCGGATTCACGCGGTCGAGCACCACGAAGCGGATCTTCGCTTTCCCCGCTGCTTCCATGCAGTTGGTCATGGTCGAGATGTAGGTGTAGAAGCGGCAGCCGATGTCCTGGATGTCGAAGACCAGGGTGTCGAGGCCCTCGAGCTGCTCGGCGGCCGGAGTACGACGTTCACCGTAGAGGCTGTAAACCGGGAGCCCTGTCTTCTCGTCGGTGGTGTCGCCGATCTTTTCATGATCCTGGTCGCCGCGGATGCCGTGTTCGGGGGAGAACAGCGCGACGACCTTCACGCCCGGAGCGGTGTGGAGCAGGTCGATGGTGGCGTTGCGTTCGCGGTCGATGCCGCTGTGGTTGGTGATCAGGCCGATCTTTCGCCCCCGGAGCTGGCGGAACGAATCGCGTTTCAGCACGTCGATGCCGTTGAGGACGGCCCCTTCTTTCGAGCGGCGCGCCGCCGGGCGACGGTTCGCGGGATCCGCGGGCAGGGCTCCGGGCACCTTGCTGAAATCGAAGCCGACGACCGCGCGGGCGGCGAGGGTGCCGAGTTCGTGCTGGAGCGCGATGACGCCGCCGTTCTCGTCGGGGTGGTTGCGGTTGGAGAGGAAAACGGTGGAGGTCTTCGAAAAGGGATCGATCCAGATCCGCGTGCCGGTCCAGCCGGTGTGGCCGTAGCTGCCGACCGGAAAGATCGCGCCGCGGGGGCCGGCATAGGGTGAGTCGATGTCCCAGCCGAAGCCGCGGCGGGGAAGGCCGGGTGGAGATTGCACGGATGTCATCGCCTTCACGGTCTCCGCTTTGAAAATCCGGACGCCGTCGAGTTCCCCGCCGTTCAGCATCATCCTCGCGAAGCGTCCGAGGTCGGCGGCGGTGGTGAAGAGTCCCGCATGCCCGGCCACCCCGCCCATCCGCCGCGCGGTGGGATCGTGGACGATGCCGCGCAGGGGCTTGCCGTCCTGCATCAAAGTGGTCGGCGCGATGCGTCGGGTGTCGCCGGGATCGAGCGTGCGGAACCCGCTGTCCGTCATCTTGAGCGGCTTGAAGAGCTCGCGTGTGCAAAACGCATCGAGCGCTTCGCCGGACACGCGCTCGACCAGCAGGCCGAGGAGGATGAAGTTGATATCGCTGTAGCGGTAGGACTTTCCCGGCGGGGCCGGCAGGGGCTCGGCGCAGGCGAGTTGGAGGGCGGCCTCCTTGCCCGTCCAGTCGCCGTCCGGCGAGAGCCCGGCGCGCAGTCCGGAGCTGTGGGTGAGCAGTTGGCGGAGGGTGATCGCTTCCTTTCCTGCACCCGTGAACTCCGGGAGGTAGCGGTGGAGCGGCACATCGATCTCAAGCTTGCCGGACTCGACCAGCTTCATCACCGCGGGCGTGGTGGCGATCACCTTGGTCAGGGAGGCGGCGTCGAAGATCGTGTCCCCGGTCATCCCCTCGCGCTTTGGGACGATCATCCGGTCGCCGTAGGCTTTCTGATAGACGCTGCCGCCGCGCTCGATCCGGAACACCGCGCCGGGCGTGCGGGCGTCGGTGACGGCTTGCCGGATCGCGTCGTCGATTTCCTCCAGGGTGCCCGCCGCGAAGCCGGGCTTTGCGGCGAGAGGGAAGGCGAGGGCGGCGAAGAGCAGCAGGAGAATTGCAAGGGGATGCATGGGCAGCGGACGGGCAGGCAGGTCGGGATCCGTCTGACTACGCCACCGGCCCGCCGAATCTTCGGGGAAGACCCGGTCTACGCCCGTTCCCATTCGCGTCAGGTTAAGGCCCGGATCCCTGATTCCACAGGGGATTGACGTCGCCGTTTGTCCCGCATGACGTGGTCCGGGTAAGGATCGAAATCGAAGAGGGCGGCG
>JBIPNO010000102.1:0-14399 GCA_044372775.1 Haloferula sp.
ATGAGATAGCCCGGGGCAAGGCTTTGCGCCGCCCCGGGTCCACGAGTCCGGAGTTTGGCGCCCTGCAGGGGCGCGAGGGAGCCGGTAAGAGGAGACGTCCCGTGCTACCCTCCCCAGCCCGCACTTTCAGCGCGGTGGACGGGCTGTGCCCCATCCCGGGGCTGCGCGCTGCTTGCCCCGGGCTATCTCATGTTGTCCCTTCAGGACATGAAACCGCGCCACGGTGATTTGTGGGTAACGGGCAGAGCAGGCTGCCCGCAGTCCATGGCATTCGCGAAAGACCGGGTGGCTCTGGCACGTGAGGTAAAGATGAGATTCCCGCTCGTCCTCGCCTTGGTCTGCCCCGTCTTTTCGGCGACGGTCGAGGTGAAGAGCGCCGATGCTCTCAGGCCTGCCGTGAGCGGCTTGAAATCCGGCGACACGCTCAAGATCGGGCCGGGTGATTATCCGGGCGGGCACTATCTCAGCGGGATCGACAAGCTGACGATCGAGGCGCTGGATCCGGAAAAACCGCCGCATTTCAAGGGTGGCAAGGAGGCGTGGCACTTCTCGCGATGCCCGAACCTGACCTTGCGCAACCTGCGGATCAGCGGACAAAGCGCGAACGGGATCAATCTGGACGACGGGGGGCGGATGGATGCGCCGGTCGATGGCGTTTTGTTAGAAGGATTGGTGATCTCCGATATCGGGCCGGACGGGAACTTCGACGCGATCAAGTGCTCCGGCTTGAGAAACCTGACGATCCGCGATTGCGAGATCTCCGGCTGGGGCGGCCAGGCGATCGACTTCGTGGGCTGCCGGAAGGCGCTGATCACCGGCTGCCGCTTCACCGGCAAGCCGGGATTCTCCCAGCACACCGGTCCGCAGTTCAAGGGCGGCTGCGAGGACATCCTGATCGAGAAGTGCCACTTCAAGGATGCCGGCCAGCGGCCGGTGCAAGCGGGGGGATCGACCGGGATGGATTTCTTCCGCCCGCCGGGGGCGAAGTACGAGGCGCGTCGTATCATCATCCGCGACAACCTGATCGAAGGCGGGATGTGCGCGGCGGCCTTCACCGGGGTGGATGGCGCGGAGTTCACCGGGAATACGGTGAAGAACCCGGACAAGTGGATCTTCCGGGTGCTCCAGGAGACCAAGGCGGAGGGATTCCCGCCGTGCCGGAACGTGGTGGTTTCGGGAAACACCTTCGTCTTCGAGCGGGCGAAGGTCCGCGAGGAGGTCAACATCGGGCCCGGCACCGCGCCGGAGACGTTCAAGTTCGAAAACAATCGCTGGTTCGCGGAGGACACGCCGGAGGCGTCCAAGCCGAAGCTGCCGGTGGCGGAGACGGGCGGGAGTTATGGCGTGAGGCCGGAGTAGGGGGCCTTCAACGACCCGACAGCCGCCGGGCCACGTCTTCGTCGACCGGTTTGCAGGCGCGGTAGCCTTCGCCTTGTTCGGGGACGGATGCGAGGAACTCGCGGCGCTTCGTTTCGTCCGCGAAGTCGAGGCCGATGAGGGCGCGGCCGATGCGCTCGCCGGACTGGCGGTAGTTGAAGTAGCAAAGGCTGGCGCGACCGCGGACGAGCTTGTCGAGGAAGTCGTGGAGGGCGCCGGCGCGCTCGTAGAAATCGAGGCGGAGGAAGGCGGGGCAGGTCAGCAGGTCGCCGCGCAGCGGGATGGCGCGGAAGGCGATGTCGGTGGCCCCGGTGAGGTCTTCCCAGAGGAAGCCGCGGGCATCGAGCTTTGCCGGCATGTTCTCTAACACCTGCGGGTCTTCGGCGGTGATGGTGAAGGCGGGCCAGGCTTCGGTTTCGTGGGTCTTGCCATACTGGAAGTCGGCGATGTTCAGGCCTTCGAAGCAGGTGTCGAGCAGTTCCAGCATGGTGCCGGGTCTCTCGGGAATGCGGACGCGCAGGGTGCGGGAGGCGCTTTGTGCGGCGCCTTCGGACTGGGCGATCAGGCCGAGCTGGAGGAAGTCGACATTCGCGCCGCAGAGAATGACGAGCACCTTCTTGCCGGACATCGCCGCCCGCTCCTTCATCACCGCGGCGAGGCCCATCGCACCGGCCGGCTCGGAGACGCAGCGCAGGCCTTCCCACAGGGTGCGGATGGCGCGGCTGACCTCGGCGTTGCTGACGGTGACCATGCGGTCGAGCGATTCGCGGCAGATTTCGAAGGGCAGTTCGCCGGCTTTTCGCACGGCAGTGCCGTCGCAAAAAATGTCGACCTGGTCGAGGGTGACCGGATGTCCGGCTTCGAGCGCGGCTTTCATCGAGGCCTGGCCTTCGCCTTCGACGCCGATGATCTCGATCTCCGGCCAGTAGGTATTGAGCCAGGTGGACACGCCGGCCGCCATGCCGCCGCCGCCGATTTGCAGGTAGGCGGCATCGAAGGGCCCGTGGCCGGAGAGCACGACTTCATCGGCGAGGGTGCCCTGGCCGGCCATCACCTGGAGGTCGTCGTAGGCGTGGATGTAGATCGCTCCGCTTGCGGCGGCATCGGCGCGGGCGGCGGTGACGGCGTCGTCGTAGCTGTCGCCGGAGAGCAGGATCTCCACTCGGTCGCCGCCGTGGTGGCGGACGGCGGCCTGCTTCACCTTCGGGGTGGAGCGGGGCATGTAGATGCGGGCCATGATGCCGAGGGCGCGGGCGGCGAGGGCGACGCCCTGGGCGTGGTTGCCGGCCGAGGCGGTGACGACGCCGGCGGCCTTTTCGGCGGGGGTGAGGACGGCCATCCGGTTGCAGGCGCCGCGCCACTTGTAGGCCTTGATCGGCGAGAGGTCCTCGCGCTTCACCCAGATGTCGACGCCATCGAGCGGCAGGTGTTCCAGCGGCGTCGGCTGGCCGAAGCGGTAGACCCGTTCGCGGGCGAGCAGGATTTCCTGGCGCAGGCGTCGGTCGAGCGGCAATCCGTCACGTTCCACGCCCCCGGTGTCCCTGATCGGGAGCGGAGGTGCAAGGCCGGGGCGGGGTTATTTCGCACCGCGGAGGGCGAGATAGCGGGCCTTGAGGTCATCGGCCTGGGCTTGCAGGGCCTGGGCGGCGGGGAGGGTGCTGTCGACCTTGGCTTTGGCCTGCGCCAGTTCCGCAGTGCTGGCAGCGAGCTTGGCTTCCAGATCGGCGAGGGACTTGCGGGCGGCGGCGAGGGCGGCTTCGGAATCGGTGAGCGCCTTCGGGTCGGCGGGTGGGTCCGTTTTGACCAGCGCCACGTGCTTGGTTTCAAGTTCGGTCATTGCCTGTCGCGCCGTGGCGAGGGCGGCGAGCTGTTCGTCGACGGACTTGGCGAGTTCCTCGAATTCGGCGACCAACGACTCCGCTTCGTTGTTCTGAAGCTCGGCCGCGGCGCGGGTTTTGATCGCCTGGGCGTTCACTTCGGCGGCGGTCCAGTGGCGCTCGCGATCCTGGAGCCAAGGAAGGCGTTGCTTGGCCTGCTCGACCGCGGCGGCGGCGTCGTTCGCGGCCTTTTCCACCGGCGGGATGGCGTCGCGGACGGGGGGCAGGGCAGCTTCGCGCTCCTTGACTTTTGCCTCGGCGGCGGCGGTGGCCTGGGTGGCCCCGGCGAGGCTGGCCGGCAGGGTTTCAGCATCCTTGGCAAGGGCGGCGAGCTCGGCGTCGAGCTTCGTGGTTTCCTCGGTGGCGGCTTTTTGGCGGGCTTCGGTCTCGGCGAGAGCACCGACCTCGCGGGCGCGTTCGGAGCGGGCTTGCTCGAGCGCGGCGGCGGCGGCTTCGGACTTCGGGCGCTGGGCGGCGATTCCGGCATCGAGGCCGGCGATGGCGTCGTTGCGGCTCTCGGCGCGGGCCTTGGCGAGTTCGTCTTCCAGCCGCTTCAGTTCGGCCGCGGCGGCCTGGGCCTCCTGGTCGGCGGTGGCGATCCGTTGGTCGACGGCGGTGATGGCCGCGCGTTTGGTGGTGACTTCCGCGGTGACGGCGTCGAGCTTGGCGCGGGACTGGGCGGCTTGTTCCTTCTTCGGCGGAAGCTGCTGGTTGGCGGTTGCGAGCCGCTGTTCGATCTCCGTGCGACCCTTCGCGGCGGCGGTGTGGAGTTCGCGGGACTGGTTCAGCGCGGCTTCGGCGTCGGCCAAGGCCTTGCGGGATTCGTCGAGCTTCTGCTTCGCGGCGTTCGCGGTTCCTTCCGCGGCGGCGATGGTTTCGGGGTGCTTGCGGATTTCCTCACGGAGCGAAATCAGGCGCTGACCGATCGGAGGAGGATTCGCATCGAAGCTGCCGGCCGGATTGCCGCTGGCGACATCCCAGACGGAGAGGTGACCGCGGTAATCGGCGGCGAAGGCGCGCTTGCCTTCGGAATCGAAGGCGACCGCCACCGGGAGATCGGGCTGGTCTTTGAACTCGCGCAGCAGGCTGAAGTCGGACTTCCAAAGCCGCACCGCCCGGTCGCGGCCGGAGGTGATGAAGGAGCCGTCGCGGGTCCAGGCAAAGGCGAGCACGCCGCCGGGATGGGCGTCGAGCTTCTTGATCTCGGTGCCGCCGTTCATCTCCCAAAAGCGGACCGTGCCGTCTTCGGAGGCGCTGGCCAGCAGGTTCGAGTCGGCGCGGAAGGCGGTCGCGGTGATGGCGGCCTGGTGGGCGCGCAGGGTGTGGAATTCCCCGGCGCTGTCGGCTTCCCAGACCCAGACGCCACCGTTGCGGTCGCCGGTGGCGAGCAGGATGCCGTCGGGCGAGAAGTCGACCGCGGTGACCCACTCGGTGTGCTTTTTGATCGAGTGGAGCTGGGAGCCGTCCTCGGATTTCCAGACCTTGATCAGCCGCGAGGGCGAGCCGGTGGCGATCACCGAAAGGTCGGGCTTGAGGTCGGCGGCGAGCACGCTGTCGAACTCCTTGCCGGCGACCAGCATGCGTTCGCCGGTGACCACGTCGAAGGTCACGGTGAGGCCGGATTTCCCCGGGACGCCACCGCCGACGATCAGGTAGCGGGCGTTCGGGGTGAAGGCGAGCGAGACGGGGTCGCCTTCGGGAAAGGGGAGGACGCCGGTGAGTTCGAGCGAGTTCGTGTCGAAAAGAAGCACCTGGCGCTGGCCGGTGACGGCGAGCAGCGGTGCCCAGGGCGACGCGGCGATGGCGTGGACCGACGCGGCGCGGGGGGCGACCACCGGCGGTTCGAGCAGGACGTGCTCGGGCATCGGCGGCGGGCCTTCGGGCTTGGTATCGGGCGCCGAGGTCAGGGCGGTATCGAATTTCGGCTTGGTCGGCTTGCGGGCGGCCGAGCTTTTGGTCTCCATCAGGCCGCCTTCGACCCAGGCCTTCAGCAGGTTGATCTGGTCGGCACCGAGCTTGTCGCCTTCCGGCGGCATCTTCGGTTCGGCGGTTTGCATGACGACCGCGATGAGCTTCGAGCCGCTGTCGCCCGGTTCAGCGATCTTGCCGCCGGAGCCGCCCTTCATGGTGCCGGAGAAGGTCGAGAGGTCGAGGCCGCCCTTTGCCTTGTCGGGGTTGTGACAGTTCAAGCAGCTCTGCTGGAAGAGCGGCAGGATGTGATCGTCATAGGTCACCTTATCGGCGGCCTTGGCATGGCTGCCGGCGACGAGGGTGGTCAGGGTGGCGAGGTGGAGAATGCGGGGTGCCAAAACGTTTCTTATTACGGCAAGCATGGTCTCCATTCTTGCGCGAAAAGAAGCGGTCGGTCACCGCCGTCGGGTGGGCTTGATGGGGACACAACAAGCCCGACACTCCCGTGCCGGGCTTGTCCCAAGAAACACACTCCAGGCTCGCGCGGGGTCAACCGAGCGGGAACCGGAAGCTGAAGATCGAGGAAATCGTGCCGAGGATGACCGGCAGGATGGATTCCCCTTCGACGATCTTCGCAAAATGGAAGTAGGCATTGTGCTCCGGGGTGTGGAACAGCAGGCCGGGAACGGTGATGAAAAGGGCGGCGAGGATGGCAGGAGTCGCGGCGGCGATCATGAATCCGGCGGCACGGCGGGAAAAGCCACCCTTCAGGATGAGTTTCGGCCCGGTGATGAACCAGTCCCGGAAGAAGGCCTGGTCAAACTGGCCGAAGAATTCCTGGACGGTGATGGAATGACGCCGGCGGTTGGCGGCGGCTTGACGGAGTTGCGAGGTGGCCGTGGCGACGGATCCTGGCTGGCTTTCGGGATCAACTGGGTGGGACAGCATGGGAATTCCATACCCGCGATCGCGTAGGGTGACAATCTTTTTAAATTAATATTGAACGTTTTTGAAATTCCAATGTCCGGAGATTTGGGATCCCTGGCTTGCGGTGTTGTCCGGCCTCCGGGTCTTCAGTGATTGAAAATGAATTCCTTGGAATTCAGCAAAGCCCAGAAGACGTCGTTCAAGATCTGCTGCTTCTGGTTGTCGTCTTTTCCTTCCGCCACCGCGGCGAGGAGCTTGGTCATCTCGTCGGGCACCGGTTCGCGGTTCACGGTGCGGAGGTAGAGGTGGCGGATGATTTCCTCGGGGGTCTTCTTTTCGGCCCACATCGTCGGGACCAGCTTGCCCTGCTGGATGCGGTTGTGGGTGGCGTCGCCGTTGAGCAGGTGGAGGGCCTGGGACAGGTTCGGTTCCATCTTCACCTCGCAGGAGCAGACGGTGGCGCGGGTGGCGCGGCCGAAGGTGGTGAGGAAGTAGTTCGAGGTGTTGCCATCGGCGATCTGGACGGCGCGCGAGCCGAGCGGCAGGCCCTTGAACTTGTTCGGCGTGGCGGTCGCCTGCGAGATGCAGTCGAGCAGGACCTCGGCGCGGACCCGGCGGACCATGGCGCGGGAGAAGTTCCGGGTGTCGGTGGCGTTGGTCTCGTTGGTCGCGCTGGAAAGCTGATAGGTGCGGGAGGTGCAGATGTCGCGGACCAGCTTGCGCATGTCGTAGTTGTATTCGACGAACTTGGTGGAGAGGGCGTCGAGAAGCTCGGGGTTGGCCGGTGGATTGGAAATCCGGACGTCATCGACCGGATCGGTGATCCCGACGCCGAAGAAATGCGACCACATGACGTTCGACACGTTGCGCGGGAACCACGGGTTGTCGGTGGAGGTCAGCCAGTCGGCCATCGCCTCGCGGCGCGATTTCTTGCCGAACTCGTCCGGGGTTGCGGTGCCGAGGAAGCGCGGCTTGACCGGCTGCTTGGTGACGAGGTGGGGCACCTCGCCGCCGCCGTCGAACACGATCCGCTCCCGCGGGTCTTCGGCGGGCTTGCGCTTCACCTGGGCGAAGAACGAGGCGAAGCCGTAGTAATCGTCCACCGTCCAGCGGTCGAAGGGGTGGTTGTGGCATTGGGCGCACTGGATGCGGGTGCCCATGAAGACCTGCGCGACGTTCTCGGTGAGCTTCAGGACGTCCTGCTCGATCTGGAAGAAATTGGTCGGCGGGCTGGAGAAGGTGCCGCCTTCCGAGGCGAGGAGTTCGCGGACGATCTCGTTGAAGGGCACGTTGCCGGCGATGCGGTCGCGCAGCCAGTTGTAATAGCCGAGCGCGGCCTTGTAGGAGACCTGCTGCGGGCCGTTGTTGAAGGTGCGGATCTGGAGGAGCTCCGCCCATTTCATCACCCACATTTCGGAGAACTCCTTGCGGGCGATGAGTTCGTCGACCAGCGCCTCCCGCTTCTTCGGGTTGGTGTCGGCGAGGAATTTCTCGCGCTCCTCGGGCAGCGGCAGTTTGCCGACGACGTCGATGAAGACGCGGCGGATGAAGGTCTCGTCGTCGCAGAGCGGGGCGGGGATGATGCGCAGCTTGTGGAGCTTCTCGTGGACGTGCTTGTCGATGTAGTTGAACTCGGGGAGTTCCGGGCGGGTGTAGTCGAGGTCCTTCGGGATGACGATGGCCTGGGCGACTTCGGTGAAGGTCATGAAGCGGCCGAGCAGGAATGCCTCGCCGCGGTTCTTGGATTTGGAGAGCCCGCTGCGGCCGTCGATGGCCACCGAGTTGTCGTTCGAGGTGGAGAAGGAGGAGAGCGTGGTGACGTCGCGGTCGGTGCCGTCGGAGTAGGTCGCCTTGACGGTGAAGGGGGTTTCGAGGTCCTCACCCTTGAGCACGACCTGGGCGGGCTCGATGATGATACCGGTGGGCTGGGCGATCTCGCCTTGGTCGTATTCCGCGCCGGCCTTGATCCAATCGACCAGCGTCTGGTAGGGGGCGCTGCCTTTCTTGAAAAGCGTGCCGCCGGTGTGGGGGACGGTGCCGATGGCTTTGGTGACGAGCAGTGACTCCTCGGGCAGGGCAAGGTTGATCCGGCGGCCGGGATTTTCGCGGGTCAGGCGGAAGTGGTCGCCCTGGGGATCGAAGCCGAACAGCGTGAGGTGGAAGCCGTCCTTGCCGCGGGCGGAGCCGTGGCAGGAGCCGGTGTTGCAGCCGGCGGAGGTGAGGACCGGCATCACGTCGAGCTGGAAGGAAATCGGGCGCGGCTTGGCGGCGTCGCGGACCACCACGGCGACTTCGGTCTTCAGCCCGCGGTATTCGAGGGTGAGCGTGGTCGCGCCGTCCTTGAGCGGCTTGAGCAGGGTGCCTTCGAGCTTCGCGAGGGTGGGATCGGCGAGGGTCGCCTTGACCTGGCGGCTGATGTCCTGGGTGGCGGCGTCGTTGAAGCGGGCGACGACCAGCACCTTGTGGAAATCCGCGGCGGTCTCGAGCGTGACGGCTTTCGGGAAGGCCTCGATCGCGCCGATGGCGGGGTCGGCGGGTGCGTTCCAATCCGGCAAGGCGGTTTTGGGGCGGGGGGCCATCACGATGCCTTCCGGCCAGGGGGCGCCTTCCTTGATCCAGTTGTCCAAGGCGGCGATCTGTTCCGGGTCGAGCGGCTTGCCTTTCGGCGGCATGATTTCGTCGTCGTCCTCGTCGAGCTTCACCCGGACCAGCAGTTCGGACTTGTCGTGGGCGGTCAGGTCGATGCCGGGTCCCGATTCGCCGCCTTTGAGGAATTCCTCGCGGGTGGTCAGCAGCAGGTCGCCTTTGGTTTTTTCCGGGCAGTGGCAGGAAAGGCACTTGGTTTCAAGGACCAGCCGGGCGCGCTCGAAGGATTCCGAGCCGGTGGCGGCGGCGGAAAAGGCGAGGGACAGGACGAGGGAATGCTTCAAGGAAGCGAAGGGCATCTCCGCAATACGGCGGCGGAAATCGTTTTCTCGCGGTGAAATTGCACGGAATGTCGGGGGGACAGCCGCCGGATCCGCGAGGAAACCGTGACCCGGAAATGAAACACCCGCCGGAGTGCGGCGGGTGTTTCGGAAAGGTAAGTACCCCGGCTTGGATTCGAACCAAGGACCAATTATGTTTTTCGTTCTAAGTATCTGGAAATTAGGACTATTCCCCGTAATTGGCGCTTGATGTCGGGACTTGTCGGCTTACACTTTAGCTCATGCCCTCGATATTCAAACCAGACGGCCGGCGCTTTTGGATGATGCAAATTCGCCTGCCTGATGGCACGCGCCCGCCCTACAAATCGACCAGGACCGAGAACGAACGCGACGCGAAGCAGATGGCGCAAGAGTGGGAGGTGCGGGCAAGGAGGGAGTTCACCGCCAAGAACGCCACCGCCGCCCGCGGGTATCTTCCGATCATCATGGAAGCCGAGCGGCTGGCACTGGCAGGGGCGCTGTCGGCATCGAAGGCCGAGGAGCTTGTTCGGAAGATTCACCTGCGCTCCGATCCCGATGCTAAGCCCGTGTCGCTCTCGACTCACTGGGACGATGTGATTCGCAGGGAAACGGGGATTCTTGGGAAAAGCAGTATCGACAACCTCACCTTCGCCAAAAAACGGTGGGAGATCGGATTCGGGAAGAAGATGGACGCACCACTTGCGAAGCTCCGACTCGACGACATCGAGGTTGCTTTTCCGAAAATGTGCGAGGGACTCTCCCGTGGGACCGCCAACCAATACCGCGAAGTCCTGATGCGCGTCATGAACGATGCCGTCGGCCGGAAGCTGATCGACACCAATCCGGCGAAGGGCTTGAAGACCGCCACGCGCCTGCCGGGACTCAAGGACCAACCCCGGAAAGGTATTTTCACGCCCGAGGAAATCAAGCTGCTGCTGCTTGCCGCGGATGACGAGTGGCGCGGCATGATCTTGGCCGGATTCTACACCTCGTTGCGGATGATGGACGTTGCCAAGCTATCAAAAGAGGACATCGAGGACGGCTTCATCCTCGCGACATCGAAGAAGACCACGACGGATACCGACACCCCGATTCATCCGCGCCTGCTGGAGTGGATCGGCGACCGCGAAGGCCCGTTCTTCCCGAAGCAGAAGGACGAAACGAATTGCAACATTTCCACCCGCTTTGCCGCACTGATGAAGAAGGCGGGAGTCCCGAAATTGCGGGAAGTTAGAAAGCGCACCTACAAGCGGTCCTATCACTCGTTGCGTCACTCGTTCTCCACCATCGTTGCAAACTCTGGAATCCCTCAGGATGTGCGGATGACGTTGATGGGATCAAGCGACCCGAAAGTTGCGTCGCGATACGTCCATGTCAGCGATGAAAAGCTGATGGAGGCGATTGCCGCTCTCCCGAATCTCGAACTGGAAGAGGAGGTTGCATGAGCCGACCAAGGAAAAGGAAGGCCGACCCGCCCGCCCGAACCTCGCCCCCGGACGAGGAGACGGCGGCATGGAGTCGGCAGCACAACCTCAACGCCCTCCGCGTGGATCCCAAGGGTGACGATCCGCTGGCTTGCGTTCTGGCAAGCGTGGTTCTCGACCGCTCTTTCCCGAGTGTCGACGAAGTGGCCGGCGCGATGTTTGTTGCCGTTCTGAAGAATCCCGACCCCATGGTTGCCGGCCGGTTTTTTCAACGCGTGATGAGGCTGAAGTTGAACGCGGACATGCCGCACCGGAACGCCTACGCTTTCCACGCCTACGGCCGTTTCATCGAAGAGACCGGACGCGAGCCGAGTAAGCCGGAACTCCGCGCCTACATCGAGGCACGGCGGAACGAGTTCAAGGACGCGCCGGGGGCTGAAGATCCGAAAGGATGGACGCGGCTCTGGAGGGAATCCGGCCTTTCGGGACTGGCGACAAGGTAGGCAGAAAACCCGGATTCAATGCCTACGACGTAGCCCGCCACATCGCCCGACGATGTGCGGCGATATGAAGAACCTACAGATCAAACCGGAGTGGCTGACATATCCCGGAGCTGAAGTTTACACCGGCTTGTCAGGCCGGACCATCGAGCGCCGGGTTGCCGACAAGACCCTCGTCGCGACCTACATCCGACCACTGGGGGCAAAGCGCGGGCGACGCCTGATTTCCCGCGAGTCTATCGACAAGTGGCTGGAAAGCGGGATCGGTGAATCACAAGCGATCCCGGCTGGCGCTGTCGGCAACCGGAAAGGCGGCAAGGCATGAACCCGCGCCCCCTAACCACCGCCGACCATTCCGCCGCGGAGAAAGCCCTCCATGTCGCGTGTCTTTGCGTCGGCCTCTGCGCTGGCAAGACCCCGGAGGAAGTCGCCGCTGCCGTCCTAAGCCGAGTTATTCACAATCTCCGCGCCAAGCTTCCAACCGAGGCCGCGCAGCGGGAGGTGGAACGATGATCGACCAAGGGAAAGCCCCCGCCCGGAGTGAGGCACCGGGACAGGGGAGAAACGAAACGAACTGCCGCTTTTCTAGCACTTCACAAAGGGCATCGCAAGGCGAACTTCCGCCCTTCCTCCGCGACCTGCTTTCGGCACCTCCGAAGAGCGGCGACGGAATGCACCCGTGGCTCTACAAGGTTGCCCGGCAGCTTCACCCACACCGGGACTTTGAAACCATCGTTTCCTTGCTCGCCGTCGCCGCCGAAGGTTGCGGGCGGAACGTCCCGGAAAGGGAAATCCGCGAGGCCGTCGCAAGCGCCGAGGAATGCGCCTGGAAGCCATCGGGAACGTCCCGTGCTGTCATGCCGCCGCCCGCTCCGAAGTGGCCGCAGGTGGACGCTACAGCGCGAAAGAAGGCCATTCAATCGGCAGGCTTCAACCTCGCCGACATCTGGCACGCTTCACCCGTCCCTTGCACCCGCGATTCGACCAATGCCGAGTTTTTCGCCGACCAGCTCTTCCCCGGGAATCCGCTGCTTTGCGTGGGGGAGAACATGGCGAATTTCTGGACGGCACCACGGGAGCAATTCCGGGGCACGCTTTCGAGTATGTCCCTGATTGTCCCCTCGCCGATGTCGGCTCTAACGGGAGCGAGGAAGAGCGACGGCAAGCAAAGCCCGCACACGCTCGACAACACCGGCCCGCGTCGTTTTCTCGTCATCGAGTTCGACCACGGCACAGCCGACGAGCAAGCCGCCTTGCATTGGCACCTCCGCGAGTTCGCCCCGCTGGTTCTCGTGGTTTCCAGCGGATCAAAATCACAGCACGGCTGGTTCAACTGCCAGGGCATCCCCGAGGACGTGACGCGCCGTTTCATGCGTTACGCCGCGACCCTTGGCGCGGACCCGGCGACGTGGACCCGCTCGCAATTCGTTAGACTCCCGCAAGGGTGGCGAGCCGACAAGCAAGCCCCGCAGGATGTCGCCTATTTCGACCCGTCGAAACTGAAAGGGGGTAAGCCATGATCGCCGACCAATGGAAAGAACCTCCCCCGGAATCACCACGGGAGGACATGCCGGAACCGTTCCCGATGGAGTGCTTGCCGGGAGCCGCTGGCGACATGGCGCGGGAGATCGCAAGGGTGACAACCTCGCAATCCGAACCGCTCGCCGCCGCCGCCGTGCTTGGCATCCTTTCCGCGTCCATCGGGGCGGGAATCGAAGTCAGCACCGGAGGAGAACGGCGGACCCGGGGCAACCTCTTCACGCTGGCAATCGCCGACAGCGGCACCGGCAAGGGGGAAGCCTACAAGCTTGCCGCCGATCCATTCGAAGCACTCGAAGCGGAGGAGATCGAAAGCTTCGAAATGCACACCAAGCCCGGACTGCTCGCCGAGTTCAACGTCGCCGCGACCCGGGCGAACAAGCTTTGCAAGGATGCCGCCAAGGAGTCAGACCACCACGCCCGACGGGTGACGCTCGCCGAGTATCGGAACGCGGAGGAAGAACGGGCCGACCTACAGAGGCAAATCGAATCCGCTCCGCGCTGGAAGGTTGCCGACGTTACCCAGGAGGCGCTTGCCGTCGTGATGCAAGGGCAACCCGGGGAGGCCGTCGCGAGCCTTTCCAGCGAAGCCCGGGGCATCTTCTCAATCGTCAAAGGCAAATACAGCAAGGAGGGCGGCGACGAGGGGTTTTACTGCTCCGGCTACTCTGGCGACAGTCTAACCGTTGACCGCACGGGAAGACCCCGCGTGACGCTTCGCCGCCCGTGCTTGTCGATTCTCTGGATGATTCAACCCGATGCCGCGAGGAGGGCATTTGACGATGATTCCATGACGGAATCCGGCTTGCTCCCGCGCTTCCTGATCTTCGACCCGAAAGCCGAACCGCAGGAGCGCAACACGCAACCCGCACCGATCCCGCCCGCAATCAAAGCGGCATGGGCCGCGCTGATCGCCGAGCTTGTCGAATCGTTCCGCAAGCAAGGGGACGATCCGCGAACCGCCACAGCATCGGAAGAGGCGCTTGCCGTGCTTGCCGCCTATGAACGCGAGAACGTCCGGCGCCGCCGTCATAGCGGGGACTTGCGAGACCTCGCCTCATACGTCGCACGGTGGACGGAAAACGCTTGGCGGATTGCCGTTGTGCTTCACTCCGCGCAACACGGAAGCAAAGCACCCGGGCAACCGCTCGACACCGCGACCGCTGAAAACGCGGTGAAGGTCATGCGCTGGTTCTCTGACCGGCAGCTTGAAACGCTATCGGCGGGAAGGCGGGAAAAGCTTCGGAAGAGGCTTTTGGCACTTCTGGCAGTTTTGGCAGAGGCGAACGGGGAAATTTCACTTCGGGAGCTTCGCCGGTCACACTCATTCGAAGAGGAGGAAATCCGCCATCTACAAGCAAACTTCCCGAAGTCATTCCGCATCGAACGGAGGAAGCCCGAGACCGGGAGACCGTCGGAGGTTGTGACGAACCGACTCGAAGATATAAAAGATGAATAACCTTCTCTATTCTAACGGGTTGCAAGAATTGGAATCATCCCGTGCCGAAACTGCCGAAACTGCCAAAACCCCCGGGAAGGCCCCGGGGCACGTTCGGATTCTGCTATCTCAAACCGCCAGCGACCATCTAACCGCAACAGGTGAATCCGCGTTTCTGGTAATTGGCAAAGCGAGTCTCCCGGCCGATCCGGGCCGATGGGTGATTCACCTCGTGCCGCTCGACATGCAACTTGCGTGTCAGGCTTGCGAAGTGGCCACAGGCACGAGGAAGGCCGGCAAACGTATCAACCCGCCCGCCACAGCCACGGACGCGGCCCATTCGCGTCAGGTTAAGGCCCGGATCCCTGATTCCACAGGGGATTGACGTCGCCGTTTGTCCCGCATGACGTGGTCCGGGTAAGGATCGAAATCGAAGAGGGCGGCGATGTCCGGGGCTT
>JBIPNO010000044.1:0-47044 GCA_044372775.1 Haloferula sp.
GCCCTCAGGCGTTTTTGGAACGACGCGGCGGCGGTGCTGCGGTTGGTCGGACGCCCGTGGCTGCTGGATCAAGCAAACGCTACGCGTCCAAGATTAAAGTCACATTAGTTTGAAGAACTGGTATTAGGTGTCACATTAGGTGCCTCATACGGGGGAGCTTCCGCGATTCGTTCCAACATCTCATGGCTGCTGGCTGCCTTTGCGATCGAAAAGCTCGTTTATGGGCTCGTTTGGGTCAGGTGGCTCGCCGCGAACAGCCTGTCATCGCTCTATGAGGAGGATCTGCTTGCCGGTGTCTATTACAGCATCTACGGGCTGAATGATTTTGTATTCATGCTCTTCTTCTTGCGGGCGTTCCTATCACAACGTCTCCAGCACCCATAAACGCGGAGACTTCGAAGCTGCGGCGGAAGAAGTGCTGCGGTTCAAGCGAGCGCGGCTCGATGGCAATACCGCAGTCCCCACTGGCGGGATGATTTTCCCGCCGCGCTGCTTCCGCGGGCGGTCATGGAGTCTGCACGGCCTTTAAACGGGCGAATTTCGCAGCGTCCGGAGCTCGAGCTACCGTCAGCATCACCCTGTCCGTGCCTGCCGTTGGCGTGTCCTTGGCGACCTCCACGCCGAGGGTTGATCCGGCTGTGTTGGCACCGACGGTGTAAATGGATGGCAACGACGTGAGGGTAGTGCCTACTTCAATCGAAAGCGCGGTGGTTGCATTGATGGAAGATTGGATGCGCTGAAAAGTGAAGACCATGTTGCCGCCGACCGTGGAAACCGTCGGCTGCTTGTCGAGCACGCTGGCAGTGGGATTGGCGGCACCGAGGATCCAAGCGAGCCCGTTCTTCACGCCGTCGCCATTGGCATCGGCATCGAAGGGCGCCCCACCGGCCCAAGCGTCGTAGGCAGGCTCGGTGGCGAAGTTCCAGGTGGTATCATTGGCAATCCCGACGAAGCTGTTGCCCGCGGTGTCGTCGATGGCGGTCGTGGAGATCTGGATGGCGTAGTTCTTGCCGCCCACGAGGTTTGCCGTCGGGTTGATCGTCAGGACGGCACCGGAGATCGACACTTGGCTGGTGTCGGTGACGGCGATGGCCGTTTGCGTCGAGTCGGTCAGGTTCTTGACCGTGATGTTACCGGTGCCGCTGACGATGTTCTCGCTGAAGTTCGTCACGAGGTTCGCGCCGATGGCCACGCTTGTGGCATTGTCCGCCGGGCTGAAAGAGGAGATCGTCGGAGCCGTGGTGTCGGTGCCGCCGGTGATGACAGAGAGAGGCAAGGCATTGGAGGCCGAAGTGTTGCCTGCACCTGTGATCTTGTTTCCGTATGAAGTGCTTCCGTTGCGGTTCCACAGCAGGATGCGATCAATCGCATGACCTGATGAGCGAGCGCTGATTTGGAAGGTGTAAGTGCCTGGGGCGAGCGTCCAAAAGAGGGGAGGGGATAGTTGTCCTGATTTTTAGCATCCCAAATCCAGCCTGAACCATTCCGATAGACTTTGTACCAATTTTCGCTGGCTGATCCAGTTTTGTCCGGGACACCACCGTTTGCGCCACCAGGCACTGCTTGCGCTGTGATGCTGACTCCACTTGGATTCAGCATGCGGGCAAATGAATCATTATGCTCGGTTGTCTCTGTGGAAGAATTAAAAGTGCCTTCAGTGCTATTATACACGGATATTAATGAATGCCATTGCAATTGATAATCACCGGGAGTTGTTATCGCCACCTTGTAGGAGATCAGTCCTCTGCCAGGAGTGCTGGTACTGTTGAGAGTGCTGCCATAGAATGACCCCAATATGGAAGCGTTGTCGCTTCTGCCCACAACGCTTGTCGCCTGCCTCCATCCTTGAGCAGGCAGGGGTTCGGATTCGACCTCCATGACCACCACTCCGCCGCTCTCATTGTAGGCCGCGGCGGCGGTGGAGGTGACCGTGAGCAATGCAAACCATCCGGCGAGCAGCGAAATTTTCAAAACATGGATGATACTTCTCATAATTTCTTTCGTTCAGGAGACTCCGGAAAGTTTATATTCCGACGGTCGTTCGACACGGCCTATTGTCAAGCTGCTATACCCTGCTTGAGTTGCTAGAAACTGCAACTTTGAAGTGAATCCGCCAACCGATGCGTGCTGACGAAGGTCGGGAAGCTATCGGTCGCGGACTTCCTCCGCTACGAGGTCCGCGACTTCGGCGACGGTGCGGCGCTCGGCGGGAAAACTTCGTGGAAGGAATCGTCCAGTCCTACCGAGACCGCTTCGGGCCGAAACGCAAGGACGGCGCGCGTCCGCTGCGGGGGCTTGCCCGGGGATTCAATGAACGACCGGCATTTCAACCTGCGCCAACTCCGGATTGGAACCGGGAGTTCATTGCAGCCGGCAAAAGCGGCGTTGATCGCAACTGGGAAAGCCCGCCAAGCTACTTCTGATCGGATCTAGTCTCGATGAGTTGATCCAGCGCCGCCCGGCGCTTGCCGGTCTCCTTTTCCGCCTGGTCCGCAAGAAGATGCAACTCTTTGGTTTTCTCCGGAAGCGCTTCGAAGGCTTTCAAATCCTTGCTGGGCTGCTTTTCAGATTCGGCAGATTTCGGCTTCATGATTTCGTTGGATTAAGGAGTTCAATCGATCACCAAAGTCACCGCGGTGTCTCCACGGAGGGCCTTGGAGTAGGGACATGTCGCATGGGCTTGTTCCATGATCTTGCTGGCGTCTTCCGGATCCACACCCGGAAGCAGCGCATGCAATTCCACCTCAAGGCGATAGCCGCCACTGTCTTCCTCGATCAAACTGACCACGGACCGCACCGTCGAGTCGGTGATCGGAATCGAAAGTTTTTCAGCCGCGTTGACCACCGCTCCGTGATAACAGGCGGAGTAGGCACCGGCGAACAGGGTCTCGGGATTCGGTCCGCGTGTTTCTATCCCATTTTCAAGTGGATTCCCCAGAGTTATGTCCAGCAATCCGTCAGGAGAGTGAAGAGTGCCGGAACGTGCGCCTTTGGAAACAACTTCCGCTGTGAACATGGTTTTCATGGATAAAAGAGAATAACCGGTCCCGAGCATGCTGCCATGGGGTCTAACCCTACGCCGTTGACCAACTCCGGCGGAGTGAAAGCGGAATTCACCCGCGTCCGCGAAGCCGGGCGCGAGGCCGAAGCGGAGGCAATCCTCGAGAGGTCGATCTTCGTCAAGGAGCTCGAGGAAAGCTTCTCCCGCGGTTCAACAAGCACCACGGCCGGCGCGGGACCTTGTGGATGGAGCGCTTCAAGAGCGTGCTGGTGAAGGACGGCGAGGCGCTCCGGACGATGGCGCTCTACATCGATCTGAACCCAGTCTTTGGATTGAAGATGCGGTAGTGGCGGCAAATCACACCAGCCCGTCCTTCCGCGCCTGCTTCCAGTAGGCGTATTCGGAGCGGTTGAAGTCGATGTATTCCGGCGAGAGGTCGCTACTATACATGCAGTAGTCGGCCACTCCCTGGTTGAGGTGGATCTCGATCTTGAACTCCGGCCTGGCGGCGATTTCGCGCAGTTCGTCCATCGCGGTCGGCGCCTGAAGGCCGCCGAGGCAGGCCGGCTTGCCGTCGTAGCAGATGTCCACCAGCTCCTCTCGGATCCGCGCGCGGGAGTAGCCGACGGCGTGCAGCACGCGGCCCCAGTTCGGGTCGCCGCCATTCCAGGATGCCTTCACCAGCGCGGACTTGCAGACCGCCTCGGCGACGAGCTTGGCGTCGAGGTAGGTGCGCGCGCCTTTCACTTCGACGGTCACGAACTTGGTCACCCGCTCGCCGTCGCGGACCACGGCCTGCGCGAGCTCCAGCATGACGTGGTGAAGCGCCTGGCGGAACTGCTTGCACAGCGCGCTGCCGCGGCGGAAGGGCGGCATGCCGGAGCGGCCGTTGGCGAGGACGAGCACGGTGTCGTTGGTGCTCATGTCGCCGTCGATGGTGATGCGGTTGAAGCTCTCGTCCACACCCTCGAGCACCGCCTTGCGCAGGCATTCGCGCGGGACGTTGGCGTCGGTGGTGATGAAGCACAGCATGGTCGCCATGCTCGGGGAAATCATGCCGGCACCCTTGACGCAGCCGCCGATGCGGACGCGGTGGCCGCCGAGGTCGAAGGAAATGGCGATTTCCTTGTGATGGGTGTCGCTGGTGATGATCGCCTTGGCGACATCGGTGCCGCGGCCCGCGCCGAGGCCTTCGACCAGTTCGCCGAAGCGGTTTTCGATCCGGACCATCGGCATCGGCAGGCCGATCACGCCGGTCGAGCAGACGCCGACTTCACTGCGGTTCAGGCCGAGCGGGGTGGCGACGCCCTTGCACATCAGCTTGGAATCGTGGATGCCCTGGACGCCGGTGCAGGCGTTGGCGTTGCCGCTGTTGGCGATGATCGCACGGAGATCGCCCTTGCGAAGGTGGGCTTGTGAGAGCTTCACCGGCGCGGCCTTGACGCGGTTGATGGTGAAGGTGCCGGCGGAGGTGCAGGGGCTTTCCGAATAGATCAGCGCGAGGTCGAGCCGTTCGACCGCGGGGTTCTTGATGCCGCAGGAAAGGGCAGAGCACTGGAAGCCGCGCGGGGCGCCGACGCCTCCTTTGATCCGGGTGACGGGAAAGTCCATGACTGGGTTTGCAAGGGTGGGGAGGGGACGCTGGCGGAATCTCAGGCGTTTTGCAATCCGGCGGTCTCCGGAAGGTCAAAGATGAGGTTGAATGACTGGACGGCCTGCGCCCCGGCTCCCTTGCCAAGGTTGTCCTCCGCGCTGGTCAGGATCACCCGGCCGGTCCGCGCGTCGTGCGTCCAGCCGATGTCGATGAAGTTGGTCCGGGTGACATTCTTGGTGTCCGCGCAGCCTCCCTGGCCGAGCAGGCGGACGAAAGCCGCGTCCGAATAGGCAGCCTCCAGCGCCGCGCCGATGGCCGCGGGATCGATGTTCGCGCGGAGTTTCGCCGTCGTGGTCGTCGCGATCCCCGAATTCACCGGGATCAGGTGCGGGATAAAAGTGATGATCACGCTTTCCCCGGCGGCAAGGGAGAGTTCCTGCTCGATTTCCGACAGGTGCCGGTGTTTCGGGATGCCGTAGGCGCGGACGCTTTCGTTGCACTCGCAGAACAGCAGCGAGACGTCGGCTTTTTTCCCGGCGCCACTGACGCCGCTCATGGAATTGGCAACGATGGTCGCGGGGTCGATGAGGCCGGCTTTCAACAGCGGGATCAGAGGGAGCAGGATGCTGGTCGGATAGCAGCCGGGCGAGGCGATCAGCCGCGCGGCCTTGATCGCATCCGCACGGACTTCCGGCAGCCCGTAAACCGCCTCCGCAAGCAAGCCGGGCGCGGGGTGGGCGTGGCCGTAAAATTCTTCGTAAACGGCGGCATCGCTCAGTCGGAAGTCGGCGCTGAGGTCGATCACCTTCAGTCCGCGAGCCAAGAGGGCGCTCGCGATTTCCGCTGCCACGCCATGAGGCAGGGCGAGGAACGCTGCCTGAGCGCCGGTCGCAGCGATCGCGTCGGGATCGGGCTCGATGAACGGAAGCTCCGCTCCGGGCAACTTGCGGAAGCGCGGGAACACCGTGGATAGCGGCTTGCCGGCCTCCTGGCGGGAGGTCGCTGCGACGAGTTCGACCTGCGGGTGGACCAGCAGCAGGCGGAGGAGTTCCTGGCCTGTATATCCGCTGGCTCCGACGATGGCTGTCTTGATCCGCTGCATGGGAGGGCGCAAGGTGCATGATTTTCAGGGCTTGCCAATGGGGATTTGCCCTGTTTGGCTACCCGCCCGTCGCCGAAGAAGGAAACGGGCTGTAGCGCAGTCTGGTAGCGCACCTGCCTGGGGGGCAGGGGGTCGTGGGTTCGAATCCCGCCAGCCCGACCATCTCGTGAAGTTCCAAGTGAGGAAGTCCGAAGTGCCAAGAAAGGCCGCGAGACACCCCGACGCTCGCTGGCGGGATGAGAACCCATGCGCGGAGCGCGGCCTTTTGGGTTCGAATGCAGGAAGGAGCATCGCGACGGGCCCATTCCGCGAAGCGCAAACTGGGATGGCCGGAGGCAATCCCGCCAGCCCGACCATCTCGTGAAGTTCCAAGTGAGGAAGTTCGAAGTGGCAAGAAAGGCCGCGATGATTCCCAGCGCTCGCTGGCGGGATGAGAACCCATGCCGGCTTCGAGACCGAGCTGTTCAACCTGACCTCCGGCCACGGCATCATGAGCCACCTGTTCAAGGAATACGCCCTCCACGCCGGCGAGATCCAGAACCGCACCACCGGCACCTTGGTCTCGATGGACTCCGGCGCGGCCACCCCCTACTCGCTGCAGATGCTCGAGGAACGCGGCGTGCTGTTCGTCGCTCCCGGCGACGCGGTTTACGAAGGCATGCTGGCCTGCCGCGCCGCGGCGCAGGTCATCCATGGCCTACCGCCAGCGGCATCAAGCGGGCACGGCCTCCAGCCCGCAGAGCGCTGCGCGCAGATCCGGAAGGTCGAGCGGCTTCGTCAGGTAGCCACTCATGCCGGCGGCGAGACACCGTTCCCGGTCCTCATTCACGGCATTCGCCGTCAGGGCGATGACCGGTACGGCGAGTCCCCGGCGGCGGATTTCCCGCATCGTCTGCAAGCCGTCGAGTCCCGGCATCTGAAGATCCATCAAAACGACATCCGGCATGCGCCGGGCAATCATCGCGAGCGCCTCTTCACCATCGCGCGCCACCTGCACCGAGTGGCCGTCACGCTCAAGCAGCCTCTGTCCGAGGAGCCGGTTAAGGTCATTGTCATCCACGACAAGCACCGCGCGCGGAGTCGGAGCAGCCGGAATCACGACGGCTTCTTGAGGCGGTGGGGCGGAGAGCGGCACGGGCAGCTCCAGCCGGAACAGGCTGCCCGACCGCCCGTCACTCGCCGCCGTCAGGGTGCCGCCCATCAGTTCCGCGAGTTCCCGGGAGATCGCCAGTCCAAGGCCCGTTCCTTCCGCCTGGACGGTCGTCCGGCCGACTCGGACGAAGGGCTGGAAGATTTCATCCAGCTCGGACACGGCGATCCCGGGGCCGCTGTCCTTCACCTCCACGCGGAGAAATCCGTCTCGCCAGGTGGCGGCGACCTCGATCCATCCGTGCTCGGTGAATTTGACCGAGTTCCCCACGAGGTTCATGACGATCTGCCCGATGCGCAGCGCGTCCCCCTCAAGCCACGCCTCGCTGGGTAGATCGACCCGCCACTCGCAGGAAAGTCCTTTGACCCGCGCCAGCTGCTGCTGCGGCCTCATGATCCGACCGAACAACGCTCGGGGGTCAAAGGCAAGCGACGTGATCTCCTGCCGACCCGCCTCGATCTTCGCCAAATCCAGGCCCTGTCCCACCAGCGACACCAGCAGCTCCGCCGATCCATGGATCGCATCAAGGAACTCATCGTGGTTTCCGGGCTCCCTCTTTTCGAGCAGCAGCTTGGAGAAGCCAGAGATCGCATGCAAAGGCGTGCGGAGCTCGTGGCTCATCTGGGACAGGAAGCGCGACTTCACTTCCGAAGCACGGCGCGCCTCGGCCGTGGCCACCGTCAACAGCTCGTTGCTCCGCTTGAGTTCCTCTTTCTGGTGCTCCAGGACCGCCGTCAGACGTCTGAGGTCGTCGAGCGTCGCGCGGTGGGTGGTCACCGCCATGAGGAAGTCGGTCGTGGGATCGTGGGCGGTGAAATCGTTGAGCGTCAGCCCCCGATCCGCCAGCTCGCCGGTGCTCGCGATTCCCGCACTACCCAGCATCACCACTCCGCCGCCGGCCGCAGGCACGAACTCGGCCCGGATCCTCATCCCGTTCGGCTTGAAACGAAGCAGGCACAGCCGCGGGCCCAGCGCCCTCAGCGCTCCGAGGTCGAGTTCCTCAATCCCCGGGCGCTCCAGGTCGAACAGCGCACCGAAACAGGTCGTGGCGGGGAATGCAGCGCCAGCCAGACGCCGCAGCGCGGAGCCGATCTGCAGCAGCTCCATCCCGGGTCCGATGATCGCATGGACCGGGAAATGGCGCGCCAAGCTTTCCGCATCAATCATCGCGGCTCGAGTGTGACTAGAAAGCGGTCCTCAGCCCCGCCGGATTCCGGCGCTTGGCTGGCGAGGTGCTCCACCGTGGCGGTGACCCCGAAAGGTTCTCCCAGCCCGACCAAGAGGCCGCGCACAAAGGGTGCAAGCCCCACCCGGTGGGACCGGTAGACCACTTCGATCCGGTCCGGCGACTCGATGGAGCACGCGAACTGCGGCGGCTTGAAGTCGGGGAAGGCAAGCTCGAGCCGCGCGTGCATCGCGTCGAGCTGACGGATGAAGCTGGCATACGAATCACAGGCGCGGAAGAAATCGGTGTAACCGGCGGCTTGGGCGAAGGCCACCCAGTATTCACCGAAGGCATGCAGCAACTGGTCCGCCGGGATCTTGAGCACCTCGACCGCCGCCCCGACCAGGCGGTAGGTCAACTCATCCGGATAGGCGTCCATCCGGAGGAATTGCTCGACTTCGCAGCCGGCGCCGTGGCGGATCCGGTTCCAGACATCCTCGCCATGGAGCTCGGATACCATCTGGTGCATCGCCTGATTGACCATTCCATACATGCTGTTGATTTTGATTGCGGGTGATAGGGCGTCAATCCCAGGGTGCCTCAATCTGAGGCGTCCTGGGCGACGAAAGCGGGTTCCGGGCGGGAGTCGTCGTAGTAGCGGTGGAAAACCGGGCAGGCGGAGCTTGCCATGGGCGGCACCAGCCACGACCAGTCGCCTGGAACCTTGCGGCCGCAGGACTCCTCGTTCCTGACATGCCGCATGAACTGCTGGGATGCGCTGTGGTGGTCGACCATCGTCACTCCGGCGAGCTCGAAGGAGTGGAGGACGGCGGTATTGAGCTCCACCAGCGCGCGGTCTTTCCAGAGCGAGGACCGGGAGCCTCGGTCGAGACCCATCCGCTCGGCGATCGTTGGGAGCTGATCGTAGCGATCCGTATCGCCGAGGTTGCGGGACGCGATCTCGGTGCCCATGTAGAAGCCGCTGAAGGGGGCGGCGGTGTAGCGGTGGCCGCCGCCGACCAAGGCCATGTCGGAAACGACCGGCAGCGCGTGCCACCTGAGCCCGAGGGCGGCGAACCACGGGAATTCCGGGTGGTGGAGGGGAACCTCCAGCACGGCCTCATGCGGCAGCTCGAACCAGCGCGGGGCACGACCGGGCATCTCGACGACCAGCGGCAGCAGGTCGAACCGCCCGCGCTCCGCCGGGGGCCGCCAGCCGAGTTCCATCGCGGCGCGGGTGAAGTCGACCTGGGCGGGGTCGCCGAGGATTTCTCCGTCGTCGGATCGATAGCCGGCGTAGCGGATGAGCTGGCGGTTCCGGATGCGGATGCCGCGGCCGTCCTCCGCGGCCGGCGCGAAGACGGTGATCGCGGAGCGGATGCGGCCGCCGTTGGTGGCGTGGCGCAGGTGATGGACACAGGCCTGGAACACCTCATCGGCGGAGGAGGCGGAACGCGCGTCGAGGAGTTCCAGGCTTTGCCAGAAGAGCCGGCCGATGCAGCGGGCGTGGTTGCGCCAGGCGACCCGGGCGAGATCGGCGAGTTCCGGGCCCGAAGGCCAGGGCACGGCGGTGGGTTGGAAAGCTGCGGGATTCACGAACGCGGGGGCAAGTTGGCCACGAGCTGGTTCCAAGCGGCGGTGGCGCTTTCAGCGAGAGAGCTCAGGGTGGCGGCATCGAAGGTCCCTGGCTCGATTTCCCCCTTGCGGCAGAAATCCGCAAGCACCGCGAATCCGCAGTTCGCCGCGGAACCTGCGAGCTGGTGAAGCTGGTGGGCGAGTGCGGCGGGAGCTTCGGCCGCCGCGGCGGTGACTTCCGCGACACGGCCGTCCAAGGTGGCGACGAAGCGCTGGAGGATGGCCACCACGGCCGGGTCCTCCGGTGCTCCGATCTGTTGGAGCCGTTGCAGGTCGAGGTCCGGTTTCATGGGGCGTCGGAGGATTCCGTGGAGCCGCGGAGGGCGTGACGGTCGATCATGTTGTAGATGGTGCGGATGCTCACGCCGAGGCGCTTCGCGGCGCGGCGTCGATTGCCGTTGCAAGCTTCCAAGGCGGCGACCAGGGCCACCCGTTCGAGATCATCCATCCGGGCAAAGCCGATGCTCTGGTCGGGGCCGGGGGCGAGGGGCCCGGAAGACAGGCCGGCAGGCAACTCCTCAATGCCGATGATACCGCTCCCAGCCACGGAAACCGCGTGATCGAGCACTTGGCGGAGTTCGTCGAGATTCCCCGGCCAAGCGTGGTCGAGCAGCGCCTCCGTCGCACCGCGGGTGAGAAGGGGACGCCGGCAGCGGCGCGACAGGCAGATCTCGGTCAGGATCCGCTCGCACCAGATGGGGAGGTCTTCAGGAACGTCGCGCAGGCGGGGCACATGAAGGGTGGTGACGGCGAGGCGGAAGAACAGGTCGCGGCGGAAGCTGCCCGCTTCGACGCGCGGCTCGAGCGCTTCTTCGGCGGAGGCGATCAGACGGAAGTCCGGCCAAGGCGCCTGACCCGCCTCCATCCGCATTTCAAGGGCGTCGAGCAGGCGGCTTTGGAGCGGTGGGGCGAGAAGCTCGATGCGCTCGATGAACAGGGTGCCACCGTGGGTGACTTCAATCTTGCCCCGCTTGCGGACACCGTGCGCCGAAGGCTGCCGGATCTCCCCGCCGAACAGCTCCTGTTCGAGGGCGGCGGGATCGAGGGATCGGGTGTCGACCGAGGCAAAGGGAAAGTCGGAGCGGCAGCTCCGCGCATGGAGCGAGGTGGCGAGCGAACGCTTGCCGGTGCCTGCTTCTCCGACCAGCAGCACAGGTGAGTGGCTGGAGACCGCGGCGGCGGCGGCGCGCTCCAGCTTGATCATCGCGGGGCTCTTCCAGTCACCCGTGACCGGTAATTCCAAGGAGTGGGGTTGGACGGCTGCGACTCCGACCACCCCGCGCAGCGAAGCAAAGATCCGGGCCGGCTCGAAGGGCTTGGTGAAGTAATCCACGGCACCCGCCTTGAGGGCGGAAACGGCGGACTCCGCACAGTCGCGAGCGGTCAGAACGAAGCAGGGCAGCTGCGGATGGTGCCGGCGGGCGAAACTGAGAATGTCGAAGCCGTCGCCGTCCGGGAGCTGAAGATCAAGGAGCGCTGCCGAAATCTCGCTGAGATCCGTGTCGCGGGCGGCTTCCGCCGTGGCACGGATGATCGGGACATAGCCGTTCTTCAGAGCTGCGTGGGAAATCAGTTCTGCGGTGACGGGGTCGTCTTCGACGATGAGAAGGCGGGGCTTGCGGGTGGATTGGGACATTTCCCTGGCGGTGGGTGTTGCGGCAGGGGGGGGAGATTCGTGGGGCGCGGGTGACAGCGGGAAAAAGGGCGCAAAAGCTCAGGGAGGCGGACAGTCCGCCGGTTCCGAGGCCGGTGGGGCAAAGCGATTCAAGCAGTCAAACAAGGCCTCGTCCATCAAAGGCTTCGTGAGGTAGTGGTTCATTCCAGCCACCCGGCTGGCTTCAAGGTCGGCAGGCTGGGTGTTCGCCGTGAGGGCGATGACCGGCATGTCGCGACGGGCCGGGTCGGCCCGCTCGCGAAAGCGACGGGTCATCCCGGGGCCGTCGAGCAGCGGCATCCAACAATCGACGAACGCCAGGTCGTAGTGCCCGGAGAGCAAGCGACGCAGGCCTTCCTCGCCGTCGGCCGCGGTGTCGACCGTCAAGCCACAGCGTTGGAGCATCAGGGTCGCGACTTCGCATGAGATCGGGTCGTCCTCGACGAGAAGCACCGACCCCTTGAAGCGGCGGGGGGGCGGAATCCTGACGGGGATCGGCGCCGGGGCGGCGGTAGCCGGCTGAAGCGGAAGGGTGACGACGAAGCGGGAGCCGCCGTGGCGACGGCAGGCGACGCCCAGGCCACCCTGCATCAGCGACACGAGTTCTCGGGCGATCGCGAGCCCGAGTCCGATGCCTTCGCTTAAGTTGCCGGGGATCGTTTGGATTTGCTGGAAGGGCTGGAACACCGCCTCGGCAAGGTCTTCGGGGATACCGACTCCGGTGTCGGCCACGACCAGTTCGATCCGCGGGACGGAGATGTCGGAGGTCGGGCGCGCACGGCGCAGGCCGACCGTGACGGACCCTCGCTTGGTGAACTTGATGGCGTTGCCGACGAGATTGGTGACGATCTGCCGGAAGCGTCCGGCATCGCCCAGGATCATCTCGGGAAGATCCCGGGTGATCACACAGCGGATCCTGAGGCCTTTGGCGGCGGCCTTGGCGCGCTTGATTTCCATCACCTCGGCCATGAGGAGGCGCAGGTCGAAGGCTCTGGGAGTCAGAACGAGCTTCCCGGCCTCGATACGGGCGAGGTCGAGGCTCTCTCCAATGATGTCCATGATCCAGCGCCCCGAGGTTTCGCCGAGTTCCACAAGCTTGCGCTGCCCGGCATCGATTTCGGTTTCCCGGAGGAGTTGGAGGGTGCCGACCATTCCGTTCAGGGGAGTCCGCATCTCGTGGCTGATCTTTGCGAGGAAGTCGCTCTTCGCACGGTTGGCGCGTTCGGCCTGCTCTTTCGCGGCGCGCAACCGTTCCTCGAGTTCTTTGTAGGCGGTGATGTCGATGTGGGTGCCGATCGCGCGGAACGGCCTGCCTTCGGCATCGCGAACGATGAATCCCTTGGCCGCGATCCAGCGCCATTCGCCGTCACGGTGGCGCAGGCGGAAGGTGGCGGAGTAGCTGTGGATCCCGGACTGGAAGAAAGCGAAGCCCTTGGACAAGGCGTCGGAGCGGTCATCGGGATGCAGCCGGTCGGACCATTCGGAAAGAGCGTCGGAGATTTCGTCCCCGGAGTAGCCGAGCTGGTTCTTCCACTGCTCGGAATAGAACACCCTGCTGCTTCGGAATTCCCAGTCCCACAGGCCGACGTTGCTGCCTTCCAAGGCAAGGGACAGTCGTTCCTCCGAACGGCGGATTAGCTCGATCTGCCCGATGATCAATTCGCGTCGGCGGCGGCTTTCCATGATCGCACCGACCTGTCCGGCGAAGGTCGCGAACGAGCCAACCGCCAACTCGTCGAAGCGGCCGTGGATGCCGGCCCTGCCGCGGGTGTTGGCGGCGATGAGGATGCCGGTGATGGCTCCTTCATCGTCGAGGACGGGCGCCACCAGCTGATCGTGGAAATCCAGGGATTCGGGAATCGGATGGTCGTTGTCCGGGATGCTTCCGCCGGTCCAGCGGGCGGCCCAGGCAGCGAGGTCATCCACGGCGGCGGGCGACGGGCGCGCTCCGGGTGAAACGTAGAGGCTATTACGGCCCTGCGGGCAACGCAGGCACCAGAGGAGGCCGAGCTCGCAATCCAGGATATCGACCACCGCCTCGCAGGTCCGGCTGGCGAGCTCGCTCCGGGATTTGGTCCTTACGGCGAGGCGCATGAAGTCCTGCATGCGCCGGAAGCGCCGGGTGCTCTGATCGAGGTGGTGGCGGGCTTCGGCAAGCTCTGCCTGAAGGCGGGGCAAGCGTGAGACCTGCTCCAAAAGCAGGAAATTCTCCTCTCGCAGTCCCTTGAGTTCCTGCTCTGCCATGGTGTCCCCCCCTTGCATGTGCGATTCAGGTCAAGGTCGGCCCTGCCGGCGCCGGTACAGGGTGGAGATCCCGGTGGTGTAGTTGTGGAAGGTGTTGCGACCGCCCAGGCGGGCGAACTCACCGAAGCCGTACATGCCCAGCCACGGCGGGATGAGCCCGTCGCGGGCCAGCGGCTGCTGCATGCGGGAGACCAGTTCCTCCTTGAGGATCCGGTGAAGGAAATGGCGTCCACGGGCCAGGCAATCGGCGTGGAAGACGGCGGCGATCTCGGCACCGTCGATGCGTGACGATATGGAGCGCATCATGCGGTCGAGGTCGTCGAAGATCCTTTGCTCGTCCCGCAAGGTCAGCCAGAGGCAGGTGCCGTCTCCCACGGTCGCCGGGTAGTGGATCGTGCCGTCCTCCTCGCGGCGGGTGATCACCCGCAGGATGTGGCGGTTGCCATATTCGTCGGCGAGAGAATCCGCCAGTTCCTCGGCGAGGGCCCCGATGGGGATCGTGTCGGCGCAGGTGGCGTCTTCGCCTAGGCCGAGCCTCCGGGTGTATTCGGCCCATGCCGGGCGGCCGTTGAACTCCCGGATCCGGTTGCCATCGGAGCGGGTGACGACGAGCGGCTCACCGATCGCGATGAAGCCGTGGCTTGCCTGGGTATCGACGAAGAGCGTCGGGTCGGCGAAGCCAACCAGCCAGGCCGCATGGGAGAAGACCTCGGCCCCGTGGATCTGATAGCTGTCGACGCCCCTCATGTTGTCGGCAGAAGTCGCGCCGAAGATCGTCACCCCCGGCCCCAGTTCGCTTTCGATCCCGGAGATGCAGGCGTCGTTGTCGATGTCGATGCCCGAGGCCATGAAGAAGACCATGTTGACGTCTGGCAGCTGCCGTTTGAGGTCGGCCGCCATCGCCTTCGCGCGTTCCGCGCTATTGTGGCCGTAGATGCCGTCGACGTGGGCAACCGCAAGCTCCGGACCACGAACCGCCATGATCGCAATGTCCTTGAGCGATTCACTGACGCCCTCCGTGCCGACGACCCCGCAGCAGGATGCGCCGACGATCCGGGCCCTCGGAGCCAGGGCCGCGGCTTCCTGCGCCAGAGCATGGAAGTCATGACCGACGGAGGCATGGATGATGAGCAGATCGATATCGGCGGTGTGGTCGCCGCAAGCGGCTTCGAGACAATCGGCGATGGCGCGCCGGGAGTCGATGATGCGGGCGGAGGCGGAGTGGAATGTGACCATATGGGGGTTAGGGGAGCGGATTTAATAAAAATCCCATCGCTGCCTCAGTCAGCGCCGGATTTTGAAAAACGCGCCGAAAGAGCGCAAAACTTGCATCTTTTGGAGGAGGGTGCGCCATCGAGAGTTCGAGCGGGTAATCCACCGCCCGGGATTTCTGCAGCTTTACAGAGCGGCCGCCGCCGGCCATCGGCCTGTTGGCGAGCGCCTTTCCGCCGCTCGAACCAGCGGCCCCCGGAGAGAGAAAGCTGGGCCTCACGGGAAAGGAGGGGCTTTCCCCGCCGGATCAAGGGCCGGGCAATTCGATGCAAACGATGCACGAATCCGCGCCCCCTGGGCCCTGGCCCATGGCGCGATGGGAGCGGCGGAATGGAGGCCATGGGAAGCACTGCCCACGGCCTGGCGTCCCTGACCCTGTCTTCCCGAGACGGTTCTCTGTCGGATTGAGCCGTGCGCTTCACTATCGAATCGTCCCAGACCGCTTTCGTGGTGCAAGGTGCGGGGCGAACTTCGCACGAAGAAACTGGAGGTTTTGCACGGATGCCCGCGTCGTGTGCGGCCGATTGCCCCCACCGGCCACCGGGAGTCCCTGCATTCCGGGCAGCAGAGGAGCAGTCGGAGATCCAAAGGTGGGTGGAGGCGGCACCGCGGAACGCGCGCCACAGGTGATTTCCATGGAGTCACGGGCTGCCAGCCGACAGGGCTTGATCACACAGGTCCATCAGTTCCCGGCGCCGCATATGATGAACCCCCCCGAAAGGTGCTAGCTCAAGGCTCCGCCTGAAGTTCTCTGAAGCGAGCTGGGCATACTTTCGCGACCGTTCCAACTTGCCTTCGTCAGCCGAGGACAACATGAGATCTTGAAAATACTCGGCCTTGAAGAAGTGCGCCATGAAGATCCGCTCGTGAACCGCCTGGAGGTGAATGGCCCGATCGTAAAGTGCGAGGGCCTGCTCTTCTTCACCCGCCCAGCCGGCCACGGTGGCGAGCTGCAGTGCCACCACGGGATCGTGCTCCGCCGCCACCGATCCGTTCAGAAGCCTCCGGTAGGACGAGGTTGCCCAGAATTCCCGCGCCTCCAGCGTAGAGAACTCGTAAAGCTGCTCGATGAATGCCTCCAGCGCCTTGCGGTCGTTCCCCAGGAACGGGGCTTTCTCTTGAACGAGCATCAGGGCCTCGAAGCGGCGGGCTGGGCTCATGCCGTCCGGATGATAGATGGGCTTCCATAACGCCAGCGAAAACTCCGTCAAGCGGGCGCCTGTCGCCACAAGGACTAGTGCGACGACCATCACACCGAGACTTCGGAACCACACCACCCACCCGGACTGCCTGGATGATTCTGCGACCTCCCGCATGCGCCCGTCCTGCGGCCGGACTTCCCCGCCGGTCCCGCAATCTTCCACAATCCGTCTCATGACCGCGGCCATGCCTTTCCCGTCGCGCATCTTTTCCCTGAGGATCAGGTCGTTGCCATGGCGCTGCCAGATCTCGTCCTTCGAAGAAAGCAACAGCACGATCAAACGAAACTCGGCACGCTTTCGGCCGGCCAGAGAGGCACAGGCATAGCTTCGCGCGGCGACGGCGAAGGCTTCAACGCCTTGTGCCTCGGCAGCGCGAGCCTCCTCGTAATACTCCTCGGCTCGGAGCCGGGAGACCCCGTGGATCTGGTCCCACTCCGAGCCCGAAGCGCGAAGCCGGCGCTGGCGGCATATCCGTCCGAGAATCAATGCCGCCAAGAACGCACAAGGAGCGACGTGAAAGACAAAGTCGAAGTTCGACTGAATCAGCATCCCCAACAGCCCGAGCGACTCCCAGGCGCCACCACCGGAACTGCGGCCCAACTGATAGCGCGTGCACTGGCGGATTATCGGAACGATCAACAGAATGACCAGAAGCAGGGCGCAGGGCGCGCCATAGTCCCCTAGCAACTGGAGTAGCTCGTTGTGAGCCATTTCCGGCTCAGCCGCAAGATTGAAATCCGCAGGCAGCACCTGATAAACATCGCGCCCGAAACTCCCAGCACCTCCTCCTGTGACCGGACGCTCGAGGAACAGCTTCCAAGCCGCGTCGTAAAAGGACAAGCGTCCGCCGTCCGCGAATCCGCCTTCCCGTATCACATTGCCGCGTAAACCGGCGACCCGCTGGACCGCCAGGCTTACCAGCGGGCCGACAACAATACAGCCTGTCACGACCGCCGCCCAGAGCAGCAGGGGACTGCTGCCCCGGTGCTTGAGTTTTGTGGAAAAGAGGATCAGGCCGGTCAGGGCAACGCACGCGAGGGCGAGATTGCCGCCCCGCGACAAACTCAACAGCACCATCAAGACGGAAGCGACGAACCCGAAAGCGGAGAAAGCCTTCGAAATGCCCTTTCCCCGCAGCGCCGCGGAGAAGAAAAGCCCTGCGGCACCGAGACTAAAATTCGCAGCGTGGTTGTAATGGGCAAAAAAGCCCGAAGGAAAACCGGAAGGGCGCCCGGCGTAGATCGGATTCCAATCTGGCACCGACCATTGAATGGTGGCCACCGTCACGCTGCAGGCCACCACGGCCAACAGTCCCCCCATCAAGACGCGTGAGTGCCTCGCATCCTGGGCGCGGCCGATCAAGTAGCCCGCAAGCGCAAAGACGATCAGCACCAAATCAAGTGCCCCCGCCGCTGCGATCGGAGAAAACACCGCCTTCCAGCCCAGCACGGCGAGTAGTCCGGCCATCGCAACGAAATGCCAGTCCCACCCGCGGGACCGCAAGGCCGGAGCACCGACAAGCGATGCAAGCACCAACCCGCAAACCAAAAGACCCGGGCCCCACGTTGAGATCTGAACCGCTCCTCCGAAGCCGACGAGCAAGGGAAAGCAAAGCAGGCAAGCAAGCAAACCGCACAGCCGCAGGACCGTAAAGTGAAGCCTCCGGATCATCGGAATCTCGAAGGAATCGATCTACCCCGGTGGAGGAAGCGCGGGTCGAGGAGCGCAAACGCGCCCCTCCCCAAAACGGACAATGGATCAGCGACGGCGGCGTAGGATGCAACCAAGAGCGGACAGCGAGATCAACAGCGGCGCCCCTGGCTCGGGAATCGGAAGCTGGCTTTGAAGCAAAAAGTTGTCCGCGGTGAGGTAGTTTTCACCAAACGATGTCCCTCCCTTGATCCAGTCGATGGCGAAGGATCCCACCGTGGCATCCGGCGCCGGCGGGCCCGGATTCTGAGTCAGATCGACGTTCGAGAAAAGGGAGAAGGAACCGCCGGTCGGACTTCCGATGCTTCCGCTCCATTTGTTGAGCAGCGGGTTCATCACCAGATTGAGGCTGAACGCGACGTTGAGTGAAATCAACGCCTGGGTGTTGTAAACCCCCCCTGGTGCACCGTTGCTCCGGATGATTGTGGCGGAACCGGGAATCAGATTGCCATTGCCGTCGCGGGCCTGCGTGAACAGAAGCGAGGAAAGCTCCCTACCGTTGAGATCCGCGAAGCTGAGGCGGAAATCATCAAGCAACAAAGTCGTGGTGGTGCCACCGGTGTTGAGAATGAAGTCGGCGGAGAAACTCAATTCGGTCTTGGGACTCGACTCAACTGGATCGAATCCGGCCGCTTCGGGGGAGAGCGCGTAGGCCACGCCAAGGGTGGTCGCCGCGGTGCCCGGGTCGAGGCCACCGACCGCCAATGACTTTCCGCCGAAGTTCGCAGGAAGCGCGGAGTTGGAAATGACGGCGATCGAAGGAGTGGCCTCTGGGTCGGTCAGCCAAGCCCCTTCGCTCTGATCTTCAAGGTTACTGATACCAGTGTCGTAGCCCTCGAAGTTTTCCGTCCATAACACCGCAGAGTGAGCGGGCAGGATTCCCAGGGCGAGTATAACAAGTTTCTTCATAAGGTAAAATGGTTCGGTTTGGCGGTGTTTCAGCGGGAGCGGCGCGCGACCACCTTGGTGGCCGCAGCGACCACGGTGGCCTGCTGCACCACGGTCTCATTCACGGAGGCGGCCTTGGGGGCCGCGGTCATTTCCACTTTCTTGGCGTCGCCGATGAAATCTTCAGGGGCCTGGGCTTTCAGCGCTGCCTCGGCCTGCTTATCGGCTTGGCGGGCCGCCTCGATCGACTCTGCCTCCAGTCGCTTGGCCTCGAGCTCCAGTGCCTTGGCCGCGCGCTCCTGCTCCTTCGCCGCGCGTTCCTCTTCCGTATCCTCCGGAAGGTCTTCCAGGCTTTTCAGACTCTCCTCGAGCGCTTTCCTCTCGTCCTCGAGTTTCTTCTCCTTGTCTTCGCGGTCCTTCTCCTTCTCTTCTTTCTCCTTGAAGTCGGCACGGGTGACCTTGCCCGCCTGACCGGGAGGCAGGACAGGAGCGGAGTTGCGGCTTGCGAAGGCCGAGCCGACCGCGAGCAGACTGCAAAGGATGAAGGCGGGAACAGGTTTCATGACGTCGCGAAATTCACGAAATCCCCGCCGAAGAAAAGCAGTCAAAAAGCAAAACGTTACTCTAGTTGTGCAGTCTTTGCACCAGGGCCCCATCGCTTGGGACGCCGCACCCGGCCCCTCTCCATTCAAGACAGCCCGGCAGGCCCGCGCCAAGGCCGCCGAATGACTTTCCGGACGGAGCCCGGGAATCCGAAACACCGGCGATTCCGAACCACGCCCTTCCCGACCCCGACCACCCCTCTTCGCGCCGCCGAATTTCAACCCACAAGTGAAATCAAGCCAACCACTCCGATTCCAAAGGAAACAAAGACGCCACGGCGGCTGGCGGGCAGGACGCAAACCGCGACCCGAGGCGATGACTGCAAATCTTGCAGATGTTAGCAGCGGTTTCCTGAGTTCCGTGGATGCATATCGCCAAAAAACACGCATGACTACCTCTGTGACCTCGCTTGCGCTGACCCGCGACAACGCCAATCGCTTTGACTCCGTTCAAGCGATGGGTGCTGTTGCGATGTTGGCGGATTCGCCGGCCCGCTCGGGCGCATCAGTAAGCCAAGCGCCTCATCCTCTTTCGCTGGGCCGCCGGGCAGCCCGGTCTTTTGAACACAAGACCGCCCGGCAGCCAGCTCTCGTGCTTCCGGTTGATGTGTGTGTGTCGCTGACTCCGAAAGGAAGCAGCGTTCAGGGTGTTTGCTGGGGAGGGGGGCCGGAAGCCCCCTCCGCCAGCCTTTCAGATTTCGGGTTGCATCCGCGGGGCCTGGCTTTGACGCCCCGCCCGGCCTGCACTCCAGACGCTCGCGGCGTCGGAGCCGGCCTTGCAGCCCATCAGGATTTGTCGTGGGGATCGCCCGGGGGGGTGCGCCTCACGACAAGGGTGAACAGCAGAAACGCGGTCAGATGGCCTGCCATTCCATGGCGGAGTAGTCGGACCGCGCCTTCCCGCCGGAACCGGGCTTCGGCCCGGATCTCCCGGTCAGCGCAAACCCGGGGGGGAGCGCGTTGACCGCAGGGTAGGACCCATAGGCGCGGGAGACCCGGGGAGCAAATCCCCGGCCTCCCGCGCCGACACCCTGCTCAGAGATCTCCCGCCTCGGCGGAAGAACATGCTTGTAAGGGAGCATGCCTGCAACCCGCGGTCGACCGAAAGGACGGCCGCGGGTTGTTCATTTCCGGCGACTGCAAACTCGAAGGGATGACTCGATCATGCAAAATTTGCACTCCCGTAGCCATCAATCCACTTGTTGCCAGCGGTGCTGAAATTCAACCTCCTGATGTCATGTCCTGCCGCACTTCCACTCTAACTTTGTCGATCTTGATCCTCGGGATGAAAGACACGGCTCTCGGGATGGAGCAGGCGGTGTTTTCGGGAATCTCCAAACCCTGGGCGCGGGAAATCCCCGCAAATGTGGCGGACGATGCGATGACGGACGACTCCAGCCGGCTGTTGCGAGGCCTCAGCTTCGGTTTGATCACCTCGTGGACCTACGATTCCAACGTCAACCAGGCCAACGACCGGCAGATCAAGGCCGAGGGCGACTGGTTCCTCTCCCTGGCCCCCACCGCCACATGGGAAACCCAGATCCGGGACTTCACCCTGCAACTGAACGCGGGGTTGAACTACGAGCAATACGGCAGCCTCGATGACTATTCCGGCCTCGATTACCGCGGCGGCGCCAAGCTCGGCTACCAGGGCGGCCCGCTTTCCCTGGATGGCAGCCTCAATTACGGGTCCACCCAAGGCAACGACCGCTACACCGGAGGCTTGACCGAGGAACGCATGCTCGGCCTCCAGTTCTCGGGGCGCTACGCACTGAGCTCCAAGACGTCGCTCGAAGCTTCCCTCTCCACTTCCGATTCCAACTCAGCCCGGCAGACCGGCAACGCTCCGGACAGCGACACCTCGCAGACTTCATTCCAGGTCGCCGCCCTCTGGCAGGCCACCCCGCTCATCGAGCTGGGACCCGGCATCCGCTCGACCTGGTCGACCACGGAGAATGCGGGTGATCGCTCGACCGTCGGACCGATGCTCCGGCTCGGCTATCGCTTGAGCGGAAAGGTCGATCTGGACAGCCGCATCGGGCTGGACTTCTCCGAGATCGACGGGGGTGCCTCCGATGAATCGGTCAGCGCCGCGGTCGGGCTGCAATACCGGCTCGATGCGCTTTGGAACTTCCGCTTCGACCTCAGCCGCGACGTGGTCCCCGAGACCGGTATCGGCGGCGGCTTCCGCGAGTCGACCCAATGGCGCCTGGGCGTCGCCCGCAAGATCCTCGCCGCGCAACTCGACCTCGGTGTCGGCTATGAAGTGTCGACCAGCTCCGGCGGGGTCGGCGCGTCCGACCTGGACTACCTCACCTTCGATGCGGGCCTCGGCATGCCCCTGTTCGGGAATCGCGGAAGCGGACGGATCTTCCTCCGCCATCAGGACAACTCTTCAAGCGATGCCAACCGCGACTGGAGCGGCATCCAGTCCGGCCTTTCCTTATCCTACCGCTTCTAACGCCAAGCTCCCGAATGAACCTTCCTCCATGCCTTTGGCTCATCCTGTTGCTGCTTGCCGCAGGGCCGGCGCACGTCTTCGGCGAGCCGGAGGCACCAGCGGCTGCCAAAGCCCCAGTCAAGGCCGCAGCCTCCGCTCCCGACGCCTCCTACACCCTGAAGCCGGACGATGTCCTGGAGCTCTCCGTCTTCGGCGAGGATGATCTCGCGACCACCACCAAGATCCTCAAGACCGGGGAAGCCGTATTCCCGCTGATCGGCGCGGTGAACGTCGGCGGATTGAATCTGGACGCGGCCACCACCCGGATCCGCGGACTTTATGCGGACAAGTATCTGGTCAACCCGCGGGTTTCCATCACGGTTTCTGCTTATGGCGAGCAGTGGGTCACGGTCCTCGGCGCGGTGAAGACCGCGGGCACTTTCCCCGTGCCGGCGTCCGGCTCCATCGACCTCACTTCGGCGGTCGCCCTCGCCGGCGGCCTGTCCGAGGATGCGGACAGCCGGGCGATCTCAGTGATCCGCAGCAGCGGGGCCACCTCGGTTTATTCGAAAGGGCAACTGACCGGTCAGGGAAGCGCCGTCCAACTGCGCGCGGGCGACCGCGTGGTGGTCGGCCAGAGCGCCTTCGTCGGCAAGTCGGTCACCATCCTGGGCAGGGTCATGCGTCCCGGGCCGGTCCCGTTCCCACTCGATGGAAATCTCGACCTCGTCGGTGCGATCTCGCGGGCCGGCGGCTTCCACGAACTCGCGAACCCCAAAAAGGTGAATGTGAATCGTGGAGGCAAGGTCCAGATGATCGACGTCCGCGAATTGAGCGAACGCGGCGGCTCGGTCTTCAGGCTTCTGCCAGGCGACGTGGTGACCATTCCCGAACGGATCTTCTAACCGGCCATCCCTCCGAAAGCCCCCCCCCAACCACCACGCCACGCTCCCCCCCCCCCCTCGCCCTGCCATTCCGGCGGTGCTCCGGCTCCTCCATCTTCCATTTTTCATGTCGTCTTACCAAAAGCGAAACCAGGGCTCCGAGCAGTCCGAAATCGATGACTTCGACGAGGAACCCGATGCCCCGCGTCGGAACCGCGGATCCGGCCGCCGGATCCTCCAAAGCATCATCGGCCGCTGGTATTGGATCGTGCTCGGGGTGATCCTCGGTCTCGGCGGCGGATTCTACTACTTGTCCAAGGCCACCGTCATTCACTCGGCCACCGCCACGCTCTTGGTCAAGCAACGGGCGACCACCACCTTGCTGACGGAGAATCAGAGCTCGGAGGAACTCGACATGCGCTCGCTGGAGGCGCTCAACACGGTCGTCGGCAAACTCAAAAGCCGCACCTTGCTTGCCAAGGTGGCCGCCCGCGAGGAACTAACCCGCCAGCCGGGCCTGATGCCCGTAAAAGTCGAGTGGGCCCCTCAGTGGTTCCTCGACTGGCAGGCCGGCGAAGCGCTTCCCCAAGCCGCCGCCGCAACACCCGTCCCGCCACCCCATGCCTTGGCCGGAGCCATTGATTCCTGGACTTCGATCGTCGTGCGCAGGGGCACCCGGCTGCTCGACCTCACCGTCCGCCACCCGGATCCCGAAGTCGCCCGAATCCTCGCCGATCTCATCGTGGAGCAATATGTGCAGGACTCGACGGCGACGCGCAGCGACGACCGCCAGGGAGCGATCGCCATGCTCCAGGTCGAAGCGGACCGCGCCCGGTCCGACTTCCAGGCCGCCCAGAAAGCCCTCGGCAGCTATCAGGAAGCCCTGAAACTGCAGGCGGGTCTGGTCCAGCGGGACGAGGAGATCGCCGCCCTGGCCCAACGATATCTCCCCGCACATCCGAAAATGATCAGCGCCCGGGAGACCTACGACCGCTTGCGCGACAATTTGCTGGCCGAGCTCGAACGGCTCCGCGGATCCGGCGCGGATGGCGAGTTCTGGAAGACCGTCGCCGAAGAATGGGAAGAGGCGGAGGCCATGGGCGACGAGCCGCGCCTTGCCGCGGCCCGGCGGATCCTCCTCTCACGCACCGCCGTGCTGGAGAGCGAGATCCGCAGCCAGGAATCGGTCTTCAATGTGATCCTCACCAAGCTCCAGGAGACGGATGTCAACCAGGCCGCAAGCAAGGACAATCAGGAGTCGGAATGCGAGATCTCCGACGCCGCCCGCATCTCCCCGGTGCCCGTCGCACCGGTCCCCTCGAAAGCCATGACGATGGCTCTCGCAGGCGGCGGCATGGCCGGTCTCGCATTGGCACTGCTGCTCGGTTTCCTGGATAACAAGTTCCGCAGCGTGTCCCAGCTGGAAGCACTGACCGGACTTCCGGTGCTGGCCGCCGTGTCGACCATCGACGACGCCGTGGCCGCGCGCGAGGTGGCCAAGCGGAAGCGGAAGCAGCAACGCAAGGGAAAGGATCACTCCACCGCAAGCAAGGCCCCCGAACACGAGGCCCGCTGGGACCGGCACCTGGTGTTCCGGCACGGCATGGCCTCCAGCCAGTATGCCGAGATGTACCGGGTCCTGCGCGCCTCGGTCTCCCTGCTCGGGGATGAATCCCAGCGCAAGATCACCCTCTTCACGAGCGCCATCCCCGGTGAGGGCAAGACCCTGACCTCCGTCAATTTCGCCCTCGCCGCCGCCGCCCAGGGCAAGTCGGTGCTGTTGATCGATCTCGACCTGCGCAAGCCGGCGACGCATCGCGCCCTCGGACTGAAGCAGGATGTCCACGCCTTCGGCGCGACCCAGTTGCTGGCCGGGCGCTGCACGCTTGAAGAAGCGGTCTATCGCGGCGCCGGGATCAAGGGGCTCGATCTCATCCTGTCCGGCACCCGGGCGCCCAATCCCGGAGAATTGCTCCAGGCCAAGGTGCTCTCCGCCCTCCTCGACGAAGCCAGGGCGCGCTACGATGTGGTGGTGCTCGACACCGCTCCGGTGCTGGCCGTTCCCGATACCCGGATGATCGCGCCCCTCGCGGACAACCGTTGCCTCGTCGTCCGGGCCGAGCGGACGCCGGTCGGCGCCGTGGTGGCGGCGCTCGAACTTCTCGAGTCCGGCGGCTCCCCACCCGCGGGCCTCGTCTTCAACGGCTATTCGGTCAGAAGGAGGCTGCCCGGCTACCGCTACTACAGCTACTACGGGAACGGTCCCTACAGCCGCTATGCCGGTGACTACCGGTATCAGTATGGTAACTACGGCAAGGACGTTTACGGCGAGGAAGAGGAACGCTGAACCGCAGTAGTCTCCATCTCTCCTGATTCCGCTGCCGCGACGGGCGATCCCGCCCCGCCCTTGTCGTGGCCCCTCCCGACTCCCGACTCCCAACTCCCGACTCCCGATTCAGTCAGCCCCATGCATCGTTTTCGCAGCGCCTCCTCGATCCGTCGCTTCAGGACCGTCGCATTCCTCATCTGCCTCGGGTGCTCCGCTGGCCCGCTCCTGTTCTGCTTCCTTCTCCTTCCGGGCCTGGCCACCTGGGACCACTCCAGCATTCTGCTCTTTCTCTATAGCGCGGGGGCACTCGGTGTCCTGATGCTGCTCGCGTGGGCGCTCGGACGCGGCACCCGCTGCCCGCTCTGTCACGTGGCGATCCTCGGTAGCAACGGCTGCTCCAAGAACCCGAAGTCCCGCACCCTCCTGGGCAGCTACCGCCTCCGCGTTTCCCTTTTCGCCCTGTTCCGGGGCTGGTTCCGCTGCCCCTACTGCGCGGAGCCGATCCTCCTCGAGCCCAGGGAAAGCGGCGCTCCCTCCCGCTCCCGCTCCGGGTCCCGCTCCCGCTAAGGACCCATGCCTTTGAGGATTGGGTGTTCCGCCTCTCAAGGGCCCATCTCATAGCAGCCTGGACCGCAGGCTAGGTCGCTTCCGTCCGGAGATCTGAAGGGCCAGGGGCCCCTCCACCCGCCGCCACTCCCCACGCCGGCGGAAGGGTGGGGGACGCGCCAAGTCGCAGGCCCGGACGGCGATCTTCGGCCAACCCCCGGGCGCTCCGGAAATGCAGTTTTTGCATTACTGCAAATTATGCATTTCGCTGTGTTGATTTTAAATCAATGAATTTCATTTCCGGGATCCGAAAGGTTATTAGGGAGCGTTCTAAAGATCATCTCCACCGCGACTTGCGGACGAATGCTCCAGCTCCATTGCCTATGACAGGCAACCGCAAAATCCGTGATTCCCGAGAGGTCCGGCCTGCCGCGACCAAGGGCGGCAGCTTGCCCGCTTCCGAACCGTGACGAGCAACCTTCCACCACGTCCCATCCCTGTCTGTTAGATCCATCGCTTCTTCATCAAATCCGAACCCGAAATCGTCCGATTATGACAAGCAACACTGCAACCGCAAATCGAATTGAAGCCTCCATGACCTCCCCGGGGGAGGAAGCGCAGGACTTCTACCGCCACCCGAAGACCGATAGCGAAGGGGTCCCCCTGCCCTACCGGCCGGAGGGGAAGATCCACACCCGCTATCCCAAGGAACTGAAGTTCCATGTCACCCTGGAAGCCCTGCGCGAGCGGGTGCCGCAGTGCGAACTCGGCGCGATGTATGGCGTTCCACAGTCCCTCATCAGCATCTGGAAGAAGGCCGCCATCGAAACCATCCGCGGCAATATCCACTACAAGCAACGCAAGCGCCGGGCGGCCCTCAACCTCATGGACGACCTCCAGGACGACGAGCCGCTTCCTCCGGTGACTTCCGATGCCGTGCAGCATCTTTGCACGATCCTCCGCGGCGCGGTGCGCCAGCTCGAGCGGGATCCCGCCGCTTTGGAGAAGCTCATGAAGAGCGAACTCGAGGATTGATCCCCAGGGCGCCCCGCTCATGACCACCGCCGTCCGCATCGCATCCGCCGCGCCCGCCCTCGCGCTTGGCCTTGCCATCGGCCTGCTCACGTCCTGCGGGGCCCCGGCCGGCGCTTCCGCGGCGGCGGGGCGGGAAAGCGCCGGCACCGGCGGAGGCGGCGGCCGCTTCGAGCCGCAGTGCGGGCGGCTGGAGGCCGAGATCAACCGTTACCGCCGCTCGATCGGTAGGGCCCCGGTGCCGCGCGACCCGGGCCTCGACCGGATGGCCCGCCAGCACTGCGAGTTCATGGCCCGAAATCCCGGCAAGTTCACCCTCGGCTCCACGATCATCACCCACTACGGCTTCGAGGAAAGGGCGCTCCAGGCCCAGCGGCAGCACGGCATGCTTTCTCTCGCCGAGAACGTCGCCGGCGGGCCGGATTCCCCGGCCATGGCCGGTCGCTTCGTCCGCGCCTGGGCCGCCTCCGCCGGCCACGACTTCAATCTCCGCCAGGACTGGGACGCCACCGGGATCGGGGTCTTCATCACCCCCACCGGCACCGCCTACGCCACCCAGCTCTTCGCCACCCGCTCCCGCTCCCATTTCCAGACCACCGACCGGATGCGGGGGTTCTGAGGTGGTGGATCCTCCTTCGCAAGGGCTACGGAGGACAGGTGGTGGATGGTGGATGGTGGATGGTGGATGGTGGATGGTGGATGGTGGATGGTGGATGGTGGATGGTGGACCTCACGTACCATTCCGCTCGGTCTGCACCAGATCGCACGCCCTCCTCGCCGCGCTCTTCTTCCTCTTCCGACCTTCAGCGACTCTGCCCGCTGCCCGCTGCTCACCCCAAGTCCAGCTTGCATATCGAGTCATAAACCCTATTTTGCGGACATGAAGATCACTTTGGAGGTGCCTGAAAGTGCCTTTTCCAGTCTGCGCCAAAGTCCGGCGAGGTTCGCCACCGAACTGACTTTGGCCGCAGCAGTGAAATGGTATGAACTGGGCAGAGTCTCCCAGGCGAAAGCCGCGGAAATTGCCGGCCTCTCCCGTGCCGCATTTATTGACGCCCTTCGGGAATACCGGGTTCCGGCGATCCAGATTGACCCTTCCGGCTTGGAACAAGAACTGGCCCTGTGAGCACTTGGATTGTCGATGCTTCGCCGTTGATCCTGCTTGGCAAGATTCACCGTTTGGATCTGTTGGTGAAGCTTTGTCCGTCTTTCGTCATTCCCACCGCGGTCTCTCTGGAAATCCTCGCAGGCCCTGATAGCGATCCATTCTTCATTCAACGTTCGATGCTCCCTCGGTCGTCTTCCATTTCAAGATCCGGCTTTCCCCTCCCGCTTTTGATGCTAAACTTCTCCCATGCCCATGACAGTGATTCAGGCAAAACTCCCCGATGAACTGACCGCCCGGGCGCTCTCCTTTGTCGAAGAGGGATGGGCGGGGGACTTTAATGGACTCCTTGCCGAGGCCTTGCGGCGCTTTCTCGAATCTCATTCCGTGCTACTGACCGAGTCGATGGTCAAGGCTGATGTCCAATGGGGACTCCATGGAACCGATTGAAAACTCTCCGCGCCCAATAGTCGTCTGTGACGCCGGTCCCTTGATTCATCTGGACGAGGTGGGTTGCCTCGATTTGCTCGCCGATTTTTCCGCCGTCCTCGTCCCTGATGCCGTTTGGGATGAGGTCCAGGTGCATCGGCCCAGCGCACTGATTGCTCCCAACGGTAATTGGAGGCGTGTAAGTCCACTCACTCCTCCTCCGCCGGAATTGCTGGCCCTTTCTCAGATCTTCAGTCTCCACCGTGGAGAATGGGAAGCCATCCGAGTGGCTCTTGATCATCCGGGTGCCTTGTTCCTCACAGACGACACCGCTGCCCGCATGGCCGCGGCTAGCTTGGAAATCAGCGCCCATGGTTCAATCGGTATCCTGGTGCGGGCCATCCGAAGAAACCAGCGGTCCAAAGAGCAGATTATCGCAATCCTTCATGGCATGCCTATGAACTCCAGTCTTCACCTCAAACGCAGTTTGCTCGAAGCCGTGATCCTCGAAGTCAAACAGAGTCGGCAAGGCCCTTGAGGAGCGTAGAGATGCTAGCAATGAGCCCATGAGCCGCGCGCGCAGCGTCTCCCCGTGGCTGCGGCATCCTGCCGCAGAGTGAATGCTGCGTGAAAGCTCAGGCACGGGAATGACGGAACGGCCCACTGCGGCGCCTCTGTCACCTACCATTCCGCTCGGTCTGCAACAGACCGCACGCCCTCCCCGCCGCGCTCCTCTTCCGACCTTGGACTTTTAGACTTTTAGACTTTTAGACTTTCAGACCGCGCAGCGTCTTCCCCCTGCCACCTGTCCCCTTCTTCTCTCGCCAGATTGCTGCGGGCCGCAGCCCGGATGACCTCTGCCGCGACTATCCCTACCCCACCACAGATTCCGTTCGGGCGGCTTTGGAATTCGCCGCCGATGTCTCCGCATCCGAGACTTACGAGCTCGCGGCGTGAGGCTGATCATCGACGAGCCCCCCCCCGCCACGCTGGTGCGACGATCTGGCACCCCACGGTGTTTCAGCCAGCCATTGGCCGGACATCGGTCATTTCGGCTACTTTCTTACGCGTTGCGCTCTGCTCCTCCACACAAGTTCCGCTTTCAAGACCTCGAAGCCTGCTCCTCAGACTCTGGCCAGCAATCTGTGATTTGCGAGCCGACGCGGACTTTCTTCCTCTTCCGACCTTCGACTTTTCGACTTTCAGACCGCGCAGCGTCTCCCCCTGCCTGCGGCATCCTGCCGCAGAGGGAATGCATCGTGAAAGCTCAGGCGCGGGCATGACGGGACGGCCCACTGCGGCACCACTGTCACGTACCATTCTCCTCGGCCTGAGCCGGCCCACCGATCCACCGACCCACCGACCCACCGACCCACCGACCCACCGACCTTCCGACCTTCCGACCTTCCGACCTTCGACTTTCAGACCTTTAGACTTTCAGACCTTTAGACTTTCAGACCGCGCAGCGTCTTCCTTTTCCGACCTTCCGACCTCTCCTCATCCAATGTGAAACTGCGGGGACCGACCCGTCCGATCTTCTTCCCTGGCTGCGGGCAGGATGCCCGCAGCCAAAATCCACGCCGAAAAATCCTGGAGCCTGCCCCGAAAGTAGTCGACTCCTGCCAAAACAAGATTACTTTCTCCCCCATGCAAGAGACCCTCTCCATCAAGGTTTCGACGGCGGAAAAGGTCCGATTGAAGGCCGAGGCAGCACGGCGTGGTGTGAAGCTATCCACCCTCCTGAAGATGGGTTTGGAAGCCGTCACCTCTGATGTTTCCCCAGCAGATCGCCCCTCCTGTTATGACTTGGCCGCACGCTTCTTCGAGGAGCCCGGTCATATCGATTCCAGCGGCCTGCGTGATCTCTCCACCAACAAATCCCACTTGCACGGCTTCGGCGCCAAGCCATGAGCGCCTCACTCGTGGCCGATACCGGTTCGCTCGTCGCTTTGCTGGACCGGTCCGACCTTCACCACCCATGGGCGGTGCAATGCTTCAAACGATTGTCCCCGCCGCTCATGACCTGCGAGGCTGTCCTGGCCGAAACCATGCACTTGATCAGGAATCTCCCGTCCTCACGCAAAACCCTCGCCCTCTGGCATCGGGATGGCTTGATCCGATCCGCCTTTGATTTTCAGCAACAGGCCCCGGCGGTCTGGAAACTTCTGGATAAATATGCGGATACCCCCATGGACTTCGCCGATGCCTGTCTGGTCCGAATGACAGAGATCCTGCCCCAACCCCAAGTCTGGACCACCGACAGCGATTTCCTGGTCTATCGCCGCCACGGCAGAACAGCCATTCCTCTCCTCGCGCCATGGGAGGAAAGGTGAAGGGGAGTCAGGAGTCAGGAGTTAGGGGACAGGGGACAGGGGACAGGGGACAGGGGACAGGGGGACAGGGGTCGAAGATTCGAGAGACGTTCCGGCCGCTCCAATCTCCAATCTCCAATCTCCAATCTCCACCTGTCGCTTCGCGATCTGAAAGTCGAAAGTCGCCGAGGAAGATGCTTCGCGACGACTCCTTATCTTCTTTCCGACGTTGAGACCTTCAATCCCCTCTTCCTCTTCCTCTTCCTCTTCCTCTTCCTCTTCCTCTTCCTCTTCCTCTTCCTCTTCCTCTTCCTCTTCCTCTTCCTCTTCCTCTTCCTCTTCCTCTTCCGACCTTCGACTTTTAGACCTGTCAATCAAGCAATGTTAAAATGCGGGGACCGATCCGAATGGCGCTTTGAGACCTTCCAACTTTAAGACCGCGCAGCGTCTTCCTCGTCAGCACTTCAGATTTTCAGTTTTACCTACTTCCCTTGCCTTCCTCTCCCCCAACCCCAGCAGCTACGGCGCCTGCCGTTCCGGTAGCGGCTCTTCCAGAGCCGCCCTCCAGCAGCTACGGCCAGATCCTCCGCTCCTCCTCCATCATCGGCGGGGCCACCGGGATCAACTATGTCATCGGCATGGTGCGGACTAAGACGGTCGCCGTGCTGCTTGGGCCATCCGGTGTCGGTCTCGTAGGTCTCTATGTCTCGATCACTGGTCTCGTCTCCACCATCGCCCAACTCGGCATCGACCAGAGCGGTGTGCGCGAAGTGGCTGAGGCCAATGGCAGTGGTGGCCCGGAACGTGTGGCTCGCGTCGTCAAGACCCTACGCCGGGTGTGCTGGCTCACTGGCATTCTGGGGTGGTTGCTTACCGTGGCTCTCGCATGGCCGCTCAGCCAGTGGACTTTCGGCTCTTCCGAGCGGATGTGGGCGGTTGCCATCCTGGGTGCCACGGTCCTCATAGGTGCGGTCACCGGTGGCCAGACAGCTCTGCTCCAGGGCATGCGGCGCATCGGCGATCTGGCACGCATCCAAGTGCTGTCCGCCATCGTCACCACCTTAATCGCCGTCGGCTTGTATGCATGGCTTGGCGCGCAGGGCATTATCCCGGTCATCATCCTCTCCGCAGCCGTTCAACTCGGGTTCACCTGGTATTACTCGCGGCGCGTTCAGATCTTAAAAGTCCCGCAGGATTGGGCGGAAACCGCAGTCAACTCGAAACGTCTGGTCAGCCTGGGTGCCGCGCTCATGTATGGCACGTTGCTAGCAGCGATCTTGGGCTTGACTACCCGCTCCATGATCGTGCGCAATCTGGGCCTCGATGCCAATGGCATTTATCAAGCGGCATGGGGGCTTTCCGGCATGTTCGCCGGCTTCATCCTGAATGCGATGGGCACCGATTACTACCCGCGCCTCACCGCGGTGGCCCATGACGACGAGCAGGTTAACCGGCTTGTCAATGAGCAGATTGAGGTTGGCGTTCTGCTGGCGCTTCCCGGCTTGTTGGGAACGCTCGCATTCGCTCCGTGGCTCATGCACGTCTTCTACACGGCCAAATTTATTCCGGGGGCGGATTTGTTGCCATGGATGGCGTTGGGCGTTTTCGGGCAGGTGATCACGTTTCCGCTCGGATATATTCAACGAGCCAAGGGCAAAGCCCGATGGATTTTCCTGAGCATGTCTCATTTTTACGTGCTGAATTTCGTGCTGGTTCTCACCATGATATCAGCGCACGGCGTGGTTGCTGTCGTGTGGGCTTCCGCGCTAGCCATCTACATTCACGGCATTGTGGTTTTCGCTATCGCCCGCCGTTTATCTGGGTTTGCCTGGACGGTGCCTGCCATGCGCCTTGTTCTGTTGGCTGCTGGAGCTATTGGCGCGGCTTTCATCACGCAAATGCTTGCTAACGAAATTGCAAGATTCCTTCTTGGGTTATTGCTTGCGGCAATAGGCTCTTTGTTTTCACTACGCAGGGTTTCTCGCCGCCTTGGGGAAGACCATCGCATCGTAAAAGCGATTCTGAAACTTCCGGGAGCGCGTCTTGCATGCGGGTTTTGATTCCCACCCTCTAATCGAAGATGGCTGACAGGCCTTTTTCTATGCAATCCAGCAAATTAACTCTAATCATCGGGAGATGTTGGGGCGCCTTCCTGTACAGAATGAACGCTTTGGCTTCGGCTTATGCCACCGAAAGGCTCCGTTGCAAACTAAGGACTACTGGTCCAAATGTGGAGTTGCCATCGAATCTTGAAGTGGACTATGCGGAGAGAATATCGATTGGTGACTGGGTCTATATTGGGCCGGGCGGATCCTTGTCCGGCCGGGGCGGCCTGGAGATTGCCGATCACGTGGTTATTGGCCCGAAGGTGATCATCATGACCTCAATGCACAATTACCGGGGAGCCAAATATATTCCATACGACGAAATTGAGTTGCTCAAGCCGGTTAAGGTTGGTCTGGCTTGTTGGATTGGTATGGGAGCTATTGTCATGCCAGGAGTGACATTGGGAAAGGGATGCATCGTTGGGGCTGGTTCAGTTGTCACAAAATCATTCCCTGATGGTTCCATTGTCGCGGGCAATCCAGCAAAAATCGTTGGTCAGCGGGACATGCAGTTGTTTTTGGATCACCTGGCCAAAGATCGCACTTACCTCAAAAACTGGTATTTCAAGGGGAAGCCGAAAGTGGAACAGATGGCGGACGTTTAAATGTATTCGTTGTTATTGCGAGGACAGATCATTCAATTTCCAAATGAAGCAACATCAACACAACCTGCAGGCTGACAATGCCGATTTATTTGCAACCGTTGTGGATAACGGCTGTTGCATCGGTTGTGGGGCCTGTGCCGCCTTCGATCCGAACATCGAAATCAAGTTCAATCGTGACGGACAATATGAGGCTGCCAAGAGGGATGCGGCTTTACCAAGCCCGGACGCCAATCGGGTATGTCCATTCGCTGACGGCAATGCCAACGAAGATGAAATCGGTGCCGATCTGTATGGCGGGAACGGGGCGTCTGATCCCCGTCTCGGATACCACCTCGCCAGTTATGCTGGCTGGGTGGTTGAGTCGGACTATCGAGCGAAAGGCTCATCAGGCGGTCTTGCTTCCTGGCTTCTCAACGAGTTGCTGGAGCAAAATTTGGTGGATCATGTTGTCCATGTCGCGCCGGTAGCAGGCAATCATGGTCATCCGTTGTTTCACTTTACCATCTCATCGACACCAGGGGAAGTCCGTGCCAGTGCGAAGTCCCGCTATTATCCGGTCGAGATGTCCGGAGTGATCAAGCGGATTCTCGAACATCCCGGCCGCTATGCAGTCACCGGCATTCCATGTTTCATAAAGGCCCTGCGATTGGCATCCAAAGAGTCCGCAGTCTTGAGAGATCGGCTTGTATTCACCGTGGGGATCGTCTGTGGCCACCTAAAGAGCACTGCCTTTGCCGAGTTGTTCGCGTGGCAATGTGGGATCGAACCCGAAAACCTGCGAGCCATCGACTTCCGCACCAAGCTTTCGGATCGCCCGGCCAGCAGCTACGCAGTTACCGTATCCGGCCTGAAAGACGGACAGCCGGAATCGATCACCAAACCGACTTCCGAACTGATCGGCAGCAATTGGGGGCACGGATTTTTCAAATACAAAGCCTGTGATTTCTGTGATGACGTGGTCGGGGAGACGGCGGACATTTCCATCGGGGATGCCTGGTTGCCGGAGTATGAACGTGATTCAAGGGGAACGAATGTAGTAATCGTCCGCTCTCCGCAACTTCAAACTCTTCTTTCCGCTGCGAGCGCGGATGGCCGGCTCCACCTCGATTCAATCTCATCCGCCAAAGCCGCCGAGTCCCAAGCCGGGGGCTTCCGGCATCGCCGCGATGGCCTTGCCTACCGCTTGCAACTTGAGGAGCAGGCTGGACGCTGGCGTCCTGCCAAGCGTGTCACTCCGTCGAATAGTCATCTCACTCCGAAACTTCGGGAAATCTACAGACTGCGCTACGAACTGGGGCAAGCCAGTCATGCGGCATTCGCTGAGGCCAAGGCAAAACACCAATTTGACGCTTTCGTGCATGCCATGAATCCGCTGACCGCACGTTACGACAGGCACTATCAACGTCCGATAATGATGCGCATCCTTGGCAAATTGAAACGCATGCTTGTTGCCTTGTTCCAAAAGCAGTGATGAAACGAAAGCTCACTCCATCATGATACCTTATTCAACCACGGGTTCTTCTCACTTCTTTCTAGTTGGCAACGGTTCTTATCAAAACCGGGGCTGTGAAGCCATCGTGCGCGGCACCATGGAGATTCTCCGGCGTGAATTCGGCTCGGAAGTGAAAGCCCGGGCTGCTGTTTTCGCCAACTCTTCCATCGTCCAAGCCCAAGCCTCGTCGGAGCTAGATCCGGCGATCGATTCATTCCCTCTGCCGCTTCCCGGCGGCCCGCGCTGGTCTCCGGGCTGGTTGATGGCACAGGCCAATAACCGCCTCCGCACTTCCTTCTATCCACACGTCAACGCACTCCGAGAACCCGCCATATCCGCCAAGGTTGCTCTGGAAGTAGGCGGCGACCATTACTCGCTGGATTACGGCAAGCCGCTCGATTTCATGGCGATGGACCGTTTCCTCCAGTCCCGTGGTGTGCCGGTAGTGCTTTGGGGCGCTTCTGTCGGCCCCTTTGATGCGGATCCGGAATTTGCAGCACGGATGTTTGACCACCTCCGCAGCCTCACCGGTGTCTTCGTGAGGGAGAGCGACAGCTTTGATTATCTCCGCTCCAACGGTGTTTCGGAAAATGTCCATCTCATGGCCGATCCGGCTTTTGTGATGAAGCCGGTGGAGCCTGCTGTACGTAAACTCGGCTTCGATTTGCCGCACGGAGCGATCGGCATCAACCTGAGCCGGATGGTGGCGTTTTACCGTGGCCAACGGCCGCAGGATGTTGATCTTAACAAGTGGCTCAAGTATTGCGTTGAGTTGTTGAAGTCCGCCGCGTCCTTGCATCGCCCGCTCTTGCTGGTTCCTCATGTCGGTTCCTCCGATCCGGCCGATGAGGATTTCGGTTTTTTGCACTCAGTCTGCAAGGCGGTGGCAAACGTTGTGCCAGTACCGGTTCAAGTGCTGCCGAGCGGGATGAACGCTGCCGAATTGAAGTGGATCATCGCCAAGTGTGCCATTTTCGCAGGAGCCCGGACGCATTCAACCATTGCCGCGCTTTCATCCCATGTGCCCACACTGAGCATCGGCTACAGTCTCAAGGCGCGCGGGATCAATCGTGATGTCTATGGCCACCTCGACCACTGCCTCCCGGTTTCCGAACTTACCCATGAGAATTTCACAGAGCGGCTTTCAGTGCTGCTTGCGGACGAGATGAATATCCGCAGCCACCTTGCGGAACGTATCCCGGAACTCCAGGCACGGGCTTGCAATGCTGGCGTTATCTTGCGCAAGCTGCTTGGCTGACCCATATGTCCCGCAAGGTTTTATTTGTCAGTCCTGCCGGTGCCGCCTACGGATCCGAGCGCAGCATGCTGGCGTTGTTGAGGGAACGACAATTGATGGCCGAAGTGGTCTGTCCGGGTGGCGGGGCGTTGGAGATGGAGTTGCAGCAACTCGGAATCAAGGTCTATCCCTTGGAATTCGGTAAATACTCACTGCGCCAAAATCCACTGTGGCACCTTGGCTTCTATCGGCGGTTTCGCCAGATCCTCAAAGACAGCCAGCCCGATGCGGTGGTGATCAATCTGGATGGCAACACGCCGCTGGTCACGCAGGCCTGCGCACAGGCCGCCATTCCCATCATCCGATTCTGCCGCCTTGAGTTTGAAGCACCGTCGCGCTGGCTTGATCGCTGGTGCTGGCTCCGGGCACGGGCGGTCATCTGTCCATCGGAGTTGGTCAAACAACAGGTGTTGGCGTGGGCTCCCTCAAGTTTTCACGGACGCGTGCATCGGTTTTACGAGGCCTACACCGGAAGGGAAGCGACCTCGGCAGAAGTGGCGGCGTTCCGGCGGCAGTGGAATCTGGGGGAAGCTCAATTGATCGGTTGCGTGGGCCGCTTGCACCGGGGCAAGCGCATCGAGGTCGCCATCCGCGCGCTGGCCGAAGTGCGGAAGCAGCTTGGCGATGTCCGCCTGTTGGTCATCGGCGAACACGACGGCTCTGCTGCCGGAGCCGCTTACGAGCTGGAGTTAAGGCAGCTCGCCAAGGACTTGAATCTGTCGGAGGTGGTGCTTTTCGCGGGATACCTTTCCGCCGAACAAATGCCTGCCGCCATTGCCGCTTGTTCGATCTGCGTGTTGCCCAGCGAGTCCGAATCCTTTGGCATGGTGCTGATGGAAGCCTGGGCGCAAGGCGTGCCCACCGTGGCCTCGGATATTAGCGGCTGTGGGGAAATCACTCGCGCCTCAGGTGGCGGCTTTCTCGCGCCCGTAGGCGATGCCGGCGCTTTTGCGCGACAATTGCTAGTGTTGTTGCCGCACCCGCAGACGGCCTCCGAACTCGGTCAAAAAGGGAAAAATTGGGTAGGCCAGCATTGTGCCCCTGCCAATTACGCCGTCCAATTCGGATCTGTTCTAAGCTCTTCATTATCCAGAATATCATGAACCTCGTCTCCAAGATCACAACCTTGGCATCAAACCCGACGATGCTGTCGGCTTATGCGCGATGGCTCAGTGCGAAAATCGTCCTGCGACGGCCGCCGCGTCTGGATCTCGATACCGGAGCGCATCTTGGGGAATGGGTGTCATTCTCTGAATACTGGAGTTTCCAGAATGTGATGCCGGAAGTTGAGCGCTTATGTGTGCAGTGGTGTCTGGCAGCCAATAGCGATGGAAAGGCAATCGCCTTCGACATCGGGGCCAACGTGGGAGCCTTTACTTGCCTGATGGGCTCGTTTGGCCATACGGTGCATGCCTTCGAACCCATCCCGGAGACGTTTTGCCGGCTGAAAAACAACGTGAAATCCAACGGCCTGCTGGGGCGTGCTAACTTGAACTGTCTTGCCGTTGGCAAGGGGCAGGGTCTCGTGACATTTCAAACCGAGGAATTTGGAGCTGCAACCAACCGGATGATAGCGCCGGGGGGTGGCGAAATAAACAGCGCCACCAGCACCCAGGTGGTGGCTGTGACCAGCCTGGATGACTACTGCCGCAGCCAGAACATCGGGCGGATTGATTTCGTGAAACTGGACGTCGAGGGTATGGAGCCGTATGTCCTGCAAGGGGCCAAGACGCTCCTGCAAGAGCGAAGAATTGCCGCCATTCTCATCGAGATATGCCCCGTGAACCTGCATGCGGTTGGTCTCTCGCCCGCTGATCTTTGGCGCGAGTTCGAGACGGCGCGATATTTCCCTTACACCCTGAAACAAAATGGCAGCCCGGGCGAGCGCCTCTCGCTTGCGCACCTTGAGGCAATGTCTCTGGATAATGTTCTGCTCTTGCCCGATGCCTGAGTCCGCTTCAGACCAACGATCTTTGCGTATCGTTTCGGTAATTCCGTCGCTCACTGCGGGCGGAATTGGCCCGGTATGCCGTTATGCGGCGGAGGGCTTGGCCCGGCGTAAGAGATGGAATGTCACTTTGTTGTGTCTCCACGATCCCGTGGGCGAGTTCACGGAAGCCGACAGCGGATTGCGGGTGGTTTCGCTTGGCTTGGATGGCAATTGTCCCCGTGCGTTTCTGGCGTGGCTGGACTCCAATCCGCAGGATTTGGTCATCACCAGCGATGTCTCTCGCATCGAACCGGCTTTCCGTTTCATTCCGGCAGTCACCCGTCACGTCATTCAGATTCACGATTCGGGACGCCGTTACCGCGATGTGGCGGTGCGCCATGCCGCTTGCGTGGATGGCGTGACCTGCGTGGGGCGGCACATCGAAGCGCGCTTGCGGCAGAGTTTGGATGCGGTGGGTTTTGGTGGTTTGCTGCGCACGGTTCACAACGGAGCCAATTTTCCGTCTGTCAAAGAGCGCTCGCCCTACTCAGGCCCATTGCGTCTTTTGTTTATGGGCCGGGTGGACGCGCTCAAGGGCGTGTTTGACTTCGTTCCTTTGCTTGAGCGTCTCAAAAAACTTGGCGTTCCTGTCATCCTCAATCTGGTGGGCGGGGAGAATGAAGCGCTGCGCTGCCGCTTTGAAAGGAAGGGTCTGGCGGAAATGGTGCGGTGGACCGGCCGTGTGCCTCACGAGAAGTGTTACGACATCGCGGCGGAGTCGGACATATTCATGATGACGAGTCGCAAGGAGCCATTCGGCATGGTGACGGTGGAGGCCATGAGCATGGGCTGTGTGCCGATGGCTTACGATACCGCATCTGGTTCCACGGAAATCATCGAACATGGCAAAAGCGGTTTGCTGGTGCCGCTGGGAGATTATCGGGCATGGGCGGTTGCAATTCAGGCGCTCAATGCCGACCGGCCCCGGCTCGCCAGCCTCGCTGCGTTGGCGATCGAACGCGCACGCACCCACTTCAACGCGGAAGTCATGAGCGCCAATCTGACTGCGTTCCTGCGTGACGTGATGGACCATGCGGAGCGGCAGCCAGCCCTGCGCGAAGCGGGCTTGCCAGCGGAAGAGCCAGTGGTCCATCACCACCGGGCGCGGGGTTACCAGCGGCTGCCGGAAGGATTGCGGACATGGATCCGGAACTGGGTCTGCGCCCGCCCCCGTCTCTCCTACTGGCTGCTCAACCGCTGAACTTGATGTCTAACCGTTCCATGCCGCCTCCGGAAACGACCGGGCACTTATTCTGGTTGGACTGGCTGCGCTTTCTCGCGGCGTTCATGGTGGTGGGCATCCATGCACGCGGTGGGAACTGGGTGGAATGGGGCCGCCTCGCAGAGGCGTCGCAGACGAAATTGGTCGCCGTTTTTTTCGCTCTGACCCGTGCGGGAACGGAGTGTGTGCTGGTGTTTTTTGTCCTGAGCGGTTTCCTGGTCGGAGGCAAACTGATCGAGCGAGTGGCTGACGGAAGTTTCCGCATGCGCGATTACGCGATTGATCGGATTTCGCGCCTCTGGGTGCCGCTGGTTCCTGCTTTGGTGTGGTCCGCCATTGTCGCGTATTGGGTGGGTAAACCGGTTTCCTGGGTTGGTTTCGGCGGGAATTTGCTGGGCCTCAACGGTTCGCTTTGCAGTCACTTTGCCAAGAACATCCCGCTGTGGTCCCTGGCTTATGAAATCTGGTTTTACATTCTGGCCGGTGCCGCGGCGCTCTGGGCCTTATCTGGCACGCGGGGACGGATTGCTTCGGGCTTTGCGATGGCAGTGGCATTTGCGGTGTTCACCCGCTTGGGTGCGGAGTTCCTCTTCGCATGGCTGCTGGGTGCGCTGACTTATTGGCTGTGCAATCAGCCACGGCAGCGGGCTCTTGCGTTGACCGGATGCGTCCTCATCGGTCTGGGTTATTTGAACTCGCAGTTGAGGACGGCGACGGTATCGGTGGATACCTCCTCCTGGCTCCGGTTCATACCCCCGGCTGAGGTGGCCACGGTGGTATTGAGCCTGGGGATGGCGCTCGTGCTGCCCTATGTGACCCAGCTCAAACCTCGAACCCAACGAGGGATGGCAATCAACGAGATGGGCACCAAGCTCTCGGCCTTTTCCTACACTCTCTACCTGACGCACTATCCCTTGCTTTATGTTTGGGAGCATTACTTGCCCGAGCGCCATGGTTCCATCGATGTCCCTTCCTGCGGATGGTATCTCTTGCGCATCGCATCGTGCCTGCTTTTCGCATGGCTTCTTTACCTGCCCTTCGAGAGAAACACGAGCTGGGTCCGCAGGCAAATGAAAAGGGCTTGGTCTGCAAAGGTCGTTTATTGATACAGGAAACGGATGCAAACAGCGCCAAAATGGATCTGTGCCCAGATGGGTGGGCGTGAGCACTATGCGATTCCACGTGCTTTGCATGCCACCGGAGACTTGCGCCTGTGCCTGACGGAATTTTATGCAGGCAATCTCACGCGTGCGCTGGGGAGACGGTTTTCGGCGAAGCCAATACGGGCACTGGCCGCGCGGAATCATGCGGATTTGCCGACTGGCGTCGTGAAGTCGTGGAATCTCCGCTCCCTTGGCTGGGAAGCAACGCTGCGCCGGATGGCCCGCCAGGGTGTCACGGAACGCTATCTGGGTTATTGCGAAGTGGGGAAGCGCTTTACCGAAGCGGCCATTCGCTACTTGCGTGCGCTGCCGGATCTTCCAGAGGATGGCCTTTTTTTTGGATACGATACTGCCAGCCTTGAGATCATGGAGTTTCTCAAGCAGCGGGGGTTCCACTGCGTTTTGGACCAGATCGACCCCTGCCGGGTGGAAGTGGAACTGGTCAAGGCGGAGCAGAAGCTCTGGCCCGGATGGGAGGACTCCGTATTGGATGTGCCGGAGGAGTTTTATGCAAGGCACCAACAGGAATGGGCTCTCGCTGACCGGGTGATGGTGAATTCCGACTGGAGTCGGCAGGCGCTTGTGCAACAGGGAGTGCCTCCTGAAAAACTGGTTGTGGTGCCGCTTTGTTATGAGAGAGAGAAAAGGCCCGGCGATGAAGCGGAGACAAGGTCCGAAATCACCCGGCAGAGCCGCAGTTTCAAGAGGGATCCATTGCGCGTGCTTTTTCTCGGGCAGGTGATGCTCCGCAAGGGAATCCAATACCTGATGGAAGCCGCGCGCCTGATGCAGTCCGAGAATGTGCGCTTTGATGTGGTGGGGCCGATTCATGTCTCCGCCAAGGCGGTGGCGGATGCACCGCCGAATCTGGTATTTCACGGCCGCGCCACCCGTGACCGGATTACGGACTGGTATCGCAGGGCGGATGTGTTCGTGTTGCCAACTTTGTCGGATGGTTTCGCCATTACCCAGATTGAGGCGATGGCGCACGGACTCCCGGTGATTTCCACGCCCAACTGCGGGGCCGTGGTAGCTGCCGGCGTGGATGGATTTGTGGTTCCGCCGCGGGATTCCGAGGCTCTTGCCAATGCGATCCGTCGCTATTTGGAGAATCCTGACTTGTGGGGCAGCCAAGGCCGTGCTGCTTTGAACAAGTCGGGGCAATTTTCGCTGTCCTCCGTCGCCGAGCATCTCCGGAACATCAAGTGCGATATCCGGTCGAATTCCAAACTTTGAGTCATGGTTGAGACATTGAGCGTCATGCCTGTTTCCTTCTGGGTGGTTATCCTGCTGCTGGGCATAGGATTCTATTGGAGTGCCAGGAATGCGCGGCGCGCCATCGGGATTCCCACTTGTGCGGTGCTCGTGACCGTGGCGGTGTGGTATGTCGGAGATGCTCTTTACAATGATTACCTGAATTGGCACATGCTTATATTCGGCTCATCGGTTCTGAGCCTGGCGTGGTGGCAAGTGGCCTTGTTCCTTGGCTCGTTTCTGCTCCTTACCCCTTATCTACATGAGAAAATCAACCGTCGTTATCTCAGGCGTCCCAGCCAGGTGATCGGCTTTTATCGACGGGGCGTCGAGCAAGCGGGCTTTCAGCGGAGTCTGACAATCATTTTCTGGTGTGCCTTCGGGCTCTGGATTCCTCTACTTGCCTTTGCCGCCTGGAATTTCGGCGATCAGTTTTTAGGCTATCTTTTTCCCTATCTCAGAAAGCATCCAGGCCCATGGGCGAAGAGCGGGAAGGCCGGCGGCGGACTGGATACCATCCTCGCGCTGGCAGGATATTTTCAAATCATGTTGGGTGCCGTATTCGGCGTGGTGGCCGCGCTGTCCACCAACGGGAATATCCGTTTGCTGGCCTTGGTGGGCGTGCTTTTTACATGGCCGTATTTCATCTTTGATCGAACCCGGAAATCGATTCTGGCCATCGTGGTTCCGGCGGTTCTCGCATGGGTGTTCCTGCGCCTTCGTGCAAGTCAGTGGATCAAGGTGACGGGTGTGGTCGCGGCATTGCTGATGGTGAATGCCTGGTTTGGATTTGTGATCGGCCACCGTCTTGATACCCGCATCAGCGATGCCTTCGCGCAGGGTGAATTTGATTTTACGGGTGCCAGCAAAGAGAAGCATCAGGGGCTGAATATGTTCGAGGAATTGTGCTGGGTATTCCGGTTGACCGCTGACGGCATTTACGAAACCAACTGGGGAGAAAATTACCTTGCGAATCTCGCCAATCCAGTCCCCCGGGCATTGTGGCCAGGAAAGCCCACCATTGGATTGGATTATGCGGTTGCCAGGGGAATGGGAGGCGCTGATACCGACGCGGGTGTTTACGCGACGCTATCAACCGGCTTGATCGGACAAGGGGTCGCGAACTTCGGGCTCTATCTGGGAGCTCCGTTTGCCGCGTTGCTAATGGCGCTGTGGGCATGTTGGTTGGCGAGGTTGGATTATTTGGGACAGAAGATCGGCTTTATCCCGCTCTATGGTTTGGGATTGATTCTCACATTCGCCCTGGGCCGCGATATCACATTTTTGGATTTATATCCCTTTGTTTTCGGATATGGAATTTGCTGGTGGCTCAATCGAAATTATGGACAGCGTTTAATGGGAACCAAGAAGTCCAAGCGGAGTAATCAGCGCCGCTTGGCGAAGCAACGTGAGCGTAAGCCAATCGCTGGTCATTACTCTCCTCCGGCTTCCCCTCTCCCGGAAAGCGAGGGCTGAGTATTGCCACGCCCATTGAATCCACCACGCATCATGCAACTTGTCTTCTGGCATAATTTCATCAGTCCGCACCAGGCACCTTATATGCGTGCCTTGGCAGAATCAGGACACGATGTACTAGTGGTGGCCACGGAAGCCATGTCCGAAGACCGGTTGAAACTTGGGTGCACGATGCCTGACCTAGGGCCGGTCCGCACGATTGTGAGCCCTGATCATGCCCAAGTAGTGGAAATCGTCCGTCAGAGCGCGGCCGACTCCATCCATTTTATCGCCGGGGCACGCGGCACGCCGCTGGGTTCGCAAGTTGCGGTCGCTTGCCGGGCGGCGCATCGCCGGATGGGCATCGTCACCGAGTCTCCTGATGTTCGGGGTTTCTCCGGCTTCCTGCGACGCTGTAAATACTCGATCGAGCGCGCTGGCATCGGACGCTGTTTCGATTTCGTATTGGCAATGGGAACAACAGGAGTCCGGTGGTTTTTGCAATGCGGCTACCCGGCACAGCGGGTTTTTCCGTTTGCCTATGTGACCGAAAAACCGCAAATGCTGCCCACTGTTGCAGCGGAGTCGTCCGCGCGCTTTGTCTTTGTCGGCAGGTTGGTAGAGTTAAAGGGGGTGGATTTGCTACTACAGGCCATCGCAAAAACTGCCGGTGTTCGATTGGAAGTCATTGGGGATGGCCCCTCGCTTTCAGAACTCATCAGCTTGGCCAAGGCACTTCGCATCTCAGACCGGGTCCGGTGGTTAGGTCAAATGGGGCAAGTTGCGATTCAACAGCATTTGAATGGAGCGGACGCGCTGGTGCTTCCAAGCCGCAAGGATGGCTGGGGTGCCGTGGTCAATGAAGCGTTGATGGTCGGAACTCCAGTAATTTGCAGTACGGCCTGCGGCGCAACTGACTTGCTTCGAAGTCCAATCCTGGGAACCGTGTTTCGCTCCGGCAGTGTCGAAGACCTCGCATCCGCTTTAAACGATTTCGCAGGTAAGGGAAGGCGCACGGCTGAGGATCGAGAGCGTATTCGCGGGTGGTCAGGCTGCATAGAAGGCCTCGCGGTTGCCGGGTACGTCGAGTCTATCCTGAGTCATGTGTATTCCGGAGCATCGCGACCGGAAGCCCCATGGCGGAGCATTACACCATGACACTGTTTTTTCACCACGACACATCATACCAGCATGACACCTTCTTTCAAACTAGCTCACGTCACATCTTCCGTTTCCCGCCATGCGGGGGGATTGTTTGATTGTGTGCGGTTGCTGGCGGACTCGGTTCCAAAGACAGGCGCGGCTGTGTACCAGGTTGTGTTGGGACTGGAGGACGAGAGCACCTCGTTGGACTTGCCCCGGTGGGGACAGCTTTGCGTCAAACCATATCAGGTGGTTGGACCTCGGAGCATCGGATACGCACCTCGAATGTTTCGGGAGTTGTGTGTAGATAAGGTGGATTTGGTCCACTTGCATGGCCTGTGGCAATATCCTTCCATAGTAACAAATCGGTGGTTTTCGAAAACCCAACAGCCTTATATGGTATCGCCGCAAGGCATGTTGGAGCCGTGGGCTTTACAGCGGTCCCGCGTTAAGAAGCGCCTCGCCATGCAGCTTTTCCAGCGGGCCTGTCTGTTCAATGCATCCTGCATCCATGCGACAGCTCCCATGGAAGTTGAAAGCATCCGGGCTGCCGGTTTCTCCAACCCGGTGGCAATCATTCCGAATGGGGTAGGACTCCCACTTGAGGAAGATATCGCGAGTGTAGAGTTAAGAAACGCTGCGAAATCCCGCACCGGTCTACGCACGGCGCTTTTTCTATCCCGCATCCATCCTAAGAAGGGTCTTCTCAATCTAGTGGAAGCTTGGCGGACGTTGAATCCGTCCGGTTGGCAGTTGATGATTGTCGGCCCGGATGAAGTTGGTCATTTGGCAGAAGTGCGACGCGCGGTTCAGGTAGCCGGTCTGGACTCTCAAATTCTATTTCCTGGTGAAGCTTGGGGAGACGAGCGCTGGCGTTATTATCGTGAGGCCGATTTGTTCATACTGCCAACCTTCAGCGAGAATTTTGGTATTGTAGTTACTGAGGCACTTGCTTGCAGGGTGCCTGTAATCACCACCAAAGGAGCTCCATGGGAAGAATTGAACACCCACCACTGCGGTTGGTGGATTGACATTGGCGTTGAGCCTTTGGTCCATGCGCTGCGCGAAGCCTTGGGGCTTTCGTATCTTGACCGACAGGAAATGGGAATGCGCGGTCGGACTCTTGTCGAAGCTCGCTACCTGTGGCCACGAATCGCGAAAGATATGTGCGCCGTTTACCAGTGGCTTCTAGGCCTGGGCCCAAAGCCTGAATGCGTCTTATTGAGCACCTGAAGTGCGACGCCTGTGGCGAAGCATTCCTACCTTTATGCGTCCCGCTATTCCATCCACTATTCCCATATCATGTTGCGTATCCGCCGCTTTGTCCTGCCCACACTGGCTCTCCTGCTCGTTTTGGTCGTCGCTCTGGCATCATGGATTCAGTTTTGAAGAATTGTCTGACCCTCAGCGTGCCGGGGGGGGGGGGAAGCCGCGACCCGTGGGCTAGTCACAAGTCTTGCAAGGCAAGGGGTGTCGGTGAGCCGCTCTTCGCAACACGCCTCGATTTTGCCGGCTGCGTCCGATCTGCCGGAGGTGGTGCATTTTCATGGGATCTGGTCGCCGAGACTGGCTATTCGTTTGCAGGCTTGGCGGCGGCGTGGAGTTCCCTGCGTGGTGACTTTGCATGGTATGCTGGAACCTTGGGCGTTGGCGCACAAGGGGCGGAAGAAGAAGGTGGCTTGGATCCTCTACCAGAAGAGACTTCTGAACATGGTTTCGGCCTTGCATGCCACCTCGGAACGTGAGGCAGCCAACCTGCGGAAGCTTGGCTTAAAGAAGGCTGTGGTCATGATTCCTTGGGGTATTGACATGACCAGGAGGAGCGCGGAGAAACATCCGGTAAGAAAGTTCATGCCCGAGGCACCCTCGCTCTTTGAACGGCGCGTCGCGCTCTTCGTGGGGCGACTCTATCCCGTCAAGGGCTTGACGTTGTTGCTGCAGGCCTGGGCAAGGGTCCGCCCGGTGGGTTGGAAACTAAAGATCGTGGGGCCGGACGAGGCCGGGCACCGAGGAGAGCTTGAGGCGATGGTGGCTCAAGCGCAGCTTGGGGCTGAGATTGAATTCACCGGTGCCTTGAGTGGCGAAGCTTTGGATAAGGCTTACCAAGAAGCAGACCTCTTTGTTCTTCCCAGCCACACCGAGAATTTTGGGATGGTCGTCGGTGAGGCCCTGTCGCACGGGCTGCCGGTGATAACGACCCACGGCGCACCGTGGAAGTTGCTGGAAGAGGAATCCTGCGGGTGGTGGATACCGGTGAGTGTGGATGGCATTGCCGCCGCGTTGGACGATGCGACACGCAGAAGCCCGGAAGTGCTGACCGCGATGGGGGAACGAGGAAGGGCGGTGGTGGCGGAGCGCTTTGCGTGGGACAGGATCGCGGGGGAGGTGATCGCCTGCGATGAATGGGTGCTGGGACGCGGGCCGCGGCCGGGGTGTGTGCGGTGACTTTGCGGGGCTTCCCATCGGTCCCAGTCTTCAAGCGATGCTCGATCTCTCGAAATTCGACAACTCCAGCTTCGTGCGTGGGGTGCCGCGATGGAAGGAAGCTCTGTGGTGGCTTTGCCGCTCGCTGCTGTTCGCGCCTTGGTTTCCGGTGCCGTCGGCGCTGAAGGTGGCCGCCCTGCGCTTCTTCGGGGCGCGGGTCGGACAAGGTGTGGTGATCCGCTCGCGGGTGAACATCACGATGCCGTGGCGGGTGGAGATCGGCGATCAGGTGTGGATCGGCGACGAGGTGCTGATCCTGAGTCTGGACCAGGTGAAGATCGGGTCGAACGTGTGCCTTTCGCAGCGCGCCTTCCTGTGCACGGGCAATCATGATTTCAGGAAGGAAAGCTTCGACCTGATCACCCGGCCGATCGAGATCGGCGAAGGCAGCTGGATCGCCGCCTGCGCCTTCGTCGGGCCGGGGGCGGTGGTCGGGCCGGGGACGATGGTGCGGGCGGGGGAGAAAGTGCCGAGGGGTCAGGGGTCAGGGGTCAGGGGTCAGGGAGCAGGGAGCAGGGAGCAGGGAGCAGGGAGCAGG
>JBIPNO010000146.1:0-3788 GCA_044372775.1 Haloferula sp.
CCCGTGACCAGTGGCAGGCGCTAAAGCCTGAAAGCATCCACGGCTATCACTACGAAGGTCGGTACATCTTCTTCTACGACACTGGCACGGTGAAGGGCGGATACGTCATGGACGGTCGCTCGCAAACGCCTGAGTTGGTGACGCTCGACTTCCACGCCCTCGCAGGCTTCAACGATCCGTTGGACGACGCTCTGTACCTGCTGGTGACGGATGTCACTGGCACGAACGTCCGTAAGTTCGATGCAGGCGCATTGCTGACGTACACCTGGCAGTCGAAGGAACTGCGGCTCGAGAAGCCGATCAACCCGTCGTGCGCAATCGTTGACGCAGAAGCCTATCCGGTGACATTCACGATCTACGCTGATGGCGTACAGAAGTACCAGTACGCCGCGCCGAACGGGAATATGTTTCGCCTCCCGGCTGGATACCTCGCCAAGGAGTTTCAGCTTCGCCTCAGCGGCACAGGCGCGGTCAACGCAGTGATGGTGGCTGAGTCTCCGGAGGAGTTCCAGTGACGGTTGCTATCCCGAAGACGCCGATTAAGGGTGATCCGGAAACCCGCAGGTTCCTCGAGGCTATTCGCCAGTTCCTGGTGGAGAACGGGTCGCGATATCTGACGCGCGGCGATATCAACAGCCAGTCGTTTCTTGACGGCTTAGATGTGATCTTCCCGTTCATTGCGGGTGGCATCGAAGCGCCGACTATCCCGACAAACCTCCTTGCGAGTGGAGCGTTTCAGAACATCATCCTGGACTGGGAGTACCGGTCGTACCGGGGTCATGCCTTTACTCGGGTTCGCCGAAACACTGTCAACAACTTCGAGACAGCGACTGTACTCGCGAACGTGAACGGCAAGGTCTACGCTGATCCTGTTGGCCCAGGCCAATCGTTCTACTACTGGGTTAGCAACGTCAACCTTGCCGGTGCCGAGTCGGCACCGAACCAGGTGTCAGGTACTCTTGGTCAAACGCAGCCTGACATCGCGTACTTGCTTGACCTGTTGTCGGATTCAATTGGATCGAGCCAGCTGAACACCGAACTCGGTACGCGGATCACGTCTATCGAGTCGTTGCAGACGACCATACAAGGCCAGATCGACGACCTCGAAGAAACCTTCGGAAACTCGTCGTCTTCGTCAGACAACCTGGCGGCAGCACAGGCCGCTGCTAACCAGGCGATTGCCGCGAAGGTTGAGGCGATTGGCGCTAAGGACACGGCAGTCCAGGCCAAGGTCGACGCGCTGATCGCCAAGGACGACTCGGTCACCGCAAAGAACACGGCACAGTCGGCGGCAACGAACGCAAGCACGTCGAGTGGCAGCGCAACCAATTCAGCTACCACTGCCCAGACAGCAGCCAGCCAGGCTGCTACCTCTGCCACTGGCGCTGCCACAGCTGCATCAGCTGCACTGACCGCACGTACCGCTGCTGAAGCTGCTAATACATCTGCGCAGACCGCGTCTTCTGCTGCGGTGACGGCGGCAAGCAACGCGGCAACCTATGCGGATAGTGCGGGGTCAGCATCCACGGCGGCTATAGCAGCCAAGGTTGCGGCGGAATCTGCGAACAATTCGGCAGCAACGTCAGCTACCGCCGCATCAACGAGCGCCTCGACGGCGTCTACCGCTGCCACTAATGCAGCGAGTGCGGCAAGCGCATCGACAACGGCAAAGTTAGCAGCAGAGGCTGCGAAGACGGACGCGCAGACCTCTGCAAGCGCGGCGGCGACCAGTGCCACGTCTGCCTCTGGGTTTGCCACCAGTGCTGAGGCGGCATCAACGGTTGCCCAGTCCTCTGCTCTAAGCGCGACAGCGTCTAAGGACAGCGCCGCGACCAGTGCGTCAGCAGCTTCGACCAGTGCAACGTCTGCCAGCGCCAGTGCCACCAGCGCAACCAATTCTGCGAGCGCCGCCAACACGTCCAAGCTTTCAGCAGAGACTGCCGCAACCACGGCGGGAACGGCCAAGGATACGACTGTTGCGGCGAAAGACGCCGCGGTCATTGCGAGGAACGCGGCGGAGGTTGCGTCAACAGCAGCCGTGACTGCGAAGAACGATGCCCAGTCTGCCAGCGCAGCAGCTGCTACGTCCGCCACCACGGCTGCCCAGAGCGCGACAAACTCTGGCAACTCTGCGTCTGCGGCGGCTGGGTCTGCAACCACCGCTTCGACTCAGGCGACTAACGCTGCCACGTCAGCCGCGTCGGCCTCTGCTGCCAGGGTGTCGGCGGAAACAGCCAGGGACGCAGCGTCAGGGTCTGCTTCTGCGGCGGCAACAGCTGCCTCTACCGCATCGACCAGGTCCACTGAGGCGTCCCAGTCTGCGTCGGCATCCGCCGGTTTTGCCGTCACGGCAAACACTGCCAAAAATGACGCTGTGACCGCAGCCAGTAACGCTGGTAGTGCCGCAGCACAGGCATCAAACTCCGCCTCTGCGGCAGCCACGTCCGCGTCCAATGCAAACACCAGCGCGACAGTGGCGGGTCAGTCAGCCACCTCAGCCTCTAACTCAGCAACGTCGGCGTCTACAAGCGCATCGAATGCCCTGACGTATCGCAACCAGGCTTCGCAGTCAGAGACCAACGCATCTGGATATGCGACCGCTGCGGCCCAGGATTACACCGTCATCAATGCACGGTTGAACAGTGCCGGCGGAAGCGGGGTATCGGTAGAGCAGTCGCTCACCGCGAACGCCAATTCAATTACCGGCCTTTATGGGCAGTACACGGTAAAGATTGACGGCAACGGATATGTGTCCGGCTTTGGCCTGGCGTCCACGTCGGTTAGCGGGGCCACGCTTTCCGACTTCATTGTGCGGTCTGATCGGTTCGCAATCGCCAATCCGTCAGGGCCAGGTGTTGCGCCATCGATGCCGTTTATTGTGCAGACCACTGCCACAACGCTCAATGGAGTAAACGTACCGGTCGGCGTCTACATAAGGGACGCCTTCATCCTGAACGGCAGTATTACCAATGCCAAGATCGGCACTGCCGCTATTGATACGGTGAAGATCGCGGATGCCGCAATCGCAAACGCCAAGATCGGCGACCTCCAGGTTGGTACGGCAAAGATCGCATTTGGTGCAATCGACAATGCCCGCATTGGCTTTGCGGCTGTATCCTCCGCGAACATTCAAGATGCTGCCATTACCAACGCAAAGATCGGACTTCTTTCTGTAGACCGGCTGAGGATCGCTGGGAATGCCGTCACCCTGCCGGTTAACTACACGTCCGCAGACAGCACTATTGACGTAGATATCTTCGGGTCCGCCTCAGCGTTCGCCTATGTCGGCACCGGCCTGGGCGACTACACGTTCAGCTACTTCTCCTACTACCAGTACGTCGGACCTGGGAACGGCGACTGGGTGTATTCCAATGAGGGCGTGTACAGCGGCGGAAAGATGGTAATCGAAACGCCAATGATTGAAGTGGGGGACACTGTCGGCGGCTCGTTGATGTGTGTCTTTTATGGAACAGTAGACGCCACCGTAAACCATGACTCCGCGCAGATTCTGGTCATGTATGCGGACTCGGGCGCTGGGTATCAAGTAGTTGGCGCGACAAAGGCGGGCGCTGTCACAACCGGCGGTAATACCAGGGCGTCTCTTCCGATCACGATGTGTAAAACGCTCACGAACGTGCAGAGCGTACGGATCAAAGTAGTTGCAGGCCGGTCTGTCATAGCAACCGGCGGAACCTACTACACGTCAACGCTGCGCAACATCACCATATCTGCGTTGGGAATCGCGCGATGAATACAGCCTTCTTCAATGAGATGGGCGGACTTCTGTG
>JBIPNO010000045.1:0-46360 GCA_044372775.1 Haloferula sp.
TGGTTCAACGGCCGCCACGCCCGCCGCGGGACGCTGTGGGAGGACCGATTCCGCTCGGTGCTGGTGGAAGGCAAAGGCCAGGCGCTGCGGGCCATGGCCGCCTACATCGACCTCAACCCCGTCCGCGCGAAGATTTGCGACGACCCGAAGGACTACCGCTGGTGCGGCTACGCCGAAGCCGTCGCCGGCGGCAAGGAAGCCCGCGAAGCCGTGACCTTCCTCGCCGCAATCAATCCCCACGGCGGCATGAAGCCGGACGCCACCGCCCTAAAGCCCAAGGAATCCCTCCGCCGCTGGCGCTGCCACCTCTTCGGCATCCCGGAGAGCGAGATCCGGCAGAAGGACGAGTCCTCGAAAGGCGAAATGGCCGCCATTTACCGCGAACGCATCCCACGGGAGAAGGCGCTGGAGGTGCTGGCGCGCGGCGGAAAATTGTCCCAAGCGGACTACCTCCGCTGCAAGGTCCGCTACTTCAGCGACGGCGCGGTGATCGGTGGAAAAGCCTTCGTGGACGAGATGTTCGCCGCTTTTCGAGATCGCTTCGGGCCGAAACGCAAGGACGGCGCCCGGCCCTTGCGCGGCTTGGCGGGAGCAGCCCCTGACGAGCGTCTTTTCAACTTGAGGCAACTCAGGACCGCGGTCTTCGGATAAGTCTTGGGCACCGACCGTCGACTTGTGATGAACGAACAAGGCAGGAGGACGACCGGCCAATCGCCTCCTGCCGGTCAGTGACGTGCCGCCAGCACCACTCCCGTGACGGATAGCGCTCGTTCACGCGCACGGCCTGCTCCGCGGACAGGGGGCTGACCCGTCCCGACCCGACCAGTTCGCCGCCGCCGAGAAAGCCGATGCCGAATCATGGGACAAGGTCATCACGGCCGATGCCTTGTTTTGGAACTCACACCGTCCCGAAGATCGTCTTCCCGCTGGAAAGCAGATCGTCGCAGGCTTCCTTCATGCGGTTGCAGAGGCCTTGCTCGGCCTTCTTCAGGTAGGAGCGCGGGTCGTAGCTCTTCTTGTCGCCGACCTCGCCGTCGATCTTCAGCACGCCTTCGATGTTCTGGCACATGTGGGTGACGATCGGGCGGGTGAAGGCGTACTGGGTGTCGGTGTCGATGTTCATCTTCACCACGCCGTAGTCGAGGGTCTCGCGCAGGTCGCTCTCCGACGTGCCGGAGCCGCCGTGGAAAACGAGGTCCATCTCGGCCGCGGCACCGTACTTGTCGGTGACCGCCTTCTGGCCATCGCGCAGGATGGTCGGCTTGAGCTTCACGGCACCGGGCTTGTAGGAGCCGTGGACGTTGCCAAAGGTGGCGGCGAAGAGGAAGCGGCCGATCGGGCTGAGCGCTTCGTAAACTTCCACCATGTCCTCGGGCGTCGTGTAGAGCTTTTCTGCGGGCAGCCCGGAAGTGTCGTGGCCGTCTTCTTCACCGCCGACGCAGCCGGCTTCGACCTCGAGGATGATGCCGAGCTCGGCGCACTCCTTGAGCAGCTCCTTGGAAATGGCGAGGTTCTCGGCCAGCGGGACCACCGAGCCGTCGAACATGTGGCTCTGGAACAGCGGGCCCTTGCCGGCGGCGATGCGTTCGCGCGAGGCCTGGAGCAGCGGCTTGAGGAAGGCTTCGACCTTGGCCGGGTGGCAGTGGTCGGTGTGGAGGGCGATCAGGACGTCGTACTTCTCGGCGAGCAGGTGGCAGGCTTCGGCGAGCACGATGGCTCCGAAGGCGGCGTCCTTGACCGCGGTGCCGGCCGCGAACTCGCCGCCGCCGGTGGAGACCTGGATGATGCCGTCGGACTTGGATTCGGCAAAGGCGCGCAAGGCCCCGTTGATCGTGGTGATCGAGGTGACGTTGATGGCCGGGTAGGCGTATCCGCCTTTCTGGGCGGCATCGAGCATGGCGCGGTATTGCGCGGGAGTGGCGACTGGCATGGCGGGGATGGGGTAGCGGACGGGAGAACCCGGTGCAAGGCCGGAACGGGACAGTCCGGATGGCACCTGGATCGCCCGGTGAACGCAGGTGGCGTGCCAGCGGGATGCCGGATGCGGGCGGCATGTGGAGCCGGAGCCACCGGGTTTTTCGCGTGATCCGGCAGGAATTCCGGTTAAGGGTGGTAAAGCCCTTGGAACCAGGGGCTCCATTCCTCCGGTCGTCCGCCCACTCGAATCCAGCATCCCATGAAACCCACCGTCATCCTCCTGCTCCTCGCCGCCTTCATCCTGCCGGTCGAAGCCAAGAAAAAGCGCGGCAATGGCGCCCGCGACAAGCAGGAGGAGCAGCAGAAGAAAAAGGAGAAGGCGGAGCGCGAACGCAAACGCGACGCGGTCAACGACTACCTGGACAAGAAGGACAAGAACGAGGACGGCATGGTGACCCGCGACGAGCATCTTGCCGGGGAGGTCGACCAGGAGGCCGCCGGCAGGAAGTTCGACGCCGCCAACAAGAACCGCGACCGCTCATTGACCCGGTCGGAGATCGAGAACCTGCTGGGTCTGTAAGATCACATCGCGACCGGTGCCATGATCCGCAGGTTCACCAGCGCCTGCTGCTTGATCGAGTCCATCAGCGCGTGGAAGAGGCCGAAGGCTTCGTTCTTGTATTCGACCAGCGGATCCTTCTGACCCTGCGAGCGAAGATAGACGCCCTCCCGCAGCTCGTCCATGTCGGCGAGGTGCTCCTGCCAGCGGCTATCGATGGCATGCAGCACGGCGCGGCGGATTTCTGCTTCGACGAGGTCCGCGGGGAGCCCGGCGACGCGCTGGTCATGGGCCTGCCGGACCCGCTCCACGATCCGCGCGACGATGGCCTCGCCGCCCGCGTTCTTCATCTCGTCCGGATTCAAAGAGACCGCGAAGGCGTCGTTAACCCACTCGACCAGCTCGCCGTGCTCCGGATCGAAGCCGTCGCTTTCCTCAAGCTGCTGCCGCACCCCGGCGGCGACCATTTCGCCGATGATCTCATGGACCAGCGCGGCGGTGTCCTCGGTGGTCAGGACGTCGTTGCGATAGCCGTAAACGATCTCGCGCTGGAGGTTCATCACGTCGTCGAAGTCCAGCACCCGCTTGCGGATCTGGGCATCGTGCTGCTCGGCCTGGCACTGGGCGGCTTCGACCAGCTTGCCGAGCGAGGGGATCTTCACACCGGCGGCTTCGGATTGCTCGATCACCGACGCCATCCGGCCGGGCGCGGCGCGGTGGCGCATCAGGTCGTCCTCGAGCGAAAGGAAGAACTGCGAGCGGCCGGGATCGCCCTGGCGCGAGCAACGGCCGCGGAGCTGGCGGTCGACGCGGCGCGACGGGTTGCGCTCGGTGCCGATCACGAACAAGCCGCCGAGCGCGCCCACGCCTTCGCCGAGTTTGATGTCGGTGCCGCGGCCGGCCATGTTGGTGGAAACGGTGACCGCCCCGCGCTGGCCGGCCGCCGCGACGATCTCCGCCTCCTGCGCGTGGTGCTTCGCATTGAGCACGGCATGCGGGATGCCGGCCCGCTTGAGCATCCGCGACAAGGTCTCCGAGGACTCCACCGAGGCCGTGCCGACCAGCACCGGCTGGCCGGCGGTATGGGCCTTCTCGATGGTGGAAATCACCGCCTGGTACTTCTCGCGGCGGGTCTTGAAGATCTGGTCGTTGGCGTCGACGCGGAGGTTCGGGGCGTTGGTCGGGATCGGCAGGACGTCGAGCTGATAGATGTTGTGGAACTCCGCGGCCTCGGTTTCGGCGGTGCCGGTCATGCCCGCCAGCTTCTCATAGAGGCGGAAGTAGTTCTGCAAGGTGATGGTCGCGAAGGTCCGGTTCTCGTCCTCGACCTTCACGCCTTCCTTGGTCTCGACCGCCTGGTGCAGGCCGTCCGACCAGCGGCGGCCGGTCATCTCGCGGCCGGTGCTTTCGTCGATGATCGTCACCTTGCCGTCGCGGACGACGTAGTGGACGTCGCGCTCGTGGAGGCAGTAGGCCTTTAGCAATTGCGAAATGCCGTGGACCGCCGCGGCCCGGGCGCCGAGCATCGCGTGCAGGTCGCGCTTCGCCGCGGCCTTCTGCTCGCGGGACAGGGAGGGATCGGCCTCGATCGCCGCCAGCCGCGGGCCGGTGTCGGGCAGCGTGAAGGACTCCGGATCGTCGGGCGCAAGGAACTTGCGGCCCTTCTCCATCAGGTCGGCGTCGCGGCCTTTCTCGTCGATCGCGAAGAACAGCTCTTCCTTCAGCTTGTAGATGTCCTTGCGGAAGGCCTGCTGCTGGTGGCGGAGTTCCGTTTTCTCTAACAGCCGGCGGAGTTCGGGATTCTCCATGAAGCGCAGGAACTGGCGGTTCCGCGGCTGGCCGAGCTTCAGCTTGAACAGCAGGATGCCCGCCGCGGCCGCGTCGCCTTTCTCTAACAGCTTCTTCGCGTCCGCCGCGAGCTGGTTGCAGAGTTCCGTCTGGAGCCTGACGAGCTGGGCGACGCGGGGCTTGAGAACTTCCAGCGGATTCTCCGATTTCGCCGCCGCGCCGGTGATGATCAGCGGCGTGCGGGCATCGTCGATGAGGATCGAGTCCACCTCGTCGAGGATGGCCAGGTAGTGCCCGCGCTGAACCTGTTCCTCCTTGGTCGACGCCATGCCGTTGTCACGCAGGTAATCGAAGCCGAATTCCGAATTCGTGCCGTAGGTGATGTCGCAGGCGTAGTGCTGGCGGCGCTCCCAGGATTGCATTTGGTTCTGCAGGCAGCCGACCGTCAGGCCGAGGAATTGGAACAGCGCGCCCATCCAGTCCGAGTCGCGTTTGGCGAGGTAGTCGTTGACCGTGACCACGTGGACGCCGAGGCCGGTGAGGGCGTTGAGATAGACCGGCAGGGTGGCGACGAGGGTCTTGCCTTCGCCGGTCTGCATCTCCGCGATCAGGCCGCGGTGCAGGGCGATGCCGCCGATGAGCTGGACGTCGAAATGCACCATGTCCCACCGCAGCGGCCGGCCGTTGACCAGCACTTCGCGGCCGCACAGACGGCGCGCGGCGTTCTTCACCACGGCGTAGGCCTCGGGCAGGATCTTCTGCAGGTACTTCGCACGAGCCGCCGCGAAACCTTCCTCGATCCGCAGGAACGCGGCCTTGGCGGCTTCGATCGAATCCACGGAGGCTTCGACCCGCGAGGGAAGCGACGTGAACTCCTTCCGCAGCACGGCGAACCGCGCTTCCAAAGCATCGGCGGTCGCGCGAAGGGCGGCCTCGTCCATGACTTCGAGCCGCGATTTCGGCGGCGCGTCGAGCGGATGGTAGCGGGACAGGTGGTCCTGCCAGCCGCGGGTGAGTTCGAGCAGTTTTTCGGCGGGCTCGCGTTCCAGCGCGCCCTCGATTTCACGGATGCGGGAAACAATCGGGCGGAGCCGGCCGAGCTCGCGCTCGTTCTTGTTGCCGAGGAGTTTGGGGAAAGGCCAGGAGATCATGGGAAACGAATGAGTTGGAGTCCGGCCGGGACACGACGGTGCCGGGCGGATTTGTGAGAAGGGGGCGATGGAATCGTGAGGCGAACCCGGGCCGGCCGCGCTTGGACCATCCGGGCGATCGCCCGTCGTCAGGACGGGCGGCTGTCCCGCATCATGGCGGGATCTTCGAAGGCGTCGTCCTCTAACAGGCAGCGATGGTTCCGCCGCGATGGGCGAAACGTCTCCGCTGGAAGGAAGCCGCGTTCAGGAGTTCCAAAGCCCCGGCGGCGCGCGGCCCCGGGTTGTTCCCCGTCCGTTCGAAACCACGCGAGGGACCTCGCGGGGATCCCACTCCAACCAGCTCGACGGCGGAGCCGTCAGCTTGAAGCCCTTGCTGCCGCCGGGAGCCAGGACGACACCCGGCTGGGACTGGGCACCCGGAGCCGGGGCATCGCCCGTCACCTGGGTCAGGCTGCAGCCGTCGAGGTCCCGACCCTTCCGTGCCTGCGCCAGATTCGGCAGCAGCGCGTTGCATCCGATCAACGCCACCAGCGCAAAGACCCAGGGGATCAGTGCGGAAGGATGGAAGCGTTCTTCGGAGGAGTTCATCGGACCCGGTTCGCGACAGGGATGACTCCCCCGCGGTTACAGTCGCGAGAATCCGGGAGGTCGGGGATTTGTCAAATGATGGTTTTGCGGTCACCGCTTCACGACCGCCGCTTCCTTGCGTTTGAACGCGGCGAGGCGCTCCGGGAAGAAGTGATTTCCACCGCTTGACGCTGCAACGCCTCAGCCCGAATCTCCGCCCATGGCACGATTCATCGCTCCGTGTTTGAAGCGGGCCTCGGCATCGGTGCCGGCCCTGCTTCTTGGCATCGCCTTCCTCGGCACCGCCGCTTCCCCGCTGGGCCTCTGGTCCAGCCATCTGACCCACCGACTCACTCCTTCCGCCGGAAGCTCATCGGCGCGGCGTTCAGGTGGCTGCGGAAGACGGAGGCCATGTATTCCGCGGTGCTGAAGCCGGATTTTTCCGCCACGTTGGAAACCGGCAGCGTGGTGCGCTGGAGCAGGTCGATCGCCCGCTCGATCCGCACCCGCCGGATCTCCGCCGCGGGGCTGCGGCCGAGCATTTTGGCAAAGCGCTGCTCGAGCGCGCGACGGCACATGCCCGCGTGCGCCGCCACGTCGCCGACCTTCATTTCCCGCGCCGGGTCCTCGCGGATGAAGCGCAGCGCCTTGACCAGCGCCGGGTCCTCCACCGCCAGCATCTCGGTCGACTGCCGCGTGACCACGCCCAGCGGCGACACCAGCACATCCTTCGGCGCGCCGCGCTTCGGCCGGTCCATCATCAGGTCGAGCTGCGCCGCCGCACGGAAGCCGATCTCTTCCGCGGCGGGGTTGACCGCGGAGATCGGCACCGGCGCGACCTTGCAAAAGAGGTCGTCGTCGCTGCCACTCATCACCGAAATTTCCTCCGGCACCTTGAGCCCGCCGGCGGCGCAGGCGTAGAGCACCTCGCGCGCGCCGCTGGTGTTCCAGGTCAGCACCGCGGCCGGTTTCGGCAGCGCATCCAGCCAGGCCGCGAGCCGTTCCAGGTCCATCGTCCAGTCCGGCTCCGCCGCGCCGAGCTGCGGGGCCGCCTCGTAAACCGGGCATTCGCAGCCGGCCCCGGCGACGGTCCGGCGGAAGGCCTCCTGATGCTCCGCCACGTAATCGAGCCCCAGCAGGCTGAAGTAGCCGAAATGCCGGAAGCCGCTGTTGAGGAAATGCGCCGCCGCCATTTCGGCCGCCTGGCGCTGGTTCGTCACCACCCGCGGGAAGCCCACCCCGGGCAGTTGAATCCCGGAAACGTTCACCACCGGCAGGCCCAGCTCGCCGAGCTGCTCCGAGAGTTCCGGAAAGCCGACCCGCGCGATCACCCCGTCCCCCTGCCAGCCGGCCGGCAGCCAGCGCCGCTGGTCGACCCCGCGCGGCTCCACGAAGAGCTGCCAGCGCGAATGCTCGCTTTCGTAGCGGTGCACGCCTTCGATGATCCGCCGCCCCCAGCTGGTGGACGTGTCGACCAGCACCGCGACGCGCCGGTGGGGCTTGTTGAAACGCTTGGACGCCGACATGGGTTCAATACGCAAAATCGAAGAAACGATGCGGGTATCCCTCTGGCCGGCAAGCACCATTTCCACGACTTTTCGGCAGCCGGGCGTGACCCAACGGCTGGAAAGAGTGCTTTCCGGCTGCGCGCCCGGCGATCCACACTGCCACCCACCGCCCGAAACAACCCATGAGCTCCGCCGATTGGTTCATCCTCATCGCCTATCTGGTCGGCACCGTCCTGATCGGTGTCCTGCTCGGCCGGCTGGTGCGGAATTCCTCGGATTTCTTCAACGCGGGCAGCCGCTCACCATGGTGGATGAGCGGGCTCAGCGCCTTCATGACGATGTTCTCCGCGAACACCTTCGTGGTCTGGGGCGGGGTCGCCTTCAAGCACGGACTGGTCGCGGTCTTCATCAACCTGATGTACGGCGTCGCCGCCCTGCTCGCCGGCTATTTCGTCGCCGGCCGCTGGAAGGAGCTGGGCGTGAAAACCCCGGCCGAATTCGTCGAGAAACGCTTCGGCCCCGCCGCCCTGCATTTCTACACCTGGTTCATGATGACCCTGCGCATCGTCGGCTCCGCCGGCGCGCTCTACGCCATCGCCCGGCTGATCGTCGCCCTGACCGGCGGCAACGAGGCCTCCCTCGCCACCCTCAATCTCGCGATCCTGATCTTCGGCGTGGTGATCGTCATCTACACCATGATCGGCGGCCTGTGGGCGGTGCTGATGACCGATGTCCTCCAGTTCATCATCCTCAATCTGGCGGTGATCTTCGTCATCCCGCTGACCCTGATGAAAATGGGCACGCCGATGGAGGCCTTCCGCAACGCTCCCGAAGGCTTCTTCGCGCCCACCGCCGGACCGGACTACACCTGGTTCTTCCTGGTCGGCTGGCTGGCCATCCACTACTTCATGATCGGCGCGGAGTGGGCCTTCGTGCAGCGCTACCTCTGCGTGCCGACCGCCCGCGACGCGCGGAAATCGACCTACCTGTTCGGCGGGCTCTACCTCGTCAGCCCCTTCCTCTGGCTGGCCCCGCCATTGCTCTGGCGCCTGAAAAATCCGATCCCCGAGGGTGCCGGCGCGGCCGAGATCAAGGTGCTGGCGGAGAACGCCTACATCCTTTCCTGCAAGGCGGTGCTGCCTTCCGGGATGGTCGGCCTGATGATGGCCGCGATGTTTTCCGCCACCGCCAGCATGATCAGCTCGCAGCTCAATGTTTTTTCCGGCGTCCTGGCGCACGACATCTACCGCCGCTTCCGCCCGAACGCCAGCGACCGGAATCTCATCGTCGCCGGCCGGGTCTTCACCGTCCTGCTCGGCGGCTTCATCGTGGGGTTCGCGATGGGCATCCCCTACCTCGGCGGCGCGGAAAAAGTCATCGTCTCCATCACCGAGCTGATGGTCGTCCCGCTCCTCGCGCCCTGCCTGTGGGGGCTCTTCAACCGCCGCCTGCCCACCGGCGCGCTGTGGGCCACGGTCGGCATCTGCTTCCCGCTCGGCATCTTCGTCCGCTTCATCATGCCCGCCGGCACCGAAGGCCTCGCCGGCTGGATCGCCGGCCACTCGAAGGAGGTCGAGACCTTCATCGGCGTGATCCTCCCGCTGATCATCACCGCGCTTTCGATCCGCTTCGCGCGCCGCGATTCCCCCGGCTGGAAAGCCGTCGCCGCCCTCCAGGGCCAGGCCGCGGAAGACGCCCCGCCGCCCGGCCCGGCCAGCAACCTGCCCGCCCGCGTCGTCGGATGGAGCATGGCCGGGTGCAGCCTGCTGATGGCCGGCCTGATCCCGATCAATCCCGGTTCCCGCACCTCCCTCACCGTCTTCACCGCGCTGCTCGCCGCCATTTCGGCGGTCATCCTCCGCGCCTCCCGCACCCGCTCCCATCCCGCCGTCCCATGATCACCGCCGGACCCACCACCAAACGCGAACCTCTCCGCCGCGAACTCCACGCCAGCCTCGTCGTCATCGGCGGCGGCCTCTCCGGCGTCTGTTGCGCCATCACCGCCGCCCGCGAAGGCCTCGACGTCATCCTCGTCCAGGACCGCCCGGTGCTTGGCGGGAACGCGTCGAGCGAAGTCCGCCTGTGGATCCTCGGTGCCACTTCCCACATGGGAAACAACAACCGCTGGGCCCGCGAGGGCGGCGTGATCGACGAGATCCTGGTCGAAAACCTCTACCGCAATCCCGAAGGCAACGCGCTGGTGCTCGACACCGTGCTGCTCGAGTTCGTCGTCCGCGAGCCGAAGATCACCCTGCTGCTCAACACCGCCGTCCACGACCTCGACAAGTCCGACGCCGACACCATCGCCTCGGTCCGCGCCTTCTGTTCGCAAAACTCCACGCTTTACGATCTCCACGCGCCGCTGTTCGTCGATGCCTCGGGGGACGGCATCGTCGGCTTCCTCGCCGGCGCCGCGTTCCGGATCGGCGCGGAGGGCGCCTCGGAGTTCGGCGAAGGATTCGCCCCGCCGCAGCCCTCGTCGGAACTGCTCGGCCACAGCATCTACTTTTACTCCCGCGACACCGGCCGGCCGGTGAAATTCATCCCGCCCAGCTTCGCCCTCGGCGACATCGCCGCGATCCCGCGCTGGCGCGACATCAAGGTGGACGACTCCGGCTGCCGCCTCTGGTGGCTGGAATGGGGCGGCCGTCTCGACACCATCCACGAGAGCGAAACGATCAAGTGGGAGCTCTGGAAAGTCGCCTACGGGGTCTGGAACCACATCAAGAACTCCGGCCTCTTTCCCGATGCGGAAACCCTCACGCTCGAGTGGGTCGGCACCATCCCCGGCAAGCGCGAAAGCCGCCGCTTCGAAGGCGACTACATGATCCGCCAGCAGGACATCGTCGAACAGCGCGAGCATCCCGACAGCGTCTCCTTCGGCGGCTGGGCGATCGACCTCCACCCTTCGGACGGCGTTTACAGCGCCGCCCCCGGCTGCACCCAGTGGCACTCGAAAGGCGTTTACGGCATCCCCTACCGCAGCCTCTACAGTCGCAACATCGGCAACCTCTTCCTCGCCGGCCGCATCATCAGCGCCAGCCACGTCGCCTTCGGCAGCACCCGCGTCATGGCCACCTGCGCCCACGGCGGGCAGGCCGTCGGAATGGCCGCCAGCCATTGCCTGCGCGACGGCCTGGCACCGCGCGACTTGTTAGAGCCGGCTCGCATGGAGCGGCTCCAGGGCGACCTGGTCCGCAGCGGCCAGTTCATCCCCGGCTTCCGCCTCGCCGCGCCGGACGACCTCGCCCGCCACGCGGAAATCACCGCCTCCAGCGAGCTCCGCCTGTCCCGCCTGCCGGCCTCCGGCGAGACGCTGCGGCTGATCGACTCCTGGGCGATGATGCTCCCCCTCGCCGCCGGCCCCGCGCCGCGCTTCACCTTCACCCTCGACATCGCGGAGGCCACCACCCTGCGCGCCGAGCTGCGCGGCAGCACCCGCCCCGGCAACCACACGCCGGACCAGGTGCTCGGCCATCTGGAAATCCCGCTCGCCGCCGGCCCCGGCCAGGCCGTGGAGCTCGACTTCGGCAGCGCCATGCCGGCCGCCGGCTACGCCTTCGTCTGCCTGATGAAAGACGTGAACCTCCACGTCCACCTCAGCGACCAACGCCTCACCGGCGTGCTCGCCGTTTGCCACAACGGCAACAAGGCGGTCGCCAAATCCGCCACCCAGACGCCGCCGCCGGGCATCGGCATCGACACCTTCGAGTTCTGGACGCCGAAACGCCGACCGGAAGGAAAGAACCTCGCCGTCCGCATCGAGCCGCCGCTCGCCGCCTTCGCCCCGGCCAACGTCGCCAACGGCATCGACCGCCCCGTCGCCGGCCCCAACGCCTGGGTCGCGGACTTCGACCACGAACAACCGGTGCTCCGCCTCGCCTGGCCGCAAGCGCAGACCATCCGCCGGATCGAGCTCTACTTCGACACCGACTTCGACCATCCGCTGGAATCCGTGCTGATGGGTCACCCCGAGCGTGTCCTCCCCTTCTGCGTGCGGGACGCCCGGGTCACCGCCGCCGTCCTCCAGCCGGTTCCCGCCGGCTCGCCCGTCGCCGCTTCCGCCGCCCCGCGGCCGGTCACCGTGGCGGAAATCCATGACAACCATCACTCCCGCCACGTCATCCGGCTGGACGAGCCGCTGGTGACCGACCTTTTGGAAATCCAGCTCGTCGCCCCCGCCCCGCACATCCCCGCGGCGCTGCTTTCCGTCCGCTGCTACGAGACCGCCTGACCTGACATCCCGATGATCCGCTCCGCCTGCCTGATCCCGCTGCTCGCCGCCACCGCCTTCGCCGCCGAGCCCCTGAAACCGCGCGCCGCCCGTGCCAGTTCGGAGTTCAAGGGCTACCCCGCGAAACTGGCGATCGACGGAAAAGTCAGCGACGCCTCGCGCTGGGTCAGCGCCGCCTCCGACCAACCGGCCTGGCTGGAAGTCGAGCTCGGCGCCACCCGCGAACTCGGCGGCGTCCACCTCTTCACCGGCTTCGGCGAAAAGGACGTGATCGCCGATTTCAAAATCCAGTTCCGCAAGGGCGGCAAGTGGCTCGACATCCCCTCCGCCGGAATCCGCGGCAACACCCGCAGCGCGGTCGCCGTGCCCTTCGACCAGACGGTCAAGGTGGAAACCGACGCGCTCCGCTTGCTGGTCGTCGCCAGCCACCAGGGCATGGCCCGGGTCAAGGAGCTGACCATCTTCCCCGCCACACCGGAGGGCCTGCCGCGCCTCGCCGGCTTCAGCGGGCAGGAGGACATCCCGGAGATCTACCTCAACCAGAGCGGCTTCAACCTCGGTATGCCGAAGCGCTTCACCGCCCCCGGCCTGGCCGATGGCACCCGCTTCATCGTCCGCCCGAAAAGCGGCGGCGCGGCGCTCGCCGAAGGCACGCTGACCGGCGGCATCGGCGACTTCAGCGGCTTCAATCCCGCCGGCGACGGCGAGTTCGTGGTGGAGGCCGGCGGCCGGACTTCGGAGCCCTTCCGCATCGGCCGCAACTGGCTGGAACGCGTGAGCTACCAGAACGCGGTGAACTTCATGATCGATAGCCGCCACTACGTCGGCAACACGCGCGCCGTCTGCCGCGGGTCCTTCGGCTGGCGCGACGACCACCATTTCGGCTGGGAACTCCACACGCTGGTCCCGCAGTGGCTGTCGAACCCCTCCGCTTACGAGCGGATGCCGCGGCAGGTGAAATACGAGAAGCCCGCCGACCCCAAGCTGTGGGGCGCGCTCGAGCCCTACGACGACTCCGCGCCGGACCTCGTGAAGCTCATCCACTGGGGCGCCGACGTCATCGTCACGCAAAAGCTCGGCCATGAGCACCTCAAGGCCCAGCTCGCCTACTTCCTCTACGCCTGGCCCGCGCTCGAGGAATACCTGCCGGCCCAGAATTTCAAAGCCGTCAGCGACTATGCCTATCGTACTTGGGCGGAGGAAAAGAAGGACCGCGACTATCCCTACGACGAAAGTTCCGGCAACAACCTGCTCGCCCTGAAGACGAAGACCGGCAGCACCAAGGGCAGCCTGCCGCCGGGCTTCTCCGTGGAGCCGAACCTGCTGATGCACGAGGCCGCCAAACGCGCCGGCCGGCCCGATGCGGACCTCTATTTCGACGCCGCCGTCAAGCAGGCCGCCTGGCTGGTGAAGAACCTCGACTGGAACGACCCGCTCGTCACCAAGGGCCAGCGGATGAGCGAGTGGCTGACCGTCACCGGCCTCGCCCGCCTGCTCCGCGACTACCCCGACCGCGCGCCGGAAGGCCTGGCCGCCAAGCTCGACGCCTGGGCCGCGGTGGTCGTCCGCCGCTCGGCGAACCTGTGGGATTTCCGCAAGCTCGACGACCAGGACCGGTGGACGCCGATGGGTGAGAAGCCGCAGATGTGGAACGAGCCCGGCAACGTCATCGGCCTGCCCGCGCCGATCCTCGCCGCGCGCGAATTCATCACCGACCCCGCCACCCGCGAACGCCTCGACCAGCTCGTCTGGTCGCACTTCGACGCGATGTTCGGCCGCAACCCGGTGGGCCGCCACTTTTCCTACGACGCCCCGCGCGAGGTGGAAGGCGTGGAGCACGGCTGGTTCCGCTACTACCCCGGCGGCATCGGCCAGCTCGCCGAAGCGCGCTTCGTCATCGACGGCTCGCCGAAGAACGCCCACTTCCCCTACCATCCGGAACTCGGCGACATCGGCTGGACCGAGGGCTGGATCCAGTTCAACACCGCTTTCAACATCAGCCTCGCCTACCTCGCGTGGACCGGCACCAAGGTCGAGATGGTCCGGCAGGGCGACGAGCTGGTGCTGCGCCTGACCGCGCCGCTGGACCACGACTACGCCAAGGTGGAAAGCGGCACCCTGGTCGTGACCTCCGCCACCGGCGACCGCGAGCGGGTGACCGTGACCGAGGACTCCGCCAGCGCCGCCACCTTCACCGGCCGCATCCGCCTCGCCGCGGACCGGCCGGCGGCGAAAGGCGACAGCCGGCTTCAATTCGCGAAAGGCAGCGAGGTCCGCGCCGCCCACGGCTTCGGCACCTTCGGCCGCGAGGCGACGCTGCGGCCTTGAGCCGCGGCCCCGCGTCGAAATGGGGCGTTCACTTTGCAAACATCCGCTTCCGGAGGGAGTGCAAAGTGCACTGGCTACACCGCATTGGAAGTTTCCGCCATCGCGGCTGAAACACGGAGGGCCGGGGCTCTGACCTGCGCAAGGAGCGCTTGGCACGTCGCCTGTTGAAAATCCGTCGGCGGTCGGGTCTGCAATCCTGCGTTCTCTAACCGCTTCCAACACCAACCCAAGCGACTCATGAACAAACTCGAAATCAAAGGAAACTGGAACATCGCCAAGGGCAAGTTGAAGCAGAAGTGGGGACAGCTCACCGACGACGACCTCGACTACGCCGAAGGCAAGTCCGACGAACTGGTCGGCCGCATCCAGAAGCGCACCGGCCAGAGCAAGGAAGAGGTCGAGCGCTCCGTCCGGGAAGCCATGGACGAAGGCTGATCCAGCCCTGTCCGTTCCACCGCTGCTCTCTAAGTCTGCCGCCGCGTCCTCCTATCAGGGCCGGCGGCATTCGTGCCTTCTGAAGGAATCCCGCCGCCACGCCGGTATCAGGCCGCGATGCGGACCCGCCCGTGCGGGTGCCCGCTATCGCCTTGTCACCCGATCCGCTCCTCCTACCATCCCGCCACCATGAAACCCCGTTCGCTCGTCGTTTTCGCCTCCCTTTTCACCGCCGCCGCCTTCGCCCAGGACGCCAAGCCGCTCAAGGTGATGCTCATCACCGGCGGCTGCTGCCACGACTACAAGGCCCAGACCGACATCCTGAAGACCGGCCTCGAGGAACGCATCAACGCGACCGTCACCCAGGTCCACGTCGACGACAAGAGCACCAAGCCCGCCCTGCCGATCTATGGCAATCCCGACTACGCAGCCGGCTACGACGTTGTCATCCACGACGAATGCGCCGCCGACATCAACGACGTGGAAGTCGTGAAAGGCGTGCTCAAGCCCCATGACGAAGGCATCCCCGCCGTCGCCCTCCACTGCGCGATGCACAGCTACCGCACCGGCGATTTCCGCAAGAAGGTCGAGACCCTCGGCGGCGACGGATCGCTCTGGTTCGAGTTCCTCGGCCTGCAATCCAGCGGCCACGGCCCGCAGAAACCGATCGACATCTCCTACACCGACAAGGACCACCCCGCGACCAAGGGCTTGGCGGATTGGACGACCATCAACGAGGAACTTTACAACAACCACCGCCTCTTCGACGCCGCCAAGCCGCTCGCCAGCGGCAAGCAGGGCAACCAGGAAGCGGTGGTCGTCTGGACCAATCTCCACGGCCCGAAGAAGACCCGCGTTTTCGCCACCACCATCGGCCACAACAACGCGACGGTGGAGGACGACCGCTACCTCGACATGGTCGCCAAGGGCCTGCTCTGGGCCGCCGGCAAGCTCGGCGACGACGGCAAGCCGGCCGCCGGCTACGGCCGCCCGAAGAAGTGAGGCCTTGAGCCCCGGCGGGTGACCGTCACGACCCGCTCCATCCAATCTTCCAAAGGCCGCCCCGGGAAACCGCGGCGGCCTTTTTGATAAGGAGCCACGACACTCCTGTCGTGAGCCATCGCCCCGCCAGATAGGGTCGTGCATAGGAAGCAATCAAAGGGCCAGGATGGATGGGATGGGTAAGATCGAAATCAGGGGGACCCACGTCCTGCGGCCTCAAAATATCAAATCCACCCTTCATGCTTGGTCCGATTCCGGCCTTAGGTTCCGAATTTCTTCCTAATGGAGGAGTCCTGCCGACCAAGCCTTCCGCAGAGGCTCCGCGCAACCCGGCTCAGCGGCCGAATTCCCGGGGAGGCGCGGGCACGGGTCGTGGCACAATCCACTCGTGCGCGCCGCGGTCGATGGACCCGCCGCCGGGGTCGGGAACGGCGTTGCCCCAGAAATCGCGGCCGCCATGGTCGGCGATGGTCAGGCCCGAATTGATGCACGGAGAACCCGGCTTGAAACGGTAGCCTTCCAGCGTTCCGATGCCGACGCCGCCGCTGCCGGGATCGGTGAAAAGGGGATCGGCGGTGATCTTGTGCGGATCGGCGGGTTCGGACTCCGGATGGTGTCCGTAGAAGACGTTGTGGGAGATCGTGCGCTTGCCGTTGAAGAACTGATACGAGGCGGTCGGGCTGAGGTTGTAGATGATGTTGTTGGTGAAGGTGTAGGTCTTGTTCGCCTTCCGGCGTTCGTCGATGATCCGCGGCGACAGGTGCGGCGGGATGAAGATGACGTTGTTATAAATGTGGCAACTGGTGTTCGGGTAGTTGATGCAGAAGATGCTGCCCTTGTCGTTGCGGCTGATGTTGTAGCGGACGATGACCCCCGCGTCCTCCTTCACCGTGCACATCCAGAACAGGCCGTGGGCGTTGTCGTGGGAGTAGCTGTATTGGAAAATGCAGCCCGGGCTTTCCAGGTCGGCATCGTAGAGGCTGCCGTCGTGGGCGCGCGAGCGGTTGAGGTAGCCCTCGTTGAACTGGAAGACGGTGCCGCGGCAACTGCGGGAGAAGATCGTGTTGCCGGTGCGGGCGCGCCAGGCGGTGTCCCAGCAGACGTTGTGCTCGATGACGCCCTCGTCGGCGAGGCGGATGATCATCGCGTTCTTGGCGATGTCGTTGATGCGGTTGTGGCGGACGCGCAGGTTGGTGATCCGGCGGCGGTTCCAATTGGCCTGTCCCGGCGTGTTGGAACCCGGCGCGGTGGTCACGGTGAAGAGGCCGGTGTTGTCGATGGTTTCGAGCCGGCAGCCTTCGATGAGCACGTCATCGTAGCGGGTGTCGACCTTGTCGTCGGCTTCGATGAAAATCCCGATCCCGCCGGTGTTCTTGGCCTTGATGGACTTCTCATCGACGATGCCCTTGATGTGATGGATGTGGAGGTTCTTCAGGTGGATGTGGTGCACCGTTCCAAAGTTCGCCGCGGATACCATCACGCCGCGCCGGTCGCCGCCCTTGGGGGCATCGTTGGTGATCTCCAGGTCGGCGATTTCCCAGTACTGCTGATTATGCAGATGGACCACGCCCTTCCCGGTCGCACCGGCGCCATCGATGAGCGGCTTGGCACCCTCGCCGTAGCGGCCGATGGCGATCGGCTTGCCCGGTGAACCGGAGCCCTTCGGATGGAGCATCCCCTGCCAGCGTCCGCCGGCGGCGAACACGATGCGGTCGCCGGGTTGGAAGGTGGTGGCATTGACTTTCTCCAGGGTCTTCCACGATTCCTCCGGGCTGAGCCCCGAGTGCTGGTCCGCGCCCTTGGTGGCGTCGACGTGATAAGTCGCGGCGAGGAGCGGGGAGCCGAGGATGAACAGCAGCGGGGTGAAAAGGCGGAGGCGCATCTTGATTTCTGTTAGGCCGGTCACTCGGTCACCTCAACCCGGTGGCGGATGAAGATCGAGGGCTCGCCGGCGGTGGGGATCGTGAACTCCAGCAAATCGCCGGATCGGGTGCCGTTGACGGTGGTCCAGTCGGTCAGGTCGCGCGACCAGTCGAGCTGATGGTGGATGCCAGGCTGGGTGGCGGGCGGCGCGAAGGAGACGGTGGCGGAGGTGGGGCCGTAAACCGGCTGCGGCAAGGCTTGGGAGGAGTCCGGCCTCAGGGGATCGAGCCCGAAGGCGAATTCGATGGCGTTTGACAAGTTGTCCTGGTCGTCATCGTCGTCTGGTCCTCCATCCAGCGCGGGGTGGAGGGATTCCTTCCACGAAGCGAAGCCCGGCGGGGTGATCCGGATGTTGTCCACCAGCCCGCGGGTGGTGCGGCCGCCGAGGCCGGACCAGCGGGCGGGGTTGCCGTCGAATTCGGCGGGCGTGATGTTTTGCAAGGTCAGGACCGGCAGGCCGCCGTTGAGGTCGGTAGCGGTGGAGAGGTCACGGGCGGTGAGGTGGATCGTGCGGTTGCCGGCGGGATCGGGCTCCGACCAGTCGAGGGTGAGGCGGTACCAGCGGTCGCTCTGATAGTTGAAGCCGGTGGAGAGGTGCGTGGTGCCGCCGATCTGGATGCGGAAGGTGCCCGTGTGGTGGAGGCCGAGACCGATGGCCGACTCCGCTTCATTGAAAAGTCCGTCGCTTCCCGTATCCGCGCCCCAGCCGGCGAGCAGCAGGCTGGAGTCGGCGTCCGCCTCGTTGTCGTAGCCGTTGTCACCGGGAAAGAAGTCGGCCTGCATCGAGCGGGCCGCCGCGAGCGGGAGGAGGTGGCGGCGGGTGAAGAAGTGGGCTCCGCCGGTACCGACATGCCCGGCGGCCTGGCCCGCGGCGTACTCGCCCTGCGCGGCGGTGGCCGCAACCTGGAGGACGGAGGAGAGGCCGCCGGTGGCGGCGCATTCGTCCTGGCGGTCGAGCGCGCCGGTCGCGTAGGCCGGCGCTTCGAAGTCGATGACTTCGCGATCCGGCAGCAAGGCCTGCCCGAGACGTCCGCCGAAGGTGACCATGGACGAGGTATCGAAGTGGGTGTTCGCGTCGCTGGTGGTGAAGCCGCGCGACGAGATGAACCGGGTGTTGGGCACGCTGCGGGCGACCTCCCACTGCACGGACCGGAAGTCCTGCGGCTTCCCGGGGGCCAGTTCGCCGATGATGAAGCGCAGGTTCGGCAGGGCGAGGTCGCGGCGCACGCTTTGGATGAAGGTGGCCAGCAGCCCGCCGTACTCCGCGGTGCGGGTGCTATCGCTTTCTCCCTGATGCCAGAACAGGCCGTGCACCGTGTGAGTGTCGCCGGCGGCGGTGAGTTCCGCGAGGGCCAGTTGGGTCGATTCGATGAGAGCCTTGTAGAGCGGGCCGGCGTCGGGCGAGCCGGGCGGCGCGGGATACCAGTCGGTGCCCGGCACGCCGAGCGCGGTGCCGCCGCGCGTCACCTTGATGAAGGCCGGATTCGGATAGGAGGTCCTGAGCACCTTCGCGGCACCGATTTCCATCCCGAAGCTGGTGGAGGGCAAGGTGCCGCTGTAGCCGGGGGCCACGCTGTAGCCGGGTTCGAGCGTCAGCCATTTCCTGTATCGGCTCCGGTCGGCGTTGGTGTAGGCGGTGTTGGTGTAGTGGACCAGCACGCCGGCCTGCGGACCTGCATAGGTCGCCAGTCCGCCGGTCAGTTCGGCCTTGAGACCGCGGCCGTCGGAGTTCGACTGGCCGGCGAGGAGGAAGACATCGCGGTGCCTGGGGACGGGCGGCGGCGGTTCCTCGTAAAGCCGGTAGCCGATGCCTTCGTACTGGGTGCGTTCTTCGTCATTGGCCGTGTTCCGGGCCAGGCCGTTGATGAAGATTCGCACCGCTTGATTCGCGGCGGTCGTGGTGATCTGGCCGAGGTGGCCCGCGCCATGGTTCGCGCCCCGGCCGTTGGCGTAGCTGTCATCGAAGACGATCTGCGGATCGGCGCCCTGGTGGACCGTGAGGGAATGGGTGGAGCTGAAAAGATCGGCGGTCGTCGGAGCGGAACCGATCTTCGCGGCGACGTCGCGTCCGCTGTTCTGGGCGAAGACGACGACGAATTCATAGGTGCCCGCGGCGGGCAGGGTGATCGTGGTGACCAAAGGCGCCGTCGTTTCGCGATCACCGCCGCCGTCGGTCCCGTTGTCGCTCTCGAAGGCGTTGCCTTGCTCGTAGGTGGCGAACCCCGAATCGGTGCGGAAGGTCCATTTGTTGTCGGTCGGCGAGCCTGCGGTCCCGTCGTTGATGTAGTTCGTCGGGGAAACCAGCGTGGCCCCGTCGAGGGTGGTGTTTCCGGGATTCGCATCGACGTAGGCATAGGGTGCTGCCGCGGCGATGCGGACGAGCAGGCCGGACAGGAGCGCGAGGCGGCAGGTGGATGCGGGGTTCTGAAGCGGGATCATGGGGCGCGGCTTTCAGCGATGATGCCTGGCGGAGGAGCGGCCTTTCGCGCAGCGTCCCCGCCGCCGTTGTCCAACGCCGGGATCGAACTAAAGCGGGACGCCGTGGCGATCAAGGAACTCCGGTGATTTCGAGGCGGATGAATTGGCAGCGTGCCACCGTCGAACACGAGATTTTGAGAATCAGGCGGCTGTCCTTCCATCTTGCTCCGCTGGCGCCCGCTCACGGCTCAGCGCCGGATCGAACTCCGGTAAAACCGGCGCGCCCCGGGCGGAGTGCCGGTCAGGCTGCCATCGTCCGTCCAGGCCGCGCGGCCGGCCGCGACCGACAGCGGTGCCGATGGAGGCACGGGATACCAGGTGCCGAGGTCGGGCGACCACTCGATCGCGAAGGGCTTCTTCGTCGCGGCATTCGTCGGTGCCCCAGAACCAGTTGTTGTCGCCGTTCAGATTGGTGGCGACCATGTTGGTGGTATAACTGCCCCCCGAGCCTCCGATGCCGCCCGGTGCGACCAGGTCCGTGGCGGTTCCGTAGTTGCTGAAGCCGGAGATCACGCCGGTGGGGCCGGATGCGCCGACCGTGATGCACTGCGGCAAAGACCCCGGATAGCGGACCGTGCCCGAGCCGTCGTTGTGGGTGATGGTGACGAAGATCACTCCGGCGTTGATCGCATTGTCGATGGCATTGGTCAATGTGGTGCTGGTCGTGGAGCCGCCGGCGGACAAGTTGATCACGTCGGCCCCGTTCGCGGCGGCGAAGTCGACCGCGGCGGCCCACCAGGAGTAGAAGCCGGAGTTCGAGCTGTTCAGCACTTTCAAGGGCATGATGCGGCAGTTCCAATCCACCCCGGCCGCGTCCTGGCGTTCGAGCTGTTCAGCACTTTCAAGGGCATGATGCGGCAGTTCCAATCCACCCCGGCCGCGTCCTGGCCGTTGTTGCCGGTGGACGCCGCCACCGCGGTCACGGAGCTGCCATGCCCGTGGTCGTCGGCCGGATCGCTGTCGTTGTTCACGAAGCCGTAGCCCGCCACCACCCGCCCGCTGAAGTCGGGCAAGGAGGCATTGATCCCGGTATCCAGCACGGCCAGCACCACCTCGGCCGAGCCCCGCGTGACATCCCAGGCGAGCGGCGTGCGGATCTGCTGGTGGTGCCATTGGCCGGCCGCGTCGGGATCGTTCGGAACGGTCGCCCCCCCGCTGCCGACCCCGTCCGACTCCGCATACTCCACCGTGGGAAGCGCCGACAGGTCCGCCACCACTTCCGCGATGTCGCTGCCGGCGGGAAGCTCGACCACATGGAAGATCGCCGGCTGATAGTCCGGCCGAAGCCGAGGCGCATCCGGCGGCAACGGCGGACGCGGCGGCAGGGAAACCCGGCTGCCCGGCGGCAAAGGAAGCGAGGCCGGCACCACGGCATCCTTGAACTTCACCAGCACCCGCGCAGCTTCGCCGGGCGGCAGGCCGGCGCCGTTCGCCGTCGGCGTGAACCCGCAGGCAGGGACCGCCAGGGTCCGGAATCGGGGGAGGAACATGCACCGGACTTTCAGGATAACCAGCCCGGCGACTGAAGTCAAAACATCGACTGCCACATCCAGCGGCGAGGGTCGTTTTCTCGGCCGGTGCCTTATGGGCTGGCGGGCTCGACCTTGAGGCGGAGGAATTGGCGCGGTGTCGCGCCGGCGGCGGGCGAACGGTAGAGCTGAGGCACCTCGCCGCCGGCCGGTGGCGGCCCTGCGGCATGGTTGACGGGATCGTGGTCGGACCATGTGAACAGATCACCGGAAGTCTGAAGGATATAGTAGATGCCCTCGATGCCGTGGGGACGGCTGAAGGCGAGGGCGGGGAAGCTTAGACCGCCGCTGGTCCACCATTCCAGGCGCGGCAGGCGGTCGCGGTCGCCGGAGTGGGAGTCGCTGCCGCCGAGGGCGAACTCTAACAGGGCCGGGATCCCGTCGCCGTCGAGGTCGGCCGCGGGATCTCCGGTGAAGACGGGCGCGTCGGTGGAGCCGGGAGTGCCGCCGGGAGTGGTGCTGACGCGCCAGTTCGCGGCGATCCCGTGATCGGGCGCGGACAGCGGGTCGGCCAGCACCAGCGACGGGCCGCCGCCGTCGGCCGCGAGCGGCCAGGGCGGGAGGTCGTCGTAGATGAAATCGACGATGCCGTCGCCCGCGCCGTAGGAGAGCTTGAGGCGTTCGCCGCCGTTGGAGAGGTTGTCCGGGGTCTCGCCGGCGATCGGATGGCCGCTGCCGTGGGCGGCTTCGAAGGCGGCGCGGTTCTTCACGACCAGCACACGGCCGCCGGGGGCCAGCGTGGTGACATCGGAGCCGGCGAAGTCGAAGTCGATGCCCTTGGTGAAGCGCAGCGGGGTGAGGTCGACTTCATGGCGGCTGATGTTGAGCAGCTCGACGTATTCGAGGTTCTCGTTGGCACCCGCCGGGTGATACATGAATTCGCTGACGACCACGGACGACTGATAGAAGCCGAGGTCCGCGGAGGTGGCGGTGAACGCGAGCGGAGCCGACCAATGGCTCCAGCGGCCGGCGCTGTCGCGATGGCGGACGCGGGCGCGGTAGCTGTGGCCGGAGCGCAGGTTGAACAGCGGGACCTCGGCTTGGAGCTGGGCGGGAGAGAGTTCGCCGGAGTCCCAGGCGGGGGTGATTTCATAAACCGGCAAGGCCGCGGGATCGTGAGCCGGCGAGGCGGGATCGGTGACCTCGCCGAGCCGCCACTGGATGGCCGCGAAAGAGGCCGCCGAGTTCGCTTGATAGGCGCTGGATTCGAGCACCACGCCATTGACCGGATATCCCGGGCTGCCGGCGTAACTGATGACCGGGGTGGCCGGGATCGCGGGGTCGTGCGCCAGTTGATCGAGATAGGCCGCGCGGCCGCCCACCAGCGTGCTGCCGTTGACGGTGTCGGCGACGAAGGCGAAGGACTTGAGCCCGGGCGGCAGGGTCTCGATCGCGGGCATGCCGGACTCGTAGCCGGCGGCGGCGGGCGCGCTCAGCCAGCGGTCGCGGTCGGCCAGCGTGAAGGCGGCGATGCCGGCGACCGTGCGGTCAATCATGTCGTGCACGGTTTCCGGCTGCCACAGCAGGTCGCGGCATTCGCGCAGGACATTGCGGTACTCGACGGTGAAGGCGTACTTCTCGGTGGTCCCGTTGGCGCCGAAGATCGCCTGCTTGGCGAAGTCGACGCCGATGCCGACGGTGAGGCCGTCGTGATAGCCGACATACCAGGTGGCGTCGTGGTCGTGGGGGATGTGCCGCAGCAGCCCGCGCGGGGACCCGGGTGCGGGCTGGAAGTACCAGCCGCGGTTCTTCCAGTGGCCCGAGGTGACGCCGAAGTCGTAGTGGCGGATCGCCTCGCAGATCGCGTGGTAGCGGTACCACTGGTTCCAGTCGACGTGCGAGCGCAGCCAGGCTTCGTCGCGCTCGGGACGGAGCTGGGTGTGGATGGTGGTGAAGTCGGAGTAATCCGCCACCGCCTCGCGGGCCTGGTACTGCTGGAGGTCGGCGGGGTTGGTGACGCCGTCCTTCCACTTGTAAACGTTGCCCTTGGCCAGGCCGCGGTTTTCCAGGAAGGCCCCGGCGAAGTCCTCGTAGAACAAGGCCAGCCCGTGGAAGTCGCCGAGGTGCTGGCCGTTGGTGCCGGCGGGCGCCTCGTCGGGTCCGTCGATCACGCGGAAGTGGGCGTGCCAGTAGGCGGGCACCTCGACGCCGAAGAGTTTCCAAAGGCGGGAGTTGATGACCTCGCGCAGGCCGTACTCGGTCGCGCCACCGAAGCGGGACATCTTCGCGGTGTTGAGCTTGCGCCACTTGGCGGGGAGCTTCTCGCCGTTTTCGTCGAGCGCCTGATAATGGTGGCCGTCGTTGAAGCGGAAGCGCATCGAGCGCTTGCCATTGCCCGAGTAGCGGTCGTTGGACTGGCGCAGGCGGTAGCGGATGTGGTCGTAAACGATGCCGTCCGAGACGAAGGCGGCCTCCCAGTTGAAGGCGGAGCGCGCCTCGGTGTTGGACTTCGGAATCTGCCAGCCGCTGTTGCCGAGACTTGAGTAGGCGTAGCAGTGGAGCAGGTCGGCATTGCGGGTGATCAGCGTGTGAACCGGCAGCGAGTTCAGCAACGAGGACGGATAGACGTGCCCCGCGCCTTCCGGGTGGACCGAGCGGGTCGCGGCGCGCCAGTCCGGCACGCCGTTGTAAACGAAGCAGGCGAAGTTGAGCGACGGATCGTCGGCGTAGGGCACCTGCACCGCGGAGCCTAACAGGTCGGTGGCGCGCACCCGGTAGCGGACCAGCGCGCGGTTGAGTTGGCCGGGAATCGATGCCGTGAAAATGTCGTCGCCCGCCAGCAGGTCGCCGCCGCCGCCGTTGTCGCGCATCACGACTTCGGTCCAGTTGGCGGGATCCTCGAAGGCCGGATTGGCGGCCAGCGGGGCGTTGGGCGTGGCGAGCAGGGTGGCGTGGGGATGCGGCAGGAAGGCGGGCAGATAATCGCCGGGCGCGACGATCTGATAGAACAACTTCATCTGTGCGACCCCGTGCGGATCGGTCGCCTTGGCGGACACGACGATCGGTTGGCTGGCGGCGGGCACTTGCGGGAAATGGGCGACCTGGCGGACCTGCGGCGGCGCGTTGCCGGCATGCACCGCATTTTGCGCGGCCGGCGTGGGAAGGGCGGCGCGCCAACTGCCGCCGAGGTCGTTGTCGAGGTCCGGATGGATCAACTGCATCGATGGTCCGCCGCCCGCCGCGGAGACCGGCCACGGGAACTCGGCGCGGTAGCCGACGGTATCGACCACGGTGTCGGAGGCATTGCGCAAGTTGAGGGTCTCGCCCTCGTTGGACAGCGCGCCATTCATCTGGAACATCAGCGGCGTTTCGGGCGGCGCTTGCAGCGAGGCGTGGGCGACGGTGATGGCATCGAGGTGGCCCGCGCCGATGCGGGTGACCAGGCCGTTCCAGGCGGCCGGGTTGGAGTGGCCGCCGTTGGCGCTCATCCGCGACAGGCCGAGGGGGATGTTCTGCAGATTCGCCACCGGCTTGAGCGTGTCAGCGACCGGGTTGTTCGACGTGTCGCCGAGTTGCCGGACGAACAGGCTGCCCGCGCCATCGCCGCCGTTCGCGGCGGGATCGACCCGCAGTTCCATGTACCAGACGCGGCCGCTGGCGTTGAAGCCGAGGTTCGCGCTGCTGGTCTGGGGGCCTTGCGCGGCCTGGCGGATGAACCAGGTGTTGTTGGTGAAGCCGAACTCGAAGCCGTATTCGCCCGTGGCATCGGCGGTGGAGATCCGTTGGTTGCCGTTGGCATCGCAGCCCGGCCCCAGCGACGCGGTGGCGCTGTTCTTGATGCGGCCTGTTAGAGAAAAGCGCAGGGTCGTCGCGCCGGCCGGGATGGCGTAGGAAAACGCGGCATCGTTGCAGCGGGTGGCATCGGCCGCGGTGGCGGAGGAATAGCCGCGGTTGCCGCTGATGCCCGGCAGTTCGACATCGCTGCGGACCGTCAGCTCGCTGCCGCCGCCCGGCAGGATCCACCGGTCCTGCCCGGCCATCGCGGTGCCCGGCGTGGGCGAACCGGTGGCGGTGGAGTAGTCGTAAACCACGGCGGTTTCCTGACTGAGCGGGGGATACCATGCGGCGGTCAACGCGCCGAGGTCCTGGCACACCAGCAGGTATTTCCCAGCCCCCAGCACCGTCCCGGCGGGGAAGGTGCAATCCACCCCGCCGCTGACGCGCCAGCCGCCGAGGTCCACCGCCGCCGGGCCGGAGTTGAGCAGCTCGATGAACTCGAGCTTCGCGGTCTTCGGCTCCGGGGCGTAGTGGACTTCGTTGATGACCACTTGCGCCCCGGCGAACGACGAGCAGGCCGCCAGCAAGGAAAGCCCGCCGGCGCGGACGATGGTGGGGCGCGGGATCACGGCGTCACCACCACTTTCAAGCGGGCGAACTTGGCGGCGGTGTTCTTCGGCACGGTCAGGGTCACGGTATCGGTGCCCGGGTCCGCGGCGGGGGCGGCCGGGTTTTCGACGATGGCCACGCTGCCCGCACTCACGGCTCCCACGGCGTGGGGCCCGCCGTCGCTGTTCCAGTTGACGAGGTCGTTGCTGGTCTCGATCCACACCGCGGTGTCCGGGGTTTCCGACGCATCGCTGCGGGTGAAGGTGAACTTGAACTCGGTGGCGGTGACCAGCGGGATGATCCCCGTGGTGGTTGCCGCCTTGGGATCGGTGCCGAGCACGTATTCGACGCCATTGTCGACGCCATCGTTCTCATCGTCCAGATCGGCGGCACCGACCGAATTGGCGCTGGCCCAGGTGCCGTAGCCGGAAGGCGTGCCGAAGGTCAGGGTGATCGCGTTGAGCGGCCCCACGGTGTCGTCGTACTGGATCTTGTAGGTATTGGTCCCGACGATGACGTCGCTGTCGTTGGCGAGGCCGGCGAAGGTGCCGGTGATCGCGCCGGTGGCGGTGGCGAGGACCAGCTTGACGGGATCTGTTAGAGTGGTCGTGCCCAGGTCGCTGAGATCGAGCGCGGCGACTCCGGCCCCCAGCGTCAGGTTGCCGGTGACGGCCAGCTTGTCGGCGGCCGGCGTGCCGTCGCTGTTGACCTGGGCGACATAGCTGGTGCCGGTGGCGAACGAGACGTTCCCGATGGCGCTGAGAGTGGCGGTGGTGGTCAGAGTGCCGGGGGAAACCTTGCCGGTGCCAGTGGCGGAGATCGCACCCACCGTGCCGGACCCGGCGAGCGTACCGCCGGTGGGCAGGGCCAGGCTGGTGATCGAGCCGTTCACCTCGAGCGTGCCGCCATTGATCGTGGTGCTGCCGGCGTAGGTGTTGGCGGCCGTCAGCGTCAGCGTGCCGGCACCGGTCTTGGTCAGCCCCAGCACGCCCGCGGTGGCGGTGAACAGGCCGTCGAAAGTGCTGCTGGCATCGCCGCTGCCGACCACCAGGACCTTGAGGCCGGTCACGGTGCGCTGTACCGTGCCGCTGCCGGTGAGCCCGGCGATGGTTTCGTTGGTGGTGCCCGCGCCGGACAGGCGGAGGAAACTGCCCGCCGCGAGATCGACGTCCGCGGTGTCCGGGATGAATTCGGAACCAGTCGTCAGGCCCGCCTGTAAGACGGTGCCCGCGCCGGTGACCGCGACGTCGCCGGTGAAGTTGTTGGAGAGGGATTGGAGCGACACCACCTGCCCGCCCTCGATGGTCAGGGTTCCGACGTTGCCGGTGATGGCACCGGTGAAGCTGAGCAGGTCGCCCGCGATGTCGTTGCGCAGGGTGGTGGGGCGATCGAGGGTCACCGAGCCACCGAAGGTCGCCGGATTGGTGGTGCCCGTGCCGGTGTTGCTGGCGGCCAGCGTGGCGGTGCCGGTGCCGTCGGTGGTGACGAAGATGTTGTTGGTGACGTCGGCGCGGTTGTTGAGCACGAGGCTGACGGCATCGCTTCCGGTGGCGGCGTCGCCCAGAAGGACCGTGCCGCTGCCGAGGGAGTTGCCGGCCGCTGCCGCCAGGGACCCTTTGCTGATGATGAAGTCACCGGTGAAGGTGTTGGCGGCATCCAAGGTGAGGGTGCTGGTGCCCTTCTTGACGATCCCGCCACTGCCGCCCAGCACATTGCTCAGAGTCAGATCCTCGGGACGATCGAGCACCAGCTTGGAGCCAAAGCCATCGATGAAGATCGGCCCGCCGATCCGGCCGAGGCCGGGCGTGGTGCCGTCGCCGAGCTGCAGCGTGCCGAGCAGGATGGTGGTGCCGCCGCTGTGGTCGTAGGGCGTCGGGTTGGCGAGGATCAGGGTGCCGTCGTTGCTCTTCACCAGCGCGGTTTCGCCGCTGAGCTTGCCGGTGCCGGCGAAGGTGTAGGGCTTGCTGGCGGGGTTATCGACCAGCACGTTGAGGGGGGTGAGCGTGGTGGTCAGGTTGACCGCCGAGGTGCCGGTGGCGCTGCCGTTGAAGGTCACCTGGTCGGTGTTGACCGGCCCTTGGGCGTAGCGGGTGTCGGTGCCGGCGACCGAGGTCTTCCAGTTGAAGGTGCCGGCGCTGCCGTCCGCGTCGGGATTGATGTCCCAGTTGCCGTTCACATCGCCTTCCCAGACGGCCGATTCCGCGGAGGTGATGTTGAGTTCGACCAGGCCCGCGGCGGAGTTGTCGACCAGATCGCCCGCGATGCGGTAGGGCAACTGCCGGGTCAGCCCGGCAAAGCCGGCTCCGTCCAGCGTGGTGTACTTGATGAGCGGGAAGGTGCCGGTGGTGAAATTGAAACCGCGGAGCTGGAGCAGCGTGCTGGCCCCGATTCCCGGCGTGAACGTGGCGGCATCGATGATTTCAAAAGGCGTGTTGCCGAAGGCGCCGGTGTCGAGGCGGAGGGTCGAGCCGGCCCCGCTGCCGGTGACCAGGCTGTTGACGGCGGCGGTCGCCCCGCTGGCGTGCAGCTTGACCCCGAAGGTGGCGGCATCGGCCACCGTGACCGGTGAATCCGGGACCGACGGGGAGAAATCGCCGAAGCGGGTGGTGACCAGGAGCTGGCCGGCGTTAACGGTGGTGGGGCCGGTGTGGGAGCACACGCCGGTGAGGGTCTGGGTGCCGCTGCCGGTCTTGGTCAGGCCGAGTTGGCCGGTGGCGGCTCCGCCCGCGTTGTTGCGGAGGGTGCCGCCGAAGGTGGCGCTGGTGTCGGCGTCGCCGACGGTCAGGACGCCGGTGCTGGCGTTGAGGTTGTTCTGCAACGTGCCGGCGGCACCGGAGAGCCCGTTGATGGTCTCGGCCTTGCCGTTCATGTCGAGAATCCCGCCGTTCATCAGCAGGTCGCTCTTGCCCGTGCCGTTGGCGATGTGGGTATCGTTGGTGGTGTTGAGTTTCAGGGTGCCACCGGAGAGCTTCCAGGCCCCGCCGCTTTCGGCGGTGGTCTGCACGGTGGCGATGCTGGTCGTCGCGGGGCCGGCATTCTCGAAGGTGCCGGTGAATCCCGACATGTTGCCGGAAAAGCGGACCTCGGAAATCGCAGTGCCGAGGACGCTCACGTATCGGGTGAACGGCGCGGAACCGGTGATGGTTCCCGTCAGGTCGAGAGCCTGCAACCCGCTGGTCGCGGCATTGCAGGCCAGCCCGCTGGCCGAGGCGACCTCGATGTTGCGGGCGAAGGTGCTCGAGATGGCGGCCCCGTTGCTGAAGAACAGCGCGCCACCTTTGAGCACGAGTTTGTTCGCGGCGTTTCCGAACTGCGATCCGGTCGAGAGGTTTCCCCCGGTCAGGATGAGGTCACCCACGAAGTCGCAGTTCGGGTTGGTCAGGGCGAAGCGCCCGGTGCTGCCCGGGGTGGTGATGTTGGATCCGTGCTTGATGACCATGCCACCGCTCGGGGTGCCGGTGACCTTGGCCGGAAAGTTGTTGTTGAGGGCGCCGGAGGCGTCGATCGCCGGGGTGGTGTCGCTGTAGGTCCCGCTGAAGGTGATGGCGTTGGTGGCGTCCGTGGCGACGCCGATGTCGTGGCGGAAATTGCCGGTGCTGCCGGTGATGATCTTGATCTGGGCGACGTTGACGCTCGAGCCGAGGGCGATCACGCGGATCGTGTTGACGGGCGTCCCCCCGAAGATGGCGGTATCCCCGTTGTTCCATGGCACGTGGGCAAGCCCTGCGCCCTGGTCCCAGTTGGCGATGGAAGTGCTCCACGTTCCGGCGAGGAAGGACGAGGCCCCGTCCCCGTTGGCGGCGATGTTGGTGGTGCCGCCGTCCCAGTAAAGATCGGCGGCGGTGGCGGTTCCCACTGTGACGGTGGCGAGCGAGAGGAGATGAAGGCGGAGGTTTTTCATACGCGTGGGTCAGGAGTGGGTCCGCCCCCGGAGGATGGAGGGCTGGCGGGCATAAGCCGCGGCCCCGGCTTTCTCGCGGAAAAACGTGGAAGATTTTTCCGAGGCTCCGGCCGGCGGAGGAAACAGCGCCGTTGCGGGTCCCTGGCGGCCGCGCGAAAATCTTCGCGAAAATCCGGGCCGCCCGGCTTAATCCCGTCGAACGGCCCGCCCGGCCGCCCGCCCGCCCGACCATGAACTCCGGACCGCCAGAGCCCAACCGCGACTTCCTCGCGCTGATGATGCCGAACCAGCGGTCGATCCGGAATTTCATCTACAGCATCCACCCCGAGGCCGGCGATCTGGATGACTTGATGCAGGACACCGCGATCAGCCTCTGGGAGAAATTCGACACCTTCGACCACTCCCGCGAGTTCCTCCCGTGGGCGATGCGGCTCGCTTACTTCGAGGTCCTCCGCTTCCGCAAGAAACGCAGCCGCGACCGGCTGGTGTTCTCGGACCAACTGGTCGACGTGCTCGCCGGCGAAGCCCCGGAAGCCGTGCCCGCGGAACCCGTCCGTCAAGCGCTCGAGTCCTGCCTCTGCCAGCTCGACGGCCGCGCCCGCGACGTGATCGAGGCCCGCTACGGCCATGGCACCTCGATCACCGACCTCGCCGCCGCCCGCAACGAATCCGTCCACCGGCTCTACCGGATCCTCGAGAAAGTCCGCGGCCTCCTGATCGCCTGCGTCCGCCGCCAGCTCGCCGCCGAAGGCCACCGCCTCCCCCGCTGAACCATGTCCGGAGAATCCCCATCGCCCCGTCTGGTCCATCTCCTGTCCCGGCTTTCCGACGGGTTGCTCGATGACGCCGGCGCGGCGGAACTCGACCAGCTCCTGTTGCTCGATCCGGCGGCGCGGGAATACTACCGCAGCCATGTCGCGATCCATCTGGAGCTCGCGGATCTCGCGTCGGACGGCAAGGCCATCCCCATTTCCCGGCGCCCGCGGGTGCCGAAATGGCCCGCTTTCGCCGCCGCCGCCGCGCTCGTCCTGTCCGGCGGTGCCGCCTGGTGGAGCCTGCAGGACCGCCAAGATGACCCCGCACCGCTCGCCGCATCGGGAGAGCCCGGCGACCTGGTGCTGGCGGTCATTTCCGCGGCCACCGACCTGCGCTGGAATCGCTCTGATCCGGCCGCTCCGGGCCAGCCGCTCGGCCCGGGCATCGTCCGAATCCACCAGGGGACGGTCTCCTTCTCGCTGGTCGGTGGACAGAGCGTCCACGTCCAAGGTCCCGCGGAATTCGAACTGCTGGAGAACGGCGAGTTCGTCCTGCAGCGCGGCCCGGCCGCCTTCCGCAGCATCGGCAGCAAGGGACCCTTCGTCGTCCACCTGCCGAAGGGCGCCCTGGTCGACATGGGCTCGGAATTCTCGGTCGAGGCGGCGGACGATGGCACCGCGGAGGTCCGGGTTTTCGAAAACGAACTCACCGCTTCCACCGTCGGCAGCTCCGGCCGGACCTTGGAAGAACTGCAGCTCCAAGCCGGCGCTTCGATCCTCGTCAACGCCCGCCTGTCGCCCGCGGACCGCCCCGCATCCGCTTTCCTGCGGGTTCCGCCGGCCCCGCTGATGGTTCCGCCCGGCGGCGAACAGGCCTACGCCGCCGCCGTGCTGGCGTCGGATCCCGCCGCCTACTGGCGCTTCGAGACCGCCGGCACCGATCGCCTGGTGCCCGACGAAACCGGCAGTCATCCCTTGATGCTGATGGAGCGCGCCCGGCTTTCCGGCCACGAACGCCAGCGCTACCTGGTCGTGAACGAAAGCGATGCCGCCGGGTTCGCCACGCCGCCCGATGGGATCCCCGGCCTCGACACCGCCCGAGGTGTCACCGTGGAATGCCTGCTTTTCTCATCGGCCGAGAACCACGGCACGGCCATCGCCCTCGAGCGGGCGGAACCCGGACCGCTGCCGCCCGACACCCCCGCTTCCGTCCGGCACGCGCCCCAGACCTTCCTCCTCGAACGGATGGCCAGGCGCGGCGAACACCTCGGCCACCTCCATCCCGACTTCGCGCTGCGCGCCATGTTCCGAGCCCCCGCCGGCTACATCGGCGGCACCAACCTCTACTCCCGCGAATCCCACCTGCTCCACCGCTGGATCCACGTCGCCGCGGTCCACGACGGCACAGCCATCCGTCTCTATCTCGACGGCCGGCTCTCGGAGTCCACCACAAGTTCACTCCCCTTTCACAACGCCCTCCTGCGCCCGATCATCGGCCGCCTTCAGCCGACATCGACGAACCAGATCCGCCAGTGGATCGGCGGCATCGACGAGGTCGCGATCTACGGCCGCGCGCTCACCGAGTCCGAAATCCGCGGCCACGCGGAGGCGCTAAAGCCTTGAAACAGGGGCCTTCCCGCCGGACCCGCGGGATCTGTATGCCCCCATTCCGATTTGGAACCCGCGGCCCGTTGAGACGGTCGGGGAGGGCCGTTAGGCTCCGATCACGGTCCCGTCACGCGGCGGGATTTCTCAAAACCACCAACTGAAACCTCGTCCCCCTCGAACCATGAAAACGAACTCCCTCCGCACGGCGCTCGCCGCCACCGCCTTCGCCGCCGCGTCGCTGGCTCCCGCCACCGCGGCCGAACTGCTCGCCGGCATCGGCGGCAACAATATCCTCGTCACTTTCCCGAGTGACGACCCGATGGACGTCTCCAAGGTCAAGATCAAGGGCCTCCAAAAGAAGGAGAGAATCCTCGGCATCGACGTCCGACCGCTGAACGGCCAGATCTACGCGCTCGGTAGCACCAGCCGGCTTTATGTGATCAATCGCGACACCGGCATGGCCACCGCGGTCTCCCCCACCCCGCTCAATCCGGCGGTCGTGGGGGCCAGCATCTCCTTCGACTTCAATCCGACCGTCGACAGGATCCGCATCATGACCGACGCCGGCCAGAATCTCCGCGCCCATCCTGATACCGGAGCCATCGTGTTCGTCGACGCCAGCCTGGCCTATGCCGGCGGTGATCCGGGCTTCGCCGCGGTGCCGGACGTCACGGCCTGCGCCTACACCAACAGCGACAACGACCCGCTGACCGGCACCACCCTCTACGACATCGACTCGACCCGCGGAGTCCTCGTTCTTCAGGACACGCCGAACAACGGCACGCTCAACACGGTGGGACCGCTCGGCGTCGACTTGACCAACGTCGCCGGCTTCGACATCGCCGTGAGCACCGGCACCGCCTACGCCAGCCTCGTCGTGAAGAACGGCAAGAAGAAGAACCTGCGCGCGTCGTTGTTCACGATCAACCTGAGCACCGGTGCCGCCACCGAAGCCGGCAAGATCGGCGGACCCTGGCCGCTGACTTCGCTCACCGCGCTCGGCCAGCTCGCCGAGTGAAGCCTGTCATTTTCTGTGTGTGCGATCCAGGCCGGAGCCAGCGAGGGGCTCCGGCTTTCGCACGTCACGGTGTCGCGGTCGGGGTCTCCAACCCTGAAGACCGGAATGCTTTTGAACAGGAGGTCGCAGAGACAGCGGAGAATCAATCCATTGGACGCTTTCATGGAGCCGTCCCATACCGCCCCCGCAGGTGAATCCGCCAATCCCTGCATGATTTTCTTCCTCTGCTCCCTCCGCTTCCTCCTGTTGATTCATTTTCCTTTCGAGTCTAACAGCGGCGTCAGCAGTTCCTTCCAGATCGCGTATCCGGCATCGCTCATGTGCAGGCCGTCCTTGATGAAAAGCTCCGGCTCCGGCTTCCCGGCATCCTCGAGGAAACGGTCCCACGAGCCCGCGACGTAGGTGATCCGCGGGTCCGCTTCCGCCGCCTTCTGGAAGCGCAGGTTCATCGCCGCCTCCACCCCGCGGATCGACACCCGCGCCGGGCTCGGGCGGATCGCCATGACGATCAACCTCGCCTCCGGCACCTTGGCGAACAGCCGCGTCCGGAACTCCGTGAAGTCCTCCTCCACCTGCTCCGGCGACTTCTTGTCCCACACGTCGTTGCCGCCGCAGTAGAAGACCACCGTCGACGGCTCGTGGCGCAGCACGCAGAAGTCGAGATAGTGGTTCACCTCCGAGATATGGCTGCCGCCGAAGCCGCGGTTCAGCGCCTTCAGGCCGGGGAACACTTTCGGCAAGCTCAGCATGCGGATGCTCGAGCTGCCGGTGAAAACGATGCCGCCCTTCGCCGGCGGACTCTTCGCGTCGGCCGCATCGAAGGCCTTGATCTCGTTCGCGAAACGCGCGGGATCCGGATCGGGCGCGGCGTGGGCGAGCGAAAGCAGCGCGGGCAACAGCAGGGTGAGGAAAAGTCGCATGCCCCGTCCTACCGCGGCGGATGCCGGAATCGATCCTAAAAGCCGACGGAGCCCGGTCGGCACTTCACCGGCCGGCCCCGCCGCTCTGGCCGGACTCGATGGGCCCCTTGCCGGTCTTTTCCCAACCGAGGTCGCGGACCTCCCCGGCGCTGACCGGACCGGAGGCGAGGAAGACGATGAGACGCATGCCGTCGGTGATGTAAGGGTCGCCTGTTAGATTGTGGCGCGGGCTTTCCGGCGGGGCGGGCGGCGAGGCGCGGACGAAGCCGAAGTGACGGATGCGGAAGCGGTAGAGCAGGCTTTCCAGCACGAACTGGCGCGCCTCGTCGACCATCGGATCGATGACGTGGGTGGTGAAGGTCGGCGATTTCGTCGTGAGCTTGATCCCGATGTCGCGGCTGACCTGGCCGACCCACACCGGCCGGCCTTCCACGGTGTACGGTGCCTGCCACAGCCGCATGTGGCTGCGCTGGGAAATGCTGAGCCGCGAGCGCTGGAAGGACAGGTCCTGGGAGCGGCCGAAGACGTAGAGCGAGCTGACCGGCGCGGTGCGGTACGGCTTGCCGCGGAGCGCGGCGGCGATCTCGCGGCGGACCGTCGTCCAGTCGATGCGGTGGGTGAAGGACCAGCCGCATTCCGACAGCGCCGCCATCATCTGCGAGGCCTCGCCGACGATCACCACGTTGAGCGGATCGCCGGTCGCGCTGCCGTTGGCATTGACGGTCGTGGCGGGAAGCTGCGCGAGGCGGGTGCGAAGTTGCGGGCGGGTCAGGTTGGTGGTGACCTTGCCCGCGGTGCCGTCCATCTTTTCGAAGTCGAAGTGACCGTCCGGCGTCCGCAGCGGGAAGCCAAATCGGCGCTCACGGCCGGAGCCGTTGATGGTGACCTCGATGAAGCGCCCGCCTTCACTGCGCGGGATCAGCACGTGGCCTTCGTAGGTCTTGCCGGATTCGAGGCGCGAACGCATCGCGAGATCGCGGAACTTCTGCCGGCGTGCTTCCCCGCCGCGACCGGGAACGAGGCTAGGGAACTGTCGCGCGGCCTCGTCCGGCGTGTAGTAGTCCGGGTCGATGTGGGCGGTCAGCATCCACTGTTCGTGGGGCGACTTGTTAGAAATGGGCAGCCACACGGCCTGGATACCTTTCTTCGCAAGGTTCACGCCGTAGTAGTCGCGCGCCTCGGCATCGGAAAGCAATGCCGCGGAGACCGTGATGCGGTCGCGGGTCTTGCTCTGCGCGTTGATGTTCCCGTCGCCGGTCGAGAGCACGGTCCCGAGGTCCTCCAGCGGGGTGGTCCGCACCCCGGAACGCATGGTCGAAGGGACGCAGGCGCCGAGCATCAGCACGCAGGCTCCGGCAAGCGCGGCATGGAGAAAGGAAGAATGGCGCACGGGTGCAGTCTGAAAAGAAGCCGGCGGAAAGAGACAGGAATTTCCTCAGACTGCGGCTTGGCGATGCTCCATTCCAGGTCTGAGCCTACAGCTCCGGCCGCAAGCCCCGTTACCCTGGTGCCGGAATCGCCTTCCGACGTGTCGTAAAGCTCCACGTAGTGGCAAGTCTTCCGGCGAGCCCATGAGCCGGGATTCCACGTTGGGCCCGTCTTCCCGGCCCTTGGGATCGACACATTCCGATCACCCGATCGGGTTACTTCATCCCACGAACGTGGGAAGCCGGGTTTCGAATTGGTAAAATCATACACAAGTTTGCCGGGAACGAGCAAGCGCGCCCGCTGCGAACTCGCCATGGTTCGCCCCCTTAGCTCGAATTCCGCCTTCCCAAGCAGATGGAACTCCGCGGCAAATCCAAGCGCCCCACCATCATGAGAAGCACCTTGCTCAAGACCGCGTTCCTCGCAGGACTCGCGGGTTCCGCCCAGGCCCAGACGAACTGGACCGGCAACGCCAGCCAGGACTGGACCGATGCCGCCAACTGGAGCTCCGGCGTGCCCGGCATCAACTCCAGGGCCACCGTCAACGTGGCCACCGGAAACTTTCCCCAGATCACCACCGCGGTGAACAAGTCCGCGACGGTCGGCGGCAATGACTTCTGGATCGGCAACGGCACGGGCACCAGCGGACGCCTGGACATCAACAACGGCGGTTCGCTCAACACCAACGCCGCCTGGATGTTCGTCGGCAACGGCGGCGGCAGCGGCACCTTCAACGTCAACAGCGGCGGTTCCTATTCCTCCGACAACGATGTCCGCTTCGGCGCCGGCACCATCAACGTGAACGGCGGCACCTTCACCGCCGGGCGGATCGTCGGAAGCACCGGCCAGCTCAACGTGATCGGCGCGGGCAGCCTGACCACCACCAACGCCGGCACTTCCAACGGCAGCCCGGACCTCCAGAACCTCGCCGTTTCCAGCTTCACCGGATCGATCTCCGCCGCCCGCAACGCGAACTTCCGCAATGGCACCACCAGCGACATGTCGGCGGGCTCCATCACCACCCTCGGCGGCGGTGAAATCCGCATCGGCAACGGCGGCACCCACACCTTCACCCAGACCGGCGGCAGCATCTCGACGGCGTCGTGGATGGTCGTCGGCATCAGTGCAGGCGGCAACGGCACTTTCAACCTGGACGGCGGCTCGGTCACTTCCGCCGCCGTCAACACCGGCGCCTTCAGCACCATCGGCGCCGGGGGAGGCACGGGCACGGTCAACCAGTCCGCCGGGACCTGGACCGATGGCAACAAGACCCTGCTCGGAGAGAACGCCGGCGGCACCGGGACCTACAACCTCAACGGCGGCACCCTGGCCACCGGTCGCGTGGAGACCGGCCCCGGGACCGGCAACCTCAGTCTCAACGGCGGCGTCCTCAAGGCGCTGCGGAACGAAGGCAACTTCATCAGCGCCAACACCACCGTCAACGTGCAGTCCGGCGGCGCGAGGATCGACACCAACGGCTTCAACGTCACCGCCGCCGCCAACCTGACCGGCACCGGCGCCCTCGAAAAGCAGGGAGCCGGCACCCTCACACTCTCCGGCAACGGCAACAGCGTCGGCTCCGTCAGCGTCTCGGCCGGGACCTTGTATGTCACCGGAGCCCTCACCAGCAGCGGCACCATCTCGATCACCGGTACCGGCTCGATCGGCTCAGGCGACGCCGGATCCGGCATCACCGGCAGCATCGCGATCGCCGAAGGCGGCACGCTCGATATCAGCCAGGGCCTGCTCACCCTCGGCTCGGGCGCTACCTTGTCCTTCGGCGGGTTCGACTTCAACGACGTCGTCGGCTTCGACGTGAACACCGCCGCCCTCGGCCTCCACAACCTCGTCCTCGGCGACTTCACCCTCAACACCGCCAACCTCGCCCACTTCGGCGAAGGCAATGCGCTCGAGCTCGGCGGTGGCCGTTCCGCCTACTTCACCGAAGGCAGCCTGGCCGTGATGATCGTCCCGGAACCCGGCGTCGCGCTGCTCGGCAGCCTCGGCCTGCTCGCCCTGCTCCGCCGCCGCCGCGCCGCCTGCTGACCCGCGACCGACATCCCTGTTCGCAACCCCCTCCGGCCCCGCGCCGGCGGGGGTTTTTTCTTCGGCCTAGCGGCCGCCGGATTGCGCCAGCTCCTCCTCGTGCGACAGGACCTGCAGCAAGACGTGGACCCCGTGCTCCAGCGCGATCCCCTTCACCATGTTCCGGAGTGCGGTGGCCGTCGATGCGTCGCGGCCGAGCAGCGTCTTCCGGTCCTTCTCCGTCACGACCAGATTGAAGCGCACCACGCCCGGATCGATCTCATGGATCCGGATCTCGGCTCGCTCCGGCTCGTCGATCAGGCTGGCGGTGACAAAGCGGAGGAACCCTTTCAGTCCGTCGACCAGTTCCTGCATCGCTGCCGGATCCGGGAGGCCGCCCACGGCAGGTTCCGCCACCTCGCCGCTCCGGAAATCCCAGTCCAGCACCTTGTAGCGGGCCGCCCGCTTCACCCAGCCGACCACGTCGACCTCCTGGTGGGCGAACCTGTGAACGGCGGGTAGAGCCTCGCTGAAATCCCACTCGATCACCTTCTTGTTCCCCAGCTTTCTCAAGGAAGGCCCGATCTCCAGGTCCTTGATGTCCTTGTTCAGGAGCGCCTTGAAATCCCACTCGCTCACCTGGATGTCCCCGAGCTGCCGCAAGGAATCCGCGATTTCAGATATACGGTTCGGCATCGGAGTCGCGGGTTCGCTTCGTTTCGCCATCCACGATCCCTTCGTGGGCCTGACTGCCAGGCGACCTTGATCTCATCGGGCCGGCTTTGCAAGCCGCGAGCCCGCCCGGTCCGGGAATCCGGGAATCCGTTTGCCGCCTCTGCCGAATCGCGATAGGCATGGGCGACCCGGCCGGTGGTCGTTTCCACACGGCCGTCCATTAACCCAGACCACCTCCGATCATGCGCGTCATCCTCGCCTTCCTGCCCCTGCTCCTCGCCAGTTGCGGCAGCCTCGTCACGCAAAACGACATCTTCCAACAATCGCGGATCGAACTCGCACGGCGCGAGCCCTGGGCGGACCAGGCGACCATTCTCATCCAGGAGCGTCCCGACGCCTGGCAACTGACGTGGAAAGTCAGCGCCGGGTCCTTCGATTACTCCCAGCGCCCGGGTGCTCAAGGTCTGCGGGTGGTACCGGGCACCGAGCGCGAACTGCGCTTCACCCGCGACGGCTGCCTGATTGGTTACCATCAGCCCGGAACCCGTTGCTTGAGTCCCGTGGTTTCGAGCAACGCTCCCGCGGCGCCTTGGTCGACGCCGGACAAGTGAAATGTAACCGGCGCCCGTGCAGGGCTCCACCGACAAGAAAGTCGCCGGCATGATATGCCGGCGACTTCTTCGTTTCGGGGTAGGGCAAGGATGCCGCGCTTCACCGTCCAGCGACCGGGGTGTCGTCCATCCGGAAGACCACGACGCGCCGGTCCTGGGCACGGCGCGACTCGGCGGCGTTGTCGGGATGGCGGGCCTCGCCTTCGCCGTAACCCACGGGGATCAATCGTTCCGGTGGAATGCCGCCGCGGACCATTTCACGGACGATCGCTTCCGCCCGGCGTTGCGACAGCGCCATGTTCTCATCGTATGAGCCTTCGGCGGAAGCATGCCCCTCGATCACGAAGCGGGCTGAACTGAGCGCGGGATCGTTCATCGCATCCGACAGCACTTGCAGCATGTCGTAGGAGTGGCCGTCCGCAAACTGCGTCGAGCCTTGGCGGAAGAGGATGTCATTGCTGGAGATCATCGACTGCTCGTTGACCGGGTAGGAGACAACCATGGCGTCGTCGCCGCGGTATTCCGCAGGAGGGAGGGCGTCGGCTGCTTGATCTTCGCCGAAGAAGACCGGGTTCAGCTCGCGGGCCGGCTGCATGCGGAGCCGGTCCAGCGCCACGGTTGCCAACAGGATCGCCGGCACCGAGGCCCGCGAATCGAAGTGCACGTAGCGCCGGCCCTTGTGGAGATAGCGCGGCGGTGAAACCAATTCGGCAGCGCTTTCACGGGCCCGCGGGTCGGGCCGGACGTCACGGCGGCCGTCGTCCTGCGGCCGCACCTCGCGCCGGAAAAACCCGGGGGCTTCACGAACGTCCGCCTCGCCGCGGAGACGGTCTCGCAGGAACTCCGAGGCGGCCCGACGTTGTTCGCGGGTGACCTCGGTCGCCCCTTGCCGATCGGTCCGGTCCTCACGCCCCGGCCGACGCAGTCCGGACCGTTGCTCCCGCGCCTGCTCGGCCCGGGACAGCGGGCTGGCTTTGCCAAGGATGTCTTCGATCAAGCTCTCCGCCTCGCCTTTGCCTTCGATCCGCAACTTCCGTTCCGCGATCTTGGTCTCCACCTCCGCAGTGGCCCGCTGCACCTCGGCTTCGGCTTGTTTGACTTCTTCGGTCACCGGCGGTGAAGGCTCCTTCAGGCTCGGATCCGGAGTGGTTTCTGGTGCGGTCTCCGGAGTCATCCCCGCATCGTCCGGAGCGATTTCAGGATCGGGCTTGGTCTCCGGGTCCTGCATTTCATCAGGTTTTTCCCCGGGCTTCATCTTGCCGGGCGGTTTCGGCAGCGTGTCTTTCGGCAGTGGGTCTCCGCGCGCCGGCGTGACGGGCTCCTTGCCTTTCTTGGCATCAGTGCCGCGCTTCTCGCGCTCCTTTTTTTCCGCGGGTTGGGTGTCCTTGCCGTCCTCGGCCTCGCCGTCGTTCGCCGCTTCGGTTTCCTTCTTTTCCGCGGACTCCTCCAAAGGTTTGGACTCGGGATTGGCTTTCTTGCTCCGATCTTTCGTTGGCTCCGACTCGGGATTGGCCTTCTTGCTCCGATCCTTCAAAGGCTGCGACTCCGGGTTCGCCGGTTCCTCGGTGGCCGGGACATTGCGGTCGCGGCGGGGTTCGACATCCCCTTCTGCGGCGGCCGATGGCTGCGCAAGGAAGGATCCGCTCAGGACGGCGACAGAGAGCAAGGACAGACGCGAAACCGTCCGACGACTGAAAATGGGTTGGTTCTTCACACGCTGGTCTCCGCTCGTTGCGTGCCGAGTCCGCCCAGCCGTGCTACCAAGGGTTCAAAGACCCACAGGCTTGGCACAACGTGCAATGCATCGCGTTTCCCATGCAGATTGCAGCATCCGCGGACTCCTTGCCGTCAGGGATTTTTCGAGCTCCCGGCGGCCGGGGTCAGCACCAGGGTGGTGACACTCCGGGCGGGAATTTCCACCGACGCCGGATCCGGCACCTTCATCGACGCGAGGTCTTGCTCTTCGGTTGTCACGTGCGCTTCGATCGATCCGATCTTGCCGCCTGCCAGTTCAGGGTGGATGCGGGTCGCTTCCCCCGGGTTGATCACCACCACCGCTGTCTGCTTCCGGTCCGCAGAGTGGTAGGCGGAAACCTTCAGACCCACCGCGTCCGCGGCGATCCGGGTGGCTCCCGGACGAACGAATCGGCTGAAATTCCCCATCGCCCACAACCGCTTGGTTGGCTCGATCTTCCGGCTGCGCGGGTGGGCGTAGATCAGCGCGTCGTTGTAGCCGCCGGTGAAGACCGCGAGCCACCACTGCCAGCTCTCGACGTTCGCGACCACAAGGTCTTCGTGCATCACCCCGGCCATGTGCAGCGCGCCCTCCATCCCGACGCCGTGACCGCGTTGCATCTGGCAGTATTCGGTCATCGCCAGCGCCTTGTCCGGGTAGCGCCCGCGGAACCACGCGACGAATTTCCGCCGCTCTTCCGGCGTGGACCAATACGAATGCACGGCGAAGGTCCGCACTTCGGCAGCGATTTCCGGCACGTCGAACATCGCCCGCGCGAAGCCATCCGCGCTCTTCCACTCGCCCGACTCCGGACCCTCGATTTCGATGGTCATCTTCCGTCGCCGCTTCTCGGCCACCAGCGCCTTGAAGGTGTCGGCGAGTTCGGCCGGTGTGTATTGGCAGCCTTCCTGATGGCGGCGCTCGCGGCCCCAGTCCCACTGCGGCTCGTTGATCGGTGACAGGGTGACCTGCGGCAGGTCATGCTTCTTTTTCAAGAAAGCGGTTAGATCGAGAAGGTAGCGGGCGAAGTCATCGCGGAACTCCGGCCGCAGGTTCGATCCGCCGTCCGGACCGCCGCTCACCTTACCGTTCACCAGCATCCGCGGCGGCGGGCTTTTCGAGAACAGGACGAAGCGTTCCACCCCCAGCGCGCGGACTTCGGAGAGGATGCGCCGGGCCTTCCAGTCGCGGTCGAAGTCATACCGGCCCGGCGCGGTCTCCACCGCCACGGTCCGCCGCAGGCGGTCGGTCACATCGGGCCCGTCGCCGGCCGGCAGGTTGTAGCGGTAGATGCTGAGGTCCGCGCCGTCCTTGGTGAAAAGCAGGCGCAGGATGCGACGACGCTCTTCCTCGGGAAACTCCGCGACGTAGTTGGTCCACCACGCGCCGGAGGCCCCGAAGCCGCGGATCGTCTGAAAGCGCTGGCCGGGATCGATCCGGAGCGGGACCGGTTCCTGAGCGGCTGCGATCGGCGCGGCGCAGAAAAGGAGGCCGACGATGGAAAAGAGCCGCGAAAGGCCGGTCGGGGGCAACAACAACATCATCATGAAATGAACTACGAGATCCGCGTGATGTGGCTCTCTTCCTTCGGCTCCATCCCCCAAACAAATGCGCCCGGATCCTAAGCAGGACCCGGGCGCACCATGGAATCGGGGATTAAGCGAGGTCGAAGCGGTCCAGGTTCATCACCTTGTCCCAGGCCGCGACGAAGTCCTGCACGAACTTCGCCTGCGAGTCGGCACATCCATAAACCTCCGCCAGGGCGCGGAGCTGCGAGTTGGATCCGAACAGCAGGTCAACGCGGGTGCCGGTCCACTTGAGCGCGCCGGTCTTGCGGTCGCGGCCTTCGAAGACCTCGGCTTCCGGCGACAGCGGCTGCCAGGCGGTGGCCATGTCGAGCAGGTTGACGAAGAAGTCATTGGTCAGCGCTTCGGGGCGCGCGGTGAAGACTCCCGACTGACCGGAACCGGCGTTGGTCTTCAAGACCCGCAGGCCGCCGACCAGCACCGTCAGCTCCGGCGCGGTGAGCGTCAGCAACTGCGCCCGGTCGACCAGCAATTCCTCGGCGGACACCGAGTAGCGGGTCTTGAGGTAGTTGCGGAAGCCGTCCGCGACCGGCTCGAGGAACGAGAACGACTCGACATCGGTCTGCTCCTGCGTGGCATCGGTCCGGCCCGGGGTGAAGGGCACGCTGAGCTCGTGGCCGGCATTCCGCGCCGCCTGCTCGATGCCGGCGCAACCGCCGAGCACGATGAGATCGGCGAGCGACACCTTCTTGCCGCCCGACTGGGCCGCGTTGAAGCCGCTCTGGATGCCTTCCAGCGTGCCGAGCACCTTGGCGAGCTGCGCCGGCTGGTTGACTTCCCAATCCTTCTGCGGGGAGAGCCGGATGCGGGCGCCATTCGCGCCGCCGCGCATGTCGGAGCCGCGGAAGGTCGAGGCGGAAGCCCAGGCGGTGCCGACCAGTTCGGAAACGCTGAGACCGGACTCGAGGATCCGGCCTTTCAGCGCGGCGATGTCCTGGGCATCGACCAGTGCATGATCGACGGCGGGAACCGGGTCCTGCCAAATGAGAACTTCCGCCGGCACTTCCGGGCCGAGGTAGCGCTCGCGCGGGCCCATGTCGCGGTGGGTCAGCTTGAACCAGGCGCGGGCGAAGGCGTCGGCGAACTGGTCGGGATTCTCCAGGAAGCGGCGCGAGATCTTCTCATACGCCGGATCCGCCCGCAGCGCGATGTCGGTGGTCAGCATGCTCGGCGCGATGCGCTTCGACGAATCGTGCGCGTGCGGGACGGTCCCTTCGCCGCCGCCGTTCTTCGGCCGCCACTGCTGGGCGCCCGCCGGGCTCTTGGTGAGCTCCCATTCGTAGCCGAAGAGGTTCTCGAAGTAATTGTTGCTCCACTGCGTCGGCGTGGTGGTCCAGGTGACTTCCAGGCCGCTGGTGATGGTGTCGGCGCCCTTGCCGGTGCCGAAGCTGTTCTTCCAGCCGAAGCCCTGCTCTTCCAGGCCGGCCGCCTCCGGGTCGGCTCCGACGTGCGAGGCCGGGCCGGCACCGTGGGTCTTGCCGAAGGTGTGGCCGCCGGCGATCAGCGCCACGGTCTCCTCGTCGTTCATCGCCATCCGGGCGAAAGTCTCGCGGATGTCGTAGGCGGACTTGAGCGGATCGGGGTTGCCGTCCGGACCTTCGGGGTTGACGTAAATGAGGCCCATCTGCACCGCGGCGAGCGGGTTCTCCAGGTTGCGGCCGTGGATCTTGCCGTCGGCGGTGTCGTCGGACACCACCACGCCGCCGTCTTTCTCGACGCCCTCCGAACCGTGGGCGTAGCGCTTGTCGCCGCCGAGCCAAGTGGTCTCGCGGCCCCAGTAAACGTCCTGGTCCGGCTCCCAGGTGTCCTCGCGACCGCCGCCGAAGCCGAAAGTCTTGAAGCCCATCGTTTCGAGCGCGACGTTGCCGGTCAGGATCATCAGGTCGGCCCAGGAAATCTTGCGGCCGTACTTCTGCTTGATCGGCCAGAGAAGGCGGCGCGCCTTGTCGAGGCTGACGTTGTCCGGCCAGCTGTTGAGCGGCGCGAATCGCTGCTGGCCACGGCCGCCACCTCCGCGGCCGTCACCGGTGCGGTAGGTTCCGGCGCTGTGCCAGGCCATGCGGATGAAAAGGCCGCCATAGTGGCCGAAGTCCGCCGGCCACCAGTCCTGCGAGTCGGTCATCAGCGCCGCCAGGTCCGCCTTGAGCGCGGCGTAGTCCAAGCTCTTGAATTCGTCCGCGTAGTTGAAGTCGCCGCCCATCGGGTCGGACTTCGTGGAATGCTGGTGCAGCAGCTCGACCTTCAGGCGGTTCGGCCACCAGTCATGGTTGGCGGTGCCTTTGCTGGGAGCGTGATGAAAGGGACATTTGCCCTGTGGGGCGTCGGTGGAGGTTGGGGCTTCGGAGGACATGGATTCAGGAATCGGGCAACGCGGAATGCGCCACCGCTTGGGGGGAAATGCTAGCGGCGTTTTCGGCAATCGTTGAAATATTTAATTCCTTCCTTAATCATAGGCCCTGCCTATGGAACTCCACCAGCTCCGCTACCTGCTCGCCGTCGCCCGAACCGGCAATTTCAGCCGCGCGGCCGAGCAGTGCCACGTTTCGCAGCCCTCGCTCAGCCAGCAGATCGCGAAGCTGGAAGCGGAGCTCGGCGAGCGCCTGTTCAGCCGCCTGAAACGCCGCGCGGTGCCGACCTCCGCCGGCGAGGCCCTCGTCCAGCGCGCCATCCGCATCCTGGCCGAGGTCGATGCCGCCCGCCTCGACGTCGCCGATGCCGCCGAGCAGCCGCGCGGCAAGGTGAACGTCGGCGTGATCCCGACGATCGCCCCTTACCTGCTCCCCCGCGTTCTCGCGCTGACCGCCCGCGAGTGCCCGGGGATGGAAGTGCGGATCCACGAGGCGACCACCGCGCAACTGCTCGCCAGCGCCGCCGCCTGCGAGATCGACCTCGCCATCGTCAGCCTCCCGGTCGCCGACACCCGCTTCCTCCGCGAGCCGCTCTTCGACGAGGAACTGCTGCTCGCCGTTCCCCCGCGCCATTCTCTCACAAAGCAGAAGCGCGTCCGGCTCGCCGACCTCGAGCACGAGCGCTTCATCCTGATGGAAGAAGGCCACTGCCTGACCGACCAGTCGCTGCGCTTCTGCCAGCGCAACGACCTCCACCCGCAGGTCGCCTTCCGCAGCGCCCAGCTCGAAACCATCCAGGCCCTGGTCGCCAGCGGCCTCGGCATTTCGCTGATCCCGCGCCTCGCCCTCCATCCCAAGCGCCCCGGCCAGCCGGCCTATCTCTCCCTCGCCGATCCCAAACCGATGCGCACCATCGGCGTGCTCTGGCGCAAGGAGCACCCCCCCAGCCGCGCCGCCGGCGAGTTTCTCCGTTTGCTGCGGAAGGCCTGCGGGGTGGCGGAGGCCTGACCCGGGAGAAACCCCTTGGGGCGACACGGAATCCTGTGCTATCCTGCCGCCATGCGAATCGACCTCAAGGAAGACGTGGTCAGTCTGACCGACTTTGCCCGCAACACGCGTCAGCACGCCGAAGAGCTGGCCCGTGGCGGGCGGGCGAGGATCCTGACCCAGAACGGCAAGGCGGCGGTGGTGGTCCTCTCGCTGGATGCGTTTGAAAAGCTGTCGGGAGAAGCGGAGGAGCACCGCATGGACCTGAGGCTTCGCGCGGCGGTCGAAAGCTACGCCAAGGGAAGCCGCGGGGGCGACCTGAAGACCGTGGTCGGAAGGCAGCGCAAACGCGCGGAGAAACGACGGGCCGCCCCTTGATGAATCACGAACTCCGGATTTCCACCGAAGCCGAGCGCTGCATCGAAGACCAGCTTCAGTGGCATGAGGCGGACGAGGCGAATGGCGGCGCGGAACTTGCCGACCGCTGGCTGGATCTGCTGGCGGCGGCGCTCGAAACGCTGGGCCGGCATCCGGAACGCCACGGCTTCGCGCCCGAGAACGGCAGGTGGATGCCAGACGTCGCGATCCGGCAGTTGCGCTTCAAACCGTGGAAGGGACCCTCGGCTTGGCGAATTCTCGACGTGATCGATGCTCCGGTCCGGCGGGTGACCGTGTTGCAAATCCGCCATGAGAAGCGGCCGCTGTTGGAATGAGACATCATGCCTGGCAAATGAGACATCATGCCTGGCACGTTATACCGTTATCTTGGCACGTTATCTTATGCCGTGACGCTGTTGCACTTGGAATGGGAATCCTCACTTGCCCGCGACTTCCTCAAGTTGCCAGCAAACTCCCTGCTAAGCTTGTTTATTTTTTATAGCAGATGCGATTTGAGATGCAACGGATTTTTGGACCAAGTTTTTGTTAGTTGATGGTGTTTAAATCGGCCTCGAATTTGGCCGGGGTGAGGTAGCCGAGGGCGGAGTGTTTGCGGTGGGTGTTGTAGTAGGCTTCGATG
>JBIPNO010000103.1:0-13866 GCA_044372775.1 Haloferula sp.
AACGGATGGAGGAAGTCGGTCTCGGCATGCCGCTTTTCTACTAGATATCTAGTAGCGATGCAAATCGAAATTAAACGGATTTAGCGCGCAGGACACTAGATGACAGTCCGCCCATGAGGAGACAAATCAAAAACGGAGGAGCCCTAGGCCGGCTGGAGGAAGCGGCGCTGGGCCTCGGCTTCCGGGTTGTGTGGCTCGTTGTCGTTCTCCGGTTTGGTATCGGCGATGAGTTCCTCGCGGAACTTCGCGATGATCGCTTCCACCGGCCACGACGAGGCTTCGCCGAAGGCGCAGATGGTGCGGCCGTCGATCTGGTAGGCGACGCTTTCGAGAGTCTCGATGTCCTTCGGCGAGGCTTCGCCGGCGACGATGCGGTCGGAGATTTTCTTCATCCACATCGACCCTTCGCGGCAGGGCGTGCACTGGCCGCAGGATTCGTGGGCGTAGAAGGTGTTGATGTTGTTCAGCACCCAGGAGATCTTGCGCGAGTCGTCGAGCACGATCACGCCGCCGGAGCCGGCCATCGTGCCGCAGGCGGCGAGCGAGTCGAAATCCATCGGGATGTCCCAGAAGGAGAGCTTGAGGTCGGTGCCTTCCGGCCCCTTGCCCTTGAGGGTGAATTCTTCCTCGCAGCGCAGGATCTTGGACGAGGAGCCGCCGGGGATGACCGCTTTGAACTCGCGGCCGTCCTTGGGCCCGCCGCACATGTCGTAAAGCACCTCGCGCATGGTTACCTTGCCGACTTCGACCTCGAAGTAGCCGGGCTTCTTCACGTCGCCGGAGACGCAGAGGATGCGGGTGCCGGTGTTGTTCTTCACGCCGAGCTTGGCGTATTCCTCGCCGCTCATGCGGACGATGTGCTTCACGTGGCACAGCGACTCGACGTTGTTGACGATGGTCGGGCACATGTAGAGCCCGAGCGCGGCGGGGAAATAGGGCGGCTTGATGCGCGGGTAGGCGCGCTTGCCTTCGAGCGACTCGATCAGGCCGGTCTCCTCGCCGCAGATGTAGGCGGCGGCACCGCGGTGGACGTAGATTTCGACGTCGAAGCCGGAGCCGAGGACGTTCGGGCCGACGAAGTTCTTGGCCTTGGCCTCGGCGATGGCGTTCTCGAGGATGATGGCGGCTTCGGGGAACTCCTCGCGGATGTAGATGTAGGCGACCTTGGCACCGACGGCGAAGCAGGAGATCACCATGCCTTCGATGAGTTGGTGCGGGTCCTGATGGAGGATGTAGCGGTCCTTGAAAGTGCCGGGTTCCGACTCGTCGGCGTTGCAGATCAGGTAAACCGGCTTGGTGTTGTTCGGCGGGATGAAGGTCCACTTCAGGCCGGTCGGGAATCCCGCGCCGCCGCGGCCGCGCAAGCCGGACTTCTTCACTTCGTCGGTGATCGCCTTGGGCTCCATGCCGAGGGCTTTCCGCAGGTCCTCGTAGCCGCCGTCGCCCAGGTAGCAATCGATGGACGGATCCCAGCCCTCGCGGTCGACGTTCTTGAAGATGAGGCGGTACTCGCGGGGATCGGGCTGTTTGCCGGCTTTGTAGGTGATCATCGGAAAGCGATCAGAGAAGGGTCTTGAGGAAGGTTGCCATTTCCTTCACCTCGAGGGCGAGGGTCGGGCGCTGCAGCAGTTCGAGGGTCAGACTCATGACCGGAAGATAGTCTCAATCCTGGTAACGTGCCAGCAGTTCGGCCGCTTTGTCGGGCGCGACGCCTTCGTGGAAGTCGTCGTTGACCAGGCAGACCGGGGCGGTGCCGCAGGAGGCGAGGCACTCGGCGAACTCGACCGACCACTTTCCGCAGGGCGAAACGGTGACCGGGTGGTGATGCGAGTCGGCGTGGGAACGGTCGATGCCGGTCAGTTCGCAAAGCTTCTCCATCAGCTCGTGGGAGCCGCCCATCGCGCAGGAAAGCGTGCGGCAGACGCGGAAGTGGACCTTCCCCGGGGCCGACTGGCGGAAGCCCGGGTAGAAGGTCACGACTTCGAGCACCTTGATCGGTGCGATGCCGAGCCGCTCCGCCACCCAGTCGATCGCCTCCGCGGAGATGAAGCCGTGGTGGTGCTGGACGAAATGGAGCAGCGGCAGGACGGCCGAGCGCTTCTGATCCTCGGGGAACTGGGCGAGACGCTGGTCGGCTTCCGCCTCAAGGGCCGCGGTGGGCACGAAAGGCGGGAAGAACTTCGAGCCGGGTGTCTCGGGCGAGGCGACGTTGTCTTCGAGGATCGATGCGGACATGATTACTTGACGAGTTTCTCCAAGGCGTTGAGATCGCGAAGGTTGCCGAGGTTCTTGCCTTCGAGGTCGCAAACGATGACCGAAGGGATGCCGGTCACGCCGTGATCGAACTCCTTCTTGAATTTTGGCGCGTCCTTGAATTTCAACTGGGGCCACGGCATTTTCTTATCGGCGGCATATTCCTCCATGGCGTCCTCGTCCTGGTCGCTGGTGATCAGGACCAGTTCGAAGTTCTCATTCTTGTGCTCGTTGTAGAACTCGACGAGCGACGGGGTGTATTGCTGACAAGGGCCGCACCACGAGGCGGTGTAGTAGAACACGTAGTATTTCTTCGGCCGCTCGGTCATTTCGTATTTCTTGAGCGATTTGCCGTCGAGCTTGACCAGGTTCCCGTCGAGGAACTCGTCAAAGACGCTCGGCTTGCCCTCGACCACGGCGGCGGGCGGTTCCCAAGCGGCGAGTTTCTCGGCGGCTTCCTCGGAAAGGTCGGATTCCTTGAGCGTGACGGTCTTGCCGTTGCGCATCTTGAATTCACCGGCCTTCTCGCCGTCTTTTTCGATGACCTTGATCAATTCGAGTTCGGCGGTTTTGCCGTCCTTGTTGGTCCACTTTTCGAATCCGGCGAAAGCGGCGCCGGCAAACATCAGACTGAGCAGGAGTGTCGTTTTCATAACGCGCTGGATATACGCTCACCGGTCGCATTCGCCCATCACGAAATCGAGGGAACCGAGAACGGCGGGGATGTCGGATACCATGTGGCCGGGCAGGAGCACGGAAAGCGGGGAAAGATTGCAGAAGGAGGGGCTGCGGATCTTGAGGCGGTGCGGGACGCCGCCGCCGGTCGAGTGGATGTAGAAGCCGAGCTCGCCCTTCGGGTTCTCCGCGGCGAAGTAGACCTCGCCGGGGGGGGCGTCGATGCCCTGGGTGGCCACGATGAAGTGGTGGATCAGCTCCTCCATTTTCATCATCACGCGCTCTTTATCGGGCAGCATGCTCTTGGTGTCGGCCAGATTGACCGGGCCGGGAGGCATGGTGGCGAGGACCTGGCGGCAGATCTTGATCGACTGCCGGAGCTCTTCCATGCGGACCAGATAGCGGGCGTAGCAGTCGCCCTCGTCGGCGATCGCGACGTCGAAGTCGTATTTCTCGTAGCCGAGATAGGGGTTGTCCTTGCGAAGATCGCGCGGAACGCCGGAGGCACGGAGATTCGGCCCGGTGAGGCCCCAGGCGATGGCGGAATCCTTGGAAATCGCACCGATGTCCGCCATGCGGTCGACGAAGATCTTGTTCTTGTCGAGCAGCTTGGAAACCTCGCCGATGGTCACCTCGCACTCGTCAAGGAAGGTCAGGACCGCCTTGTCGAAGCCCGGCGGCATGTCGCGGACCTGGCCGCCGACGCGGGTGTAGGAGGTGGTGAAACGGGCGCCGGTGAGCTGCTCGCAGAGGTTGTAGATCTTTTCCCGCTCGGTGAAGGTGTAGAGGAAAACGGTCATCGCGCCGACGTCCATCGCGCAGACGCCGACGCCGAGCAGGTGGGAGGAAATGCGGGCCAGCTCGCAGCAGAGGACGCGCAGGGCCTGGCCGCGGGGCGGGAGTTCCCAGCCCATCAGCTTTTCGACCGCACAGGCGTAGGCGACGTTGTTCGCCAGCGGTGCCAGGTAGTCCAGCCGGTCCGTGTAGGGCACGAACTGGTTGTAGTGCATGTTTTCCGCGATCTTCTCGTCGCCGCGGTGCAGGAAGCCGATATCGGGGTCCGCTTTGGTGATGACTTCGCCGTCCAGTTCGAGGATCAGCCGCAGCACCCCGTGGGTGGCGGGGTGGGAAGGGCCCATGTTCAGGACCATCTTCTCGCCCATCAGGTCCGTCGTCTCCTCGTGGTATCCTGCGGCTTTGGCCGCGACGTCGGGCGCTTGGTATTCGGTCGTGGAAGTGCTGCTCATGGGAATCCCGGCCGCGGAATGAGGCCCCAAGAGTGGCCCTCGGGCAAGGGGTTTGTGAAAATTTTCACAAAGTCCGGAGACCGCACGAAGCCACGCCGCGTGCTTGCCATCGGCGGCGGCTGCCGCGACCTTGCGGCTCATGAACCGCCGCCACTTCGTCCGTTCCGCCGCCCTGTCGTCGCTCGCCCTGACTCCGGCCGGCAGCCTGCTCGCCGCACTCGCGCCGGACAATGTCTATCGCAAGAACATCGGGATCCAGCTCTACACCTTGCGCGACGCCCTTTCCAAGGATCCGGCCGGGACCCTGAAGGCGGTCGCCGCGGCCGGATACAAGCAGGTCGAGGCCTACGGCTTCCCGAACTGCCAGCCGCTGATCGACGGCGCGAAGGCGGCCGGCCTGGCCATGCATTCCAGCCATTTCGAGTGGGACAGCGTGGTGAATCCCAAGGACGCGGGCATGTCCGAGTTCATGAAGATCCTCGATAAGGCCAAGGAGACGGGGCTCAGCCATCTGGTGATTCCTTACCTTGCGGACGGCAACCGCGGTTCGCTGGACGCCTACAAGAAGGTCGCTGAAAACGCCAACAAGGCGGCGGAGAAGGCGAAGGCCGTCGGCATCCAGCTCGGCTATCACAACCACGCCTTCGAGTTCCAGCCGAAGGAGGGCGGGAAGTGCGGGTTCGACATCTTCACGGCGGAGTTCTCGAAGGACATGAAGTTCGAGATCGATGTCTTCTGGGTGAAGGTCGCCAACATCGAACCCGCGGAGCTGATCGCCAAGCTGGCCGGCCGGGTTTCGCAACTCCACCTGAAGGATCTGAAGGCGGGCATCAAGCTGCCGGAGTTCGGCAACCTGCCGCAGGACGCCTTCAAGGAACTGGGCAACGGCATCATCGCGATGGAGCCGATCCTGGCCGCCGCAGAAAAAGCGGGCGTGGTGCACTGTCACGTCGAGCAGGACCATTCGCCGGATCCGCTGGCCAGCATCAAGCAGAGCACGGCCTATCTCGGGAAACTCTGAAACGTTTCCCATGATCCGCCGACTGATCTTGTTCCTGCTGCTCGCCTCGTGGCTGAAAGCCTCTCCTTTCTTCGCGATGGACAACGGCGTCCCGGGCGGGCCGGCGGAGGTGGCGGCGACTTTACATGAACTCGGCTACGATGGTCTCGGCGGTCGCGGACCGGGCGCGAAGGTTCAGCGTGCGGCGTTGGAAGAAAAGGGTGGCCGGCTTTGGAACATCTACCTGACCCTGAAGTTCGCGCCCGGCACGCCCGCGCTGACGCCTGAGATCCGTGGATACATCGAGGAGCTGAAGGGGCACGACTCCACCTTGTGGCTTGCGGTCCAGGAGGTGCAGGGCGGCGACGAGGTCGCGGTGGCGGCGGTCCGGGAGATCTCGGCTCATGCGGAAACGGCGGGCGTGAAGGTTTCGCTCTATCCGCACACCGGCTTCTGGCTGGCCCGCTTCGCCGATGCGGTCCGGGTTGCGGGATTGGTCGACCGCAAGGACGTCGGCACCACCTTCAACCTCTGCCACTGGTTGAAGGTTGAGGGCGATGTGGATCCGGTCCCGCAGCTCCTGGCGGAGAAGGCGAAGCTGCAGTTCGTGACGATCAACGGAGCCGACAAAGGCGACACCAAAGCGATGGGGTGGGACCGGCTGATCCAGCCGCTCGACCGTGGGACTTACGACGTCGGTGCTTTGATCCAACGGCTGCGCGACGAGGTGGATTGGCACGGTCCGGTCGGGCTGCAGGGCTACGCGGTGCCGGGCGACAAGCGGGAGAATTTGCGGCGCTCGATGGCGGCCTGGCGTAAGATGAACGGAACACTCGATGGCATGGTTTTGTGCGGCTATCAGGGCTGGTTCCGGGCCGAGGGCGACGGCTCGAACAATGGCTGGAAACATTACGCGGTGAACGGGAAATTCGAGCCCGGGCACTCGCACGTCGAAATGTGGCCGGATGTCAGCGAACTCGGTCCCGACGAGCGCTTCGCCACGCCGTTCCGCCACGCCGATGGCCGGGTCGCGGAGGTTTACAGCTCGGTGAAGGAGCCGACGATCCGCCGCCATTTCCGCTGGATGAAGGAGCACGGGATCGACGGGGTTTTCCTGCAGCGCTTCGCCGCGCCGGCCCGCGACCCGAGGTTCCGCGGGCCGATGGACGAGGTGATGAAGCACGTGCGGGCTTCGGCCGCGGCCGAGGGGCGGAAGTGGGCGCTGATGTATGACTTGTCCGGGTTGAAGCCGGAGCACTTCGGCGGGGTCAACGAGGACCGGCTGCGTTTGAGAAACGAGGGGCCGATGAAGGGGGCGGATCCGGCTTATCTGACCTATCGTGGAAAGCCGCTGATCGCGCTGTGGGGGCTGGGATTCAATGACCGGCCGGCGGCGTTGAAGGAGTGGGAAGCGCTGGTCCGCCAGTGTCGTGACGATGGATTCGCGGTGATGCTGGGCGTGCCGTGCTACTGGCGGACGCTCGACCGCGATGCGATCGCGGACCCGAAGCTGCATGAGATCATCGCGTTGGCCGACATCGTCAGCCCGTGGGCGGTCGGTCGATTCGGGACGCCTCAGGACGCCGCGGCGCGGGTCGACAAGCTGCTCAAGCCGGACCTCGCGTGGTGCCGGGAGCGCGGGCTCGATTACCTGCCGGTGGCCTTCCCCGGCTTCAGTTGGCAGAACCTGCAAAAGAGCCGTGGCGTCGAAGCGAAATTCGATCAGATCCCGCGGCTCGGCGGGAAGTTCCTGTGGAGCCAGGCGGTCGCGGCGAAGCAAGCCGGGGCGAAGGCGCTCTACGTCGCGATGTTTGACGAACTGGACGAAGGCACGGCGATCTTCAAGACGAGCCATAACCCGCCGGTGGGGGCGAGCCGCTTTCTGTCGGAGCCGGACGTCAAATCGGACCACTACCTGTGGCTGACCGGGGAGATCGGGAAGATGCTGCGGGGCGAGCTCGCTGCGGGTGGGGATGCTCCGGCCCGATAAAAGGGGGGCTCGTCGGGGCGGAGCGGGAGAGCGAACAGGGCTTGGGGGATCGTTCCGCCGGTCGTAGGCCAGCGGTCCCGGGGATGCAAAAAGCGCGACCCCGTGAGGAGCCGCGCTTTGGGGAAAACTTGTGAAGAACTCAGGCGTCGTCTTCCTGCTCGGTGCCGTTGGACTCGACGTTGATCGTGAGGATCACGCTGACTTCCGGGTGGACGCGGACGGTGACGTCGGTCTTGCCGGACTTCTTGACGGGCTTCTCGAGTTCGATCGCGTGGCGGTCGATCACGATGCCGGCGGCTTCGAGTTCCTTGTGGATGTCGAGGGAGGTCACCGAGCCGAAAGCGCGGCCGCCTTGGCCGACTTCGAGGGTGAACTTCGGACGGAGCTTGGCGATCTTGGCACCGAGGGTCTTGGCGACTTCGAGCTCGTCGGCTTCGCGCTTGGCGCGGTTGGCCTTGAGGTTTTCGACGTGGCGGAGGTTGGCGCGGGTGGCTTCGAAGGCCTTGCCTTGGGGGACAAGGTAGTTGCGGGCGTAGCCGGCACGGACCTTGACGACATCGGCCTCGGCACCGAGACCTTCGATTTTTTCGCGGAGAATAACTTGAGCGTTGGCCATGAGAGTCGTGGGTCGTTCGTTGGGGCGGCGGAAATAGGCTTCGGGGCGCTTGGGGTCAAGGAAAGATTCAAAGTTCGGCGGCGCGGGCGACCCGCAGCAGCTTGGCCTCGGCGAGGTGGGGGGCCAGGATCTGGACGCCGACGGGGAGCTGGCTGCCGGATTCCGAGGGGACGGTGCCGCAGGGGACGGAGACGGCGCAGATGCCGGCGAGGTTGGCGGCGAGGGTGAAAATGTCCGAGAGATACTCGTGGAGCGGGTCATCGGAGAACTCGCCGATCTTTCGCGCCGGGGCCGGGGCGACGGGGGTCAGGATGGCATCGACCTGCTGGAAGGCGCTCTCGAAGTCGAGCCGGATCAAGGTGCGGACCTTCTGGGCGCGGGAGTAGTAGGCGTCGTAGTAGCCGGAGGAGAGGACGTAGGTGCCGAGGATGATGCGGCGCTTCACCTCGGGGCCGAAGCCTTCCTCGCGGGAGCGGCGGTAGAGGTCGAGGAGGTCGGCCGGAGCCGCGGCGCGCTTGCCGTAGCGGATGCCGTCGAAGCGCGAGAGGTTCGACGAGGCCTCGGCCGGGGCGATGATGTAGTAGGTGGCGACGGCGTGCTCGGTGTGCGGCAGGGAAATGTCGACCAGTTCGGCCCCGGCGGCCTGGAGGCGGGCGGCGGATTGCTGGACCAGGGCGAGGACGGCGGGGTCGATCCCTTCGCCGAAGTATTCGCGGGGAATCCCGATTCTCAGGCCGGCGACGCCTTTTTCCAGCTCCGCGGAGTAGTCGGGAACCGGGACATCGAGGCAGGTCGAGTCGCGCGGGTCGGCTCCGGCGATGGCCTGCAGGATCAGGGCGGCGTCTTCCACCGACTTGGTCAGCGGGCCGATCTGGTCGAGCGACGAGGCGAAAGCGACCAGTCCGTAGCGCGAGACGCGGCCGTAGGACGGCTTCAGCCCGACCACGCCGCAATGCGAGGCAGGCTGCCGGATCGAGCCGCCGGTATCGGAACCGAGCGCGGCGATGGCGAGGTCCGCGGCGACCGCGGCGGCGGATCCGCCGGATGAGCCGCCAGGGATGCGGGTGAGGTCGCGCGGGTTGCGGGTGACCTGCAGGGCCGAGTTCTCGGTGGCGGAGCCCATCGCGAACTCGTCCATGTTGACGCGACCGAAGGGCACGGCCCCGGCGGCGCGGAGGCGGGTGGTGACGGTGGCGTCGTAGGGGGCGGTGTAGCCTTTCTCAAGGAAGCGAGAGCCGCAGGTGCAGGGCTGGCCGAGGGCGTTGATATTGTCCTTGATCGCGATCGGGATGCCGCCGAGCGGCAGGCTGAGATCGGCGGCAGCCGCGGCGGCGCGGGCATCGGCGAGATCGTGGGAAAGGTAGGCGCCGATCTCGGGATCGCGGGCGGCGATCGCGGCGGCGAGCTCGTCGACGATGTCGACCGCCGTGATTTCACGGGCGACGAGCTGCTTGCGGAGGGCGGAAATGGAGGACGAGGCGAGGGACATGGGAAGAGTCGGGGAAGTCGAAGGTCGAAGGTCGGAAAATCTTTCTGACATTTGGACTTTCGACATTGAGACCTTTAGACGGCCTTTTGATTAGGGGTTCACGCGTCGGCAATGACCTTCGGCACGCGGATCTGGTCCTGGGCCTGGTCGGGGGCGTTGGCGAGGACGGCTTCGCGGGGGAGGCTGTCGCCGGGGTGGTCCTCGCGCATCACATCGTAGACCGGGGCGGGGTAGGAAGTGGGTTCGATGCCGCTGACGTCGAGCGCGGCGAGCGATTCGACATGGCCGAGGATGGCCTCGAGCTGCTTCTGGAAAACAGCGCATTCTTCCTCGCTGAGTTCGAGTCGTGCGAGTCCCGCGATGTGGCGGACGTCGATGGGGTCATGGGCCATGGCGGGCGGATTGGAGAGGAAAGCCCGGGCGGCGGCAAGGGCGGGATGTGGAAGCGGGTGGTGGAATTGGAATGGCGGGCGGGGCGGATTGTTGCGATACGCTGGCGGCATGTCGGACAAAAGTAGATCGGGATGCGTGGGACTTGCGGTCGTCGGAGTGCTGGCGCTGATCGGCGGAGTTTTCCTTGTGGCGACGATTGGCTACAAGGCGGTGAGCGCCGGAAAGCGGGAGGTGCAGTCGCATCTGGAGGAATTCAAGGCGCGGGAGGAAGCCCGGGCGGCAGTGGAGCGGGAGAGCACCTTGACCGCGGTTCAACTGAGGGAAGGGGAGCTGGCGGACTACAGCGGATACCAGAAGGGTGATCCCTTGAATCCGGAGATGTTTCTTGCCTGGCGACTGGACCCGGGGGCCACCACCCTGGCCAAAGAGGTGTTTGTCGAGAAGGTGGAAGGCGCCGCGGTGATCTGGAAGTTGCAGGCGGGCGACTTGCGGACCCAAGGCGATCGCATCGTCGGGACCTTCCAACTTCCCTACGCGAAGTCGGATCCGAAGGGCCGGAATCTCCAGACCGGAGTGGAATCCATCGAGTGCCGGTTCGCCGCCGGTTCGAAAGAGTCGCTGCTGGCGATCCGGCGTGACCGTCCTGTGATGATCGCCGGGCGCCTGTCGCTGGTGAATGGCGGTTTCGTGATTCTGGACGCCCGACTGGCGTCGGAGGACGTGGAGAAGTGAGCGGATTCAGAGCACCCGCAGCATCTCCAGCGCCTCGCGCAGCTTGTCGGCCGGATCGATGGAGGTGAGGCGCGGGAAGCGGCGGCCTTCGAGCATGATGTAGTCGCCGCCGCGGTGGAGCATCAGGCGCTGGCCTTTGATCTCGACCGACGAGACGCCCTTGTTCGCGGCGACCAGGCGGATGCGGCCGACGGCGATGAGATTGGCGGCGGGCTCCGGCAGGCGGCCGAAGCGGTCGCGCCAGCGGGCTTCGAGTTGGTCGAGGTCCTTCTCGACCATGCTCTCGGCGAGTTCGCGGTAGGCGCTGACGCGGAGCTGGGTTTCGCCGAGCCAGGAATTCGGCAGGTAGGCCGGGAGCAGCGGGCCATCGCCGGAACCGCGGGCGTGCTCGGTTTCGGAGAAGGCCACGAAGTCGCTGCGGAAGCTGGCCTCGACGCGGGCCTTCGGGGTTTTGCCCTGAAGGCGGTCGACCGACTGGCGGAGGAGCTGGCAGTAGAGATCGAAGCCGACCGCGGCGATGTGGCCGCTCTGCTTGGTGCCTAACAGATTGCCCGCGCCGCGGATCTCGAGGTCGCGCATGGCGATCTTGAAGCCGGAGCCGAGGGCGGTGTACTGCTTGATCGCGTGGATGCGTTTCCGCGCGTCGCCGGCGGTGACCATGTCGCGCGGCAGCAGGAGGATCGCGTAGGCCTTTTCGCCGGCCCGGCCGACGCGGCCGCGGAGCTGATAGAGATCGGCCAGGCCGAAGCGGTCGGCGCGGTCGATCAGGATGGTGTTGGCGTTCGGGATGTCGATGCCGGTCTCGATGATGGTGGTGGCCAGCAGCACGTCGGCCTCGCCGTGGACGAAGCTGCGCATCACGACTTCCAGGTCGTCCTTTTCCATCTGGCCGTGGCCGACGAGGATGCGTGCCTCGGGGACCAACTCGGCGATCTTCTTGCGCATCATCTCGATGCTCTTGACGCGGTTGTGCAGGAAGAAGACCTGGCCGCCGCGCTTCATCTCGCGGCGGATGGCATCGCGGATCACGCGCTCGTCATAAGGGCAGACGCTGGTGTGGACCGGGACTCTGTTAGGCGGCGGGGTGTCGATGGTCGACATGTCGCGCGCGCCCATCAGCGCCATGTAGAGGGTGCGCGGGATCGGCGTGGCGGAAAGGGTCAGCACGTCGATGCGGCGGAACATCTCCTTGAACTTCTCCTTGTGCTTCACGCCGAAGCGCTGCTCCTCGTCGACCACCGCGAGGCCGAGGTTCTTGAAGGTCACGTCGCCGGAGATGAGGCGGTGGGTGCCGATGACGATGTCGACCGAGCCGTCGGCGAGGCCCTTGATGGTTTCGCGGATTTCGGCGGGGGTGCGGAAGCGGTTGAGCAGCTCGATGCGGATCGGGTAGTCGCTCATCCGCTCGCGGAAGGTCCGCCAATGCTGCTCGGCGAGCACGGTGGTGGGCACCAGAATCGCGACCTGCATCCCGCCGGTGGCCGCCTTGAAGGCCGCGCGGATCGCGACCTCCGTTTTGCCGAAGCCGACATCGCCGCAGATCAGCCGGTCCATCGGGCGGATGCCTTCCATGTCGCGCTTCGATTGCTCGATCGCGCGGCGTTGGTCGGGGGTCTCGGTGTAGTGGAACGAGTTCTCGAACTCCCACATCCAGCGCGAGTCGGGCGGGTGGGGGATGCCGGCCTCGGCCTGGCGCTCGGCTTGAACGCGGAGGAGCTGGGCGGCGTAGTCGAGGATCGATTTCTCGGCGGACTTTCGGAGGTTCTTCCACGCGGTGCCGCCGAGCTTGTTGAGGTCGGGCGTCTTGCCGCCGATGCCGACGTATTTGGCGACCAGGTGCGACTGGTCGATCGGCACCGCAAGCAGGCCGCCGTCCTTGTATTCGATGGTGATCTCGTCGCCGCTTTCTCCGGGCGCGATCCCGCGGAAGCGGCCGATGCCGTATTCGCTGTGGACGACGAGGTCGGCCTCGTTGATGTCGTCGAGCGAGGCGCGGGTTGTTAGAGCGCGATGGGTGTCATGGCGTTTCTTCAGCGTGCCCGGCGTGCGGTAGCGGCCGAAGAGTTCGCTGGAGGAAAGCACGGCCATCCTTGCGGCGGGGACGGTGAAGCCTTGGACGAGTTCGCCGCGGAGGCGGACGAGGTCGGCGACGGCTTCGTGGCCGGCGAGCTCGATGAAGCGGTCTTCCTCGCCCTTGTTGGAGAAGACCATGCCGATTTTCCAATCCTGGGCGCGCCACTCGTCGAGTTGGCCGAAGAAGTTCTGGCGGCGGGATTGTTCGAGGACGAAGTCGCCGGCTTCGAAGCTGCCGAGCGGGCTGCCGAAGCAGGCGGTGCTGAAATCCTCTTCGCCGAAAGGTGCGGCGGGACTTTTGTCGCCGGGACAGTCGGGGGGACAGGAGTCTCCCCCCTCCTGTTGTGCAACTCCTGACAGGATCCGGATGTTGCCTTCCGCCTCTTCGAAGGCGATGCGGACGTCGCCCTTTCTCACATAATCGCCGACGGTGGCATCGAGTTCCGGCTCGGCGAGGAGGAGTTCGGCTTGATCGAGCTTGCCGATGGAGGCTTGGGAATCGACGTCGAACTCGCGGAGGGAATCGACTTCGGTGTCGAAGAACTCGATCCGCAGCGGGCGGCCGCCTTGCCAAGGGAAGACATCGAGGATGCCGCCGCGCATCGCGAACTGGCCGCGGCCCTGGACGGTGACGACGCGGTCGTAACCATGCGAGGAAAGCTTGGCTGTTAGATCGAGCGGATCAGCCTTGGTGCCCTGTTTGACGACGATCCGGCTGCCGGCCAGTGCGGCGGGCGAGGGGGCCGGCTGGGAGAAGGCGTCGGGGCCGCAGAGGATGATGCAGGACTTCTTCTGGGCGGCATCGTCGAGGACCTGAAGGCGCAGCGCGGCGGCTTCGGGATCGGCGATCTGGCCGCCGTCGAGTTCGGCCGGCATTTCCGGGAGATCGGCGGCATCGATGCCCCACAAATCGAGTTCCGCGGCGAGGCGTTCGCGCTGACGGTGGCCTTCGCAGACCAGCCAGAGGCGGCGCTTGCCGGCATCGAAAAGGTGGCGGCAGATCACCGCGGCGAGGAACGAATGCGCGGCCTCGTCGGCATGGTCGAACACGACGCCCCCCGCGCCCGAGGCCGCAAGGGCCAGGCGCTGCGCGAAATCCGGCTGCCCGATGACCCGCTGCAGCCAGTCGTGGGTGGCATCGACCGTGCGGGGCACGGGTTCTCCCTAGTCGCGATTCCGCGGCAGCCAAGTGCCAAGTCGGGGCGGGTGGATTCTTTTTCAAAGCCAGTCACGGTCGGATCAGCTTTGCCCGAAGGAAGCAGGTGTGGTGTGTAAGAACTGAGCGCTATCCGCAAGGCGGGCCGTTCCATGTCCCAAAGGGACTCCCATCCCAGAGCCCGGGGTTGCGAGGAACGAGCTACCCCGGGTGGACCCGGCAAGGAGATCCTACCTCAACGA
>JBIPNO010000179.1:0-3651 GCA_044372775.1 Haloferula sp.
GACATCGCCGCCCTCTTCGATTTCGATCCTTACCCGGACCACGTCATGCGGGACAAACGGCGACGTCAATCCCCTGTGGAATCAGGGATCCGGGCCTTAACCTGACGCGAATGGGCCATGTGCAAGCTGGAAGATCGGCCCGAAGAACTGGCCCGCGTTCATGCCATCATTTTCGAGGGGGCATTAGGCTTGGACGTTGCTTTGAAAAAGCGTGTTGAGAGAACACTTCTAGCCGATTTACAAAAACTCAAACAAGACGGTCTCATTTCGTCACTCCGCCCAACAGAGAACGCCGAAGCTTGGATAGCCCAAAGACAGTCCGCCAGCATGGCCATGGAGCAACACCTTAGAGCTCTCATGCCACCGGAGTTGCTCAATCATCCTATTTTCGAAAGCGGGGACGGACTGCTGCTCGATCTGACCACCGATGAACTCACGTTCCTGAATGATGATGCCAAAGCCAAGCCACAGCCCGCAACCGAACCATGAAAAGATACACACTCTATCTTCCGTTACTGGCGCTCATCGTCCTCGCCGCGCTTTGGTTGCGTCACGCTGGTGTTGAACACGCCGCACTTCAATCAGCCATTGCCACGCAGCGTGAAGTGAATGCTTCACAGCGGTATGATCGCACTGCCGTGATTGCACGAAACAACCCAAAAGGGCTGAGGGAAAACAACGCCGACTTGCAAGATGAACTACACCGCATCGAGGAAGCAACGGACACGATCCAAAAAGAGACCGCTGCTTTGCAGTTAAAACTACCACCTTCACTCGACACCGAAGTCACAGAGTCATACGGGCGCATATCGGACATGGGGGCCGAGTTCGGGCAGTATTTCCGGCTGATTTCGTTGGATATCGACGAGATGCAGAAGGAGCTCAACGAAGAAAGTGATTTGAGCGAAAGAGTGATGAAGGCCTTCGCAAAGTTCACCACGTGGGCCCCGGAAATTGGCGCGATGGAAGATACGCCCGCCGAAATCGGCTCGCTGCAAGCCGCCGCCTTGCGCTCGACTTTCTCGCTCGATGATTCCCAAACCAAGCAAGCCGAGGCCATCATCGAGACGCACTTCGCCACGATGAAAGCGGCCGAGCTCACTGCCTCCCACCAAGGCTCTTCCGACTGGCGCGAGCGCCGTAGTGAATCCCTCACACAATTGTTATGGAAACTACGGCCACTCATTCCAGCCAACTCAAAACTAACCGCTAACCTTCCACAGATCGTCAATATCGGTGCCGGAATCGAGACCAGGACCATCCCGCCCGGACCCGACAGCCTCGAACCGCTACTTATCCAAAATTTCCCAAACTGGCCAGCTGTCCCGTGGCTCCCTTAGTCTAATGAAATTTGCAAGTTCCTCCCGTCAAACAATCCTCCCAACTTCAACAACCACGCACCATGAAAACTACTCTCTCAAAAGCTCCTCTCGCCGTGCTTGCTCGGTCTTTTTTGCCCACTCGCTCCATGCTGATGACCTCGCGCCGATGCTCAAGCCGATCCTTGTGGACTCCAAGCTGCCATCCATCGCGGCAGCTGTCGTGATCGGCGACAAAATTGAGGACTCCGGAGCGGTCGGTGTGCGCAATTCTGGCGAGCCGACTCCGGTGACTGTAAACGACAAATACCACCTCGGTTCTTGCACGAAAACGATGACTGCTGCGTTGACGGCCATGCTGGTGAAGGAGGGCGTGCTCACTTGGCAGACGACCATTGGCGATGTGCTGAAAAGTGGCGTTCACAAGGAATTCAAGAAGGTCACCATTGAACAGTTGCTGGCGCATGTCGGCGGCTTCGCCGAGGAATGTCCGCCAGAAATCTGGGCACAAGCGTATGACGATCAAGGGAAGCTTTCACCCACCAGACAACGGCAGAAATTTGTCAAAGCCCTGCTGGATCGAAAGCCGGACTACGCGTCAGGCACCAAATCCGTTTACTCAAACCAAGGCTATGCCGTAGCGGGTGTTATGCTTGAGACATTGGCCAAGAAGCCATGGGAAGAGCTGATGCGTGAAAAAATCTTCCAGCCGCTGAGTATGACGAGTGCTGATTTCCGCGCACCAAAACCGGATCAGCCTTGGGGGCACAAGGACGGCAAGCCAGTCGCTGCGGAGCCCCATGGCGACAATCCGGACGCGGTCGGTCCGGCAGGCACGGTCCATGCATCCATCGGAGATTGGGCGAAGTTCGCGCGCTATTGCCTGCAGAACAAGGATGAGAAACTACACTCTACCTTGAAGAACAGCGGGAACCACGGCGTCGGCGGTTGGCTGGTGCAAGACATACCCGCACTGGGAGGTAACTGCTTTCAAATGATCGGCTCCAACACCATGTGGATGGCCGTGATGTGGGTCCTGCCGGAAAAGAACAGGCTCTCCGTCAGATTTGCTTGAGTGATTGAGACCGCATTTTGAGAAACAGATGTTTCAAGTTGGTCATGCCGCAGGCCCGGTGGATCAGCCGGGCGATCTGGTTGTTGAAGGCCTCGATCCGTCCGGAGGTGATCCGGTGTTTGAAGAACGCCGTCACGGCCGGCAGGTCCCGCAACAGGCCCTTAGCGAAGTGCATCAGTGGAGCGATGCCGGAGGCCTCGACCGTGGTGCACCACCGCTGTATCCTCGTTCGCGCCCAGGCCACGCTCAGCGTCGTGCTGTAGATCAGGCGGAACTCCTCCTTGAGGATGTAGCTTGCCGAGAGCTTCTCGTTGAGGCGGGTGAGCTCGCGCAATCGCTCGATGCCGGCGTCATCGAGATTCTCTTGGCCCGTCGTCAGCAGGTAGCGCGAGCCTTTGATGACTTTCTTGCCTTCGGCCTTTGCCGAGCGCCATTCGCTGCGCCTCACCTCGTCGATAGCGGCGTTGAGGTTGGCAATGATGTGAAAGCGGTCGTGGACGACCTCCGCCTTGGGGATCTGCTCGGCAAGCACGCTGCGGTACGCGCCGTTGCGGTCGATGCAGACGGCCAGGATCGAGGCCTTCTGAACGTCGCTGAGTGTCGCGAAGAAGCTTTCGAGGCTTTCCTTCTTTTTGCCCTCCGCCATGTGGAGCAGCTCTCCGGTGCGGCCGTTGAGCACGACAGTGACGTAGCCGTGGCCTTTGCGGACCGACTTCTCGTCGACAAGCAGGACTTCGAGGTTGTCAAGATCCGGCTCGGGAAGGTCGGCCTCGAGCACGTCGGTCTCGTAGCGGCGCACGGTGGACTCACCGATCTCGAACATGGCCGCGACGTTGCTCGCAGGGCACACCGACGCCCACGCGGCCACCGTGCGCATCAATCGCCAGGTGGCGTTGCGGGTCGGGTGAACCTCGGGCGGCCGCGGTGTGCACAGTTCCCAGCACTTCGGGCAACGGCCTTGAACAACTGGCAGCTTGACCCACACCGCCGTCCTATCGGCAAGCGGCAGATCATAGACGGCGATCTCTCCCTCGCGCACCTCCTTGAGGGCTACCTGGCAATGGGGGCAATGTGGCTTGGTGCGCCGATCCCGACGCATCGAGACTTGCACTCCGATCGTCTCGACGAGCATCTTCTCCACGACACATCCGGCGAACTCGAACAAGGCTTTGAGGTTGAAGGCCTTCACACACCCAGCCCAAGGCCGTTCCCGGATGTGTCACCCCTCCTTCACGTCAGCAAATCTGGCGGAGCGCC
>JBIPNO010000194.1:0-3639 GCA_044372775.1 Haloferula sp.
AATACAATTTACACAAAAAGCTGCTGAAGAATTTGCAGATGCAAAATTAAACGGATGGCTAGAAGCCTTACCACCAGTAGCATCTAACTTTTTTGATTACTTACAAATGTTGGGTGAAGACGCAACTGAAGATAAAGTAAAATCGTTCTTTACAACTGTTAACCCAGAGATTGATTATAAATCTGTGGATTTAACAAACGAAGATATTCAGAAATCAGTAATGAGGACATTCTATAGAAAGATGGACTATTCTGATGATGAGATAAAAGAAGCAATAGACGACTTGGAAATTGCAGGTACATTATCTAAACAAGCTAAAACAGCTTCAACTAAATTAGCAGCTATTCAAGAAAAAGAAATGGCTGGTTTGTTAGAAGAAGAAAGACAAGCTAACATTGTTAAAAAACAAAATACACAAAGGTTTTTTGGTAATGTAAAACAAGTTATTGATAATGGTAAAGTTAACAACTTTAGTATTCCTGTAAGTGAAAAGAAAGCAATTTTTGATTACGATGTGCAAGGTGCCTTTATGAAAGACTTAAATGAAATTCTAAAAGATCCTTCTAAACGTGTAGAATTGGCTATTGCTGTTAAAAACAAATTTAACCTAAATAAATACATATCTGCCGCAGCTCAAACACAAAAAGCCAATGGTTTACGTGATAAGTTAAAGAGTGGTACTTCTAAATTAAAAGGAGGAAATGCTACAAATGGTGTTGCAAATGATAGTATTGATTGGGATAACATGGAAAACTAAACTTAAAAATAAATAATAAATAAACATGGCTAGAATTATCACAGCTCAAACCTGGAATGAAAGCATGAAAACTAATGACGCTTCTTTAGCTCGTCAGTTGATGCTTCAACCAGAAAAAATCACTCCGGTACTTACCTATTTAATGGGTAACGAGGATAACCGTTTCCCTCTTCATTACTTATCAGAAGGTATGCGTTCTACAATGGAAATTGAAGGAGACGAATACGAATATGATGTAGTAGGTCGTATTTTTAAAGCAGTTCCTTTGGCAGCTGCAGTTACTATGGTTAACGCTGGTATTGGATTTGGTGAATTTTTAATGACTTTCAACGAAGGTCTATTCCCTAACAAATACACTATTATCTCTCCTAGAGGTTACCAATTAGTTATTACAGATCGTAAAAACACAGGTTCACAATGGCAATATAAAGTAAAAATTGCTGGTGCTAAATCTACAAGTGAATTTATTCCTGCAAGTGAACTAGGTGCTGGTGCTTTATACTCATTAGGTTGGTATGCTGCTGCTAGTTTTGGATCACGTGGATCTGAGTCTACTTCAACTGCTCCTTTTAAAGTTCGTGGTGACGTTTCAACTATTCGTAAGTCTTATGCTTGGGAAGGTAACGTTAAATACCGTGGAGCTAAAGGTGTTGAATTAGGTACCAAAGGTGGAGGAACTAAACAATTATGGTGGTCATGGCAACATAACTTGAGTTTCCGTAGAGAGTGTGAATCTAACTACTGGTATTCAAAATCAAACCGTGATATGAACGGTCAAATCAATGAACGTGACGAAGAAGGTAACCCAATTTATCGTGGTTCTGGTTTGTTAGAACAAGTTGTTAATAAAGATACTTATTCTGAATTAACTGCTGAGAAAATCAAACAAACAATTCGTGATACTTTCTTTGGTATGAGTGATGCTCAAAACAAACAAATTACATTGTTTACTGGTACAGGTGGACGTGATGCATTTGATCAAGCAATGAAAGCTGAATTGTTAGGTGCTGGTTACATCAAGTTAACTGACAACCGTTTCGTAAGTGGTGGAGGATACAACTTAAAATTAGGTGGTTACTTCGATACTTATCAACACGTTGATGGTTACACTGTTAATGTAGTAACTAATCGTCTATATGATGATGGTCCTGCTTCTAAAGGTTTATTCCACCCTAAAACTGGTTTACCTCTAGAGTCTTATCGTATGACTTTTGTTGATACTTCAGTTTATGATGGTGCTTCTAACTTAATGATGATCAGTAAAAAAGGTCGTTCTATGGTACGTGCTATGGTAAAAGGTATGAACGAGGTTAGCCAAAACTTATCAGGTAACGATGTTGTTGCAACTGATAAAGATGCTAGTTCATTACATATGATGAAAACAGGTCAAGTTGTGTTGAGACGTTTCAATACTTCAATTGACTTACAGTGTGTAGCTGGATTATAAAATAAAAAAGTAGGGGAGTAAAATCCCCTACTTATATCGGGTTGTAGTGTTCAATGGCAGCACAGAGTACAAAGTATTACAGATGGGGTTCGATTCCCTGCCCCCGACAACTTTAAAACAAAGAATATGATAAGTAGAAAAATTAAATTGAGAAGAAAAGAAATCGTAAGGTTTGGTTTACCCACAGAACTTAAAGACGAGAAAATTTGTAATTTAGGTGGGTACAATGACAGTAATGGTAATCCTTCAAGACCTTTTACCTATGAGGAAGAAGACAAATGGATGCCAGAAATTGTAGGATTAAAAGTAACTGACCCAGGATTTAGAAGTGCTGTTACACACCATTATAAAAATTTAACTATTAAAGTTAAACCTGATGGTGTAGATTTGGAAATAGGATTAGATTCAGCTGGTAATCCAGTTAACATTGAAGACTATTTAAAATATCAGTTTTCTAAACAACATCCTTGGACAGCTAAAAGCAAAGAAGAGTGTGTAGGTGCTGAACATCTTCAGTTTTACTTTGAAGATCCAGAATCTGAAAACATTGCTAAAGGTGCTAAACTTGAAGTAACTTCTAAAGCTTACGTTGAGTTTGCTAAGTTAGATGAAGATGAAGATAAAATGGATTGGGTACTTAGAACAGTTATATCTAAGTTTACTGATTTAGGTTCTTTATCAGAGTTAACTAAACTTAGTGTTGATAAAAAGAAATTAAAAATAGCTGAAGTAATTCAAAAAGATCCTTCTTACTTCCTAGAAGTAATGAATGATAAAGACTTGATTTACAAAGCTGAAATAGCTTCTATGGTTGAAGCAGGTGTATTAATGAAAGAAGGTAATAAGTATTTAAACGGTACTGAAAACCTAGGATCATTAGATGGTACAATTGCTTTCTTAAAAGATGGTAACAACTCTCAAGACTATGCAGTATTAAAAGCTAGACTTGATCAGTTTGGAAGTCCTTTAACAACCAAAGCGTTAAAACCAAAAAAAGAAAAAACTAATTAATGACCGTACAAGATTTACATATTGCTATAGATTTGGAGTTGAATAAAGTCAACTCCAATCTATATGATATTATATTACCACAGGAAAAAGATTACTTTTTAAATAGGGCACAGGAACGTTTTATTAAACAACGTTATTCTCCACGTTCAAATGCTAAACAATTAGGATTTGAAATGAGTCAAAAACGTATTGATGATTTACGTAAACTAGTGGTACCTAATTATTATGATAAAGTATACCAACTTCCTTCAACGGATTTTGATTATACCACTAAAGGTACATTTTACTTTCCAGATGATTATTTGTTCTTAGCTTCTAATAGAAGTAAAGTTTATTATAATGATTGTGGTGCAATTACACAATCTACTGCTGTAGAATCTTTTAACGTAGCATTAATTAGTATACCATCAACTCCTACTACTTA
>JBIPNO010000046.1:0-44788 GCA_044372775.1 Haloferula sp.
ATGGAAGCAGGATTCCGTTGTTCATCATTGCGCCCACGGGCCGACGCGCCCCAACAAACAAGCCCCTATGAAGAAATAGCGAAATGAATTTCGATCGCCGGTTGACAGCCCTTCTCATGGAAGCGGGAGCGAGCGTCGAACGCGGGGTTAAGGTTGAAACTACGGGAAATCATGTAAACAGGACGGCTGATAGGGGTTGCTGTGTCTCGACTTGTTCGGCTGTTGCGTTATCGACTGGATCTTGAAATTCGGCCTCTCCCATTCGTTCTGTCATAGGCAGCGTCGATTCCGCCACCATTAGGTTGGCGATGAGATGCGTAAAGACCTCTCTCCACTGTCGTTCGACGATTCGGGACGCCCTCATGATATGCTTTCGGGTCTCCAATCTCTATTGGTGACACAATCTCCGTGACTCCCCACTTGTTCTTTTCTGCCCACGCTACGAAATCAGACTCGCGGATGGCAAATTCTGCTACCACGGTTCCAGAAATGTTTTTGTTGGTATAGACAGTAATATCGGAGGCGGTGTGCGGCAGCCCATCGAAGACAGTAAGATGCTCTGAATAGCTCGAACGATCACTAAACATTGCCCACCCCAACAGGACAAATCCTCCAGCAATGAGAACGATAATGGTCGCAATTGAGGCTAGGACTATTTTGTAGGACTTCTTCATTGATCTTTGCCGAACAGTGCTCTTATGCCGCACCCCGCATTTGCGGTGCTTCTGCAGCGTGCTGCATAAGCCCTGCAAAAGCAGCGCGGGTCGGAGGGATTCCTTTACTTTTCATTCTCTATCCAGAGCTATTCCGAAGCGTGCCGCCTTGCAAGGGGGAAGTCAGGGCTTGGGACAGGCGGGAGTTCCCCTTGGCGGCGGCAGCGTTGCATCCGCCGGGGATCATCCTTGCGCCCGCCGGCCGGGAGGGTGGCTGCCGCGGCGCCGAGGAGGTCCGAACATCCTTCCGGGAGCACGGGTCGCGAAAGAGCCAGATCAGGCTCGGGGATTCCAGGACCATTTCCGCGGCCGGACGGGCTTTCCGGAGCCTGCGCCCAACCCGCTTCGATTTCAGGGCCGAGGGGTTGCCTTCGCAGCATCGAATCGCAGGTAGGAAAGGCTGATGCACCAGGAGGCGCCGTAGTTGACCCAGCCCTCGGCGTGGCGAAAACCTCCCTCCGGGTTGAAAGGATACATCTCGCTTCCTGGCAGCGCGGAGATCGAGCCTCGGCACAACTCCAATCTCGCGCAGACATTGATCTTGTGCTGGATCGGCCAGCCCCGCTCGACTTCGGGAAAGCCCATCGCAGGCAAAGCGGGCGCGGCCGCGAGGCGCGGGTTGCGGCCCCACACGTGGTCGATCGAGGCAAAGGCCACTTCCTCGATCCGCCGCCTTTTCGACGGATCCACCACCCACGATGCGGCGATCAGGCAGGCGGGAAGGGAGAGCGTGTTGCCGACATCATTGATCTTGGGGATCGTCCAATGATCGCCAAGATCGTAGCGGCGGAAGTCCCAGAAGTTGTCAGCCCGGCTCAGGGCGACATCCACCCATGCGTCGATCTTTTCCTTCAACCCGGCAGGGGCCTGATCCGGATAGTGCTGCAAGATCCAGACCAGGTTCGGTATCGTGCGGTGCTCGCTCATGCGATGTCCCTTGGTCGCCCGCGGATCGTTCCAGTCGAGATGCTCCACGCACCACGCGGCCTGGCGGACGGCGGCTTCAAGGTAAACCGCGGCGTCATCGCGCTTCTCCCGCTTCGCGATCTCATGCATCAGCAGATTCGGAACGATCGAATGCCCCGGGGCGTGACGGCCTTTGAACGGATGAAGCAGCCCGCCCATCGGATTCGTGCCGGTGACCTGCTCCACGGTGAGATAGGTCTTGGGCTCCCACCAGCGGTCGATCTCCAGCGACGGCTTCCAGTTCGCGAAGCAGAAGGCCTTGCACTTCTCGTAGAAGGATTCCGGCAGCCATTGCTTGAGCACCGGCCAGGCCCAGACGACGTAGGCGACCTGCTCGACGGTCTGGGAGTGGATCTTCCGTTTGTCAGGGTCCTGCGAGGGGTCCTGGGTGGCCGGATTCACCAGGTAGAAGCCGGCACCCCAGTGGATCATTTTCACCACATCCGGGGCATCCGCCTTGGGCGGCTCCAGTTGATAGTAGTTCCGCACGGCGTCCATCACGCCCTCGGAGCAGGGATTCTTCGGATCGAACCTGAACTTCGGATCGGTCACCCTGGCTTTGTCCGCCGCCCAGTCGATCTGGCGCGGCATGGCGTCGATGACTTCGCGGTCGGCCAGGTAAAAGAGCACCAGCGCGGGAAGGATCGCATCATAGTAGGTCCCGTCGCGCCAAGGGCAGCCACCGAAAGCGCTCGGATGGGTGCCGACCACGGACCTGGCATCGATGAGAAAGTCCACCGCCGGCTGCCAGAACTGCTCTTGGTAGAGATTGCCGCGGATCAGGAAGGGATCGCTCCGCCCGTCCTTGAGCGAACCGCCGCTGACTTCCACCACGTAGCGGGTCGCGGAGTCCGCAGGGCGGAAGGCACTGAAGTCTCCCACTCCGCCACGGATCACCCCCTGGTGGAGGATCGCCGGGTCCGTTTCGGCAAGAACGGTGAACGGGCTGCCATCGGGTGACAGCGGCGCGGTGAAACGCTTGGGTTTGCCGGTTTCGTAACCCACCTGATTCACGCCGATCTGATGGATCGACCGATCCACCACGGGGACGGACTTCTTCATCATCAAGCCGCTGCCCATGACCGCACCGGCATGACGGTAGATCGCGATCTCGCGGATCTTCGCGAGGCCGGGTCCGGCCAGGGTCAGTCGCATCCTGGTCACGTTCTGAAGACCGATCTCGACCCGCCTGGCATTGGCATCTCCCGAGACGCCCCGGACCTTGCCCTGGGGAGGAACGACGGGCTTTCCATCCACCTCGAACGTGAGATCGAAGGCTCCGAGGCCGGGCTCGTCCTGCCAACCGGAGAACACGTCGACGACTCCGATTTTCACCGGCTTGGGGAAGGCGAGCTCGACCCAGGGCAACTTGTCCTCCTGCGTCGCCAACCACCGCGAATCATCCGCCGCCAAGCCGTCGGCAACCGCCCCGGCGGGGTTGCCGGGCCGGGCGCTGCTGGACGTGACCTTCGACCCCTGGGCCAGATTGACCTCCGCCGCCGACGCGGTCAGCGAAGAACAGCCCAGCAAGGCGAGGACGAAGATGCGGGCGCGGGACGGGCGGCCGCTGGCTTGGATTGGGCGGCGGGTTGCTTCCTTCATGATTGGCGATGGGGAATGATCGGACTCGCGGCGCTCGGGTTTCGATGGGCCTGCCGCGGATACGGCCACAGTGGCTGAACTGCGGCTGGCACGCCATACAGAAAAGCGCATAGCATCTTGGGAATCGCGCACCACCTCCTCCACCCGGCCAGGTCTCGCCCCCCTCACCTCCCGGCAACCCGGGTCGATCCCTGGATCTCCCCCACTCAAGGCTCGCCACGCCCCCGCCCCGCGCCCAAGCTCCCCGCCACCGATGCCCGGAGAGCCCGTCAACATCATCTGCATGAAGTGGGGGACGCGATACCCGTCCCGCTACGTCAACATCCTGTTCCGCTCGATCGGCCGCCACCTGTCGCGGCCCTTCCGCTTCGTCTGCCTGACCGATGACACCGCGGGCCTGGTCGAAGGCATCGAGACCCTGCCCTTCCCCGAAAACCCCGGCGTCACCCAGGCCCGCTGGCCGAACGTCTTCCTCAAGCTGGTGATGACCCGCGACGGCTTCGCGGACCTCTCCGGCCCGACCCTGTTCCTCGACCTCGACCTGGTGGTGCTCGATTCCATCGACTGCTTCTTCGACTACCAACCGGGGAAAAACTGCATCATCCACAACTGGATCGAGCGCCGGAAGCAGATCCTCCGGCCGCGGCCCGACATCGGGAACTCGTCCATCTTCCGCTTCGAGGCCGGCAAGTCGCAGTACATCTACGACACCTTCCTCCGCGAGCTCGACCGCGCCCAGGACCGCTCGATCTTCCAGACCGAGCAGGCCTTCCTGACCTACGCCATGAAGGAGCGCTACTGGTGGCCGGAGGAATGGGTGCGCAGCTTCAAATACAACTGCCGCCCGCCCTTCCCGCTCAATCTGGTGATCGCACCGAAGAAGCCCGCCGGAGCGAAGTTCCTGGTTTTCCACGGCCAGCCCGATCCACCCGACGCCATTTCCGGCTTCCCCGGCAAGCGCCTCCACCACCGCGCCCTGCCCGCCCCGTGGGTCGCCGAGTATTGGAAGGAGTAGTGGAGTTCCTCGACAACGTGGGCCCGGTGGGGTTCGAACCCACGACCAAAGGATTATGAGTCCCCTGCTCTAACCGCTGAGCTACAGGCCCTGTGCCGTGCTGGCAAGGCGGGGACTGTTTGGCGCGGCGGGTTGGAAATGGCAAGCGCGGAGGATTCGGCCCGCCTGCGGCCCGCTCACGGTGGCGGTTGCGAGAGGATGCTTTCGACCTGCCGGCGGACTTCCGGGTCTTGAAAGTGGGCGAGACGGGCCGGCTGCTTCTCCGGCGCGGGGCGGAGGGCTTCGGCGACGGCGAGGATGGCCTCGGTGCGGACCGGGCCTTGCTCGCGGGCCTCCACCCAGGCGGCGAGGGCGGCCGGATCGGCATCGACCCATGCGGCGGCCACGACCTTGAGGCCGGCACTGCGGGCCGCGCCTTGCGGGAAGGCGGCGATCCATCCGGCGGCGTCGGCCGGGGCGGCTTGTGACCAGCGCTGGATCACCTGCACCACCGCGCGGTCCCGCGGCGGACCGGCGGTCATTTCCTCGGCGACCAGCGTCGCGGCGGCGGCGGGCTCGGAGTCGGACAAGACGACGGCGATGCGGCCGAAGGCGTCCGAGCGCTCTTCCTCCTGCTCCAGTTCGCGGGCCCAGGCGATCGCCTTCTCGGGGCTCTCATCCGCCAGGCGCATGGCGAAATGGCCGATCAGGCGACGGCTTGAGGCGCTGTCCGGCGTCAGCGCGGCAAAGGCTTCGCGGGACAAGGCGGGATCGACGTCGATGGCATCCCAGGCCACGGATTCGAGGATCTTCTCACGCGCGGCGGGGTCCGGCTCGGCCGCTGCCTGATCGAGGCTGGCGCGCAGGGCGATCCGCGGATCGGGTTCGTCCTCATCGCCGGCGCTGCGGACCGCACTTCGGCCGGGCAAGGAGCTTTGGCCGGCGTCCGGTGCGGAGGTGGCGCTTTCCTCTTTCTCGCCGCAAGCAACGAGCAACAGCAGGAGCGGAGCAGCCAGCAGAGGTCGGGCGATCACGGGTTGACGGTGATGTGGCTGAAGGAGGCCGTGGCGGATGCGGCGGTGCTGCCCGAGGCAAGGGCCAGGCCGAAGTAGCAGGTCTCCGGCAGGGCGGCGGTCAGACTGCCGACTTCCGTCCAAACGGTGCCGTCGGGGCTCTTGAAGGCGGTGATGCGGTTGCCGCTGCGGACCAGGCGGACCCAGGCGTCCGGCCGCGTCCCGCTGCCACTGACGCTGGTGGAGGTGTTCCCGTTGAGGCCGGTGCGGCGGACCCAGCGGTAACCGCCGTCGCCGGTCATGCCCATGAAGACATGCCGGGAATTGGTCGCCAGGGTGTCCCGGATCATGACTCCGGCTCGCGAGTCGGGGCTGGTGCCGTCGAAGGCATCGATGCGCGCGGTGATCGATCCTCCGCTGCCAAGCGGCTGCCAGACGAAGTGCAGCGCGTCGTTGCGGCCTTTCAAAATGCCGGAGCCGGTGAGCTGGAGTCCGCCGGGCTGGATGGTCGTGGATCCCGCCGGGGCGGCACCGATTCCCGACTCATCCCACGGCAAGGGCAGGCCGGCGGCGGCGACCTCGACCAGCAGCGTGGCCTCGTCGAAAGCCCCGCCGGGATCGGTGGCGCGGACGGTGAAGCTGTTCAAGCCGGCGCTGCCCGAAGGCGGGGTGCCGGAAAGCGAGCCATCGGGAGCCACGACCAGCCATTCAGGACCGGCCACCCGCGAGTAAAGCGGGACTTCCCCGGCATCGTCATCGGTCGCCGTTCCCGCGAGCGACGCCGCGCTGTAGGACTCCCCTTCGGTGCCTCCGGCGCGGAGGATGGGATCGGCCGCGAAGACGGGCGCGTCGGCGGCATTCGCGACGGCGATGCTGAGCGTGGCGTCGGCGAAAGCACCGGCGGCATCGGTGACGCGGACCGTGAAGAGGTTCGCGCCGACCTCGGCATTCTGCGGCGTGCCGGACAGGGAGCCGTCGGCCGACACCGTCAGCCAGGACGGGCCCGCGACCTTCGAGAAGACCCGGGGATCCCCCGCATCGGGATCGGAAGCCTGGCCGGCGATGCTGGCGAGATAAGCCATATCCTCCGTCGCGGCAGGACCGGAGATGGAGGCGGCGGCGAACGCCGGCGGATCGTTGGTGTTCGTCACCTCGATCGACAGCGTCGTCTGGCTGAATTCCCCGGCGACGTCGGTCACCCGCACGGTGAAGACATTGGCCCCCACGTCGGAGTTACCCGGCGTGCCGCCCACGCTGCCGTCCGCCGCCACGCTGAGCCAGGCCGGTCCGCCAACCTTGGAGAATTGGAACGAATCGCCCGCATCCACGTCGCCAGCCGAGCCCGCCAGCGTCGCGACCAGCGCTTGATCCTCGGCAGCCGGGCCGACGGTCAGGGTCTCTAACAAGAACTCCGGCGCATCGTTGACGTTGGCCACGGTGACCGTGAGTTGGACTTCGTCGAACGCGCCCCCGGGATCGGTGACGCGGACGGTGAAGACGTTCGCCCCGACCTGCGCGTTACCGGGCGCGCCGGACAGCGCACCATCGGAGGAAACCGAGAGCCATCCGGGACCGGCGACCTTGGTGAAGGTCAGCAGATCGCCGGCGTCGGGATCCGTGGCGACAAGAGCGGACGCCAGGGTCTGGTCCTCGGTGGCGGGGAGGGAAATGGCGGCCGACGCGAAGGCCGGCGGCTGGTTGTTGCTGAGGACCGTGATGGTCACCGACTTCGCGGTGGAGCGGAGCGGATACGCCCCGCCGATCCCGCGGTCCTGGGCCGCGACGGTCAGGTAGTGAATGCCCGGGCTCAACTGCGAGCTGTCCGCCACGGTGATCCGGCCGGTGGCGGGCTCGATGGCGAACAAGCCGGGAACGAACTCCTCGGTGATGGCATACACGGGGCTCTCGCCCTCGGGATCGGTGGCCGCCACGGTGCCGACGACGGTCCCGTTGGCGGAGCCCTCGGCGAGGGTGAACGCGGCCGGGGCCACGGCGAAGGCCGGCGGGGTGTTGAGGTCGAAGGGCTGGAGCGCGCCGCCCGGGATCACGGTGATGCTTTCAATGCCCGGACCGGTCCACGCGACCTGCACATGGTCCCCGCCACCGCCTTCCTTCTGGAGGGTCTCGATGTAATACTGCTGGCCCGCGACCAGGGTGACCGGCAGCGATTGCTGGGAGGCATACTTGTTCCAGACATCGTAGGCGGACCAGCCGGCGATGCTGGCGATCTGGACCGCGCCGGCGGCCGTGGGTCCGGTGCCCAACAGGAGGCGCGAATCGTCGTCGCTGGAGAGATAAAACCGGTACTCGCCGGTGACCGGTGGCGTCAGCAGGGCGCGGACCCGCGAGCCGTAGTTGTCGGCGAAGTTCTCACTGCTTTCAAAAGCGGTCAGGGTGCGGACGCTGTCAGGCCGGAAGGGATAGTTGGCATGGCCGGTGAGGGAGGATAGCGAGGTGCCGGAGATGCCGCTCCAGACCTGCTGATAGATGCCGTTGTCGGGGAAGCTGCCCGCGGGGAGGACCTGGACGGTGATGGTTCCGCTCGCACCGAGTGACGGCGCGCCGTTGTCCGAGGCCTGCACGGTGAGGGTGTAAGTGGGGGTCGAGGCATGGTTGAGGACCAGGGCGGCGACGGTGATGTTGCCGGTCGCGGGGTCGATGGCGAAAGCCCCGCCGGTATTGCCCGCGGTGATGGTGAAGTTCCCGAGGGTGTCGCCCGCATTGACATCAGTCCCCGTCACCGTGCCCACGACCTGCCCCGGAAAGGCCTCCTCCGCGATGGAGAAGGTGGCCGTGGCGATCTTCGGAGCATAGTTTTGGAGATAGGGGACGAGATAGAGGCCCTTGAGCAGTTGTTTGGTGATCCCCGGGCCGGACCAGGCGACGGCCACGTGGTCGCTTCCCCCGCCCTCCTTGTGGCGGGCCTCGATGAAATAAGACTGGCCGCCTGTTAGAGTGATCAGCGCCGACCTTTGTGCTCCGCTGTCGGGCCAGCTGTAGCGGTTGGTCCAGCTCGAAACCGAGGCGATGGAAACCGACGAAGCCGGATCGGCGGAGGTGCTCAGGCGGAGCTGGCTGGCATCGTCCGAGGAAATCCAGAAGCGGTAGCTGCCGGTCACCGGCGGGATCAGGTAGCCGCGCACGGTGCTGCCGAAGTTGTCGCCATGTTCCGAGCCGTCGAAGTCTTCCAGAAGCTCCTCGCTGTTCGGATGGTTCGGCCATTTCGACGTCGCGGAAGTCAGGTTGCTGACCGAGCTGCCGTTGATGCTTTCGAAGTAGGTCCGCATGACCCCGCCCGGCTCGTAGCCGGTGGCGATGTTGACGATGGTCAGGTTGACGATGGCGGTGGCGGACTGTTGGGGCGAACCCTGGTCGGTGACTTGCACGGTGAGTGCGACCGGGGTTTCCGCCGCGACCTCGATGCTGCCGTTCACGCGCAATTCGCCGGTGCCCGGGTCGATCGCGAACCAGCCGTTCGGGTTCCCTCCGGTGATGCTGAAGGAGGGGAAATCGAAGCGGTCGCCGTCCATGGCGGCCAGTGTCAGAAGGGGCGTGCCGATGCGGGTCCGCTCGAGCATGGTCAACGAGGCCCCGCTGATGGTCGGTGGCTCGTTGACGTTGCTCACCGTGACGACCACGCGGATCATCTCGTCGAGGGCGGGGTTCGCGCTGTCGGCGATCCTCACGAAGAGTTCGATGGTCGACGGGTCATCCCAGCGCAGCGAGAGCGACTCGAAGTCGAGCGGCGCGGGATCGGCGACGGTGATCGCGCCGCTGGCCGGATCGATGGCGAAAGCCCCGCCTTCGTTCCCGGACTCGATGCTCCAGGTCAGGGTGGACGCGCCGTGTCCAACCCGTGCGACCACGCTGCCGACGGTCGCGGCGAAGGGCGCGTTCTCCGCGATCGTGAAGCGGTCCGGCTTCACCCCGCCACTCACGCTGCCGCTGATCAGGTAGGACCCGAGCGAGCCGTAATCCGTGTAGCCGTCGCCGAGCGGGTCGCCGCGGCCGACGCCGCTGACCTTGAGCAGGTATTCCCCGGCCGGAAGATTGGTGGAGATGCTCGCGTTGATGCCGAGGTCCGGATTGTCCGAAGCCACCAGCGACCCGGTGGACGCGTCGACAAGCTCGGCGAGGATGTCGAGGTTGGGATTGGAGGAGACCGTGTTGACGTTCAGCGTGACCGCGCCGCCGGTCGTGGCGAAGCGGAAGGCATCGACGTCGGGACCGCTCTCGATGATGCCTTCGTTGGAGACGCTGTTGTTCGCGGCGATCTCCAGATGGCGGGCGGTGGCGAGGTCGTCGCCGGTATCGTCGGCGCGGTAGTCGACGTCGTTGTTCGCAACGATCACCGCGAGGTCGTCCTGCGTCTGGTTGGCGGACAGGTACTCGCCCTTCGACCACTGCGTCAGGTTTTTGTTGTAGCCGACGCCCATGATCGGTGCCCAGCCGGTGCTGCCGTCGCCGCCGCCGCCGTAGTAGTCTTCGGCCGGGGAAATGCGGCCGTCGTGGCTCAGGTTCAGGGTATGGCCGATCTCATGGGAGATGACTTCCGCCGCCGACTTGCCGGTGCTGTAGAAGGCCCAGCACACGGTGCTGCCGGACCAGTTGAAGGACCCGATGTAGGCGACGCCGCCGGCACCCGGCGCGGCGGTGGTGGTCGGGCTGATGACGACGTGCTGGCGCCGTCCCTGCGGCGCGTTGTCGAAGACCTTGCGGTCGGTGGTGATGTTCAGGTTGAAGCCTTGGAAGTCTTCCGAGACCATCCGCCAGACCTCGTGGACCTGGCTGTTGGAAGCTCCCGACGGGGCGGCATCGAAGTCGCCCCAGCTCGGGAAGGGACCTTGCTCGCCATCGAAGTCGAGATAGATGACCCCGGTGGCACCCGGCAGACTTTGGAGGGGGATGACCGACTGGTAGGATCGGATCGGGATGTTGGTCGGATGGGTCTGCGGTGCTTCTTCCACGCCTGCCGCGGCGACCGGCGGCGGGACGGCGTAGTTGAAGCAGACCACGCCGTCGCGATGGGTCTCCACCAGTTCCGGACTGCCGCCCGGACCGGTCGGTTCGACTTTCCAGCCGACCTCGTTCGCATCGAACAAAATGTGGCCGACCCACTCGCCGGCCACGCCCGGCACGGTCTGGCGTTGGAAGAAGAAGCGGCCGGGCTCCGGGGAAGCGAGGCGTCCTTCGAACCAGGAGACCCGGCTGTTCTCATGACGGATCGACGAAATTTCCCCCGCCGCCTTCCGTCCGTCCGGCAAGGTCATGTCGAGGCGCTGTTCCTTGATGGAATCGCCCGGGAATTCGGGGGGTAGCGTCTCGGCCTGCCGCACCTGCTTTCCGGGCAAGGCGGGTGCCTTGGCGGGAAGCAGCGCTTGCGGCGACTTCCCGGCGAGCCTGCCGGCGGGCGAAGACGGATCCACGCGGGTCGCGGAGGCTCCTTCTTCGGGATGGGTGCCTTGGATGAGCAAGGCGATGCCCGTGAGCAGGCCGATGGCCAGGGGCAGGAGGATCGCGGGACTCCGCTTCATGGAAATGCCGGTTTTGGGTGGAGGGTGAATGCGCACTATGCCGGAATCCCGGCACGGAGCAAGAACGGATCCCGGCCACCCGGCTGGTGATCAGGGAGTTATCGTCACATCGCTGAATTGCGAAGTGTTCAAGGTCGAGTCGCTCCCGCTCGCCACGGCCAATCCGACATAACAATTGGCGGGGAAGTCCGCGATCAGGCTGCCCACTTCGGTCCATGCCGTGCCGTCCGCGCTCTTGTAAGCGGTGACCTTGTTGCCGCTGCGGACCAGCCGCACCCAGGTGTTCGGCACGCTGCCGCTGCCGCTTTTCGAAGTGGAGGTGTTGCCGTTGAAGCCGGTGCGGCGGACCCAGCGGTAGGCGCCGTCGCCGGTCAGGCCCATGAAGACGTGGCGGGAGTTCGTCGCCAGCGTGTCGCGGATCATCACGCCGACGCGCGACGAGGTGCCGGTGTTCTCCAGCGAGGTCACCCGCGCCGCGATCTCGCCGTCGCCGCTGAGCGTCTGCCAGGTGAAGGCGAAGCTGTCGTTGCGGCCGCTCAGCAAGCCGGAGCCCGCCGCGGTGAACGTGCCGGCTTCGAAGGTCGTGGTGCCGGCCGGATTGCCGCTGCCGATGGTCAAGGCCTCCCACGGCAAGGGCAGCGCCGCGCCTTCGACCTCGATGGTCAGCGCGGCCTCGTCGAACTCCCCGGCGAGGTCGGTGGCGCGGATGACGAAGGCATTCATCCCCGCGCTGCCGGCCGGCGGCGTGCCGCCGAGCGTGCCGTCATCGCCGACGGTCAGCCACGCGGGACCGGAGGTCTTGGAATAAACGATCGCGTCGCTCGCATCGGTATCCGTAGCAGTTCCGGCAAGCGAGAGAGCGCTGTAGACGACTTCCTCGCTGCCCGCGGCGCGGACGACCGGGTCGACGGTGAAGACCGGGGCGTCGTTGACGTTGGCGACCGCGATGTTCAGCACGGCTTCGTCGTAAAGACCCGCGGCGTCGGTGACGCGGACCGTGAAGCTGTTAGGCCCGACGTCGCTGTTGGAAGGCAGGCCGCCGAGAGCGCCGTTGGCGGCCACCGTGAGCCAGCCGGGGCCGTTGATCTTGGAAAAAGTGCGGGTGTCTCCCGCATCGATGTCCCCCGCCACCCCGGCGAGGCTGCCGGCGTAAGCCTGGTCCTCGGTCGCCGCGGCTCCGGCGATCGGATCGGCGGTGAAGGCGGGCGCGTCGTTGACGTTGGCGACGGCGATGTTCAGCACGGCCTCGTCGAAAAGCCCTGCGGCGTCGGTGACGCGGACCACGAAGCTGTTAGAGCCGACGTTGGCATTCCCCGGCGTGCCGGAGAGGGTGCCGTTGCTGGCGACAACCAACCAGGAGGGACCGGAGGATTTCGAGAAGCTGATCGAATCGCCGGTGTCGATGTCCCCCGCCGTTCCCGCGAGGCTGCCGGAGTAGGCCGCGTCCTGGGTGGCGGCGCTTCCGGCGATCGGATCGGCGGTAAAGGCGGGCGCGTCGTTGACGTTGGCGACGGCGATGGTGAGCGCGGCCTCGTCGTAAAGGCCGGAGCCGTCGGTGACGCGGACGACGAAGTTGTTAGACCCGACGTTGGAGTTCCCCGGCGTGCCGGAGAGCGTGCCGTTGGCGGCGACGGCGAGCCACGCGGGACCGGAGATCTTGCTGAAGGTCCTCGAGTCCCCCGCATTGGGATCGGTGGCATCGCCGGCGAGGCTGCCGGAGTAGGCGGATCCCTGGGTCGCGCCCGCCTTGACGAGCGGGTCGACGGTGAAGGCCGGCGGCTCCGGAAGGTTGTTGGTCACCACGATGCCCGCCTGGTTTGGCACGAGATAGGCCCCGGCGATGATCGAGCGGACCGGAATCCCCGCGCCTTGCCAGGCGACCGAAAGATGGTCGCCGCCGCCGCCTTCGAGCTGCTGTCCCTCGAACCAATACGCCCGGCCGGCTTGGAGCATGACCGGCGCGGAGACCTGCGAACCGGACTCGTCGAAACTCTGGAAGCCGGTGTAGCCGTTCACCGCCGCGAGCTGGACCCGCGTCCCTTCCGCGGCATCGGTGCCGAGATAGAAGCGGCTCGAGTCGTCGCTCGACACCCAGAAGGTGTATTCCCCGCTGACGGGCGGAACCAGCCAGCCGGTGATCCGGCGGCTGTAGTTTTCGGCGACGTTCTGGGTGGTGGTCGAGGAGCCGAGGTTGCCACTGAAGTTGGTGCTGCCGGTCCAGGTGTTGTTGTTGAAGTTGTTGGAACCGGACCAGCGCTGCTCGCGGAGTCCGGGCGTGGCATTGGCCAGCACCCGCACGGTGGCGAAGCCGGTCTGGCCGGCGCTGTCGGTGCCGGAAACGACGAGCGTGACCAGCGAGGCCGCGGGCAGGGCGGCGGGCGATTGCAGCACGAGCTGGCCGGCGGCGTTCACCGCGAAGGCGCCCGATCCGTTGCCGGAAAGGATGGACACCGAGGAAAGCGTGCGCGTCACATCGGCCACGATCGCCTGGCCGAGCACCGTGCCGCCGGACATCGCCGACGTCGCGTTGACCACGCCGGTGATCCCCGGCAGCGGGCCTTCCACGGTGTTCGAGATGTTCAGGCTGACGGTGCGCGATGCCGAAAGCAGCGGCACCCCGCCGTCTTCGACCACGATGCCGAGCGAGTAGCTCGCCGCGGACTCGCGGTCGAGACCTTGCGCGGAGACCTTCAGCTCGCCGCTGCGTCGGTCGATCACCACGCGGCCGTCGGCATTGCCCGAGGTGATGGACCAGGACCATTTGCTGCCCGGCTCCTCGGGATCCAGCGCCTCGAGATCGGCGATCACGGTTCCCGGGGCGAGGCTTTCCGCGGCGGCCAGTGGCCCGGGATCTCCGATGGAGTCCACCGGCGAATTGTCGATCCAGACCGGGTAGCCCTTGGCACTGATGTGGCTCTTCGCGCCCGCACTGATTTCATAGCCGCGCCCGGTCACGCCCAGCCCGTAGCGCTGGAAATAGGTGTCGAGATTGCGGCCGGTCGCGTCGCAGAAGATGATGTAGAAACGATCCCGCTTCGCCTGGTCGTTGTTGGCGCCGAAGGAACTCAGCGCGGCGTCGGTGCCACCCTGGTTCCACGCCATGAGCCGGGCCAGCGCGGCCTTGTAAGCCTCCCAGCCGAAGGCCTCGGACAGGTTGAAGTAGAAGTCGTAGGCCGTGGCGCCATCGCTGCACGCGAAGGCCCAGGTCTGCTCCGCGGAGGGCATCGCGAGGAAGGACGTGCGCTTCGTCAGGCGGTTGCCGCCGTTGAAGGTCGAGTGGATGTTGCCGTCCCAGCAGGTCTTGTCGTGGACGATGTTGTTCAACAGCGCGGGCACCAGGTTGACATCGACCTCGCCGTGGGTGGCGATGCCGTAGCTGCCGTCGAAGCTGTCCTGGAAAGTGTGGCCGATCTCATGATAGAAGCCCCAGTCGCCGCTCTTGAGGGCGTCGTCCACCAGCACGTCGCTGTCGCCATAAGCCATCATCACCGGCCAGCCGGCATGGCCGCCGCCGGCGATGATGTCGCGGTCGCTCAGCGCCGCCTCGCCGCGCTTGCGGTAGGCGGTGTAGCCCATCCGGTCGTCGGCGGTCTCGATCACGTTCTTCCAGTGCAGCGCCACCGCTTCGGCGGAGGTGACCGACTGGAGCTGGGCGCGGGAGACATAGACGGTGAAGCCCGGGGTATTGCCGTAGCCCGGGACGTTGTCGGTCATGATGCAGCCCCACGCGCCGGGCAGATGCTTCAGGGTGGCGTTCCAGGTCTCGTCGGTGTCGACGCCGAGCTGGAAGCAGGGCGCTTCGAGCGCGCCGTCGATGGTCACATTGAAAGTCCCGAGGTTCGCGCCGGTCGGGATGTTGATCCAGATGATCCCGCCGAAGACGTTGCCGGTCTGGGTGACCGTCTGGGTCAGGGGCACGCTGCGGGTGACCTTGGGGAAGCGGTTCCACTGCGAAAGGTGGAAGTTCACGTCGATGTGGCAGCCGATCTCCAGCTTCACGCCGCCGGCGATCTTGTCGGCGGGAAGCGTGACGGTGACGGTGGCGCCGGGAGCGGCGTAGAGTCGGGTCTCGATGCGGCGGCCGCGGTCGCCCCAGTTCATGTACGAATCCGCGGGCACGTTGCCATTCACCGTGAAAGTCCGCGACACCGTGCTGCCGGGAGCGGGCGCGCCGGGCCAATCGGAGGAGGACGGATGGGCGATCAACTGGGCCGCACCCATCGCGTCGAATTTGCCGGACTGGAAGCGGGCCAGCATCGCCTCGACCGGCTTGTTGTTCTTCACGAGCGGGACCGCGGCGGTGACCCCGATGATCCCGTAACCGCTGTTTTCCAGCGTCTGCAAGCCGGCCAGGATCTCCGCCTGCGCCGGCCGCACCGCGAGCACGCGGTCGACGGATGCGGCGGCGATCCGTTTGTTGGCGAGACTCATCGCCGCGCCGCCGGTGGCGTCCGCGACCATCTGGTCCAGGCCGATGAGGGCGCTGTGGAAGGTCGGATAAGAAGCGGCCGCCACCGTGAAGGTGCCGCTGGCCGTACCGCTGCCGCTGACCGACAGACCGAAGGGTTCCAGCACCGACTGCGCGTCATTGAAGGCCTGGGTCGAAAGCGCCCACGGCGTCGAACAAACCACCACCCCGCCGCCGTTCGCCGCGAAGGTGTTGATCTTGGTGATCGCGCTCGCGGTGAAGCCGTCATGGAAATTCCCGACGAAGACATCGCAACCGGTGAGATCATTCGACGATGTCGTCATCCCGGTGCTGATCGCTTTCGTGAGGTAGCCTCGGGCGCTGAAGAAGGAGCGGATCGTGGAATTGTTAGAGCCGACCGTGATCGTGGCCGGCGTCGCCTTGCGGCTGGCCCACAACACGGAGTTGAGGAACAGGTTCGAGGTGGTCGTCGTCCCGCTGGTGTTGAAGAAGCCGGTGTGGCCGGCGGCGACGGCGCGCGCCGCGGTCGGCGAGACGCCGTTGCCATAGCGGCCGGCGGCCAGGGCCGGCACGTTCGCGGGATCGAGCAGCACCGGGAACGAGGCCCGGCCGTGGACCGGGATCGAGCCGGGCGAGCCGTAGCCGTCCGACACCGTGCCGGCGGTGCTGCCGATGATCGACAGGTAGTCGGCCGGAATGTCGGCCTGCGCGGCGAGCTTGCCGGTGAGGACGGAGAACAGGAAGGCGGCCGTCGCCGAAAGCAGTTGGCTGGGTTTCATGGGAGAGTCCGGGATTTCAGGGAGCTTCTTCGACGGCCGGCGGCAGTCGTTCGATCAAGGGCTGGAGCATCTCGCTCCGGAGACTTTCCACGGTCGCGTCGTCCGGCAGCCGCGGCTTGGAATCGGTGAAGGACCATTCCCTGACCACCGCCCGGGAAAAACGGCGGCAGGCATCCTGCAGCTCGCCGGTGATTTCGGCCGGAAGCACCCGGCCCTGCACCGCCTGCGCGAAATGAAGTTGGGCGTAGTCCTCGCGGTAAACGGCCAGCTTCCGTTCGGCGAGGCACTCGGCGCACTCGTCGCCATGCCCCTCGTGCCCGGGCAGCACGGCGGCCGGCAACGGCGCCTTCCCGGGCGGTGTGGAGGTCTCCGCGGGCGCCGGGGCATCCTGCGGCGGGACGGCGGAAGTCGGCCCCGTCTTGGCCGGAACCTCGACCGGCAAGGCCGCAATCGGAGCCCCGGGTGCCTCGTGCCGCCACCACGCGATGCCTGCCACCATCAGCAGCAGCGCGACCACGGACAACAGCATCCGCGACCGGTCACCTTGGAAACTGGGGCCACTCATGAGCGAACGGGACAGAATTTCAGAAACTTGGGTGTCATCAATAATCCCACAAAATCGCATCTTTCAATCAAAATCATGCCGTTTCCTTCCAACATTATCCACCCATGGCGGGACGCCCCGATGACTCGATGGAGAGACACCCGAGGATTTTTCGACCGGACCGCAGGGGCGGTTTTCACGAGATCTTCAGCCGCGTTTCAGCACCGCTTCTCTTCATCGCGCCCACTCTCCGCGCTCGATGGACTTCTTCCCGACGCTCACTCTGCCCGGACTCCTCAGAACCGGAGCCTTCATCGTGGTCGTCCTCGTCTGGCTTCGCTTCATCGGCGTGCCGTGGAGTTATATCGGGCGGATCAGCCTCTTCTGCCTGATCTTCATGATCCTCCTGATCAAGAGTTGCCCGCTCTGATCAATGAACTGCCCTCCCTACACCACTTCCGCCACCCGCATCCCGTCCAGCGCCGCGCTGACGATCCCTCCGGCAAACCCCGCGCCCTCTCCGCAGGGATACAGCCCCTTCAGCTCCGGATGTTCCAGCGTGTCGTCCCGCCGCGGGATCCGCACCGGCGAACTGGTCCGCGTCTCGAACCCTAACAGCAGCGCCTCTTTCCCTGCATAGCCGCGGATCTTCCGGTCGAACAAACGCAAGCCGGTCTGCATCCGCCGCACGATCCCCTGCGGCAAAATCTCATGCAGCGGCGCGGACTTGCCGCCGGGAAAGTAGCTCGTCTTCGGCAGATCCGCCGACACCTTCCCCATCAGGAAATCCGCCACCCGCTGCCCCGGCGCCACCTGCCCGCCGCCGCCGGCCTGCTTCGCCGCGACCTCCAGCGCCTTCTGATAGGCGATCCCCGAAAGCACGCCGTGCTCCTTGGCAAAGGAATCCGTGTCCTCCGGCTCGACCGTCACCACCAACCCCGAATTCGCGAAGGGCGAGTCACGGCGGGCCAGGCTCATGCCATTCACCACCACCTCGTCGTTCTCGGTCGAGGCCGGCACGATGAAGCCGCCGGGACACATGCAGAACGAATGCACGCCGCGGTCGTCGATCTTGGTCGCCACCGCATATCTCGCCGCCGGTAGCAGGTCGGGCCGCGGCTCGTCCTTGCGGAGGTGATACTGCTCGGCATCGATGAACGGCTGCGGATGCTCGATCCGCACGCCGACCGCGAAAGGCTTGCGCTCTAACAGAATGCCCTTCGCCGCCAGCAATCGATAGACGTCCCGCGCGCTGTGGCCGGTGGCGAGAATCACGGCATCGCCGGTGATTTCCTCGCCCGCCGCCGTCACCACGCCGCGCAGCCGGTCGCCGGTCACGAGGAAATCCACCACCTTGGTCTGGAAGCGCACCTCGCCACCGCCTTCGAGGATCGACGCGCGCATCGCCTTCACCACGTTCGGCAGCAGGTTCGAGCCGATGTGCGGATGCGCGTCGGTTAGAATCGCGGTCGGCGCGCCGTGGGCGACCAGGATCTCATAGACCCGCGCGACCGGACCGCGTTTGGTGGCCCGGGTGTAGAGCTTGCCGTCGGAGAAAGTCCCCGCACCGCCTTCGCCGAAGCAGTAGTTGGAGTCTTCGATCACCGTCCCCTGGCGCAGGATCGGCGCGAGGTCGAAGCGGCGCGCGGACGCGTCCTTGCCGCGCTCCAGCACGATCGGCTTGAGCCCGCGCTCCAGGCACCTCAACGCCGCGAACATCCCGGCCGGGCCGCAGCCGACGATCACCACCGTCTTTGCATCGCGCGGCAGGGCCGGCGCGGACCAGACCGGCGTCACTTCCGCCGGCAGCGGCTCGTCCACCGCGACCTCGAGCCGGAGTTGGACCTTCACCGCGCGTTGACGGGCATCAAGCGAATGCTTCAACAGCCGCACGCCCGTCACCCGCGACGGCGCTAGCCCGAGCTTCTTCGCCGCGGCATCTTTCCACGCGGCCTCGTCCTCGGAGGCTTCGAGGGGAAGGATCAGGTCGATCGTTTCGATCATCGGCCCGCCGTGATGGCAGGCGGACGCCCGAGCGGCAAGCCCCGCCTCAGCCGAATCCCGTGCCGAATCCTCCGCCGCCGCGAAGCGCGTTCACTCCGCCCTGCTTTCGAACCCGACCTCGCGCAACTCCACGCGGCCGCCGGGAAAGTGGAGCCGGAGATGGACGATGGTGCCGCGGGCCGGCAGCGGGACTTCGTGGGTTTGCCAGCCGTCCGAGGCGGTGACGGTGAAGGCGGCGCGGTGGGCAGGAAGGAAGTCCTTCTCTTCCTTCGTCCGCCAGGCGACCGATGCGGCACCGGCGGCGGAGCCGCGCAGGGTGATCTTTGCGATGACCGGTCCTTCCAACTTCAATCCGGTGCGGGTCAGAAAAGCGCTGCCGTCTTTGGCACCGGCCGCCGGGGTCAGCCGCAGGATGCCATCTTTCTCGGTGACGGTCCCGTTGCGGGCTTGCCAGCCGGTGGCGGCCTTCTCGCCATCCGGCTCTCCGCCATCCCCTCGCGGGAGTGTTTTGCCGTCGAGGTAATGATCGAAATAGGCGGTCCAGACCTTCGCCATCGGCGCGAGGGCCAGGCCGGGCGGGTCGAGCTTATTGGCCCAGGCGGTGAGCTTGCCGCGAAGCCGCGTGGCGATCTCGGGGTGCTTCGCGGCAAGGTTCCGCGTTTCCCCGAGGTCGTCGGAAAGGTTGAACAGGTATTCCCGGTCCCCGCCGCGCAAAAGCTTCCAATCGCCCTCGCGGATCGCCGACTGGGCGACCCAGCGCCAGTAAAGCGCCTCGTGCGGCGCGGCCGTTTTCTCGCCCTTCAAGTGCGGGATCAGGTTCACGCCGTCCAGTTCGCCGGGCTTGACCTCGATCCCGGCGATCGCGGCGGCGGTGGCGGCGACATCGAGCGCGCTGACCGGATGCGGGTAGGTCTGCCCCGCCGGAATCGTGCCGGGCCAACTGACGACGAAGGGCACGTGGATCCCGCCCTCGGCCAGCATCCCCTTTTCACCGTTGAGCGGGGTGTTGAGGCTGCCGTCCCAGCCACCGGGATCCCCCTTGAGCGGCGAGTCGGTCTTGTGGATCTTGAGCGGCGCGCCATTGTCGCCGATGAAGAAAATCAGCGTGCGTTCGGTGAGGCCGTGCTGCTTCAGGGTCGCGGTGATCCGCCCGACTCCATCGTCGATGGCCGAGATCATGCCGAGCGCCTGCCGCCGGCGCTCGGGCATCTTGCCGGGAAAGCGGTCGGTGTAAGACTTCGGCGCATCCAGCGGTGTGTGGGGCGCCCGGTAGGCGAGGTAGAGGAAGAAGGGCTCGTTGCGGTAGCGGGTGATCACCGCCGCGGCGGCCCGGCTGCACGCGTCGATGTGATACCTCTCCGGCTCGAGGCTCCCCATCGGGCGGTCCTCGCCCTCGATCGTGATGTTCGCGTCGAAGGGGCGCTGGATCGCCTGGGAGAACACATGCTTGAATCCGTGCCTGGGAATCTCTGCCGCCGCGCCGAGGTGCCATTTCCCGAACTGGGCGGTCTGGTAGCCGGTCTGCTGCAGGCGGGTGGCGATGGTGGTCTGCTGGTTGAAGCCGGCCAGCGAGCCGCCGTTCGAGTCGAGATTGAAGCGCCCTTGGAACCGGCCGGTGAGCAGGCCGGCACGCGATGGAACACACTGCGGCGCGGTGCTGTAACCGTGCTTCGCCAGGACCCCGCCGCGGGCCAGCGCGTCGAGATTCGGAGTCTTGATATCATTGACCGCACCATGAACCCCGAGGTCGGCGTAACCGTGGTCGTCGGTGTAGATGACGATCAGGTTCGGCTTCGCGGGGAGGGCGGCGGACGCAGCGGTCAACGCCGCGAGCGAAGATAGAAACAGGAAGCCAAGGAATCGTTTCATTACTGGAGAAGGCCTTACGCCCGGTCCGACCGGGACCTTGCGTCTGGGACTTGGAGAACGCCCGGCGCTCAAGGCGGATCGAGCGGAAGCAACACGATCCCGCGGAACGAAACCGGATTGCCCTCGTTGCGCAGGAGGATGCGCCCGGGGCCGCGCGGTCCCTTGGTCGCCTGGCTGACGGTGACACCGTTGATCTCGACCTCCGCCGCGCCGTCGCGGACGGCCAGCTTGAGCTTGTGCCATTGGCCGGCCGGATCCGCGACATCGGCGGTGCGCGGACTCAGGAAGTTGATCGGTCCCCCACGGGCCTCCACCTTGACTCCGCCGATCTGATAGAGATCCCCCGCCTTGCCCGGAAGGAGCTGGATTTCGAGGTAAGACGGACCGAGTGGATCCCGTTCACCGGCTTCGGTCAGAAAGAAGCCGACACCGCCGTCACTCCCGGGCGCTTCGAGTTGATACTCGAGGTTCAGCACGTAGTTCTCATGCCGGGTCACGGACCAGAGATCGCCCCGTTCGGCACCGGTGCAGCGGAGCACCCCGTCCTTCACCTCCCATGCGGCGGACTTTGCCAGCAACTTGTCCCCCAACCGGACCTCCCAGCCCTGCAGGTCCTTGCCATTGAACAAGGGGATCGAAGCATCCCGCGGAAGGCTGCCGGTGATGGCCGCTTGCCCCGAGGAAGCCCACGCCCGCCACTTGTCGGCGGCGGGCTTGCGATCGCCCGCATCCGCGGCGGCATCGTAGCCGAAATCCCGGCCGCTCAGCCCGCGCAGGACGGCATGGCTCCGGTAGCGGGTCAGGAAATCCTCCGCATCGAGCCCGCGGGCAAAAGCAGGCAGGCAGCAGATGTCCTTCCGCCGCGCCAGTGCCTCAGCCGCAAGCATCGCGACGACCGGGTCGGCGTCGTCTAACAGGTCCGCAAGCTGTCCCCCGGTATCGCTCTCAGTAAGCCCGCCCAGGGCTGCGGCACCGATGCCCCGGATCCGCGGCGAGGGATCGCCGAGGCAAGCGGTGATCAAGGGCAGGTCGGCCGCGGTGGCAGTGGCCCGCGCCGCCCCGTGCATCGACTTCTTGTCAGGCGACCAGATCCCGCGACGCATCACGCGGACGATCGGATCGAGCAAGCCCCTGCTCCCCCCGGCATCGATCCCGTCAAGGATGGCGCCCAGCCTCTGGTTTTCGGTTTCGACCGGAAAGGCCGCCACCAGCTCGCCCAGGCGGATCCGCGACTCCGGCCGCCGCTCGCTTGCCGCCATCTCGCGCAGGAAGGCGGGCAATGCCGGCAACGCACCCAGCTCGCGGCTCGCGGCCTCCCGCTCGCCGAAAGAGTCCGATTCCAGCCGCCCGAGCAGCGGTTGCCAGCGCGAAGCCGCATCGGGATCGGGCAGGAAAAAGCCGAGCGCCTGGTCCGGCGACTCGTCGGCACGGGCTTCCGCAAGCAGCAGCAACAGCGCCGCCGATAAACCGGAAAACAAACCTTTCACCCGCATCACAGTGGTTTGCGTAGCAGGGGAAACGCAGCGTGGCAATCGCCCGGACCGATTCGGATTCCCGTCTAACGGATCGTCCGCTTCCGCCCGGTGTCATCGACACTGACATACGTGACCGCCGTCGAGAAGATCGCCGGCGCCTCCGGATTGCGCCGGTCGAACACTTCCACCCGGTAGCTGACCGAGGTCCGGCCTTCCCTTTCCCGTTCGCAGCGGATGTTCAGGATGGTCCCCTGCCGCACCGAGTGGCGGAATTCCACCTTGTCCATGCCGATGGTCACGAACTGGCAATGCGGGTAGTCCAGCGAGGCGGCGATCCAGCAGGCTTCATCGACCCACGCCAGCAATCGCCCGCCGAACAAGGCCCCGAAATGGTTCAGGTCTTCCGGCAGGACGAGGCGGTGCGTTTCCATGGCTCAGCGGCGACGGCGGCGCTTGTCGTGGGTGAACAGGGCGTCGAGCGACCACTGGCCGCCGCCGCTCAGGATCAGCGCGAAGCAGGGAATCAGATAGAGCACCGCCATCTCCTTCGACGGCCCGCCCTTGCTGAACATGGGATGAATTCCGTGCACCTGGAAGGCCTCCACGCACATCGCGAAGCCGAGCACGAAGGCCGCCGGCCGGGTCATCAGCCCCACCACCAGCAGCCCCGCCGCACCGACCTCGGCGCCGATCGTCGCCATCAGGCTGATCGGCTTGCTCATGTAGGAAAGCGGCCACAAATCCGGCACCGGCCAGTTTTCGCTGAGCTTCTGGAAGTTGGTGATCTTGTCGAGCCCGTGCCCGATCAGCATCATCAGGCCGATGCCCACCCGGAGCGCCGCCAGTCCGGACGAAGCGATCGGATCGGTCGTCCCGCAGTCGAAAAGGAATTTCTTCATTCGCCGGCCGGGGTCGTGGTCTCGCCGGTGGCATTCGATCCGCGGGTGCGGATCAGGATGCGCTTGAGCCGGTCATCGCCGCCGGGTGAGACGCTTTCCACGTCCGGATCATCGATCAGGGCATTGTGGACCAGGCGACGGTAGTAGGCGTTGAGCGGGCGCATCTTGAAGGGCTTGCCGGTCGCTTTCACGCCATCGGCCGCGGCGCGGACTTCGGCGGACAGCTTGTCTTCCTGGATCGCGCGGTAGTGCTCGCAGTCGATCCGGACCCGCGGGGCTTTCGGGAAATGCTTCCGCAGCACGCGGTTGACCAGATACTGCAGGTCATCGAGCCGCTCGCCGTCCTTGCCGATCAGCAATTCGCTGCGCGGGGTCAGGATCTGCAGGCACGGCTCGTCCTCGCTGTCGTGGATCTCGATTTCCGGGTGGAAGCCGAGATGACCGAGCATCGTGTCGAGTATCTTCTTTGCTGCCTCGACGGGTGTCATGGCCGCCATCTAACGATCCCTTCGCCCGCGGGTCAATGACCGGGGCGGCAAGCGGCTCAATTTGCCGACCAGTGGTGCCCCACTTCGGCCGCAACTCCCGCCAGGCGAGCCTTCTCTTCCTCGGTGAAATCATGGGGCTCCATCATCCCGATGCCCAGCGTCCCGAGAACCTTCTCTCCATCCGGCGAGAAAACCGGCACCGCAAGCGAGCCGGACACCTGGGTCTGCCGCGCGTCCGGCCGGGCCACCCCGCCGAGGTCCTGCTGGAGATTGCACAGCTCCACCGGCTCCCGACGCTCCGCCGCGGCCCCGGCGATGCCTTTGCCGAAAGGGATGCGGGAAATCTTCGGGATCAGCATTTCCGGAACGCCGACATGGGCGACCAGATCGAGAAACTCACCATCGGCCCGGTGCAAGGTGCCGGTCTGGCAGGAGAAATCCGCCAGCACGCCGGCCAGCCAGTGGGCGGCATCCGCCGCGGTATCGATCGGGAGTTTCATGGCGCTTTCTTTCTCCACCCCCAACGGATCGAAACAAGGAAATCTTGCCCCACCCCGCCGCACCGTGAGACGGATTGGGGAAACCCTGAAACGAAGACGGGATTTCGGATTTACAGCCCCGCCTCAGGATTTCAAACTTCAACCCCGTTTGAGAAACCCATGAAAACTACCTCTTTGATCACCTTGATGGCCGCCGCCTGCCTTGCCAGTTGCGGAAAGCCCGGCGCAAGTTCCGGCAGCACCTCTGAAATTCCCGTGGACACCTTTGGCAAACTTCCCGACGGCCGCGAGGCCAAGCTCTTCACCCTCACCAACTCGAACGGCCTGCGGGCCAAGATTTCCGATCTTGGCGCGACCCTGGTCTCGATGGAAGTGCCCGACAAGGCCGGCAAGCTTGCCGACGTGACCCACGGCTTCGACAGCCCCGACGGCTATCTTTCCGACGGCAATCCCTACTTCGGCGCGACCGTCGGCCGCTTCGGCAACCGCATCAAGGACGGCAAGTTCACCCTCGACGACAAGGAATACACCCTCGCCACCAACAACGAGCCTGGCGGTATCCCCTGCCACCTCCACGGCGGCAAGGTTGGCTTCAACAAGGTGATGTGGACCGGCGAGGCCAACGAAGCGAGCAACTCGGTCACCTTCACCTACGTCTCGAAGGACGGCGAGGAAGGCTATCCCGGCACCCTCACCACCAAGGTGACCTACACCCTGACCGATGCCAACGAACTCAAGTGGGAGGCGAGCGCCACCACCGACGCCCCGACCGTTCTCAACATCGTCCACCACAGCTACTGGAACCTCAGTGGTGATCCGTCGACCTCGATCAATGATCACATCCTCATGCTGGATGCCGACAAGTTCCTGCCGACCAACATCGGCCTGATCCCGACCGGCGAGCTCGCGCCGGTGGCCGGCACCCCGATGGATTTCACCAAGCCGACCGCGATCGGCGACCGCGTCAAAGCGGACTTCGAAGCCCTCAAGTTCGGCGGCGGCTACGACCACGCCTGGGTGCTCACCCCGAAGACCGGCATCCGCCTCGCCGCCCGTCTCAAGGACCCGAAGAGCGGCCGCGTGCTGGAGATCTCCACCGACAAGCCCGCGATCCAGTTCTACGGCGGCAATTTCCTCGACGGCAAAGTGGCCGGCAAGGGCGGCGTGAACTACGCCCACCGCACCGCGCTTTGCCTCGAAACCGAGAACTTCCCCGACGCGCCCAACCAGCCGTCGTTCCCCAGCGCCGTGCTGCGCCCGGGCGAGACCTACACCCACGTGATGGTCCACAAGTTCTCCGCCGAGTAAGCGGATACCCGATCGTTCCCGCGTGAGTCTCCGGAGCGGAGGCTCACGCACTCGTCTCTTGCTAGAACCGGCTGCCTTGCCTGAAATGTCCGCTACCCGAGCCATCCGCCACCGAAACCCATGACCCTGCTCTCGTTCCTCGCCTTCACGCTGTTCGCGGCGTTCCTGACCTATCTCATCACCCGGCGGGACGAGAAGACCTCGTCGGACGGATTCTTCCTCGGCGGGCGCTCCCTGACCTTCCCGGTCATCGCCGGTTCCCTGCTGCTGACCAACCTTTCGACCGAGCAAATGGTCGGCCTCAACGGTGCCGCCTTCAAGGACGGCCTGGCCGTCATGGCTTGGGAAGTCGTCGCGGTCGTCTCACTGGTCCTGATGGCCGCGTTCTTCCTGCCGCGCTTCCTGCGGACCGGGATCACCACCGTGCCCCAGTTCCTTGAGAACCGCTTCGACAAGTCGACCCAGACGCTGACCAACATGATCTTCCTGTTGGCCTATGCGTTCCTGCTGATCCCGATCATCCTCTACTCGGGCGCGGTCGGCCTCTCGCAGATGCTGGATTTGAAGACCCTGACCGGCATCACGGAGCCGTTCAAGTTCCTCGGGCAGACGGTGCAACCCGACACCGCCATCCTGTGGGGCACCGTCTTCCTGATCGGCATCATGGGCTCGCTCTACTCCCGCTTCGGCGGACTGAAGACGCTCGCCGTTCTCGATACCATCAACGGCGTCGGCCTGCTGGTAGGCGGCTTCATGATCGCGTATTTCGCCCTCAACAAGGTGAGCGACGGCCAGGGCATCGCCGAGGGCTGGAAGATCCTCAAGGAGACCAATCCCACCCGCCTCAACTCGATCGGCACGCCGGAAACCAGCGTGCCCTTCAGCACGCTCTTCACCGGCGTCGCCCTGCTCAATCTCTTCTACTGGTGCACCAACCAGCAGATCATCCAGCGCACCTTCGGCGCCAGCAGCCTCGCCGAAGGCCAGAAGGGCGTGCTCCTCACCGCGTTGCTGAAACTCCTCGGGCCGGTCTATCTCGTGCTGCCCGGCATCATCGCCTTCCACCTGTTCGCCAAGGACGGCATCTCGAATGACAAGGCCTACGGCACGCTGGTCCGCGAGGTCCTGCCACCCCACCTCACCGGCTTCTTCGCCGCGGTGATGGTCGGTGCCATCCTCAGCTCCTTCAACGCCGCACTCAACAGCACCTCGGCTTTGTTCTCCATCGGCCTCTACCACCACGTCATCAATCCCAAGGGCTCGGAACAGCAGATGGTCCGCGCCGCGAAGTTGTTCGTGGTGACCATCGCCATCGCCGCGATGTTCGTGGCTCCGCTGCTCGCCGGCCAGGACAGCATCTTCGCCTACCTGCAGGACATGAACGCGATCTATTTCATCCCGATCTTCGCGGTGGTGGTGGTCGGCATGCTCCACCCACGGGTGCCCGCCCCGGCCGCTTTCTGGGCGCTGGTGCTCGGCCTGGTGATGATCGGGGTGAAGTACTTCGTCCCCGGCGTGGCTCCTGCGGTCGACAAGATCTTCCGCTACAACTTCCACTACCTTGGCTTCGTCTTCGCGACCCTCGTGATCTTCATGATCGTCTGGGGCACCGTCGCACCTCGCGCCACGCCTTGGAAGCTCGAGACCACCACGCCGATCGACATGACCCCGTGGAAGGGCCTGAAGTGGGCGAGCATCGTGCTGATCGCCATCGTGCTGGTGATCTACGCCTCCTTTGCCAGCTTCGCGGGCTGATTTCCGATCTCTCCGACCCCAGCCCCGTCCGGATCTTCCGGCCGGGGCTTTTTCGTCCCGCGCGCCGGGACTTCGGAGCCGGCGGACGTGCTTTCCTCTTTGCCAATTCCGCGGATCCCACCACCTTGAGCGGCAGACCGCCGCCCCTCATGAAAGCCTTTCCCATCCTGCTCGCCCTCGCCACCTCTGCCCTTGCGCAGGCTCCCGATTGGGAGAACCAGGCCGTCTTCCGGATCAACAAGGAAGCCCCGCGCGCGACCTCGATGCCTTTCCCCGACCGGGAGTCCGCCCTGTCGAAAAAGCGGTTGGAATCCCCGTGGTGCCAGATGCTCAACGGCACTTGGAAATTCCACTACGCCGGCCACCCCGACGCCCGGCCGGCCGAGTTCTTCAAGCCGGACTTCGACGTCAGCGCCTGGAAGGAAATCCCGGTCCCCTCGAACTGGCAGATGCACGGCTACGGCGTCCCGGTTTACACCAACTCCGAATACCCCTTCGCCGCCGATCCGCCGCGCGTGATGGGCGAACCGCCCGCCCACTTCACCAACTTCCCCGCCGGCCAGCGCAACCCGGTGGGCTCCTACCGCCGGACCTTCACCGTGCCCGCCGATTGGAAAGGCCGGCCGGTCCACGCGGTCTTCCAGGGCGTCGACTCCGCCTTCTACCTCTGGGTCAACGGCGAGAAGATCGGCTATTCCCAGGACTCCCGCACGCCCGCCGAGTTCGACATCACCAAGCACCTCAAGGACGGGGAAAACCTCATCGCCGCGGAAGTCTACCAGCACTCCGATGGATCCTACCTCGAAGACCAGGACATGTGGCGGATGAGCGGGATCTTCCGCGACGTCTATCTCTGGACCTCGCCCCCGCTCGATGTCCGCGACCACTGGCTGAAAGCCGGGCTCACCCCCGACCACACCCGCGGCACCGTGAACTTCACCGCCACCATCGCCAACGAAGGCCAGGCCGCGGCCGAAGCGAAGGTGAAGCTCGAAATCCTCCGCCCCGACGGCAGCGCGCCGATCTACTCCGGCGAAGCCTCCGCCACCGTCAATCCCGGCGCCAACGGCGAAATCACCCTCGCCGCCGGCCCGCTCGATGGCATCGCCGGCTGGACCGCGGAAACCCCGGTGCTCTACCCCTACGTCATCACCCTTTCGGACGCCTCCGGCACTCCCCTCGCCCACTACGCCGGCAAGACCGGCTTCCGCCACAACGAGGTGAAGGACGGACAGTTCCTCCACAACGGCAAGCCGATCCTTTTCAAAGGCGTCAACCGCCACGACCACCATCCCGTCACCGGCCACTACGTCACCGAGGCCGACATCCGCGCCGACCTGATCCAGATGAAGCGTGCGAACCTCAACGCGATCCGCTGCGCCCACTACCCGAACGATCCCCGCTTCTACGAACTCTGCGACGAGTTCGGCTTCTACGTCATCGACGAGGCCAACGTCGAGGCCCACGGCATGGGCTGGGGGCCCGACGCGAACCCGCTGGCCAAGGACCCGAGCTGGGGACCCGCCCACCTCGACCGGATGAAGAACTGCGTCGAACGCGACAAGAACCACCCCTGCATCGTGATGTGGTCGATGGGCAATGAGTCCGGCGACGGCATCAATTTCGTCGAGATGTCGAAGTGGATCAAGCAGCGCGACCCGTCCCGCCCGGTCCACTACGAGCAAGCCCGCCAGCGTTCCCACGTCGATGTTTTCGCGCCGATGTACGCGCCGATCGGCCAGAGCCTCAACTACTGCCGCGAAGAGGAAAAGAAGCCGCTCGCCGAACAGCGGCCGATGATCCAGTGCGAGTACAACCACGCCATGGGCAACAGCTCCGGTAATCTCGCCGACTATTGGGAGATCTTCCGCAAGGAACGCCTGCTCCAGGGCGGCTTCATCTGGGACTGGAAGGATCAGGGCATCGCCAAGCGCATCCAGGACCTCGGCGCGGTGGAAAACCGCGCCGGCAAAAACTACCAGTCCCGGCTCTACGGTTCGCTCTCGAAGGAGGAAGGCCTTTTCGGCGGCGGACTTGTCGTGGAGAAATCCGCGGACTTCGACCTCACCGCGGCCGTCACCCTGATCGCCGAGGCCCGCGGGAACTTCGGCGGAGCCCGCGCCCAAGGCGGCGGCGACAACAACCGCAACGAGTCCGACGGCTACCCGATCCTCTCCAAGGGCGACTCCTCTTACATGCTCAAGGTCAATTCCGACGCCACCAAGGCGGAGTTCTTCATCTACACCGGCGGCAAGTGGGAAGCGGTCTACGCCGACCTCCCGGCCGGTTGGCGCTCGTCCTTCCACACCCTGGCCGGCACCTACGACGGCAAGCAACTCGTGCTCTACGTCAATGGCAAGCAGGCTGCCGCCCGGCCCTGCACGGGTGCCATCGCCACCAATCCCTGGGAAGTCGCGGTCGGTCTCGACACCGAAAAGCCGGACCGCAAGTTCGACGGCTCGATCCGTCGCGCGGCGATTTTCAAGCGGGCGCTGTCGGCGGAAGAACTCAGCTTCGATGCCCCGGACGTGCTGGTTTCCTACGACTTCACCAAAGACGCCGAGAAGCCCGCGAAGCGCCAGATCTTCGCTTACGGCGGCGACTTCAACGACCGGCCGAACCAGAAATCTTTTTGCTGCAACGGCATCGTGCTGCCCAACGGTCGTCCCGGCCCGCAGTTCGAGGAGGTCAAGAAGGTCCATCAGGATTTCCACGTCACCGGCGTGGACCTCTCGAAGCCCGATCTCCGGATCCGGATTTTCAACGAGCGATTCTTTGCCAGCAGCGCCGGTGTCACGGCTTCCTGGAAGTTGCTGAAAGACGGGGTCGCTGCCGCGGAGGGCAAGCTTGAACTCCCGGAAATCGCCCCGCAATCCGGCGCCGAACTCACCGTCCCCACCGTCCCCACCGGCGCGAGCCCGGACCCGGAAGCCGAGTATCTCCTCCACGTCCGCTTCGCCCGCGCCGAAACTTCCGCCTGGCTGCCGGCGGGCGTCCGGAACGAATGGGAAGACCTCCCCCTGCCCTGGGGCAAGCGCGTGCCACCCGTCGCCTCCGCCGCGGACCGGGACATCGTGGTCCGCGACGTCGGCGGCCGGATCAACCTGAGCGCCAATTCCATCATCGCGATGATCGACAAGGATACCGGCATGCTCGTTTCCTGGAAAATCCGCGCCCGCGAGCTGCTGGCATCGCCCTTCCACCTGAACTTCTGGCGCCCTCCCATCAACAATGACGAAGGTGCCAAACTCCAGCGCGAGATGGCGGTCTGGCGCCGCGCCGGGGCCGATGCCAAGGCGGTCTCCGTGGAGTCCCGCAAGGAGGGCTCCGACATCGTGGTCGAGTCCAAGCTCAAGATCCCGGCCTGCGACAGCGAGGCCACCGTGCAATGGCGGATGCATCCTTCCGGCCAGCTTTCGGTGGCGGTGGAGTTCCTGCCGAAAGGCCAGCTCCCGATGATCCCGCGCATCGGCATGCAGGCCGGCCTGTCCCCCATCAACGCCAACAGCGTCACCTGGTTTGGCAAAGGTCCCCACGAAAACTACGTCGACCGCCAGGCCGGAGCCTGGACCGCGGTCCACTCCGGGATCGTACCCCAGCTTTTCCACGGATACCTCGATCCCCAGGAGTCCGGCAACCGCACCGGAGCCCGCTGGGTCCGCATCATGCCGGCCTTCTCGATGGACGGCTTCCGCGCCGATGCCACCGGCGACTCGCTGCTGGCGTTCTCGGTTTACACCGCCTCGCCCGACGACATCGAACTCGCCCGCCATCCCTCCGACCTCCGGCAGATGAACCGCTATTATCTGAATCTCGATCACCAGCAAATGGGCCTCGGCGGAACCAACTCCTGGGGCGAGCGGCCCTTGGAAAAATACCGCATTGCGCCGAAGGGCACCTACCGCTGGTCCTTCATGCTCTCCCCGGAAGCCGGCAGCAACGGTCCCGACGTGAGCCCGAATTCCCTACCGCCCGGCATCGCCCCCGCTCCCGCCGAGTGACCCGCAACCCTTCTCCGATTCTCATTCCCATGTCCCTCGACCTCGCCCCATCCCTCGCCGATCTCGCCGCCGACGCCGCCGCCGGACTCAAGGAAAACTTCGGCGTCGACGCCACCGTGACCGCCGCCGCGCCCGGCCGCGTCAATCTGATCGGCGAGCACATCGATTACTGCGACGGCTTCGTGCTGCCCTTCGCGATCGACCGCTACATCGTGATGGCCGCCGCGCTCAACGGAACCAACGAGGCCCGCGTCGCCACCGCCCTCGGCGGCGCACCGGCGATCCTGCCGCTGAACGTCCCGCAGGAAATCTCCGCGCCCAAGTGGGCCAACTACCTGCGCGGCGTCTTCCAGGGTTTCCAGCAGCGCGGTCATCACCTGCCCGGCTTCGACGCCTACATCCTCTCCTCGGTTCCCGGTGGTGCGGGGCTTTCCTCGTCGGCCGCGCTCGAGTGCTGCGTCGCCACCTTGCTCGAAGGCCTGGTCGACACCGTGCTCGACACCAAGGAAAAGGCCCTCCTCTGCCAGAAGGCGGAGCACGATTTCGCCGGCGTGCCCTGCGGCATCATGGACCAGTTCGCCTCCGCCTTCGGCAAGCCGAACCGCCTGATCCTGATCGACTGCAAGACCGGCGAACCCGAGCTGGTGCCCTTTGAAAACCCCGACCTCACGGTGCTCATCGCCAACACGATGGTCCACCACGAGCTGTCCGACGGCGGCTACGCGGCCCGCCGCAAGAACACCGAGGACGGCCTCGCGGTCATCGGGAAATCGTCATGGCGCGATGCCACCCTCGCCGATGTCGAAGCGAACTGGGGAGCCCTCGGCGATCCCGTCAACCGCCGCTCGCGCCACGTCGTCGGCGAGATCGCCCGCACCATCGCCGCCGCGGAGGCCCTCGCGAAGAACGACTTCGAAGCGCTCGGCCCGCTCATGGCCGCCAGCCACGATTCCCTGCGCGATGACTTCGAAGTCTCCTGCGTGGAGCTCGATCTGATGGTCGACATCGCCCGCGCCATCGGCCGCAGCGGCGGGGTGATCGGCGCCCGCATGACCGGCGGCGGCTTCGGCGGCTCCACCGTCACCCTCTGCGAATCCAGCAAGGCCCGGGAGATCGCCGCCACGCTGTCTAACAAGTATCACGAAGCCACCGGCATCACCCCGCAGATCTTCGCCTCGCGCCCGTCGCTAGGCGCGCATCTGGTTTGAGTTCACCCTCGGATCGTATCGTCACCGCGGCCACGTCCGAACGTCGCTGGAGCGTCCCAAAAGTAGCTGGAGCGTCTCGCTCCAGTCCGTTCCGGTGGCGTCTCGCCTCCGGAGCATGCCGCGGCCCCAACTACCGGCCTGGGTGGAATCGCCCCTTTGGAACGGCAGAGGTCTGTGCCTCAATGGAGAAACACAACGGCAGGGGTCTGTGCCCCAACGGGGCAATACAACCAAGCCCGGGGTGAAACCCCGGGACCGCAACCCGATCCATCCATCCGCCCCGACGGGGCGGGACAACGTGTCGAGCCACCCCACGGCCCCGCCTCGAAATTCACCGCCGGAACCGGCCTGCTGAACCCGTCCTTCACTCCCTCCCATGCCGCATCCTCTCGCCCAGATTGATCTTCACGTCGTCTTCTCCACCAAGCCAAGCCGCGGAGATCCGGATTCGGAAGCGAGACGCCGCCGGAACGGACTGGGGCGAGACGTCCCCAGCTACGTTTCGGGCAACGCGGAGCGTCGCTGCCTGACGCGAAAAAGCCCGGCCTCCCTTGCGGAAGACCGGGCCTTGGAATGATTCGGATCAACCTTGGTCGCCTTCGGACTCGGCGGCCTTGGCCTTCTCGTCGCGAAGCACCGCGCGGCGGCTCATCTTGACGCGGCCCTTTTCATCCACGCCCATGCACTTGGCGGTGATGATGTCGCCCTTCTTGACGACGTCCTCGACGTTCTCCGTGCGGCCCTCGGCCAGCTCGGAAACGTGGATCAGGCCGTCCTTGCCGGGGAGCACTTCCATGAAGGCGCCGAAGTTGGTGATGCTGACCACCTTGCCGGTGTACACCTTGCCGACTTCGATCTCCTGGAACATCCGGTCGATCAGCGCCTTCGCACGCTCCAGGCCTTCCTGCTTGGAAGCGTAGATGTGCACGGTGCCGTCGTCCTCGATGTTGATGTCCGCGCCGGACTCCGCCTGGATGCCCTTGATGTTCTTGCCACCAGGCCCGATGAGCTCGCCGATGCGGTCGGCGGGGATCTTGACGGACACGATGCGCGGCGCGTGAGCGCTGAGCTCCTGCGGGCCGGACACGGCTTCGGTCATCTTGGCGATGATCGTGGTGCGGGCGGCCTTGGCCATGTGGATGGCTTCCTCGAGGATCGCCATCGGCAGGCCGGCCAGCTTCAGGTCGAGCTGGTAACCGGTGACGCCGGCGTCGGTGCCGCAGAGCTTGAAGTCCATGTCACCGTAGAAGTCTTCGGAGCCGATGATGTCGAGCAGCGCCTTGTGCGACTTCATCGTGCCGTCGTCGTTCCACTCGGTCACCAGACCGACGGAGATGCCGCCGACCGGAGCCTTGAGCGGGACACCGGCGCAGAGTAGCGACATGGTGCCGGCGCAGACCGTGGCCATCGAGGTCGAGCCGTTCGACTCCATGACTTCCGACGAGACGCGCATGGCGTAGGGGAAATCCTCGACGTCCGGGATGACCGGGGCGATCGAGCGCTCGGCGAGGGCGCCGTGGCCGATTTCGCGGCGGTTGATGCCACCCATGCGGCCGCACTCGCCCACCGAGAACGGAGGGAAGTTGTAGTGGAGGATGAAGCGCTTGCTGTCCTCGCCACCGGCGTAGTTGTCGAAGAACTGCTTCTCGTCGGCCGGGGCCAGCGTGCAGATGCCCATCGCCTGCGTTTCACCGCGGGCGAAGATGGCGGAGCCGTGGACGCGGGGCAGCGAGTTGGCTTCGGCGAAGAGCGGGCGGAGATCGCCGATCTGGCGGCCGTCGGCACGCACGCCCTTTTCCATGATGGAAATGCGGAAGGCCTTCTTCTGGATGTATTCGAACACCTGCTCGACGTCGAAGTCGGTCGACTCCGGGTAGCGGGCCTTGATCGCGGCTTCCACTTCGTCGCGGAGCACGCCGACCTTCTTGCCACGCTCGACCTTGGACGGCGCGTAGATGGCGTCTTCGATGCGGCTGCCGGCGATTTCGTAGCCGATCTCAAGGAGCTCTTCCTTGGCCACGGTCACGGCGTATTCGCGCTTCGGCTTGCCGGCGAGGCGGACCAGTTCTTCCTGGGCCTCGACCAGCGTGGTCACGGCGGCCTGGGCGAAGTGGAGGGCCTTGATGAAGTCTTCTTCGGGAAGCTCGTTGGCGGCGCCTTCGATCATGATGACGTCGGTCTTGTTGCCGACGTAGATCAAGTCGAGGTCGCTGCTCTCGCGGTCTTCGAACACCGGGTTGATGATGAATTCACCGTCGACGCGGCCGACGCGCACCGCACCGATCGGGCCGGCGAAGGGGATGTCGGAGATGGCGAGGGCGGCGGAAGCGCCGTTCATCGCGAGGATGTCGGAGTCGTTCACTTGGTCGGCGGCGAGGAGCAGCGCGACGATCTGGGTTTCGTAAAGGTAGCCCTTCGGGAACAGCGGGCGCAGCGGACGGTCGGTCATGCGGCAGGTCAGGATTTCCTTTTCGGTCGGGCGTCCTTCGCGCTTGAAGTAGCCGCCCGGGAACTGGCCGGCGGCGGAAGCCTTCTCCTTGTATTCGACCGAGAGCGGGAACCAGGTCTGGCCGGATTTCACTTTCGTGGCGGACACGGCGGTCACCAGGACCACGGTTTCGCCGCTGGTCACCATCACGGCGCCGTCGGCAAGCTTGGCGATTTTACCCGTTTCGAAGGTAATCGGGTTCGAGCCGACCTGGCCCGTCACTTTATGGATATTCATCTTTTCTGTCTTTCAGTGTGGGTGCCACCGGCGACATGCCGGAGGCGGTGTTAGGGTCCGGATCGTCCCCTGATTCAAAAGCGGGGGATCCGGCGGCGGACGGGAAAACGTTTCCCGGTGCCCGCCGTTTCAAGCACGACGGCCACGGGGTGAACCGTGGCCGTCGGGGAGAAAGGGGCTTACTTGCGGAGGCTGAGGCCTGCCAGGAGTTTCTGGTAGCGCTCTTCCGAGTTGGCTCGCACGTAGTCGAGCAGCTTGCGGCGCTGGGCGACCAGTTTGAGCAATCCGCGGCGGGACGAGGTGTCCTTCTTGTGGAGCTGGAGGTGGGCGGTCAGGTGGACGATCCGCTGGGTCATCAGGGCGACCTGGTAATCGGCGCTGCCGGTGTCGGTGTCGTGGATCTTGAAGTCCGCGAGGTTGATATTGGTGCTTTCGCTCATTTTCTTGTTCTTTTCAGTCCCGCCAACTTGACCGGTCTGCCCTTGATCGGGACCGCGGAAGAAAGCGGAAACAGCGGGGTTTGCAAGCACGGAATCATTTGGATCACGGCTCCCCGTAGCCTTCGCTCATCCGCCTTACCGCGGCATCGGAGCCGTAGATCTTCGGATAAACGGAGCCATGAGTCAGAGTCGGGCAAGCAGTTCAATCAGGCGGCTCTCCAGCAGGGCGGTCAGCGGGCCCGCTCCGCCTTTCGCCGGAATTTCGCCGGAGCCCAGCAATTCACTGACCGGAACCGGCTCCCCTGCCGCCACCCGGGCAACCCGCGGGGCCGGGTAGGTCGGGAAGCCGAGGAGGTCTTCCTCCAGCTTCATGATCGTCTCGGCGCGGCGGTCGAGGGTCGCCTCGGCGAGCAGGTAGTCGCCGATGTAGCTGTGCGCCTGGAGGGCGGTGAAAACGCGGTCGAGGTCATCGAGCAGCGCGGTCTTTTCGGTGGGCGACGGCGGATTCTCGAGATCGAGCAAGCGCCGGCGGATCCGGTAGCGCTGGGCCCGGACGCGCTCCGGGGCGGTCAGGGATTTCGCATCACGGCCTTGGCGGGCTTCGGCGGCGGAAAGCAGGCTCTCGCACAGCGTGGTCAGTCGTTCTTGCAGCGGGCCGCGGCCGGATTCGCCGAGATGTTCCATTTCCTTGAGCCCGAGCAGCCCGGCGCCCAAACGCAGGATCCGCTCGTCGAGCGGCATCGCCGGCCGCGGGGTCCAGCCGATGCGGTCTTCGAGCTTCGCCAAGCGGCCGCAAAAGGTCGACTCCACCGCGGGATCGTGGCGGAAGCGGAGCCCGACCGGCACCAGGTAGGCCTGCTTGCCGCCTTCGAGCCGGGCCGCTGCTTTCAGCAGGATCGACGCGACGCCCTCGTGCAGCGGGTCGAGCCGCTCGTGGTGATGGTAAATCTCGCCCTCGGGGTAGATCACCAGCGGGTCGCTCGATTTCTCCAGCAGGGTGATCGCCGTCTTGATGGCGGAAAGGTCGGGGCCGTCGCGGTCGACCGAGAACACGCCCATCTTCTGAAGCGCCCAGGACCCGCCCTTGCTGATCTCGAAGACCTCGCGCGCGGCCATGAAATGCGATCGCATGCCGTGGCGCGCGATCGCATCGATCATCACGTGCGGGTCGGCGTGGTCGGCGTGGTTCGGCGCGAGCAGCACGGCGTGGCCGCCCTCGGACAATGCCTTCACCCGCTCGAAGCCCTCGATCTCCAGCCGGGCGACGCGGAACTTCCGTTCCATGAAAAGCGAGCGGTTCGCCCACAGACCCAGCGGGCGGAACCAGCCGGCCGGTTGCGGCGGACGGAAGGTGTAGGGGAGGTCGTTGCGGAGTCGGCGCACGGGAGGAGGATGAAGTTCCAAGGAGGAATTTCCAAGTGCCAAAGGGCGGAGCCCACCGGGTGCGCGGAGCCTCTGGCCCGCAGTGCGGTCCCCTCAAGCAGTCTGCTCGTGCCGTGTGAAAAGGTGCCCAGCGGCCGTCCCCGTTGCTTCTGCGGGGCGGAGCCTCCGCGCACCCGGTCCTCTGGCCCGCAGTGCGGTCCCCTCAAGCAGTCTGCTCGTGCCGTGTGGAAAGGTGCCCAGCGGCCGTCCCCGTGCTTCTGCGGGGCGGTGCGTTGTCCGAGTTTGAGGATTTTATCCAGTCGGACCATCTCGCTGCGCTCGGTTCGCGCACCCAGTCCTCCGGCCCGCATGCGCGAGCCCCGGATTCCGGCCTCACTGCCGGTTGAACCTCGCGACCTCGCGCTGGGCTTCCCGCAGCTCGACCCTTTCCTTCAGGCTGTGCCGCAGGTCGGAGTGGGTCTTGCCCTTGCCGACGCCGAGCTCGATCTTCACACAGCCGTTCTTCCAGTACATCCGCAGGCAAGGCAGCGACGCCCCCTTCACAGAGGTCGCCTGGTCCAGCTTGAGAATTTCCTTTTTGTGGACCAGCAACCGGCGCGGCCGCTTCGGCTCGTGCTGGAAGAACTTCCCAGCCGTTTCCCACGGCTGGATGTCGCAGCCGTAGAGGAACAACTGCCCCCGCTCGACGCGTGCGAACGCATCGGAAATGTTCACCTTCCCCGCCCGGATCGACTTGACCTCGGTGCCCTTCAATTCAATCCCGGCCTCGTAGGTCTCCGAGATATTGAAATCGCGGCGGGCCTTCCGGTTGTTGGAAATTTCCGCACTCATGGGATGTCACGCCGCGAAACGGGCGCGGGACGGGACGCCGCTCAAGGCGACTCCGTGGCACCACCGGGGACCAGACGGATCTTGCCCTCGATGATTTCGGTCAGCGCGATGTCCGCGGCACCCATGCTCGGGCGGGTCGGGATCAACGGCGAGCGGCCGCTGTTCAACTGCTTCACCCGCTTGGAGACCATGTTGATCAAGACCAGCGGATCGCTGACAATCTCGGACGCCTTCTCGACAAGATCACTTTTCATGGATGTACCTGGAAACCGGGAATGGGGCTTCGGCTGCTCGATGGGAACGATGTTATCGGGAGACATGCCGTGCCTGAAATTCCGTGACGACCTGAATCGGCCGGAGGGCGGGAAAGACCAAATCAAGTCCGGAATGACAAGGGCAAAAACCGAATCGCGCCAAAATCACATCAGATTGATGCCGAAGCGCCGCAGAACCACCACCGTCAGCCAGAAAAACCCGGTCGTCAGCAGGCAGTTCACCCCCAGCGCCACCCAGAAGCCCCAGCCGTGCCGCAGCATCCACGGCAGGATCAGGAACATCGGCAGGGTCGGCAGGACGAACCAGAAGGTCCCCTCGGCGTGGTTCGCGATCTTTTCCGCCGGCTGCTTCTCCGCCTGCATCCAGAACATCGCCACCAGCGAGGTGAACGGCAGCGCGATCAGCAGTGCTGAAAGCCGGTCGCTGAAGAGCTGCACCTTGGTCACCATCAGGATGATGAAGGCGGTCAGAAGGAGCTTCACCACGTCGTAGCCGGTGATCTTGAAGAGCTTGTCCCAGGGAATCTTGTCCATGTCCTGCTTGCGGTTGCGCCGAAAGTCGTGGAAATACGCCGTCGTGCAATCCTTCCGTTTCATCCTCCTTGCCACCCTGGCCCTCGCCTCCTGCGGACCGTCCCCGCTGACCGGCCAGGCCGCCTCCCCCGCCGCCAGCTCGCTGACCGCATCGCAGAAGGCCGCCATCGGCAAAAAGATCTGGCAGAACGAGTGCGGCGGCACCGTCGACGGCCTGACCACCTGGAATGCCGGCGAGGAATTCCCGTCGATGGGGATCGGCCACTTCATCTGGTATCCGGCCGGCTTCAACGGCCGCTTCGACGAAAGCTGGCCCAAATTCGTCGCCTTCGCCCGCCAGCAAGGCGCCCAGCCGCCGGCCGTCGCGCTCGAACGCCACTCGCCCTGGACCACCAAGGCCGCCTTCCAGAAGGACTTTCGCGGCCCCCGCCTTACGGCCCTGCGCGGTTGGCTGGCGGCGAATGTCCCGCTCCAGACCGACTTCATCATCGCCCGCTCCCGCGCCGCCCTGCCAAAAGTCCTCGCCGCCGCCCCGGCCTCCGACCGCGCCCGGCTCCAGGCGAACTACAACAAGGTCGCTTCCACCCCGAACGGCACCTACGCGCTGATCGACTACGTGAACTTCAAGGGCGAGGGCATCCAGGCGTCCGAGCGCTTCCAGGGCAAGGGCTGGGGCCTGCTCCAGGTGCTCGGCAGCATGAAAGACGTCCCCGCCGGCCAGCCCGCCGCGGCCGAATTCGCCGCCAGCGCCAAACGGATGCTCTCCCGCCGCATCGACAACGCCCCCGCCGACCGCGGCGAAGCCCGCTGGCGCGAAGGCTGGCACAACCGGTGCAACACCTATTCGAGGCCCCTTTGAGGCCGAATCACCAATGATCAATCCTTCAATCACCAATCAGAATGCCTGAAGAGGCAGGACCGCTGACGCCTGACTTCCCGCCCCGCTGTTCGTCGAACCCGCCGGCAATCTGCAACCGCGTTTCACTCTTCCAATCACTCCGCTTGATGATTGAAAGATTGATGATTGATGATTTTTCCCCAGCACATGAAACGCCACCTGCCCGCCCTCTCCTGGCCGCGTCTCGATGACGCGCCCATCCAGGTGGCGTGCCCGTTTTGCGATGCTCTCCAGGAGGCCCCGCGGCTGCCGGAGGGGGATGCTGCCCACTGCTGCCGCTGCGGCGAGATGCTTTATCAGAACCGCCCGCGCTCCCTTGCCCGTGCCACCGCTTTTTCGTCCGCTGCCCTGATCTTCATGGTGCTGGTCCACATTTTCCCCAGCATCACGGTGAATGCCGGCAGCGTCCGCCGCGACTTGACCATCCTCGAAGCCGCCGCCGCGATGTACCGCGAAGGCAATCTGCTGGTCGCCCTCGCGGCCGTGTTCTTCACCGTGATCGCCCCGCTCGTCCTCGTCGGCGGCCTGCTCTACGTCGCCGCCCCGCTCCGCTTCGGCATCGCCCTGCCCGGCGCGAAGTCCGTGACCCGCTGGTTCCAGCTCTGCGAACCCTGGAGCATGCTGGAAGTCTTCCTGCTCGGCATCCTGGTCGCCCTGCTGAAGCTCGGGGCGGTCGGCGACATCCACCTCGGCACCGGCCTCTGGGCGCTCGCCGGGCTGGTCTTCTGCACCGCCTCCGCCCTGGCCGGGATCGACCGGCTCGAACTCTGGGACCGCCTGGAAATCGCCCTCCACAAGAAACAGCCCTGATGGAAGTCCGCAGCGCCGCCGCCCAAGGCCTCGCCTCCTGCCACCTCTGCGGCAAGGTCAGCCCGGTCGCGCTCGGCCATTGCCCGCGCTGCCATGGCCCCCTGCACCTGCGCAAGCCCCGCAGCCTCGAACGCACCTGGTGCTTCCTGCTCGCCGCCATCGCCCTCTATTTCCCCGCCAACCTTCTGCCGATCATGACCGTCGGCGGCCTCGGCGGCACTTCCAGTGACACCATCATGTCGGGCGTGATCAATTTCTGGACCGATGGCGACCTGCTCGTTGCCGTCATCATCTTCGCCGCCAGCATCCTCATCCCCATCCTCAAAATGCTGGCCCTCGTCTGGCTCTGCCTCGCCGCCTCCGGCCGCACCCACGCCTCGCCGAAGAACCTCGCCCGCCTCTACCACCTGACCGAACTCGTCGGCCGCTGGTCGATGGTCGATGTCTTCGTCGTTGCCATTCTCGTCGCCCTGGTCCAAGTCGGCGCCTTGACCAGCGTCCTGCCCGGCCCGGCGATCCTTTCCTTTGCAGCCGTCGTCGTTCTCACCATGTTTGCCGCCATGAGCTTCGACCCCCGCCTGCTGTGGGACCGCCACACCGGGGCCGACCTTTCCGATATCCCATGAGCGAAGATTCCCATGACGAACCGCGGGCCGTCGTCCGCCACCGTCGGCGCTGGAGCAGCGTCTGGGTGGTGCCCGTCATCGCCCTGGTCGTGGCCTGCGCCCTCGTCTGGAAGCACTACGCCGACAAGGGCCCGCTCGCCTTCGTCCGCTTCGCGACCGCCGACAGCATCGAAGCCGGCAAGACCGAAATCCGCTGCCTCTCGGTCCGCGTCGGCTTTGTCGAAGACATCGAACTCGCCGGCGACCTCCGCTCGGTGGTCGCTTCCGTCCGCATCGATCCCCAATCCGAGCACCTGCTGCGCCGCGACAGCCGCTTCTGGGTCGTCCGCCCGCGCGTCTCCACCTCCGCCATTTCCGGCCTCAGCACCCTGATCACCGGCGCCTACATCGAGCTCGAGCCCGGCGAGGAGTCCACCCTTTCCAACCACTTCGACGGCCTCGAGGAGCCTCCCGTCACCAGCGCCAACGTTCCCGGCCTCCGCCTCACCCTCGAGTCCGACGACGCCGGCTCCCTCACCGCCGGCTCACCCATCTACTACCGCGGCTACGGGGTCGGCCGGGTCGAGCGCCGCACCCTGGACCTCAAAACCCGCAAGATCCGCTTCGACGTCTTTATCGAGGAAGACTACGCCAGCCTTGTCCGCAACGGCACCTGCTTCTGGAACACCAGCGGCATCGACGTCACCGCCGGGGCCGACGGCTTCAAGCTCTCCACCCCCTCCTTCCAGGCCATGGTCACCGGCGGCGCCTCCTTCTGGGTGCCCAAAGGCGGGACCGGCGGCGCCCCCGCTGTGGATGGCGCGGTTTACACGCTCTACCCCGACCAGGACACCGCGGAGAAATCCGTGTTCATCCCCGACCACCGCTGCCTGCTCTTCTTCGACCAGTCCGTCCGCGGCCTTTCCCCCGGAGCGCCCGTGGAGTTCCGCGGCATCCGGCTGGGCCAGGTCGTCGAGATCAGCTTCGACCACTCCCCCGTCGGCGACTCCCGCGTGCCGGTCCTGATCGAAATCGATACCGAAACGCTCAGCGAAGCCGTCGAGGACATCAAGGACGAGGGCCAGGTCCTCGCCGAGTCCGTCCGCCGCGGCCTCCGCGCCAAGCTCAGCACCGGATCCCTGCTCACCGGGGCGCTCTACATCGATCTCGACTTCGTCCCTAGTGCCTCTCCCGCCGAGTTGGCACGCCTCGGCGACTACGACGTCATCCCCACCGAGTCCTCCGGCCTCGCCCTGCTCCAGGACAAGGTCAACGCCATCCTTGCCAAACTCGAAGCCCTGCCCCTCGAGGACACCCTCACCAAGTTCGGCAACGCCGCCGACGAGATCGCCGTCACCGTCAAGGACGTCCGCGGCACCCTCGACGAAGCCGAATCCATGCTCGCGGAGGCCAAGAAGCTGCTCGCCAGCGAGAAAACCCAGAACATCACCGCGGAGCTCGATGCCACCCTCAAGCAGGTCCGCAGCAGCGTCGAAAGCCTCGGCCCCAACGGTGCCGTCCAAGGCGACCTCAGCCGCACCCTCGACGAGCTCCGCTCCGCCCTTCGCTCCTTCAAGGTCCTCTCCGACTCCATCGAGGAAAAGCCCAACTCCCTGCTCTTCGGCCGCGAAGGCTCCGGCGACCCGAAACCCCGCGCCAAGGGCCGGTAAGTGCCAATTGGAGAAGTTCCAAGTTAGAAGTTCGAAGTCCCAAGTGCCCATGAACAGCCAACCGACAACGCCCCAAGGTTCTTCCTGCCTTCCTTGGCACTTGGCACTTTTCACTTGGAACTTCAAACGCCCCTTCGTTCTCGCGCTCGCCCTCCTCGCCACCGGTTGCGCCACCCCCAAGTCCTTCTACGTCCTCACCGCCGAGGGCTCCGCGCCCGCCGGCGGCGGCACGGCCATCGGCGTCGGTCCGGTGTCCCTCGCCGGCTACCTCGACCGCACCAACCTGGTCTTCCAGGAAGGCGGCAACCGCATGTCCGTCGCCGAGTCCCACCGCTGGGCCGGCGACCTCGAGGAAAACATCGCCCGCGTCACCGCCACCAACCTCGGCCGCCGCCTCGGCACCGGCAACATCCGCACCTACCCCTGGGGCAGCGACGGCGAGCTGCGCTACCAGGTCACCCTCGACATCCGCCAGCTCCACGGCACGGCCGATGGCGATGCCGTCCTCGACGCCGCCTGGCGCGTCTATTCGCTGCCCGACCGCCGCATGACCGCTTCGAAATCCTGGTCCGGCACCGAGCCGCTCGCCGCCGACGGCTTCGACGCGGTCGCCGCCGCCCAGAGCCGCCTGCTCGCCCGCCTCGCCACCGAGATCGCCGCGACCCTGCGCTGACCCCGCACCCTTGACCCCGGCGCCGTCTGGGCTTAATAATCCGCGCATCCGAATCACCATGAAAGCCTTCCGCATCCCCGCCGCGCTCCTTTCCCTCTGCGCCGTCTCCTGCACCGGCCTCGATGGCACCATGGCGAACATGCGCGGCGAGTCGCGCTACCTCGCCGGCTTCGATGGCAAACGCGAGCACGACTGGAAATCCAGCCCGATCCCCGACGACGTCTCGTATTGGGACGGCGACCACCTGAGCGGCCCGGCCTCGATCCGCATCAATCTAACCCAGCAGAAAGCTTTCTTTTACAAGGGCGGCGAGCTCGCCGGAGTATCCCGCATTTCCACCGGCACCGAAGGCCGTGGCACCCCGTCCGGCTCTTACAAGGTCCTCCGCAAGATCAAGGATCACCGCTCTTCCAGCTACGGCGTCTTCAAGGAGAAGGGCACCGACCGCATCGTCGACGACGACGCCGAGGCCCACAACGAACCGGTCCCTCCCGGCTGCTACTACGAGGGCGCGCCGATGTTCAACTACCTGAACTTCGCGCCCGCCATCGGCATGCACACCGGCTACCTGCCCGGCTACGCCGCTTCGCACGGCTGCGTCCGCATGCCCGACAAGATGGCCCGGAAGTTCTTCGAAAACGCCCCGGTTGGAACCCCGGTCATCGTCGAGCGATGAGCGGACTTCTGCCGGACCCGGAAGCGGGCATGGAAATTTCACCCGCCAAGGTGGCCGAACTTCTCCCCGCCATCGCCCGCGGCGAGATCGCGCTCATCGACTGCCGCGAGGACGATGAGTGGCGCTTCAACCGCATTGAAGGCGCCCGCCTTGTCCCCCTCTCCAGCTTCGGCACCGCCCCTCTGCCCGAAGGCCCGGCCATCATCTACTGCCACCACGGCATGCGCTCTCTCCGCGCCACGAATTTCTGGCGCTCCCGCGGCCACCCGGCCGTCTGGTCCATGTCCGGCGGCATCGACCGCTGGTCGGCCGAGATCGATCCCAGCGTGCCGGTTTACTAGTGTCGGTGTTTCGGTGTTTCGGTGTTTCGGTGTTTCGGTGTTTCGGTGTTTCGGTGGGTCGGTGGGTCGGTGGGTCGGGAACCCAGCGAAAAAGCTAGCCGACCCTCCGAAGGGAGCGCCGATCTTTAGTCGGCTTGGACGGTTGGTAAGCCAAAGATAACGCCAACGCCCCGCGACTGAACCGACCTTCAGACCTTCAGACCTTCAGACCTTCAGACCTTCAGACCTTCAGACCTTCAGACCTTCAGACCTCTTGCGCGCCATCCTCCAACGAGTCTCCTCCGCCTCCGTCACCATCGCCGGTGAAAGCGTCGCCGCCATCGGCGCCGGCCTGCTGGTCCTGCTCGGCATCGAGGATGGCGACGGGCCGGAAGACATCGCCTGGCTGGCCCCGAAGATCGCCCGCATGCGGATCTTCCCCGACGAAGCCGGCCTCATGAACCTCGCCCTCACCGACACCGGCGGCGACGCCATCGTCGTCAGCCAGTTCACCCTCCACGCCTCGACCAAAAAGGGCAACCGCCCCTCCTTCATCCGCGCCGCCCGCCCGGAAGTCTCCGAGCCGCTTTACCGGAGCTTCTGCGAAGCCCTCGAACAAGAACTCGCCAAACCCGTCGGCCGCGGCCGCTTCGGAGCCGACATGCAAGTCGCCCTCATCAACGACGGTCCCGTCACCATCATCATCGACACCAAGAACCGCGAGTGAAAACACGCGCCCCGGTCCGGGTTCAGAACATGGGTAACACAATAGGTTCAATACATGGGTAACACCTTGCACTCCGCGGACCGTCGTACGGTTCTCGGCCATGCCATGGAAAGACACCCTGAAAATGAACGAGAAAATCG
>JBIPNO010000005.1:0-163175 GCA_044372775.1 Haloferula sp.
TCAACCTTCTCCGTCACGACCAAACCATCAAGGACACCATGCGTGGCAAGCGGATCCGCGCCGCCCTCTGCGAGAAGACCCTCCAAACCCTCATGAAACTCGACTCTCCAGAATGAGGTAGCCCTGTTGAGAAAATTCACCGCTGCCCGGCCCGCTTTCGCCGTTGCCAAGCGGGTGACCGTCAAGACAGCCTCGCGTTATGCGAAATCCGGCCCCGATCGTCCTCAGCCTGCTCCTCGCCGCCATCGCGGCCTTCTTCCTGATCCGGAGTCCCGATGCCCCGCCACCGGCCCCGCCAGCAGCCGTTGAAACCCCGGCCCAGGTCGCCGAGGAAGAGAAAAAGCCGGAGCCGGAACCCGCCACCCCGCCGCCGACCGTCAAGACCGACGTCGAGGTCGCCGAGGCTCCCGCCAAGGACTGGCCGCACGAGGCGAGCGACATCCCGGCCGATCCCAAGGCGGTCTTCGGCAAGCTGCCGAACGGCATGCGCTACCTCATCTACCCGAACGCCGAGCCGCCAGGCCGGGTCTCGCTCCGACTGCACATCGCCGCCGGCTCGCTGATGGAGGCCGACGACCAGCGCGGGCTCGCCCATTTCCTCGAGCACATGGTGTTCAACGGATCGAAGAACTTCACTCCCGAGGAACTGATCCCCCGGATGCAGCGCCTCGGAATCGCTTTCGGCGCCCACGTCAACGCCTACACGTCCTTCGACGAGACCGTCTACATGCTGGACCTCCCGGACTTGTCCGACGAGATGATGAAGCTGGGCTTCACCGTGATGCGCGACTTCGGCGACGGCGCGAAACTGGAAACGGAGGAGATCGACAAGGAGCGCGGCGTGATCCTCGCCGAAAAAACCAGCCGTGATTCGGTCGGCTACCGCCTGATGCAGCAACAGTTCGAGGAACTTCTGCCCGATTCGCTCCTCGCAAAGCGCTTCCCGATCGGCGTGGAAGAGCTCATCGAGACCGCCCCGCGCGAACGCTTCGTCGATTTCTATACCCGCTACTACACGCCGGAGCGCATGACCTTCATCGTGGTCGGCGACGTCAAGCCGGACGAGATCGAAACCCGCATCCGCGAGAGCTTCGGCACGCTGGCGAACCCCGCCGAGCCGGGCAAGAATCCGGAACTCGGCGAGATCCCGAAGGTCGATGGGGTCAAGGCCGCCGTTTACTCGGACAAGGAAGTGACCTCGACCGATCTCTCGCTGGTATCCGTGCGACCTTACACCCCGGTGGCCGACACCCGCACGCGCCGGCTTTCGATGCTCCCGCTGGGCCTCGCTCACGCCGCGATCAGCCGTCGCTTCGAGCGCATCGCCAAGCAGGACGGCTCCCCGGTGGCCGCCGGCAGCGCCAGCCGCCAGGAGCTTTTCAACTACACCGAGCTCGGATCCTTCGACGTGACGGTGGCGGGCGACCGCTGGCAGGAAGCGCTGCCGGTGCTGGAGCAGGAGTTCCGCCGGGCGGTGGAGTTCGGCTTCACCGACGCCGAGATCGCCGAGGCCAAGGCCAACCTGCTCAACGCCTACCAGCAGGCCGTGAAGACCGCCGCCACCCGCAAGTCCGACGGCATCGCCACCGTGATCGCCCGCACGATCAACGACGGCAGCGTCTTTTCCACGCCCGAGACCGACCTCGAAGTCGTCACCAAGGGCCTGGACACCGCCACCCCGGAGACCTGCCACGCCGCCTTCCGCGACTTCTGGGCCGACCAGGGCCTGCACCTGATCCTGACCACCAAGGAAGAGCCGGACAACGCGACCGGCACCCTGATTTCCATCTACGAGGAATCTCGTAGCCAGGAAGTCACCCCGCCGGAACAGACCGCCGCGGCCACTTTCGCTTACGGCGACTTCGGCCCAGCCGGCACCGTGAAATCGACCCAGCAGGTCGAGGACTTGGACCTCACGCAGATCGTCCTCTCCAACGGCATCCGACTCAACCTCAAGCGGACCGACTTCGAGAAGGGCTCCATCCGCCTGCTCGCCCGTTTCGGCTCCGGCAAGCTGACCCAGCCGAAGGACAGCGCCGGCCTCGACTTCTTCGCGGGCAGTGTTTTCGACGCCGGCGGGCTCGGCAAGCACTCGGTCGACGAACTCCAGCAGATCCTCGCCGGCCGCAACGTCGGCACCAGCTTCGCGGTCGGCGACGACGCCTTCTCGCTGTCCGGCCGCACCACCCCGGAGGATCTCGAACTCCAGCTCCAGTTGATGTGCGCCCAACTGGTCGATCCCGGCTACCGCGAGGAAGCGCTGACCCAGTTCTCCAAGGCGATCCCGATGATCCTCCAGCAGCTCCGCCACTCCCCCGCCGGCGCGCAGGCGGCGATGGATGCCTGGCTGCACGGCGGCGACTCGCGCTGGGCGGTGCCGGATGAGAAAAAGCTCACCGGCTTCACCCTCGACCAGGCCCGCGAGTGGCTCGCGCCCGCCCTGGCCAAAGACTACCTGGAGCTGAGCATCGTCGGCGACTTCGACGAAAGCGCCCTGCTTCCCCTGGTGCTCAAGACCTTCGGCGCGCTTCCGGCCCGCGCCGCGGAAAAGCCCGCGCTTCCCGCCGCCCGCAAGGTCACGCTCCCGAAGGCCCCGACCGAAGTCACCTTCACCTACGACTCCAAGATCGCCCAGGGCACCGCCATGGTCGTCTGGAAGACCGACGGCCTGCGCGGCAACACCAAGCTGTTCCGCCGCCTCAACCTGCTCGGCGAGATCCTCAGCGACCGCTTGCGGAAGGAGATCCGCGAGAAGCTCGGCGCCTCCTACAGCCCGAATGCCGGTGCCAGCGGATCGGAGGCCCTGGAAGGCTTCGGCTACCTCGCCGCCGAATGCAGCGGCAAGGCGGAGGACACCAAGCGACTGGCCGACATCGCGGCGAAGCTCGCCGACACCCTCGCTGCCGAAGGCACCACCGACGACGAACTCGAGCGCGCCCGCAAGCCGCTCCAGTCACAGCTCGAGAAGTCCAAGCGCGACAACAACTACTGGCTCGGCACCGTGCTGGCCCAGTCCCAGGAAGATCCCGCGCGGCTTGATCTGATCCGCGGCCGCGACGCCGACTACGCCTCCATCACTCCGAAGGACCTCAACACCGTGGCGAAGAAGTTCCTCGTCGAGAAGAACGCCCTCAAGGTGCTGATCCGCCCGGAGAAGTGACCCACGTCTTCTAACCAACCCGACACGGAAAAGGCCTCCCTCGCGGGAGGCCTTTTCATTGAAGGCGAAACCTTTGGTCGGGGCGGATCAGCGGGTCTTGAGATGCAGCGAGGTCCGCAGCTTGCCGCCTTCGCGGAACTCCGAAACGCTCATTTCATCGAACTCCTCCAGCGCCGCCAGTCCCTTCTGGATCCGGGGAAGCTGCTCCTTGAAGGCCTCGAACTGCTCCGGTCCGCCGAGGGCCGCCTCGCCGTTCTTTTCAATCAGCGCCACCCAGTCGCCGGTGAACTTGCGCAGGACATCGAAGTCCAGCTCGAGCCAACTGCCGCGGCGGGGGCCGGCCGTCGCACCTTCCGCCGCCGTCACCAGGTCGAGCGCCTGGACCTTCGAGGTGGAAGCCACGAACCACTTGTCGCCCACCGTGACGGACGGCATGAAATCATCGTTGAAGAACGGGAACGAGAAGAAGTAGGTCATCAAACCATCCTTCTCGGAACTGATCGGCTTCTGCATCGGGATCTCCTCACCGGACATCTCGCTGACCGTCTTGAAGATGTTGGTCAGCGATTCGTTCATCTTGCCCCACGATTCCTTCAGCTTCGCACGGTCGGTCACCGGCGAGATCATCGAGGCCCGGAGGAACTTGCCGCCGTCCACCAGTTCCTGGGAGACGCCCGGAATCGGCGGCATCGCCCCCTTGAGGTCGATGATCAGCGCGGTCTCCATGCCAAGCCCGGAATCCGCCGTCGACATCGAGTCCCACAGGCCGAGCGCGTCGGCGCGGAACTTCTCGTTGAACAGCGCGAAGCCCTGCTGGAACTGCGCCAGCTCCTCGGAGTCCTCGATCTCCAACCCGGCCACCTTTTCAGCGAACGAATAGGCGGACTCGGCGATCACCTCGCCGTATTCGCGGAACCGCTTCGAATACTCCGGAGTGCCGACCCAGCTTCCGAAAAGGAAGACGTCGTTGCTTTCCCCGAGACCGCCGAGCAGGTGCGGGGCCGTGTGATCGACCGCGCCGCGGTCGGTGCCGCCGAAGAGTTCGAACTTCACGCCCTCGTCGAGCACGATCAGTCCGCCCAGCGCTTCCGTCTTGGCCAGACCGAGCAGCGCGTCCTCTTTCTCACCCACCATCTCGAGCAGGCTCGCCAGCTCGCGGGTATCGCCGAAGCCTTCCGAGCCGGCCAGGCCGTCGCGCACGCCGAGCGCCAGGTCCTTGAGCGAACCGACCACCGCGGCCTTGGCCAGACCCTGCTGGCCGTAAACGAAGCCGACCAGCTTCTTGCCCTGGTAGCCATCGACGAAGGAAATCGCATCGTTCGCCGCCAGCGAGTCTTCGACCTTGTCCACCAGCGGGCAGGACTTTTCGTCACCTCCGACGTAAAGCATCGCGTAATCGCCGAGCGTGCCGTGGGCGATCACCAGGTTCTTGGTCTTCAGCGTCGCGAGCAGGCGGTCGACATCCGCCGGCTGGAACATCTGCTCCATGTCCTCGCGGCCTTCCTCCATCGAGGCGGCCAGCGTGGCGCCGGACAGCTTGTAGCCTTTGAACACGGCACCGCCCTGGGTGAACTCGATCGCCTCGACCCCTTCCTCGCCGAAGGCCGACGGCAGGTTCTCCAGCGTGGCGGTGAGGTTCTCCTGGGCCATGCCGAGTGCATCGGCATCCGCCGCCTTCAAGCCGAGCAGCAGTGGCGGCATCACCGCATTCTCGATCAGGCCCATCTCCTTGCCCAGTTCCTTGGCCATTTCCATCATCGCGCCCTGGCTGGCGGATTCCATGCCGGACAGATCCCCTTCCGCGGCCCCGGCCACGAAAACCTGGGTCATCACGCGCATCTGGTAGTAATTGCTGCGCTGGCTGAGCTTCATCAGATTCTCCATCTGCGGCACGGTGCCTTTGCCGGTCGCGAGGAAAAACTCCTGCCCCAGGAACTTGCCGGCCGCTTCGGCACCTTCGGCGATTTCCTCTTCCGGGTTGATGCCGCCTTCCTCCGAGGAAGTGTCACGGATGAACTCCCAGGTCTTGAGGGCCTTCAAGCGCTTCACGACTTCCTTGCCGTCGAGGATCGACATCACGCTCTCGGTGTCTTTCGAAAGGCTGCCGACGATGCCCAGCATCGCGGCGCGCTCGCCCGGGGTCAGCGCTTTCACCACCGGAGCCGGGGTCTCGGCCGGCGGAGCGACGACCGAAGCGGGGGCCTGCGCCACCTCGCCGGGTGCCGCCGGAGCAGCCGTCCCTTCTTCCTTTTTGCCACAAGAACCCAGAACCAGCGCGGACGCGGGGAGGACCGACCACCAAGTGCGATACGATTTCATTACTCGCGGACCGTAGGGAATTCCACCAACTCGGGGCAATTCCAAAGCAGCCGGGATTTCACAAAGCTTTGCCGCCCATGTAACCCGGACTCCATCCTCGCCGTACCTCCCACGATTCCCTTTCCTTTCCACCCATGGACTACCTCACCACCGCCAATGTCCTGCTCTGGGTCTTCCTCACGGTCGCCTTCTACTTCGTCTTCCTCAGCCACTGGCTGGTCGCCGCCTCGTTGTTTCCGACTTATGTCGTGAAATGCCAGGATCAATACAGCCGGCCGCTCGTCACCACCCTGGTCGGCCTGTTGTTCACGGTCATCCCGATCACGCTCGGTCTCGCCATCGCCAATGTCGCGCCGCCGGCCTTGAAATGGATCGGCATCCTCATCACGGCCGTCCCCATCCTCGCCGGCCTGCTCGGCACCGCCGGCCTCGCCCGCCGCGTCGGCTGCGGGATGCCCGCCCCGGTCGATGACGCCCAGCCCTGGCGCCGCGTCCTCCGCGGCGGCACCGCCCTCGCGCTGACCTTCCTCCTGCCCATCCTCGGCCAACTCATCGTCATCCCGCTGGTCCTCGCCAGCGGCGTCGGCGCCAGCGTGCTCACCTGGTTCGCCCGCAAGCCCGCCGCGACCCCGCCCGCCCCCGCTCCCGCCGCGCTCCAAGCCAATCCACCTCCTCACCCCCAGCCGTGAGCCCCATCTCCCGCCGCACACTCTTGAAAGCCGCCACCGCCGGCGGTGCGGTCGCCGGGATCGGTGGCTTCAGCGCGCTGTCGCGAATGTTCGCCCCGCTGATGGCCGGCGCGGACGATGGTCTCGCCGCCTTCCAGCCGCCCGCCGCAAAGGACATCGACGACGCCTCCCACGTCCTCAACCGCCTCACCTTCGGCCCCCGCCCCGGCCAGCACGCGGAAGTCACCGCCCTCGGCGCCCGCCCGTTCATCGCCGCGCAGCTCGATCCCGCCTCCATCGACGACCGCTGGATCGAAGCCCGCGCCGCCCGCTTCGAAGCCCTCCGCGCCTGGCCGCTCGGCGAACTGCTCGAATACGATGCCCGCGAACTCCTCGACCAACTCACCCGCAAGAAGATCCTCCACGCCGTCCATTCGAAGCGGCAACTCCACGAAGTGATGGTCGATTTCTGGTCGGACCATTTCAACATCGACCCCTCCAAGGGCGACTCGAAGTGGCTCAAGCCCGCCGACGACCGCGAGGTCATCCGCGCCCACGCCCTCGGCTCCTTCCCGGCGATGCTGAAAGCCTCCGCGCTCAGCCCCTCGATGCTCTGGTACCTCGACGGCCGCGTGAACCGCCGCGCCGGCGAAAGCGAACGCCCGAACGAGAACTACGGCCGCGAGTTGTTAGAGCTGCACGCGCTCGGCGTCGACGGCGGCTACACCCAGCAGGACGTCATGGAAGTCGCCCGCTGCCTGACCGGCTGGACGGTCCGCGAACGCGCCAAGTCGGGCTTCGCCGTCGGCAAGGTCGAGTTCCGCAAGGACCTCCACGACGATGGCCCGAAGACCGTGCTCGGCACGACCATCCCCGCCGGACTCGGGGCCGGCGACCTCGACCGCGTGATCGAAATCGTCGCGCATCATCCCTCCACCGCCCGCCACCTCGCGGAAAAACTCTGCCGCCGCTTCATCAGCGACGAACCACCCGCCGCCGCCGTCAGCGCCGTCGCCGATGCCTTCCGGAAATCCAAGGGCGAGATCCGCCCCACTCTAACAGCCCTCTTCGAAACCCCGGAGTTCTGGTCCTCCCGCGGCGGCAAAACCAAGCGCCCCTTCCACTTCGTCGTCTCCGCCCTGCGCGCCACCTCCGCCCGCAGCAATGCCGGCCCGGCCTTGCAGAACCACCTGCTCCGCCTCGGCCACGCGCCCTTCCAGTATCCCACGCCCGACGGTTATCCGGAAGAAGCCCAGCCCTGGATGGCCACCCTGCTCTGGCGCTGGAAATTCGCCCTCGATTTCGCGAACCGCGCGATCGACGGCACCTCCTTCCCCGCCGCCAAACTCGCCCGCGCCGCCGGTGGCGAGACCGCCCTCGCCGCCCATCTGTTAGGCCGCACTCCGTCGCCGGACGAAATGGCCGCCGCGATCGCTTCCGGCGCGCCGCTCGCCCTCCTCCTCGCCAGCCCGGCCTTCCAAACCTTCTAACAGATCGCCGTGAAAAGCCAGCTCACCACCTTCGTCAGCGGGCAGCGCGATCCCGCCGGCACCCTGGTCATCGTCTTCCTCCGCGGCGGGGCCGATGGCCTCAACATGGTCGTCCCGCACGGCGACGACCTCTACTACACCGCCCGCCCCGGCCTCGGCATCCGCAAGCCCGACCTCGCCGACCTCGACGGCTTCTTCGGCCTCAATCCCCACCTCAAGCCGCTTCATTCCTGGTGGCAATCCGGCGACCTCTCGCTGGTCCATTGCGCCGGCTCGGAAGACGAGTCGCGCTCCCACTTCGAAGCCCAGGACTTCATGGAACACGGCGGACTCGCCGCCGGCGGCTGGCTCGGCCGATTCCTCCGCGTCCGGCCCGATGCCGGCCAATCGCCACTCACCGCCGTCGCCATCGGCCCCACCCTGCCCGAGTGCCTGCGCGGCGCGCCGTCCTGCGCCGCCATCCAGTCGCTCGACGAGTTCGGCCTCGGCCCCGGCGTCCCGCCCGGCTTCCTGCAAAGCCTCGCCAAACTTTACGCCACCGCCCCCCGCGAGCTCGGCCCCGCCGGCCGCAATGCCCTCGCCGCGCTCGACCGCATCCAATCGCTCACCGGCACGAAGTACGCGCCGTCCCACGGCGCCACCTACGCCGCCGATTCCTTCGCCGCCGGCCTCACCCAGGTCGCCCGCCTGATCAAGGGCCGCGTCGGCTTGCAAGCCGCCACCCTCGACCTCGGCGGCTGGGATTCCCACATAACGCAGTCGGTCATCATGGACCCGCCGATGCAGCGCCTCGCCGCCGGCCTGCACGCCTTCGCCACCGACCTCGGCCCGCAAGAACTCGCCCGCACCCAGATCGTCGTCATGACCGAGTTCGGCCGCCGCGTCGCCGAGAACAGCGCCGCCGGCACCGACCACGGCCGCGGCGGAGTCATGTTCTTGTTAGGCGGAGGCATCCGCAGCGGAAAGGTCCACGTCGAGTGGCCCGACCTCGCCACCCAGCTCGCCGGCCCCGGCGACCTCCCGGTGCTCAACAACTACCGCGACTTCCTCGCCCCCATCCTCGCCCGCCAGGCTCCCGGCACCGACCTCGCCAAGGTCTTCCCCGGCCACCAGCTCCGTCCCGTCCCGCTCTTCTCCTGAAAAAGGAGGGCGGACACTCCTGTCCGCCCGGCTTCCTCCCGACACCCGCCTCCCTTCCCCTCCGGGATTCCAGGATGAAGGCCACGCCACCCGCCCGAGGACCATCAATCCCCACCGTCTTGCCCAAATGACGCAAGGAAGGATCGATCCTCTCCATGGAGACAAAGCGGCCGGTAAGAAAAAGGGGAAGCCGGACATGCGGCTCCCCCCGGGGAAATTCAGATATCTTCGGCGGCGAAGATCACTTCTCCTCATCATAGTTCCCGATCGGCCGCGCCCAGATGTTGCGGAACTCGATCGGGTCGCCGTGGAACTGGAGCGACAGCGGGCCGGTCGCCGGGTGTTTCGGAGGATAGCTTGCGAGCTGGCGGAACTGGGTCGGGCCCATGAATTTCCGCGCGTGATGCAGGACCACGCCGTTCTGGATGACCGTGACGGTGGCGGGTTCCACCACCTTCTCACCCTCGTACTTCGGCGGATGGAAGAGGATCTCGTAGCTCTGCCACTCGCCCTGCGGCGCGGTCGCATTCACCAGCGGCGGGGCCTGGCCGTAGAGCGCGCCGGCGGTGCCGTCGGGGTAGGTCTTGTTGTTGTTGCTCTGGAGGATCTGCACCTCATAGAGGCCCATCAGGAAAATCCCGCTGTTGCCGCCCCCCTGGCCGTTCACCTTGCGACCGGCCGGAATCCGCCACTCAAGGTGGACCTGCACCGGTCCGAATTCCTCCTTGGTGGTCAGGTTCCCCGGCGAAGCGACCAGGATGCCGTCCTTCACCACCCAGCTCGCCGGCTTGTCGCCGGACTTCCAGGCATCCAGCGAAGCGCCGTCAAAGAGCACCTTGGCATCGGCCGGGGCCTTGACGCTGACCGCGCCACCGGTCTCCACCACCTTCGGCTGCGGCCGGGTGCCGTCATGGACCTGCCACGGGGTTCCCGGAATCTCGGGAGTCCCCGGCTTGATGCCGAAGCCTTCCGCCGCCAAAGCCACGTTCCCGGCTGCCAGGCAGCCGGCCATCGCCGTCCATTGAAGAGCACGCATGAATTCAGGTGTCACAACGCCGTTCCGGACGCAATCTTTCCCTCCTTCCGTGACATCGGGGTTGCGCCACCCCGGACTTTGTGAAATTTTTCACAAGCGTCCCCGCTGCTTCAATCATGAGCACCACCACCGTTCCCCAGAACCGCAGCGAGCGGTTCCCCTTCGAACTCGTCCGGCCCCAATTGGAACGCGTGGAGGCCTCCATCCGCGACCAGGTCCGCGCCTTCGACCCCGCTGTCGAACCCTACGTCAGCTACGTCTGCAACACCTCCGGCAAGCGGATCCGGCCGGCCCTCTCGATCCTCGTCGGCGGTGCCCTCGGCGGCGTGAACGATGACCACCTGAAAATCGGCGTCATCCTCGAGCTGATCCACATGGCCACCCTGGTCCATGACGACATCATCGACGGCGCGGTCACCCGGCGGATGATCCCGACGTCGAACGCCAAGTGGGGTGCCGGCCTCTCGGTGCTCCTCGGCGACGCCCTCTTCTCCCACGCCCTGGCCCTCGCCACCGACTTCAACGACATCACCATCTGCCGCAAGGTCGGCCGCGCTTCGCGCGAGGTCTGTGAAGGCGAAATCGTCCAGACCCAGCGCCGCTGGGACCTCACCCTGACCAAGGCCGACTACTTCCGGATCATCGAGATGAAGACCGGTGCGCTTTTCTCCGCCGCCACCGGCATCGCCGCCGCGCTCTCGGGTGCCGATGCCGAGACGGAGGCCAAGCTATTCGACTACGGCCTGAAGCTCGGCACCGCCTACCAGATCTACGACGACTGCCTCGACCTCGTCGGCAGCGAAGAAGACGTCGGCAAGACGCTCCGCACCGACCTTGAGAAAGGCAAGCTGACCCTGCCCATCCTCAACCTCCTCGAAAGCGCCAGCGAATCGCAGCGCGCGAAGCTCACCAAGCGGATCATCGAGCAGCAGCCGCTCGATCTCCCGGTGCTCGTCGGCATCGCCGAATACGAAGGTGCGATCGAATCCGCGGTCGACACCGCCGTCGACATGCTCGGCACCTGCCGCGACCACCTGATCGGCCTGCCCGGCAGCGAGCACGTGCAAGCCATGGAGCAGATCACCTTCTTCCTGGGTGCGCTGCTGCAGAAATGCCGCCGCTGAAGCAGGGCTTTGCAGATCGGTCGGATCCGTTGGATCCGACCGATTTTTTGTATCCATACCTGAGCTGCACCCTCACAGCCCCCTCTTCTTAAAAAACACCCTTCACATGCCCCGACCATTTCGCCTCACCTACTAAATATGGCGTAGTTTTCAAATTGACGCCACCTCCTGTGGAAATTATTTTCCCGTTCATCGTTTTCAGACCCCATGCGGTGCGTGCAATGTGGATCATTCAAGGACAAGGTGCTCGATTCCCGGATGTCGAAGGACGGCACCACTATCCGCCGCCGCCGCGAATGCCTCGGATGCACCTATCGCTACACCACCTACGAGCAGATCGAGCGCACCGAGCTGCGGGTCGTCAAACGCGACGGAACCCGCGAGGCGGTCCACCGCGAGAAGATCATCAGCGGCATGATCAAGGCCTGCGAAAAGCGCCCCGTCTCGATGGACCGGCTGGACCGCGCGGTGGAGGAAATCCTCACCGAGCTCCATCAGGACCACCTCGTCGAAGTGCCATCCTCGTCGATCGGAGCCAAGGTCATGGACAAGCTCCACCAGATCGATCCGGTCGCCTACGTCCGCTACGTTTCGGTTTACCGCCAGTTCGAGGACGTCGGCGAGTTCATCCGCGAGATCCAGGCGCTGGAACGGCGCCCGGCGCGTGACCCGATGCAACGCCGCCTCTTCAAGGACTGATTCCCTTTCACGCCCGCCGCTCCCTCCATCCGCTCTCCTTCCCCTTCCCCGCCCCCTGACAACCAAGTGATTTCCCTCATCGGCACCCGTCCGGCCATCCAAGTCGGACGATACCAAGTGATCCAGTACGACACCTCGTGGCTGGGCGTGGCACTACGCCGCGCCGCCTCCGCCGCCGAACGCGAAGACTTCCCCTTCGTCGACGAGATCCGCCTCGGCATCGAGCAGTATCTCGAGACCAAGTGCCCGCTGCGCTTGCTTCCGCTGTCCGATCTCTACGAGCGGATGCGCCACATGCTGGTCCGCATCGGCTGCGAGACCATCGCCGACAAGCTTGAGACGCTCGCCCCGCCGGTGACCCTTTCGCTGGTCACCCTGGCCAGGAACGCCGGCAACGGCTTCGAACTCGCGTTCTTCGGCCATCTCCGCGACGAACTCGCCCACCTCCGCGAGTCCGGGGCCGAAGACATCCGCTTCACCGGCCTGCGCGATGCCGCCCAACTGCTCTGCTCCGCGGAGAACTGGGACAGCCGCTGCGAGCAGATCCTCTTCGAAATCCGGAACTTCCTCGGCAACCTCGACCGCGAGCACCGCCACTTCCGCCGGCCGCTGAGGCTGCAGGTGGATTCGGAGCGCTGAGGGAAGTCAGATGGTGGAAGGCAGAATTTTGAGGCTCCCGCTTTCAACCCAAGGCTCTACATTTTCAGCTTTTCCGCTTTCCCCCCGAATGACCCTCTTCGAAAAAATCATCGCCCGCGAGATCCCCGCCACGATTCTTCACGAAGACGAGCTCTGCGTCGCCTTCAGGGACATCAACCCGGGAGCCCCGATCCACTTCCTCGTCATTCCGCGCAAGCCGATTCCGCGGATCGCGGAAGCGGCCACCGAAGATCAGGCCGTCCTCGGCCACCTGCTCCTCACCGCCGGAAAAATCGCCCGCGACCAGGGCTTCGCCGCCGACGGCTTCCGCCTCGTCATCAACAACGGCCCGCACGGCGGAGAAACCGTGCCACACCTCCACGTCCACGTCCTCGCCGGCCGCCCTCTCGACTGGCCGCCAGGCTGATTTGAAAGACGCCGGACTTACGAAACCCGCTTCCAGATCGGCACGTCCTGCTTCAGCCGGTCGATCGCCTCATCCATGAAGGCCAGCGCTTCCTTGCGGTGCGAACTTAGCACCCGGATCCACAGCGAAGCCTCGCCGACCGGCACCCAGCCGGTGCGATGGATGAATTCGACCGCCGCGCAGCGATGGACCCGGGCCAGCTCCTCGAAATGGCGAAGCAGGACCTTCCGCGCCATCGGCTCGTAGGCCTCGTAGTCGAGTCCCGCCAGCGCCTCGCCGTTCTCGAGTTCGCGGACGATGCCAAGGAACTCGACCGTCGCCCCGATCTCCCGCGAGGGCAGGACCGGCGGCGGGACCATGATCGCTTCCGCCGTGAAATGAATGGAAATGTTCATGGCTTCAACCTCCGGACACGGGTGGCAGGATCGCCAGTTCACGGGCATTCCCCAGCGGCAGGTCCCAATCGGCAAACTCGCAGTCCAAAGCGACCCGCAAATGCCCCAGATCCGCCCCGGGCTGCAAGCGCAGCAGCAAGCCGCGCGGCGTCTCGTCCGGACACGCTTCCACCTCGCGGCGGCTGAAGCCGAAAACATCCTGCGACTGGGCAAAGGCGAGAACCGTAAGGGTCATCGCCGTCCGGCATAAACGAGCGAACCCACAGCGGCGACAAGAATCTGGGACAGGACGCGCGACTCCATTGGGCATACCCGCCTTCGATCCGCTTGAGTGTCCGGATTCGACCGCGAAAGAACGCGAAAGGGGCGCCAAACTTGAGATGCCCCAAAATCAACCATGCCTTTCGGCTGTTCAGATTTCGCGCCCCTTTCGCGTTCTTTCGCGGTTCGACTTCTTGTCGTCGCTCCCGAGAGTTCGAAGCACGAAAAAGGGCGATCCCAGCACTCGCCTTGTGCCGATCAAGCGCACCGCTTAGACAACCTCATGATTTCGCTGACCGAAGCCCGCCGGATCATCACGGAATCGGTCCAGCCGCTCCCCGCACATTCCATCCCCCTCGCCACCGCGCTGGGCCGGGTGCTGGCGGAGGACGTGCTGGCCGATGCCTTCTACCCGTCCGGCGACCGCTCGATGATGGACGGCTATGCGGTCCCTCAGGATGCCGCTCCCGGTGCATTCCGCGTGACCGGCGAAATCCAAGCCGGCGAAGTCCCGCGGCAAAGTCTTCTAACAGGCGAGGCCGCCCGCATCTTCACCGGAGCAATCGCCCCGCCAGGCACCGCCCGGGTGATCCCGCAAGAACTGGCCCAAAGGTCCGGCGACCTCGTCACTTTCGCGGAGTTCCCCGGACCGAAGTTCATCCGCCCCCAAGGTAGCGAGGCCTCTCCCGGCTCGGTCGTCCTGCCCGCCGGAACCCTCTTGGGACCGCCGGAAATGGCCATCCTCGCCCAAGTCGGGAATGTCGAACCGCGGGTAATCGGCAGCCCGTCGATCCGACACGTCGCCACCGGCAGCGAAATCGTCGCCCCCGATCAAGCACCGCCGGAGGGAAAGATCCGCGACACCAACTCAACCTTGCTCGCCGCCTTGATCGGTGACCTCGGCGCAGGGCCCGTGGACTCCGTCCGCTGCGGTGATGACCTCGAAGTCCTCGCCGGCCTCTGCGAAAGCGGCTCCGATCTCCTCCTCATCTCCGGTGGCGCCAGCGTCGGCGACTACGACTTCGGCGCGGAAGCGCTGCGACGCAGCGGGTTCACGATCCATTTCGACAAGGTCAACCAGCGCCCCGGCAAGCCGCTGACCTTCGCGACCCGCGGCCACCAGCTCGCCTTCCTCATCCCCGGCAATCCGGTCTCGCATTTCGTCTGCTTCCACGTCGCCATCCGCCTCGCCCTCGAACTCCTGCGAGGCCAGCCGCCCGCCTGGGATTTCCTCGATCTCGAACTCTCCGGCGGCGAAACGCTGCGCCCCGATCCCCGCGAAACCTTCTGGCCCGCCCGGGTCCGCGCCGAGGCGGGCAGGCTTGTCGTGACCCCGCGCCGATGGTCCACTTCCGGCGACACCTTCTCCCTCGCCGGCACCAACGCGCTGGTCCGGGTCAACGACGCGCCTCCCGCCGGCCGGATCCCCACCTTGCTTCTCTAACATGCCGACTCCCGAATTCTCCCACCTCGATGCCGACGGCACCGCCCGCATGGTCGATGTCGGCGCGAAGCCCGTCCAGCGCCGACGAGCCACCGCCGCCGGCCACGTTGCCTGTGCTCCGGAAACGATCCGCGCCCTCCGCGACCGCACCCTGCCGAAAGGCGACGTCCTCACCGTGGCCCGCATCGCCGCCATCCAGGCCGCCAAGCGAACCGATGAGCTGATCCCGCTCTGCCATGGCCTGCCGCTCGACCAGGTGAACGTCGATTTCGAGGTCCTCGACGACGGCGTCGCGATCCGCGCCACCGCCAGCACCTCGGCCAAAACCGGCATCGAGATGGAGGCCCTCACCGCCGTCTCCGTCGCCGCCCTGACCATCTACGACATGTGCAAGGCCGTCGACAAAGGCATGGTTATCGGCGGCATCCGGGTCATCGAAAAGATCAAGGAATGAAAGTCGCGCGCCTCACCCTCAGCGACCGGGCCAGCGCTGGCATCTACGAGGACCGTAGTGGACCGGAGATCGAGCGGGTCTTCGGCGAAGCGGACTTCGGCGAGGTCGAGTGGCGGCGCGTCGTCATACCCGACGAGCGGCCGGAGCTCGAGTCCCTGCTGCGCCGACTCTGCGACGACGAGGATTTCGACCTCATCCTCACCACCGGCGGCACCGGCCCCTCGCCCCGCGACATCACCCCGGAAGCCACCCGCGCCGTGTTGGAGCGCGAACTGCCCGGCTTCGGCGAGATCATGCGGGTCCAGAGCTTTGCCAAAGTGCCCACCGCCATCCTCTCCCGCTCCACCGCCGGCACCCGCGGCCGCACCCTCATCGTCAACCTCCCCGGCAACCCCAAAGCCATCGGCGAATGCCTCCCCCTCCTCCTCCCCGCCATCCGCGAGGCCATGTTGCATTTGAGGGAGTAGCAACGCCACAACCCGGATCTCCCGCACCAAAACTACATTATCCCTCAGCCCGGGCCAACGGCCCGGGTCTTCCGCACCCAAAGGTCCATCATCCACCGGTCCACTTTTCCGCACCAACGGTGCACCGTCCCTCAGCCCAGCCCATCGGGCCCGGTCTTCCGCACCAACGGTGCATCATCCCTCAGCCCGGCCCAACGGGCCGGGTTTCCGCCGTCTGGCACCCGGCGGCCTGAAAGGACGCGATACGGGTGATGCCCGACCGCCCCCCCCAATCGCCCCCGTTGGGGTGCCCGATGCCCCGACGCCGGAACCCGGTCCGATGGCCCGGGCTGAGGAATGCCGGGCCCTTGGCCCTGAATCCCTCCGCCGCACATCCCGGGCCGCTCCGTTCTTCCATACCAACGGTGCACCATCCCTCAGCCCGGGCCGCTCCGTTCCGCCGCACCAACGGTGCACCTTCCCTCAGCCCGGCCCAACGGGCCGGGTTTCCGCCGTCCGCCACCCGGCGGCCTGAAAAGACGCGATACGGGTGATGCCCGACCGCCCCCCCAATCGCCCCCCCTTGGGGTGCCCGATGCCCCGACGCCCGAACCCGGGCCGATGGCCCGGGCTGAGGAATGCCGGGCCCTTGGCCCTGAATCCCCACTCCGCCCCACTCCGCCCCACTCCGCCCCACTCCGCCCCACTCCGCCCCACTCCGCCCCACTCCGCCCCACTCCGCCCCACGGCCCGATCCACTTGGACATTGACCTCCCCGCTCAGGATTGCGAGTGATGCCAATCATGCCCCAATCCCTCTCACGCGTCCTCGTTCATCTCGTCTTCAGCACCAAGAATCGCGAGCCTCTTCTTTCCCCCGCCCTCCAGCACGAACTCCACCCCTATCTCGCGGGCACGCTCGACCAAATCGACTGCCCCTCCCTGCAGGTCGGCGGGGTGGCGGACCATGTCCACCTCCTCTTCGGCCTCTCGCGCACCCGCACCATCGCCAGCGTGGCGGAGGCCGTGAAAACCAGCTCCTCGAAATGGCTCAAAACCAAGGATGCGCGGCTTTCCGCATTCCACTGGCAAACCGGCTACGGTTCCTTCTCGGTCAGCCAATCGGAAGCCGACAAGGTCGTGGCCTACATCCGCAACCAGGAGCACCACCACCGGAAGATGACCTTCCAGGACGAATACCGGCGCTTCCTCGAGCTGCATCGGGTGGAATTCGACGAGCGCTACGTCTGGGACTGACTCCCCCCGAACAAGCCCGACCCAAGAAGAAATGCTCCCGCCGGGAATCGAACCCAGATCTAGAGTTTAGGAAACCCTTGTTCTATCCGTTGAACTACGGGAGCCGGACGGACGGAGACTAGCGGCGGGGCCGGACGCGATGCAAGCCCCGGGGCTTGCCGCCGGGGGGCGAGCCGTGGAAACTCCGGCCTGGCGATGAGCGACGCACCCGAGGAAGAAAAACCACCCACCCTGGCCCACCGGCTGGAGTATGCCCTTTACCGGGCGGCGGAAGGCGTGCTCGGGCTGGCCTCGCTCGACACCGTGACCCGCGTCGGCGAGGTGCTCGGGCAGGTGGCCTGGCTGATTTCGCCGAAGCACCGCCGTCTGGTCACCCGCAACCTGCGGATCGCCACCGCCGCCGAGGCCCCCGATCCCGCGGAGATCCGACGCCGGGTCCGCGAAACCTTCATCCGCGCCGGCGGCAACATGCTCGGCAGCATCCGCGCGGTGACCATGCAGCCGAAAGAACTGCGCGAACACATCGAGATGACCGGCCTGGAGCACATGCGCGCGCCGGTCGCGGCGGGCCGCGGGGTGGTGGTCGTCTGGTCGCACATGGGCAACTGGGAAGTCCTCGCCCAACTGGTCCCCGAGTTGGGCGAACAGGTCCGCGGCGGGCCGATCTACCGGCCGCTGGAAAACCCGCTTCTCGACCGCTTGACCGTCCAGCGCCGGACCCAACAGGGAGCCGTACTTTTCAACAAACACGACGGCTTCAACGGACCGGCCTCCGTGCTCCGCGGCGGCGGGGTGGTCAGCGTGATGACCGACCAGCGGGCCGGCGGCCATGGCGAACTCTGCCCCTTTTTCGGCCGCCTCTCTTCCTGCACTCCCCTGCCCGGCCTGCTGGCCCGACGGACCGGCGCGGCGATGGTCACGATTTCGATCACCTCGCTTTCCACCGGCCGCTGGCGGCTCGCAATCCGGCCGGTCCCGGACAAGGCGCGCACACCCGAAATCCTCCGCCATCTCGAAACCGCGATGCGCGACCGGCTGACCGATGTCTTCTGGTTCCACGACCGCTGGCGCATCGACCGCATCCGCCCGCTGAGCTTCTTCACCAAGGAAACGCCGACCGAGGCCGCGCGCGCCGCCACGGTGCCGACCCGGATCGTCGCAACGCTCCCGCCCGGCGATCCCGCGGCGGCGGAGTGCCTGCTCGCGCTGCTCGATCTGCGCCCGGACGCCCGCATCGACGTGCTGGATCCCGGCAATCTCGCGCCGCTGCCCGCCGACCCGCGCATCATCGCCTTCCCCTGGGACCGCGGCGTGCCGGTGGAGCATCTCACCGGGTTGTTGGAGAGCTGCGACGAATCCCATCCCGCCCCGCTCGACTTCGCCCTGCTGCTGGATGGCAACGCAAACCTCGCCCGCGCCGCCGCCCGACTCGGACTCCGGGCCATCATCGGTGCCGGCGCGAAGGGCAAACCTTGGACCTGCAGTTACCCGCGCCCCGCCGACGCCGCCGGCTGGCGGGACCTGGCCGCCGAACTGGTGCTCACCCGCAAGAACCGCGCGACATGACGGACCCGCTCGACCTCTGGATCCTGTCCGACGGCAAGCCGGGCCACGAGAACCAGTCCTTCGGTCTCGCCGAGGCGATCGGCCGCCACCGGCCGGTGCGGATTTCCAAGATCAAGCTCTGGAGCGCGGGCGGCCCGCTCGCCCGGCTGCGTGCCGCCTGGCGGGACAGCGCCGGACTCCCCGCGCCGCGCCTGCTGATCGGGGCCGGCCACGCGACGCACGTCGCGCTGTTAGGCCTGGCGCGGAAAACCGGCGCGCCCTGCGTGCTGATGATGAAGCCGACGCTACCGGCTTCGTTCTTCGACCTCTGCCTGATTCCGGAGCACGATCTCGGCACTGCCGGGCCGCCGCGCCATGTCGTCCCGACCCTCGGCTCGCTGAACCGCGTCCCGCCGCCGGGCGATGGAGCACGGCACGGCGGGCTGATCCTGTTAGGCGGCCCTTCTTCCTCGCACGGCTGGGACGGCGATGAAATCCGCGCGGCGATCGAGGCCATCGTGATCGCCGGCAAGGACCGGCCGTGGCGGGTCACCGACTCGCGCCGCTCGCCCGAGGGCACCTTGGAATCGCTGACCGCCGCCTGCCCCGCCCTCGCCGCCTACCCGCACGGCGAGACCGGCCGCGACTGGCTGCCGCAACGGTTGGCGGAAGCGGCGGAGGTCTGGGTGACGGAGGACAGCGTGTCGATGATCTACGAGGCCCTTAGTAGCGGAGCCCGCGTCGGCCTGCTGCCGGTGCCGTCCTTGAAGAAAGCCGGCCGCGTCGCGCGGGGCATCGCGAAACTGGTGGAGGAAGGATTCGTCACCCGCTTCGCCGATTGGTCGCCCGCCGCCGGACTCGCCACACCGCCGCGGGTGCTGCGCGAGGCGGACCGCTGCGCGGCCATCGTGCTCGAACGACTTTTGCCGGCATGAAAGTCCTCCAGATGATTCCCGAGATGGAGTCCGGCGGCGTCGAACGCGGCACGCTGGAACTTGCGCGGCATCTTGGATCTATCGGTCACGAATCGCTGGTAATTTCCGGCGGCGGCAAGCTGGTGAAACCACTCGAAGACTGCGGCACCCGCCACCTCCAGATGCCGATCGGCCGCAAGCGCCTGACCTCGCTGCTGCTGGTGCCGAAGCTGCGCCGCCTGTTCGCGGAAGAGAAGCCGGACATCCTCCACCTCCGCTCGCGGGTCCCGGCCTGGCTCGCCTTCCTCGCATGGCGCGGAATGGACCCGGCGGCCCGGCCTCGACTGGTGACCACCGTCCACGGCTTCAACTCGGTCAACCGCTACTCCGAGATCATGACCTGCGGCGAACGGGTCATCTGCGTTTCGGAAAGCATCCGCCAGCATGTCCTGAAGCACTATCCGCGGGTCGCGCCGGACAAGCTGCGCGTCGTCCACCGCGGGATCGACCCCGCCGAGTATCCGCACGGCTACCAGCCGTCCGCGGAGTGGATGGAAAGTTTCCACCGCGAGTTCCCGGCGACCGTCGGCAAGCGTCTGATCACCCTTCCCGGCCGCATCACCCGGTTGAAGGGCCACGAGGACTTCGCGCGGATCCTCAAGGAACTCGCGGGCGACGAAAGCCTGCACGGCGTGATCGCCGGCGGGGCGCATCCGCGGAAGGCGGCCTACCTCGATGAGATCAAGGCGCTGTTTGCCACCGAGGGATTGTTAGAGCGCGTCACCTTCACCGGCGGCCGCTCGGACCTGCGGGAGATCCTCGCGATCTCCACCCTGGTGCTTTCTCTAACCACCCAACCGGAGTCCTTCGGCCGCACCACCCTGGAAGCGATCGGGCTCGGCATCCCGGTCGCGGGCTACGACCACGGCGGCATCGGCGAGCAGCTCGCCCTGCTCTACCCCGCCGGCCGCATCCCGCCGAACGATCCCGCCGCGGCGGTCGCGGTGATCCACAAGCTGTTAGACCATCCGCCGCCGGTGCCGAAAGAGCATCCCTTCACGCTGGAGGCGATGCTGGAAGGAACGCTGGAGGTGTATGCTGAATTGCTGAAGTAGCGGGACGATTGCGTCGTTCCGTTAGAGGCGGCCTCGCGGGTGATGGGATTCGGCGATCATCCTGCGGCACTCGCCCCCCCGGAAGGTCGCAGACCTTCCGCTACGTTGAAACAAACACGTGATCCCAAACCGGCCGTTCCTCGCGGCAGGACGCGGCATAGCTTGCCCAATCCCGCAGCTTCGGCCGGTCCCTTTCCTCGCCCCGTGCAATCATCCGCTCGCGCCGTAGTTCCGGCGGACACCAGACGAAGTGCATCACCGGCCGGACGCCGAGCCGCCGTTCCAACCGCTCCGGCCAATCCGCTTCGCCGCCTTCCCGAGTGAAGGGCCCGGCCAGGACCACCGGCACGTGGGGAAGGTTCGCCACGGCCATGTCGAACATCGCCTCATACACCGCATCCCGGTAAGCCCGCTTGTAAGCTGCCGAGTCGCGGTCGTCGGGATCGAGACCGGCCAGCGCCAGCCCGGCACGGACCAGGCGCTCGGTCGCGATGTCGCTATCGATCAGGCAGGCTCCGATCTCCGCCGCCAGCCGCCGGGCGCGGACCGACTTGCCCGCGCCGGCCGGCCCGCTGACGACATGGCATTCCTTCACGAGATGAAGCGGATCGTCAGCGGATAGCGGTAAGGCCGGCCTTCGTTGGCCTTCAAACCGCCGATGATGCTAAAAACAATCCACGCGATGCCCAGAATCGCCAGCACCGGAATGAGAAGGATGCCGATGACAAAGATGGTCAGAACAAAAGTCACGCCCCCGAGGATCAGCATCCACAGCAACCAGGAGATGTTGAAATTGAGAGCCTCCTTGGCCTCCGACGCGGCAAAGGGCATGCTGTCCTTCTTGATCTGCCAGACGATCAGCGGCCCGACGATGTAACCGATGCCGCCGGTGAGGATTCCGGTGAGCGCCGACAAATGGCCGAACATCGCCCACATGCGTTCATCGCTCGACGGCACGAAGCCGACGGGAGGCGGAGCGGAGGGATCGGAAACGGTCGGCGGCGTGTAGGGATCTTGCATGGAGTGCCTCCACTAGCAGAGGGGCCGCGGCAGGGAAAGGATTTGCCGTTCCAATTCCCCGCCCGGATTCAAGCCGTCAGGCCTTCACCTTCGAGTAGCCCCGCAGGAAGCCGACGCACTGCGCGACTTCGGGCAGCGAGGTCTTCCAGTTGTGCTCGTACTCGATCGACACGTTGCCGGCGAAACCGTGCTTGCGGACCTCGTCGAGGATCGACGCGTTGTCGATCACCCCGGTGCCGAAAGGACGGTCGTGGCTCGCCTTGCCGACCACCTCGCGGTCCTTCATGTGGAAGGCGTGGACCCGCGGCGCGATCTTCTTGATCACTTCAAGCGGCTCCAGTCCCGAGGTCGCCCAGTGGCCGAGGTCGGCGCAGAAGCCGAGGTTCGCGTGGCGGCCTTCGATCGCCTTGGAAATGGTCTCCGGGTTCCACAGCGCGGACGGCCGCGGGTGGTTGTGGAAGCAGACCTTGATGTCGTATTCCTTCGCCAGCTTCTCCAGCGTGTCGATGGCATCGAGCGACTCGGTCGTCACCCCGTAAAGGCCCATCTTCTGGGCGAATTCGAAGGTCTTGCGCGCTTCCGCCTCGTCCTTGGAAATGCCGGTCACGCCGAAGTTGACCGGCGTGATGCCGTTCTTCGTCGCGTGGGCCAGCAGCTTGGTGATCTCGTCATCCGAAAGCGCCGGGGTGAGTTTCGCTTCCCCGAGATCGCCCCCGATCTTCTGGCCGGGAAAGACTTCCACCCCGCCCGCACCGGCGGCAGCCGCCATCTCGATCGCCTCCCAGAGGGAGAACTCCTTGAAGGACCAGCACTGGACGGAAGTGGTGAATCCGGCGGCGGTCAGTGCGGCCGCGGGGATCGGCTTGCCCTGCGAACGGATGGCGAGCAAGGCGGAGGCGGCGGGGACCATGGCGAAGAGCGAACGGCGTTTCATAACGAAGTCAAAATACGACGCCCGAACGAGCCATGGCGAGGGATTCTTTCGGCCGGTCTCCATCCTCCGACCCCATGGGCGACGGGGACTTGAATATCGGCGGCGGATCCCGGGCGACCGTCCTGCGGGCCGGACGCCCCGCACGCCGGATGGAGGAGGCTCCCTCAATCGAAGCCATCTGGAAAAAAAGAGGCCCGCCCGGTGCTCCTTAGGAAAAACCCAAAAACCTAAGGGACGACCGGCCGGGCCACCTGCCGGGAGCAGAACTCCCTGACAAGATCTTTTCATAAGGTGCCACTCTCGCAGCGGCCTTACATTGGATATAACGCCACCACGGGAATTTTCTTTTCTCGAAATCTAAACTTTTTTTCGGCCGTCCCACCGAGGTTCGCGGGCCCGACTTCCGGACCGCTGAGAATCAACCGGTCCCGCGGTCCGCCACCGTTCCGGAGAGCGGAAGAGCTTCATCGGGATGTCCCCTTCGAGGACGACGGCACGACCCTTTGGTTACAATTCCGCCACCGATCGACAACCCAACTCTTCCATCAACTCGGCCTAACAGCGACGCCCCCATCGCCTTGACGACGGCGCATCTCCGTCATTGGCCCGCAGGCCGGCCTTTCGCTCCCAATTCCGGCCCACGGTCGGCAGGCATCGAACGATGCCAGTCGACCGCCGACTTCGAAAGGCGGGCAACCCTTTCAGGCTCCGCAGCGGCAAGGTTCTTCGCCTCGCCCGGATCCGCGAGGAGATCGAACAGCATCGGCTTGGACCCGTCGTATTCGCAGAGCAGCTTCCACTTCCCCTCGCGCACGGCGAGGTCCGGCAGGCGCGTGGCCGGCTTGGAAAGGCTCATCTTCCGGTCCGGCGGGCGACGCCAGAAAATTGGAGCATTGCGGGAAGCCGCGGCCTTGCCGGTGAGGGTCCCGGAAAGGTCCTCACCATCGAAGCCCGTGCCTTCCGGCGGCACGATGCCCGTCAATTTCAGCAGCGAGGGCGCGAGATCGAAGGCCGCGAAGACGGAGGTCGCATCCGTGCTGCCCGCTTTCCCAGGAGCCAGCCAACCCGGCCCCCACACCACCAGCGGCGAACGGATCCCGCCTTCGAACAAGCCGCCCTTCGTCCCGCGCAGCGGCCCGGCCGATCCCGCGCCGGGCTCGGGGCCGTTGTCGGAGCAAATCAGCACGATCGTGTTGTCGCGCAATTCCGGGCTCGAACGGAGATGATCGAAGAGCCGGCCGAACTGCCGGTCCATCTCTTCCAGCACGGACAGATACAGCCCGCGCTTACCCTTGGCCCACTGGTCGACCGGTGGCCAGAACGGCGAATGGACGTCGTCCGGCCAGAGGTTCACGTAGAACGGCTTTTTCGCCGCCACCGCTTGGTCGATGAAGGGGATCGCGGCGTCGATGAATCCGGAGGTGATCTTCGAACGCTGCATCCAGGTCACAGGGCCACCGAGCCGTTCCGCATCTTCCCAGATCTTGCCTGAATCGGTGTCGCCGGGCTTGAGTGTCAGCGGCAACAGTTTCGGCCCCATGCCCTCGAAGTTCGTGAGAGAAGCATCGAAGCCGTAAGCGGCGATGGCCGGCGCGTCGTCGACATCGCGCTGCCCGCCGAGGTGCCATTTGCCGAAGTGGCCGGTCGCATAGCCGCTGTCCCTGAGGATGCGGGCGAGCACCGGGGCCTTCGGGTCGAGCCACGGGGCCATTCCGCGCCGCTCATTGTCGGCCCGGTTGTTCAAATACGACGTGATCTTCCAGCGCTGCGGATACTGGCCGGTGGTCAGGGCGCAGCGCGACGGCGAGCAGATCGGCGAGTTGACGTAAAACTGCGTGAAGCGGATCCCGCCGGCCGCCAGCGCGTCGATGTTCGGGGTCTTCGCTTCGGTGTTGCCGAAGCACGAGAAATCCCCCCAGCCCATGTCGTCGATGAAGATCATGACGATGTTCGGCCGTCGCTCGGCCGCTGCGAGCGGGCTGATCAGGATCAGGGCGGCGAGGAGGTTGCGGATCATGAGGTTCAATGCTTAGCGCTTCGGTTTCGGGAAAACACCGACGCGTTTCGCCCAGGCTTCCCACTGTGCGGACAGCGCCGCGACCTTTTCGGGATGCTTGGCCGCCAGATCGTCCAGCTCGTTGCCGTCCGCCGTGATGTGGTAAAGCTCCCACTTCTTGGTCTGAAGCCCGCGCGGCGGCGCGATGCCCTTGCCGACCAGTTTCCACTCGCCGTCGCGGACCGAGGCGTTGTTCTCGTGCTCGATGAAGATCGGGCGCTTCCGCACCAGCGGCTTGCCGTCGAAAGCAGGTGTTAGAGAGATGCCGTCGACCGGCAGAATCTTCCTGCCGCTCCGTTCCGCCGGATAGGTCGCGCCGGTGAGATCGAGCACCGTTGCCATGACATCGATCAACTGCGCCGGCTCGCGATACCAGTCTCGCCCGGCCTGGATCCGCGCCGGCCAGTGGGCGATGAACGGCGTGTTGGAGCCGCCTTCGTGGGTGAAGTGCTTGTAGAGCCGGTGCGGCGTGTTGCTGGCATTCGCCCAGCCCATGCCGTAGCTCGGCAGGGTGATCTCGGTGCCGGGTGCGCGGTCCTTCACGGGATCGCCCTTTCCCAATACGGAGAGTTCGGCGCAGGCACCGTTGTCGGAAAGGAACAGGATCAGCGTGTTCTCATAGTCGCCATGCTTCTTCAGCGCGTCTAACAGATGACCGATCTTCTGATCCACGCGGTCGATCATCGCGGCGTAGGCGGCCATCCGGTGCTCGCTTTCGTCGCGCGTCTTTTCATTGAGCGAATCCCAGGCCGGCACTTCGGGATCGCGCGGCGCGAGCTTCCACGCGGCCGGGATCAACCCCGACGCGAGCTGCCGTTGGTAGCGCTCCTCGCGGAGCTTGTCCCAGCCCATGCCATACTTGCCGCGGTACTTCGCCAGCTCCTGATCCGGCGCGTGGAGCGGCCAATGCGGCGCGGTGTAGGCGAGATAGAGCAGGAACGGCTCGTCCTTCTTTTCGCCGGCCTCGTGATCCCCGATGAAACGGATCGCGTGGTCGGTGAAGGCGTCGGTGGTGTAGAAGGGCCGGTCGCCGGTGGGCTTCGGCTCGGGGTCCGGCGTGTTGCCGTCATACATGATCCGCCAGCCATACGGATGAAGGTGGTGGGTCGCCCCGCTGATACAGCCGTAGTAGCGGTCGAAGCCGCGCTGCAGCGGCCAGTCCGCCTGGTCCTTCCCGGCGAGATGCCACTTGCCGGTCATGAAAGTCGCGTAGCCGGCCGACTTCGCGACTTCGGCGATCGTCACGCAGGAATCGTTGAGGTTCCCTTGGTAGGCAGGCGGGACCTTCTTCCCTCCCCCGCCCTGCTCGCCGGTCATGTGGCCGATCCCCGCCTCGTGCGGATGCAGGCCGGTCATCAGCGTCGCGCGGGTCGGGCAGCAGCGGGCGGAGTTGTAGAACTGGGTGAAGCGCAGGCCGTTCTTCGCCAGCAGGTCGAGGTTCGGCGTGTCGATCTCCCCGCCATACGGGCGGATGTCGGAAAAGCCCATGTCGTCCACCATGAAGAGCACGATGTTCGGCCGGGGCGCCGCCCCCAGCGGCAGGGCGAAGGCGAGGAGCAGCGGCAGGGCTTTCATGGCTTCCACGGTGCGGGTCCGTCCTTCTTGGCCTCCAGGAATTTCGCACCGGTCTCGCGATACCACGCGTGCAGCTTTGCCCTCATCTCCGCCTCCCGCTCCTTCTCGGTCGCCGCCAGGTCGTTCTTCTCCCCGACATCCTTCGACAGGTCATACAACGAAGTACGGCCATCCTCGTAGTTCTCCACCAGCTTCCAGTTCCCGGAACGGATCGCACCGCCCGGGAATCCTCCCTGGTTGGCGTAGTGCGGGTAGTGCCAGTAGAGGTCGCGCGGCGCGAAATCCCCGCCCCGCAGCAAGGGCGCGAGGTCCTTGCCGTCGACGCCCTGCGCCGTATGGCCCGCCGCGCCCAGTGCGGTCGGGAAAATGTCGAGCGTCGTGACCGGCGTCGATACGACCTTCCCGGCCGGTGCGACGCCCGGCCAGCGCACGATGAATGGCACGCGGATCCCGCCTTCATAGACCCAGCCCTTGCCGGCGCGGAACGGCAGGTTCGAGGTCGGATGCCCCTCGGAGGTCGAAAGCCCGCCGTTGTCCGAGGTGAAGACCACCAGCGTGTTCTCCGCCAGCCCCAGCACATCGAGTTCCGCGAGGATCTTCCCGGCGGCGCGGTCCATCGCCTCCATCATCGCCGCATACACCGGCAGCCCCTGCACCTCGCGGACGCGGCGCGGTCCTTTCTCCGAAATGAAATGCTGGGTCTCGACCCCGAAGCGATCCTTGATGCCGAGCTTCTCCGCTTTCGCTCGGTATTTCGCCACCAGCTCTTCGGGAGCCTTCAGCGGCGTGTGGACCTGATAGAAAGAGTGGCAGAGAAAGAACGGCTTGCCCGATGCCTTCGCCGCCCGCAGCACCGCGACCGATTCATCCGCCAGCCGGTCGGTCAGATACTCGCCCTTCGGCCCGTCCTTCAGCCGCGGGTTTTGATACGGCGAGAACCAGCTCTTCGGATGCCCGGCGCGGTGGCCGCCGATATTGCCATGAAATCCGTGATGCTCCGGCCAGTCCGTCTCCTGCTCGCCGAGGTGCCATTTGCCGACGTAGGTGTTGTGATAGCCCGCCGGCCGCAGCGCTTCGGCCAGCGTGGTCTCGGCGGCCGGGAGCTGGAGCGTCAGCGGAGCCGGGCGGAAGCGCTCGACCCGCGCCCCGGCGAGGTAGTTGGTCAGGCCCGATCGCGTCGGCCACTTGCCGGTCGCCAGCGCGTAGCGGGTCGGCGAGCAGACCGGGCTTACCGAGTAACCGTCGGTGAAGCGGACGCCGCCGGCTGCCAGCTTGTCGAGGTTCGGCGTCTCGTAGAACGACTCCGGGTGGTAGCAGACCAGGTCGCGCTGACCGAGGTCGTCGGCAAAGAACACCAGGACATTGGTCGGGGCGGCCCCGGCATGGAGCGCGAGGGTTCCGACGAGACAGAAGATCGGGTGAAGTTTCATGATGCTTGGATTTCCATGACCGGAAGAATCAGGTCCGGCAAAGTCAAACGTCCCCTCGCGGGGATTTGTGACACCCCGGAGCGAAATCGCATGAATTGACCGGCAGCCGGGGCTTCACCGCCCCGGATTCGGATGCCTCGACATTTTCCGCGGCAAATGCGGCCGATCCGCGGAGTATCCTTTCCGAGCATGCAACCGGGCGACCCACAGGACCGTTTCCTCCGCCTCTTCACCGCGAACGACGCCGCCATCCGCGCCTTTGTCCGCTCGCTCGTCCCCACCCGTCAGGACGCGGAAGACGTGATGCAGGAAATCGCCGTCGTCCTGTGGCGGAAATTCTCCGAGCTCCCCGACGATGACTTCCGCCGCTGGGCCTTCGGCGTCGCCCGCTTTGAGGTCCTCGCCTGGCGCCGCGACAAGGCCCGCGACCGGCATGTCTTCGGCGACGACACCCTCGATCTCCTCGCTGGGGCCTCCGAGCAGGCGATGCCCGCCCACGATGCCCGTCGCGAGGCGCTTGAACTCTGCCTTTCCAAGCTCCCTGCCCCCCAGCGCGAACTGGTCCGCCAAGCTTACGCCCCGGACACCCGCATCGACCAGCTCGCCGCCACCCTCGGCCGCAGCGCGATGGCTGTTTACAAGACCCTCCACCGCATCCGCCTGACCCTCGTCGACTGCACCCGGCTCCAACTCGCGAAGGAGGGACTCCGATGAAATCATCCGCCCGACTCAATTGGCTCGCCCGCTACGCCGATGGCAGCGCCAGCGCGGACATCGTCGCGCGGCTCGAAGCCGAGATCCACCGCGATCCGGAGTTCCGAGCGCTGGTCGTCGAGTATCTCCAGCTCGACGCCTCCTTGGCCGACGCCGCCAGCCACATCACTCCGGCAAACTGCACGGCATTCCCCGTGAAGCCCCGCCACCGCTTCGCGGCTTTCACCTCGCTCGCCGCCGCGGTCGCGCTGGTGGCAAGCCTCGCCGTGTGGTCCTTGCGCAGCCCCGCCGCGGCCTCGGAAGTCTCGATCGAAGTGCTCGAAGCCGATTGCTATCCCGCCCGAGCCCTCGGCCGCCAGGGTCTCAACGGCAACCTCCGGCTCGACAGCGGATCGATCCGCTTCCGCCTCGACACCGGCGCGGTGGTCGAAGCCGTCGCCCCCGCCGATTTCTCGATCCCGGACCCGATGCGTCTGAAGCTCCGCCGCGGCAACGTCACCGCCGAAGCCGGCAGCCGCGCGCAGGGATTCGTGGTGGAAACCGCCAGCGCCCGTGTGGTCGACCAAGGCAACCGCTTCGGCGTCGCGGTCGATGACGACGGCCTGACCGATGTCGTCGCGATCGGCGGCAAGGTCGATGTCTTCGAGCCCGCCCGCGCCTCGTCCCGGCACCTCGCCTCGCTCGAAAGCGGCGATGCCATCCGCGTCGACCGCGCCCGCAAGGCGAAGCGGCTCAAGACCGTCTCGCTCCGCAACGACTCGCTCGTGCCGTCCGGCAAGCATCGCTCCGCCCTCGTCGCGGAAGTTTCCGACAACGTCGACGAGCCCGGCTTCAACCGCTGCTACGCCATCGTCCCGCACGCCCTCCGCGACAATTCACGGCTCCACACCGACAAGCCGTCGATCCGCTGGCAGGCGCCGGAAGGCAGCACCTTCCCCGCCGCATTGCGCAATGCCGACGTCGTCCGAACCTTCTTCCACGACCGCCGCAACCTCGACCTCCGCATCTCCTTCGAGCTGAAGAAACCCGCCACGGTCTTCATCATGCACGATGGCCGCAAGCCCGCCCCGCGCTGGCTGGTCAAGAACTTCACCCGGACCCCGCACGTCCTCGAGTCCGGTCCGTGGTTCCGTAGCAAGGACAAAACCGAGTACAACGTGAAATACCAGGTCTGGCGGCGCGAATGCCCCGCCGGCCCGGTGGCCCTCGGCCCTTCCCAGGACCCCGGCACCGGCCTCCGCGGCGCGATGTATGCCATCGCCGTCAAGGCCGCCCGCCCCTGAACCCAACCCTTTCCCGCCGCATCCCGCGGAGGAATCACCAGAAACCAGACATGACCCCGATCCGATCCACCATCGCCGCCTTCGCCTTCGCCGCGATCCTCTCGCCGTCCTTCGCCGAGGAGACCAAGGAGGCAGCCCCGAAGACCGAGCCCGCCAAGGAAGCTCCGGCCAAAGCGAAGCCCAAGCACGACCCCGCCAAGGTCTTCAAGAAGAAGGACGCCGACAGCGACGGCTTCCTCTCCAAGGAAGAATTCACCAAGGGCGCCAAGGACGCCGCCAAGGCCGAGACCGCCTTCGGCAAGCGCGACAAGAACAGCGACGGCAAGATCTCCATGGAGGAGTTCGTCCCGAAGCCCAAGGGCAAAGGCAAGAAGCAGAAGTAAGCCCGTGATTTCCCCCCCGGCCGGTCCCATGACCGCCAGGAAACAAAGCGCCGGAGATCCGCGGTCACCCGACCCGGTTCTCCGGCGATTCTCTTTCCCCCAACGCCCTTCCTCATGCATGGTCCGCTCATGAAAATTCCGATCGTCCTCGCCCTGCTCGCCATCGCCTGCCCCGCCCTCCGCGCGGAGGAAAAGAAGCCGAACCTGCTGGTCATCCTCACCGACGACCTCGGCTTCTCGGACCTCGGCTGCTACGGTTCGGAAATCCCGACGCCGCACCTCGACCGCCTCGCTTCGAAAGGCCTGCGCTTCTCGAACTTCTACAACACCGCCAAGTGCCACTCGTCCCGCGTCAGCCTTCTAACAGGCCGCTGGTGCCGGCAGGCCGGGGATGAACCGATGCTGCGCGCCGTGACCCTCCCCGAGGTCCTCGCCCCGGCCGGCTACTTCACCGCCATGACCGGCAAGTGGCACCTCGACAAGGAACCCGGCGACTACGGCTTCCAGCGCTTCTTCGGCCACCTCTCCGGTTCCACCAACTACTTCACCGGCGACAAGACCTTCCGCCTCAACGGCAAGCCCTGGCCCGTCCCGGAGAAAGGCTTCTACACCACCGTCGCCAACGTCGACCACGCCCTCCCCTTCCTCGGCGAAGCCCGTGCCGCGAAAAAACCGTGGTTCCTCTACGTCGCCTTCAACGCGCCCCACGCCCCGCTGCAACCGCTCGAGCAGGATTACAAGAAGCACCTCGGCCGCTACACCGGCGGCTGGGACCAGCTCCATGCCGCCCGCGCCAGAAAGCAGAACGAACTCAAACTCTTCGGCCGCGATCTCGAAGCATCTCCTCGCCCCGATCACGTTCCCGCCTGGGACAAGCTCACCCCGGAACAACGCGATTGGGAAGCCCGCCGGATGGCCGCTTACGCCGCCCTGATCGACCGCCTCGACCAGGAGATCGGCCGCCTGTTAGAAGATCTCGCCACCCACGGCGAGTTGGAAAACACCCTCGTTCTCTTCTTCTCCGACAACGGTGCCTGCCCCTACGACCGCGTCAGCACCGGCAAGAACCGCCCGCCCCATGAAGCCGCCACCAAATGGTCCGACAGCACCGGCTGGGCCTGGGCCCGCAACACCCCTTTCCGCTTCTACAAGCAGAACCAGTTCGAAGGTGGCATCGCCACGCCGGCCATCGCGCATTGGCCCGCCGGCATCAAGAATCCCGGCCGCATCGACGCCACGCCCGCCCACCTCGTCGATGTCCTGCCGACCCTCGCCGCCGTCGCCAGCGCGAAGATTCCCGACACCTACCCCGGCCGCGAACCCACCCCACTCGCCGGCGTTTCCCTCGCCCCGATCTTCCGCGGTGAAAAACTCGCCGAACGCCCGCCGCTCCATTTCCTCTTCTCTTCCGACCGCGGCCTGCGCGACGGCGACTGGAAGATCGTCAGCTTCAAGGCCGGCCCGTGGGAACTCTACAACCTCGCCACCGACCGCACCGAGCTTCATAATCTCGCCGCCGCCGAACCCGCGGTCGTCGAACGGCTGTCGAAGGAATGGCACCGGATGACGGCCGAGGTCCTCAAGGCACCCTCCGGCGAGCAAAAGCCCGTCGCCACCGAATCCACCCCGCACCTTCATCGTGAATGGACCGACTTTTCCGGCAAGAAAGCCGGGGGAGCCCGCGCCAAGCGCCCGAAAGCCAACCGCGAATAAATCCCGATTTCCCGTCATGAAACTCCTCGCCGCCCTCATTCTCGTCCTCGCGCCCGCCGTCTTCGCGAAGCCCAACATCCTCTGGATCACCAGCGAGGACAATGCTTCCCACTGGCTCGGCTGCTACGGCAACAAGGATGCCAAGACCCCGCGCCTTGACGCACTGGCCGCCGAAGGCGTCCGCTTCACCGCCGCCTACTCGAACGCCGCGGTCTGCGCCGTCGCCCGCTCCACCATCCTCAACGGCGTCTACGCCCCCTCCCAGGGTACCCAGCACATGCGCAGCCGCCATCCGATACCGGCCTCGATCAAGCCCTACGTCACTTATCTCCGCGAGCAGGGCTACTACTGCACCAACAACAACAAGACCGACTACAACTTCAAAGGCAACGACAACGCCATCTGGGACGCATGTAACGGCCAGGCGCACTACCGCAAGCGCCCCGACGGCAAGCCCTTCTTCGCCATCTTCAACCTCACCGAGACCCACGAAAGCTCGCTCTTCCCCCGCAAGAACGAGCCGGCCCCGCGCCTCGACCCCGCCAGGCTCACGCCGCCGCCCTACCTTCCCGACCTGCCCGAGGTCCGCTCCGACTTCGCCCGCTATCATGACCGCATGACCTCGATGGACACTCGCGTCGGGGAAATCCTCGACCAACTCCAGAAGGACGGCCTCGCCGAGGACACCATCGTCTTCTACTACTCCGACCACGCCGGCCCCACCCCGCGCGGAAAGCGCTACCTCGAGGACACCGGCGTCCGCGTCCCGATGATCCTCCGCGTCCCGGAGAAATACCGCGACCTCGCCCCCTTCAAGCCCGGCCAGACGGTGTCAGAGCCGGTCTCCTTCGTCGATCTCGCGCCGACCCTGCTCTCGCTCGTCGGCCAGGAAAAGCCCGCCTACATGCAAGGCCGCGCCTTCATCGGTGCCAAACGCGTCGAGCCGCCCGCCGACCCCGCCGTGTTCCTCTTCGCCGACCGCTTCGACGAGATCTATGGCATGCGCCGCGGCCTCACCGACGGCCGCTGGAAGTATATCCGCCGCTTCACCCCTCATCTTCCCGCCGCGCCCTACAGTTATTATCAATTCAGCATGCCCTCGTGGGTCGCCATCCGGAAGGCATGGGAGGACGGCAAGCTCACCGGCATCCACAAGGCCCTCTGGGAAAAGCCGCAGGCCACGGAGGAACTCTTCGACACCCAGAGCGACCCGTGGGAAATCAAGAACCTCGCTGCCGATCCCGCCCACGCCGAACGCCTCGCCGCGCTCCGCGAACGCCTGAAGAAGACCATGGCGGAGACCTTCGACACCGGCCTGATCCCCGAGCCGATGTTCAAGAAGCTCGCCGGCTCCGCGACCATCCGCGAATATGCCCGCAGCCCGGAGTTCCGCCTCCAACCGGTCCTCGATCTCGCCTTTCTCGCCACTTCTAACAATCCGGCCGACCTCCCCGCCTTCATCACCGCGATGTCCGCCGCCGACCCCGTCGAACGCTACTGGGCGATCCAAGGCTGCCTCACCCTCGGCCCCGCCGCCGCCCCGGCCAGCGCGCCCCTGCTCATGGCGCTCAAGGACAAGGAACCCGCCAACCGCATCGCCGCCGCCCACGCCCTGCACCTCGTCGGCCGAGCTGCCGAAGCCAAGGCGTCCCTTCTGGCCACCCTCGACCAACCGCTCAACCAGGAAGCCACCCAGTTCGCCCTCAACGCCCTGACCAGCATCGACGCGCTCGACGACATCCCCGACGCCTGGGTCACCAAGGTCCGCTCTAACAAAAAGGCCAACGAATACATCAAGCGCATCGCCGACCGCCTGCATCAGGAGCGCAATGGCAAGTGACTTCAGCTCAAAAACGTGGCTGGCGCGTCTCGCTCCAGTCCGTTCGCGGGGCGTCTCGCCGCGCGTTTTCCCGACGCCGGCTTCCACAAAGCCGCCCCCTATCAACCAAGATAGCCCCCCATCCAGCGCTGCCCGACCGCCTCCGCCCCCCGCATGATCACGTGTCTATCGTGATCCTTCACTTCCGGCGAGTGTCCGGAACCGTGAAAGAGATCACATTCCTCTTCCTGGGCTCGGCCCTGCTTTCCATCGGCTGCCGTGCGCTGCTCCGGAGGCAGCGGCGCCTTCAGTCCGCCGCGCGCGCCCCACTCGACCAACAGCCCTGCTTCCACACCCTCGCCGAGCTCCTCGGCCCGACCTGCGCCATCGACTGCCAGGTTCCCCTCGCCGATCTCTTCGAAGTCCGACCCGAACGCGGTCGCCAGCCGCTCTACCGGCGCATCGCCGGCCTCCGTCTCGACTTCCTCCTCGCCGACGCCAACACCGGGCTACCGCTGTGCGGGATCGCGCTCGACGACCATCTGCCGCGCCATCCCGGGATCGACCGGCTCTTCGCCACCCACGATCTCCTGCTGCTGCGGGTCCCCCGCGAGCACCTGGCCGATCCCGCCATCTTGCGCGCCTCGATCGCCCGGCTCAATCGCCCAGCGCCACGGCATTCGCCGCCGCGTAGTGGTGCGCGTGACTCAGGCTGATCTTCACCTCCGCGATTCCCATCGCCTCGGCATACGCCTTGCCCGCGCCGCTCAGCACCAGCGCCGGCTCGCCGCTCTCCTTGCGCGTGATCTCCATGTCGAGCCAGCCGAGATCCTTGCCGATCCCGGTGCCGAAAGCCTTGGCGATCGCCTCCTTCGCCGCAAAGCGCGCCGCGTAGTGGATCTCCGGCCGCTTCTGGGCGTCGCAATACGCCCGCTCCCGCTCGGTGAAAATCTTCACCGCGAAGCGCTCGCCGAACTCCGCCATGGACGAGCCGATGCGCTCGACCTCCACCACGTCGATGCCGATGCCGTGGATTCTCATGCGTCCGGATAAGCAGCCATCAGTTCCTTCATCTCGCGCACCGCTTCGCTGAAGCCCACCCGCATCGCCCGGGCGACGATGCTGTGCCCGATGTTCAGCTCCGCGAGGTGCGGCACCACGAACAACCGGTAGATGTTGGAGTAGTTGATCCCATGACCCGCGTTGACCTGGATCCCCGCCGCGTGGCCCGCCTTCGCGGCCTCGATCAGCCGGCCGATCTCCCGTTCGAGCAAGCCGTCCACCGCGTTGGCAAAGCAGCCCGTATGCAGTTCGATCATCTCCGCGCCGCTCGCCGCCGCCGCCTCGATCTGATGCAAATCCGGATCGATGAACAGCGATACGCGGATCCCGTGGTCCTGCAGGGTTTCAACACACGCCTTCACCTCGGCCAGCCGACCCGCGACATCGAGCCCGCCTTCGGTCGTCACCTCTTCCCGCGTCTCCGGCACCAGGCAGGCGAAGTCCGGCCGCACTTCGAGCGCGAGCTTCGTCATCTCCGCGGTCACGCCCATCTCCAGATTCACCGGCAGCGGGCAGTGCTTGCGGACCTCGAAGGCATCTCGGTCCTGCATGTGTCGCCGGTCGCCGCGGACGTGGATGGTGATCGAGTCCGCCCCACCGTGCCGCGCGTCCAGCGCCGCCTGCAAGGGAGAAGGTTCCGCATTCGGCGAATCCGGCAGCAAGGCATAGCGCGCCTGCCGCAGCGTCGCCACGTGGTCGATGTTCACTCCCAAAAGCATGCGCAGGCCATAGCCCCGCCCCGCCCCGCCCGCACTTGAAAAATCCGGAATTGAAAGGTTCGGGCCAACGCATCTTCCCGCCCCCACGCTCAATCCCAGTCCGGCAGCGCGATCGGATCCCCCAGATGACGGGGCCGCGTCCGCAACAAGTGAACGTCCAGCCACATCTTGACCCGCGCCCCCACTTCACGCGCCTTGGTCTTGAATCCGCCGCGCCCTTCCACGTCGCGGGCATTGAAGCCGCTCACTTCCATGCCGTTCGCCCGCCCGATGAAGGCCGCACGCTCGTTCTGGAACCGCTGCGAAATGAAGGTGACCTCGTTCACCCCGAAGATCTCATTGGCGCGCACCACCGAATCCAAAGTCCGCAGCCCGGCGTAATCGCAGACGATCCGGTCCGCCGGCACGCCCCGCGCGATCAAGGCGCGTCGCATGATCTCCGGCTCGTTGTAGGCATGGATCCGGTTGTCCCCGGAAACAATCATCCCGCGCAGCTTCCCCGCCTTCCACAAGGTCTCGGCCGCATCGATCCGATAGCGGAAATAGAGGTTCTCCCGGTCCTGGAAACGGTCGTTGCAGCCGAACACCAGCCCCACCCCGCCCGCCGCCAATTTCCCCGGATCATCGTGCAACCGGTCGCGCCCCGCACCCAGCGCCGCGGCGTTCGTCCACCCGACGAATCCCGCCAGCAGCGCCATCAGCAACGCCGACACCGCCGCCAAGCGCTTCACCCGCTGCCGCCACGTTGCCTGCTTCCACCAGCGGATCACGCCCGCACCTCCAGCGGCTTCCACTTGGTCCACGAGACGATCGACTTCACGGCCTCGGCGAAGCGGCTGCCGATCGGCTCCTCCGGCGCGATCACCCTCAAATGGCCTGGTGCCTCGTTTCCAAAAACCACCTCGCGCGCCCGGCCCATCAGCTCGCCATCGACCTGCACCGGCACCTCGCGATCCGCGATCACCCGCAAGCCGCTGGCCTGCAGGTAGCTCACCGTCGAGCTGCCATACTCGACCCCGCCCAAGGCGATCCCCCGCAGCGAATCGAGCACCAGCCGGTAGCCCGCTTCCTTGAAAACCAGCACGTCCAGCATGCTGTCGCGGTTGTCCGCCTTGTGGAACAGCTTGAACTGCCCGCCATACAGCGAGCCGTTGCCCGCCAGCACCGCCACCCCTTCCTCGCGCCGGCCGTCGTTGCAAATCACCTCCATCCGCGGCGGCGACTCACCGAGCACCTTCACCGCCGCCAGCAGGTAAGCCAGCGGCCCGAGCATCTTCTTGCTCTCCCAGGTGGTCTCCTCGATCACCATCGCGTCGAAACCCACGCCCGCCATCTGCACGAAAGGCACGCCGTTCGCCTCGAAAAGATCGATCTCCTGGATCAGCCCCGCCTGGATGACCTCGAAGGCCCGCCGCAGGTTGTCGAAAGGAATTCCCAGCTCCCGGGCGAACACGTTCATCGTCCCCGCCGGCAGCACGCCCAGCGCCGTGGCCGATCCCGCCAGCCCCTGCACCACCGCGTTCAAGGTGCCATCGCCCCCGGCCGCCACCACCACCGGCTCGCCGTTCCGCGCGAACATCGCCGAAAGCTCCCGCGCCTCCTCCGCGCTGTTGCTGGCGTAGAGCGCGAAGTGCGTCGCGTGGTCCATGATGAACCGCAGCGCCCGCCGCCCCTTCTGGCTGCGCGCCCTCGGATTGAAAATGAGCGGATATCGCCTCGGAACCGTCACCCCCGGATTGGAAACCGGGACCCGCCAAGTTCCAAGCGGGAAGTTCGGGAGGACCGGATCGTCACTCCCGAACTTGATCGGAAAGGCACTCCGATGAACTGGCCATCCTGGAGCCGGGCTGAAGACCGGCGCTCCCCATGGAAAATCATCCCACCGCCGGCACGTCCACCCAAGCCCCCGCCTCATGCGACTTCCAGCTCAGCTCGGCGAGCTGCACGCCCTTGGCACCCTCGCGCAGGGTCCAGCGGAAGGGCTCGTCGTTGACGACGTGCTTGAGAAAGAGCTCCCACTGGATCTTGAAGGCGTTCTCAAAGTTGAGCTGGTCGGGCACCTCGGTCCAGCGGTCGTAGTAGTTGATCGGACTGTCGATGTCCGGATTCCACACCGGACGCGGGGTGACGCTCTGGTGCTGGGCCCAGCACTTGCGCAGGCCGACGATCGCGGAGCCTTCGGTGCCGTCGACCTGCATGGTGAACAGGTCGTCGCGGCGGACGCGGACGTTCCACGACGAGTTGAACTGGCAGGTGATGCCGGTGTCGGTCTCGAACAGCGCGTAGGCGGAGTCGTCGGCGGTGCACTTGAAAGGCTTGCCGCTTTCATCGTGGCGCTGCTCGATGTGCGTGGCCGCCTTGCAGAAGACGCGGGTGACGTTGCCGAAGAGGTTGTCGATCACATATCTCCAGTGGCAGTGCATGTCGACGATCATGCCACCGCCGTCCTCGCTGCGGTAGTTCCAGCTCGGCCGCTGGATCGGCTGGCCTTCGTGCTCGCCGGTGAAGACCCAGTAGCCGAACTCGCCGCGGACGCTGAGGATCTTGCCGAAGAAGCCCTGCTCCTTGAGAAGCTGGTATTTCCGCAAGCCGGGCAGCCACAGCTTGTCCTGCACCGCGCCGTTCTTCACGCCCGCCCTCTCGGCGACCTCGGCAATCCGCAGCGCCTCGTCGAAGGAAACGGCGGTCGGCTTTTCGCAATAGACATGCTTGCCCGCGGCGATGGCCTTCTCGAGGAAGCCGATGCGGAACGGCGTGCCGGAGGCGTCGAAGAAGATTTCGTTGTGCGGATCGGCCAGCGCGGCATCGAGGTCGGTGGTGAAGCGCTCCACCCCGTGCTTCGCCGCCAGCGCGCGGAGCTTGTCCTCGTTGCGGCCGGTCAGGATGGGATCGGGAATGACCAACGTGTCGCCGCAAACCAAGCCACCCTGGTCGCGGATCGCGAGGATCGACCGGACGAGATGCTGATTGGTGCCCATGCGTCCGGTGACGCCGTTGAGGATGATGCCGAGTTTCTTGGTTTTCATGATTCGTGAAGAAGTGCCGAGTGATCAGTGATCAGTGATCAGTGGAAGAAATTAGAGAAAGGAGCGGATGGGGAAAAGTGCGCAGCTCTGGATCTCCACTGATCACTGATCACTGCTCACTCGGCACTTTGTCTTTTTCACAGCGTGCCGCAGCTCTGAATGATCTTCTCCAGGAAGTCGTGCTGGTTCTCCGACCAATACTTGCGGGAGAAAATCTCAACCTCGGTGAGACCGGTGAAACCGCTGGCGCGGACCATCTTCGCGATGCGGGCGGCAGCGTTCACCCCTTCGCCGGGCAGGCCGCGGTCGAGCAGGACGTGGTCGAAGTCGGGCTTGAACTCGCAGACGTGGAAAGCGAACAGGCGCTCGGCGGCGGCGCAGCGTTGGATCTGCGCTTCGAGCCCGCTCTCCCACCAGACGTGGAAGACGTCGAGCGCGACGCCGACCAGCGGGTGGTTCAGGGACTCGGCCAGTTCGTTCGCATCGCGCATCGAGGCGACGGCCGAGCGGTCGCCGGCATACATCGGGTGCAGCGGCTCGATCGCCAGCCGGATCCCGGCGCTCTCGGCCTGAGGCAGCAGCGCGGCAATGCCCTCGCGAATCTGGTCGAGATTCTCCTCCGGCGTCTGGCCGATCGTCGCGCCGCAAACCAGCACGATCATCGGCAGCCCGAGCGCCTCGGCTTCGCGCAGGGCTTCCCTGTTCGAACCGATCGCCGCCTCGCGGGTCTCGGCATCCTTGCCGGTGAAAAATCCACCGCGGACCAGGCTGACCGGCTTCAAGCCGCTGTCATCGAGGTGCTTTTTCACCTTCCCGAGGTCTTGCCCCGCCACGGTTTCACGCCAGATTGAGACGCCACCGATGCCGCGCCGCGCGTAGTTCTCCAGACATTCGTGGATCGACCACGGCTTGTTCGTGAAGGTGTGGATCGCGAGTTGGTCGGGGCTCATTTCCGCCCGCCAAGGAAGCACTCCTCATTTTTCTTGCAAGGGAAAATTCAGCCGCTTTCTTTCATCTCAAGAAATGCAGCCCGCCCTGCTCGACAATCTCGATTTCTCCGTGGTCCGAGACCTCCGCAAGCGCGAAGGCCTGACCCTGGACGCGTTGTCAGCCCGTTGCGGGATCTCGATTTCCGTCCTCTCGAAACTGGAGCGCAACCAGAACGTCGTCGAACTGGAAACCCTCTACCGCATCGCCCGCGCCTTCGGGCTGTCGGCCTCCGATCTTCTCTCACTGGCCGAATCCGTCGCCGCCCACCGCAAATCCGCCACCCGCTACCGTTCCGGCCCCTTCGACTTCGAGAAGCTTTCGTTCCAAGGCATCGACTGCTTCCACGCCACCGCCAAAGCCGGCGGTTCGCTGACGCATCCGGAAGCCCACGGCGACGACCACGAGATCTGCTGGGTCCTCCGCGGCCGCGTCGCCATCACCCTCCCCCGCGAACGCCACGAACTTGCCGCCGGCGAAGCGCTCAAATTCGACGCCATGCTCGAACACACCTACGAGATTCTCGAAGATGCCGAACTCACCATCGTCCACCTGACCAAGCAGCACCGGTTCTAACCGAATCCCCAGTTTCCCAATTCCTCAATCGCTTCCCATTTGAATCCATGATCCATCTCGACTCCGCTCCCGCCCTCGCCGACCTCACGTCACCCCTCCAGCGCTTCTTCGCCCTAGCCAAGGACAAGATCGAAGCCATCGACCGCGAATACGACGAGTCGAAGGGCTCGCCGGTCTTCACCGTCGGCGGCAAATACACCACCCGCGGCTGGACCGAGTGGACCGAAGGCTTCCGCTACGGCATCGCCATCCTGCATTTCGACGCCACCGGCGACCTCTCCAGCCTCGCCAGCGGACGCGAACGGACCGTCCGCAAGATGGCCTCGCACGTCTCGCACATCGGCGTCCACGACCACGGCTTCAACAACCTCTCCACCTACGGCAACCTCCGCCGCCTGATGCTCGAAGGCCGCCTGCCCGCCGACGAGTGGGAGAAGAACTTCTACGAACTCGCCATCAAGGTCTCCGGCGCCGTCCAAGCCGCCCGCTGGACCGTCCGCCAGGGCGGAGGCTTCATCCATTCCTTCAACGGCCCGCACTCGCTGTTCGTCGACACCATCCGTTCCTGCCGCATCCTCATGGAAGCCCACCGCCTCGGCCACGTGCTGATGAGCGAGGGCGACAAGGCGATTTCCCTGCTCGACCGCGCCCTCCAGCACATCGAGTCCACCGCCCTCTACTCCGTCTTCTACGGCGAAGGCCGCGACAGCTACGACGTCCGCGGCCGCACCGCCCACGAGTGCGTCTTCAATACCAAGGACGGCGCCTACCGCTGCCCGAACTCGCAGCAGGGCTACACCGGCTTCAGCACCTGGACCCGCGGCCAGGCCTGGGCGACGCTCGGATTCGCGGAGGAGCTGGAGTTGTTAGACACGATGGACGCCGCCGAATTCGAGCCCCACGGCGGCAAGGCGAAGTGGGAAGCCCTGATGCGGAAAGCCGCCACCGCCTGCGCCGACAACTTCCTCGCCAACACCCCGACCGACGGCATTTCCTACTGGGACCAGGGCGCGCCGAATCTCCACCTGCTCGGCGACTACCTCGACCGTCCGGCCGATCCCTTCAATGCCCACGAGCCGGTCGACAGCACCGCCTCCGCCATCACCGCCCAGGGTCTGTTCCGCCTCGCCCGCTACCTCGAAGCAAAGGGCGACGCCGCCAACGCCGCGCGCTACGAGAAGGCCGGCCTGGTCACCGCGAAGTCCCTCTTCAGCGAGCCCTATCTTTCCACCGACGCCGCCCACCACGGCCTGCTGCTTCACTCCATCTACCACCAGCCCAACGGCTGGGACCACCGCCCCGACCCCGCGAAAGCCGCTTACGGCGAGTCCAGCATGTGGGGCGACTACCACGCGATGGAACTCGCCGTTTACCTGCAGCGCCGGATCGAGCAGAAGCCCTACTTGACCTTCTGGACCTGACCCCGGTTTTCCGCTGAAGGAAGCCAGCGCCCGCCCCACGGCATAAACCAACGCCGCGGGTGGCGCAATTGCGCGTCTGGAAGTCGCAAGTTCGTTTCCTGGGGCGAAAGATTGCCGTTCCCGGGCGCTTATCAAGCGCTTGATGAACCCCAAGCTTCCGTTCCTCGCCGCGCTCTGCGGCATCACCGCCCTCGCCGCCTCCCCCCTCCGCGCCGCCGATCTGCCCGATCCCGACGGCAAGCCCGCCGACATGACCAAGCCCGTCAAGGTCTTCATCCTGATGGGCCAGTCGAACATGCTCGGCTTCGGAAAGATCGCCGGGGTGGACAAGCCCGGCACCTTGGAACACGCGGTCAAAACCGAGAAGCTCTACCCATTCCTGGTGAACGACGCCGGAGCCTGGACCGAACGCCAGGACGTCCGCAATGTCCGCGTCATGGTCGGCCGCGGCGGCGGCATGGGCGTCCACAACAACGAATGGCTGACCATCACAGGCAAGGCCATCGGCCCGGAAATCGGCATCGGCCACCACGTGGGCAACGTGCTCGAGGAGCCGGTCATGATCCTCAAGAGCTGCATCGGCAACCGCGGCCTCGGCTGGGACCTTCTGCCCCCGGGCAGCGAGAGCTTCGAGCACACCTCCAAGGACAAGAAGACCGGCAAGGAGACCACTTGGGTCTATGCCGGCTACAAGCAGTCGCCCAACCGCTGGGAAAAGGGCACCGAGCCGAAGCCGATCGGATGGTATGCCGGCAAGCAGTACGACGACGACACCGCGAACGCCAGGAAGGTGCTGGAGGAACTCGACAAATACTATCCCGGCGGAAAGGGCTATGAAGTCGCCGGCTTCTGCTGGTGGCAGGGCGACAAGGACCGCTACGACGAGGCCCACGCGGCCCGCTACGAGCAGAACCTGGTGAACCTCATCAAGTCCCTCCGCAAGGATTTCAACGCGCCCAAGGCCCCCTTTGTCCTCGCCACCCTCGGCCAGACCAAGAAGGGCGACACCGGCAATGACGGCATGATCCTCGACGCCATGCTGGCGGTGGACGGTGAGAGCGGCAAGTATCCCGAGTTCAAGGGCAACGTCGCCACCGTTTACGCCCACCCGCTGAGTCAGGGCGGTGCCTCGAACGGCCACTACGGCGGCAACGCGAAAACCTACATGGACGTCGGCCTCGGTATGGGCGAGGCGATGGCCAGGCTTCTGAAGGGCAAGTAATCCCCAACCCACCAAACCGATGGAAACCAAACCAATCCCGGCCATCATCGCCGCGCTGATGGCCCTCGCCGCCGTGACGCCGGTCGTGGAGGCGAAGAACAACGACAAGACGACGCCGGCGGTCGAACTGAGCGACAGCGGCAAGCGCCTGGAGAACGCCTACTCGGACCAGCTCCAGTCGCTGAAAAAGCAGATCGCCGCCGCCTTGCCGGCGCTCGACGACCGGAGCAAGACCGCCTATCTGAACGCACGGAAGGCGGAACTGGCCGCGGTGGCGGTGATCACGGAGACGGAAGCACAGCTCGGCAAGATCAACGGAGCCAAAGGCCTGGTCGCCCATGCCAAAGGCAAGTGGATCGGCGGTGCCGACAAGGGGATCGCCGAGGCGAAAGCCAAACTCGCCAAGGCCACCACGGACGCCGAACGGAAAGCCGCGAAGGACGACCTCGCCAAGTGGGAGAAGAACCGCGAGGAAGGCGAGGCCGCCCTGAAGGAGCGCACCGCCGCGATGGAAACCGCCGAACGCGAGCGGCCGAAGGTCGAGAAGCAGCTCGCGGAAGCAAAGGACTCGCTCGCCAAGGCAAAGACCGCATCGATCGCCTCGATCAAAAAGCTCGGCCTCGCCGACATCCTTTCCAGCGACAAGCTCGACGGCGTGCTGGCCAGGCACTCGTTGCTCACCGAGGCCACGCCGGCAGGCCTTGCGAAATTCGCCCAGCAGAGCCCGGAGCATGAGAAACTCGTCGGACAACTGCTGGCCGATGAGAAGCTCATGATCCAGATGCTCGTCGCCGACGGGGCCGAAGGCGGCCGGTACGGCGAGGCGATGCAAATCTACACCGCCATCCGCAAGGCCAGCGGCAAGTCCGGCGAAGGCATCCTGCAGCGGCTGGCTCTCGCCGTGGCGCTCGATCACGCGGTCCCCAATCCCCAGCGGAACGCCGTCGCCGACACCAGCGCCCCCGCGACGGTCAACCCGGTCAACCGCTACCTCCACTTCGAGAAGGCGTTCCTCGCCGGCGAACTCGATCCCCATTTCAAGGAACTCACCGCCTGGGACCTCCGCATGGTCGTCGATGGCGAGGAGCCCGATGACATCCTCACCTGGGGCCGCCAGATGCTCCGCAACTACCGCCCCGACCACGTCACGACCGCCGACATGGGCTGGCGTTACGTCGCGCTCGTCCGCACCGACATTCCCTACGGTTCCCAAGATAACATTTACGACGAGGACGACCTCCACTTCTTCCAGAACATCCTCAAGAACGGCGGCATTTGCGGGCGCCGCGCCTTCATCGGCCGCTTCGTGCTCCGCGCCTTCGGGGTGCCTACTACCGCCCGGCCGCAGAAGGCCCACGCAGCGCTCGCCCATTGGACGCCCGACGGCTGGGTCGTCTGCCTCGGCGGCGGCTGGGGCGTCGGCTGGACCAAGACACCCTATGACAAGGACCTCGACTTCCTCGCCACCACCCAGGCCCGCGCCCTCGGCGATCACTTCCTTTCGGTCAAGCGCGCCCAGTGGATCGGCGACGCGATGGGCGAACCCCGGAGTTATGGTTTCCTCACCAAAAGCGAGCCCGCGTTCTGGAACGGCGTGTCTCTCTACACCCAGCGCGGGCTGATCGAAGCCTCGAAGGCGAAAACCCTGGCCGCTGTCGGCGAGGACATCGCCGAGGCCACCGAGTCGAAGGTGAAGGAGAAGATCGTCGAAGTCACGATGACCGAGGAAGACCGCTGGGCCGTCGTCGATGCGAAAGGCGTGATCACCCTTCCCGCCGCCGCCACCAGCAATCCGACCAAAAGCTCAGGAAGGGTCCTCTTCCATAACAGCTTCCTGGGCGGCAAACAGCTGCACTACAGCCGCGGCAACGGCAGCCAGCCCTTCGAATACACCTTCGATGCCCCGGCCGCGGGCAAATACCACCTGTCGGCGAGGGTTGCGACGCCCAGTTGGAAGCAAGGGCTGAAGCTCGTGGTGAACGGCTCCGGCAAGCCGCTGGACATCGCTCTGCCCTACACGGTCGGCATGTGGGAGAACTCCGGGCCGGTCGAGATCGAGCTCGCCAAGGGCACCAACACCCTGACCTTCACCCGAGAGGGCAATGTCAAGGGCGTCAGCATCCGCGACTTCACGCTGACCCCGGTCAAATCCCCCTGATCGAAGCGGTCCCCTTTCCCCCCTCACGATCCCTCCGGCAACTCCGTTTGCCCGGAGGGATCGCTGTTTCACACCGGATCGCAGAAGCGCCGGTTGACCCGGAACCTCCACCGCCCACCTTGCCACCCATGAGTCCCCGCCCCATTCCCCTTCTGCTTTCCCTTCTTGCCCTACCCTTTGCCGGGACGGCCGCCACCGCTGGTGACGGCCGCATCTCCGATCCCGATACCGGCATCACCCTGCCGGCCGGCTTTGACGCCGAAATCCTCTACGAAGTGCCGGAATCCCAAGGATCCTGGGTCGCCATGGCCTTCGATCCCAAAGGTCGGCTGATCGTCTCCGACCAGGACGACAAGGGCGTCTTCCGCGTAACCCTTCCCACCGGGGGCTCCAAGATCCAGGTCGAGAGCCTCCCCGGCTTCCCCTTCGAACCGATCGACTGGGGCAAGCGCAAGGTCGGCGGCGCGCTGGGATTCCTCCACGCCTTCGACAGCCTCTACATGTCGACCATGAAGGGCCTCTACCGGGTCCGCGACACGGACGGCGACGATGCTTACGACGAGTTCAAACTGCTCCAGCGCCTCAACTACGGCTACGAGCACTCCGCGCACTCGATCATCCAGACCGCGGACGGCAAGGGACTCTACCTGATCAGCGGCAACTACACCCGGGTGCCGCAAGGCGTGGGTTCGCTCCAGCCGCCGGTCTGGGCGGACGACTCGCTGCTACCCCCGATGCCGGACCCGATGGGCCACGCCGTCGGGCTGAAGGCACCGGGCGGCTGGATCTGCCGGATTTCCCCCGATGGCAGGGATTGGAAAATGATCGCTTCTGGATTCCGCAACGCCGTCGATCTCGCCCTCAACCGCGAAGGCGAACTCTTCACCTACGACTCGGACCTTGAGTTCGATGTCGGCTGCCCCTGGTACCGGCCGACGCGGATCAACCACGTCACCTCCGCCGCCGAGTTCGGATGGCGCTCCGGCTCGGCCAAGTGGCAAGAATACTTCGCCGACAGCCTGGGGGCGGTTCTCAACGTCGGCCCCGGCTCACCCACCGGCATCAGCTTCGGCCACCACTCGAACTTCCCCGCCGCTTATCAGGACAAGCTCTTCGTCTGCGACTGGACCTTCGGCACGATCTACACCGTCGAGTTGGAGGAAAGCGGATCGAGTTATACCGGGGCCAAGACGGAATTCCTCCATGGCAGTCCGCTGAACATCGCCGCCATGCGCTTCGGCCCGGATGGCGCGATGTATTTCGTCACCGGCGGCCGCACGACCGCCTCGCGCCTCTACCGCGTCCGCCACACCGGGGAGAAAGGCACGGGCACGCCGAAGACCCTCCTCGCCAACCGCGAACCGCGGGCGCTGCGGCATTCGCTCGAACGTTACCACGACGGCGGCGCGGGCGGCATCGAAGCGGTGGAGAAAGCCTGGCCCCACCTCGCCCACGACGACCGCGCCATCCGCTACGCCGCCCGCCTCGCCATCGAGAACCAGCGCCTCGACCTCTGGCGGGAGAAGGCCTTCGCCGAGAAAAACCCGCGGGCCGCGATCTACGCCGCCATCGCGCTTTGCCGCCACGGTGACGCTTCCCTGTCGGGCCGCGTGCTCGACCTGCTCGGCGGGATCCCGCTCGATGCCCTCGAGTCCGAAGACCGCCTCGCCCTGCTTCGCGCCTACTCGCTCTCCTTCATGCGACTCGGCAAGCCGGCCGGCGGGCAACTCGACGCCGTGATCGCAAGACTCGACCCGCATTACCCGGCGAAGGACGACACCTTGAACGCCGAACTGTGCCGCATCCTCTCCTACCTCGACGCCCCCTCCGTGGTCGGCAAAACCATCGCCCTGATGACGACCACCCGAGCCGAGGCGGTGGACTACGACAAGGAGATGCTGGAGCGCCACGAATATGGCGAAGATATCCTGAAGATGATGGCCAGCACGCCGAACACCCGGAACATTCACTACGCCTACTGCCTGCGGCGGGTTCAAGCGGGATGGACCTTGGAGCATCGGAAGTATTTCTTCGGCTGGCTCAACGACTCGCTGGAGAACAGCGGTGGAAAAAGCTTCACGGGCTACATCCGGGCCATCCGCGAGGACGCCATCGAGCACCTCGATCCGGAAGACGCCGCCGCGGTGGCCGGCTTGCTCAAGGACATCGGCACGATGGATCTCTCGAAACTCCCGACTCCCGTCGGACCGCCGGTCGCGTGGACGGTCGACTCCGCGATGAAGCTCTTCGAAGGCGACCTTCGCGGCCGGGACTTCGAGAACGGCAAGAAGATGTTCTCCGGCGGCCTTTGCATCGCCTGCCACCGCTTCGACGGCTCGGGCGGCACCTCGGGGCCGGATCTCGGTTCGGTCGGCAATCGTTTTTCGATCCGCGACATCCTCGTCGCCGTCTGCGAACCCAGCGCGTCGATCTCCGAGCAATACCTCGCCAGCGTCGTGACCCTCAAGGACGGCAAGACGCTCAACGGTCGCCTGATCTACAAGAACGACAAGGAAATCGCCGTCGCGCCCAACCCTTTCAACAACGCCGAGTTCGCGAAAGCTCCCGCCGACCAGGTGACGAAGATCGAGTATTCGCAGGTTTCCATGATGCCACCGGCGACCATCTTCGGCATGAACGCCGACGAACTCAAGGACCTGATCGCCTACCTGGTTTCCGGCGGCGATCCGAAGCACGAGGCCTTCCAGAAGAAATGAGAAGCCCCCTGCACCCGGTCTTTCTGCTCCTCGCCACGATGTTTGCGGCCGCTGCCGCGGAGGAGAAGGCCACCACGCCGCCGAACCTTCTGTTCATCCTGGTCGACGACCAGCGCAACGACACGCTCGGCTGCGCCGGACACCCGCACATCCGGACGCCTCACATCGACCGCCTCGCCGCGCAAGGCGTCCGCTTCAGCAACGCCTTCGTCACCACACCGATCTGCATGTCCAGCCGGGCATCAATCCTCACCGGCATGATGGAAACCGGCCACGGCTACACCGGCGGCGGACCTCCCGCGATCCCGCTGGTGAAGGAAGACATCGACACCAGCTTCCCCACCCTGCTGCGAGGAGCGGGCTACCGGACCGGCTTCTATGGCAAGCTCCACCTGAAGTTCGCCGAAGGCCAGCCTTCCGCGATGAAGCGCCTCTTTGAGGACCACCGGCTCTATCAGGGCGGACCGCATTTCGTCACGATGCCGGACGGCTCGAAGCGGCACTGCGACGACCTCGTCGGCGATCACTCGGTGGACTTCCTCCGCGCCCGAACCGCGGACCGGCCCTTCTGCCTCTACCTGAGCTTCAACATCGCCCACGCCCGGGACGACGACTACCGGCCCGGAAGCGGCCACTATCCTTGGCCGCCATCGGCAGATGGACTTTACGAGGACATCGAGCCTCCCCCGCCCCGCCTCGGTGATCCGAAGATCCACGCGATGCACCCGGACTTCATGCGCGACTCCATGAACCGCGACCGCTGGTTCTGGCGCTGGGACACGCCGGAGAAATACCGCACCAACATGCGCGCCTACTACCGCATGATCACCGGCATGGATGCCGTCATCGGCCGCGTCCTGGCGGAGCTCGAAGCCCGCGGCCTGGCGGACAACACGGTGGTCATTTACACCGCCGACAACGGACTCTTCATGGGCAACCGCGGCTTCGCCGACAAGTGGCTGCATTACGAGGAGTCGCTCCGGGTTCCCCTCATCCTCCACGATCCCCGGTCAGGCAGAACCAAGCCGGGGACCGTCCACCCCGCCATGGCCCTGAATGTCGATCTCGCACCGACCCTGCTCGACCTCGCCGGCGTGAAGGTCCCCGGGAAATACCAGGGCAACAGCTTGCTTCCACTGCTCCAGGGCGACACCCCGCCCGGCTGGCGCGAGGAATTCTTCTGCGAGCACCACTCCACCAACCCGCGGATCCCCGAATGGCTCGGCATCCGCGGCAAACGCTACAGCTACGCCCGCTACGTCAAGCCGGGCCCGGTCTTCGAAATGCTGCACGACCTCGCAGAGGATCCCGACCAGTTGGTCAACCTCGCCACCGACCCTGCCCAAGCCGAGCTCCTCCGCCAGCTCCGCGACCGGACCGACGGCTACGAGAAGCGCTACCGCCGCCCCGAGATCGACCGGCTCAAGGCCGAGGCCATGGCGAAAGAGAAGCAGCGCCGGTGAACGCAGCACCTCATCCCGATCGACGATTCAGGGTTGCGGGCCGGTCCCTGCTTTGAATCCTGTCGTCGGCTCCGTTTCCAATCCACTCCGCGGATCTCTCCGCGACCTCCGCGCCTCCGCGTTTCGTTCGTCTTCTCTAACATCCCCATGAAAACCGCACTCATCACCGGCGGCTCCCGCGGCATCGGCCTCGGCTGCGCCAAGGCCCTCGCCGCCGCCGGCCACGCCATCGCCATCAACGGGATCCGCGCCGAGAGCGAGGTCGCCGACGTCCTCGCCGAGCTCCGAGCCGCCGGGGCACCCGAGGCGATCTATTGCCAAGGCGACGTCGGCACCTCCGATGGCCGCGCCGCGATCCTCGCCACCCTTCGTTCGAAATTTCCGCGCCTCAACGTGCTGGTCAACAACGCCGGCGTCGCCCCCGCCGAGCGGAAGGACGTGCTGGAGACCACCGAGGAATCCTTCCAGCGCCTCATGCGGATCAACCTCGAAGGCCCCTACTTCCTCACCCAGGCCGCCGCGAACTGGATGATTGAAAGCAGCCAGGCCGACGCCGCCTTCGAGGGCTGCATCATCAACGTCAACTCGATCTCCGCGACCGTCGTTTCGGTAAACCGCGGCGAATACTGCGTCTCGAAGGCCGGGCTCGGCATGGTCACCCAGCTCTTCGCAGCCCGCCTCGGCGAGTTCGGCATCCCCGTCTACGAAGTCCGCCCCGGCGTGACCAAGACCGACATGACCTCCGGCGTCACCGACAAATATGACAAGCTGATCGCCGAAGGCCTCTGCGTCACCCCGCGCTGGGGCTTCCCGGAAGACGTCGGCAAGGCGGTCGCCAGCCTGGCCGCCGGAAATTTCCCCTACTCCACCGGCCAGGTCATCATGGTCGACGGCGGGTTGACCATCCCGCGGCTTTGAGCCCCGAACATCCCCCAACCGCGCTATAGGCGCAGCCTCTTGCTCCTGCTTTCCTCCCGCCATGCGCTACGCCATCTGCAACGAGACCTTCGGCTCCATCCCGCTCGCCGAAGCCGCCGCCCTTGCCGCGAAAATCGGCTACACCGGCCTGGAAGTCGCCCCTTTCACGCTCGCCGAGGATGTGGCCACGGTGACCCCGAGCGACGCCGAAATCCTCGGCCGCCAGGTGCGGGAGCAGGGCGTGGAAGTCATCGGCCTCCACTGGCTGCTGGCGAAAACCACCGGCTTCCACCTCACCACTCCGGACGATGCTATTCGAAAGGCCACCGCGGACCGTGCGAAGCACCTCGCCGACCTCTGCCACGCGATGGGCGGCTCGATCATGGTCTGGGGCAGCCCGCTCCAGCGCTCGCTGGAAGCCGGCTGGAATTACGACGACGCCTTCGCCCGCGCCGCCGGTGTCCTCCGCGCCGCCGCCGAGCACTGCGGCCCGCTCGGCGTCACCATCGCCATGGAGCCGCTCGGCCACGTCGAAACGAACTTCCTTACCTCCGCCGCCGAAACCATCCGCCTCTGCCAGGCGGTCGATCACCCGGCCTGCAAGCTCCACCTCGACGTCAAGGCGATGAGCTATGAGCAAACGCCGATCGGCCAGGTGATCCGCGAGAGCAAGGACTGGACCGTCCACTTCCACGCCAACGACCCGAACCTCCGCGGCCCCGGCATGGGCGAGGTCGAATACGGCCCGATCGTCGAGGCGCTGCGGGAGACCGGCTACGATGGCTGGGTCTCGGTCGAGGTCTTCGACTACACCCCGAGCCCGGAAGCGATCGCGACGGAGAGCCTCGCGAACTTGCGCCGCTTCTTCGCCTGAGGCCTGCGGCACCCCGCCGCCGCCATTTTCGCAGCCTCCCGGAATCCCGCTCATTCCACAGCTCTTCCTCGACAAGTTGGAAGCCGCCCGCTTTTCATTCCTCATCGGCCTCCGCTCACCGCTTGTCATACAGCATTCGAGGCCCGTTCCAGATCCCGCACCGACTCGCATTCCCTGATGAAAACCCAGATCACACCGGAAGAGGACGCCCTCCTCACCCAGGCCGAAAGCAAAGGCCCGCTCGGCAAGGCCGCCATCTACACCAGAATGTCAGGCCCCGGATGGCTGCAAGGAGCCATCACCCTCGGCGGCGGCTCGCTGGCCGGCGCGCTCTACGTTGGGATCATCTCCGGCTACCACCTGATGTGGCTCCAGCCCTTGGCCATGCTGCTCGGCGTCATCATGCTCTCCGCCATCGGCTACGTCACCCTTTCGACCGGTGAACGACCCTTCGCCTCCATCAAGAAGAACATCTCCCCCGCCCTGGCCTGGGCATGGGTGATCGCCACCGTGATGGCCAATATCGTCTGGGCCATGCCGCAGTTCAGTCTGGGGATCGGGGCGATCCAGCAGAACATCATCCCCGCCCTCGGATCAGGGGTCGGTTCGACCATCGGCATCGGACTGGTCTTCTTTTTCGGCAGTCTCGCCATCAATTACTTCTACGAGTCGGGAAGCAAAGGCGTGAAGATGTTCGAGATCACGCTCCAAGTCATGGTCGGCCTGATCGTGATCGCCTTCTTCCTGGTCGTCGGCGTGCTGACCTTCTCCGGTAGCCTGAGCTGGAGCGAGGTTTTCGCCGGAATGGTGCCCCGGGCGTCCGATCTTTACAACCCCGCCCAGGAATTCCTGCCCCACCTCGCCGCGACCGGTGCCATGGAGGGATTCTGGCGTGACTTGGTCGTCAACAGCCAGCGTGACATCATCATCACCGCCTTCGGCACCGCGGTCGGCATCAACATGACCTTCCTCCTGCCCTACACCATGCTTCGACGCAAGTGGGGCAAGCGCCACCGCGGCCTGGCCATCTTCGACCTGTCGATCGGCCTCATCGTCCCCTTCGTCCTCGCGACCTCCTGCATCGTGATCGCCGCCGCGGCTTCGTTCTACACCAAGACCGCCGACATCCTCGACGAAAGCGGCAAGCCCTTCCCCGCCGCCGCCGGTTCCTACTACGGAGCCTTCGCCAAGCACCCCGGAGTCACCCCACTCGCCAAGGAGTTCCCGACCGAAGAGGCCAAGAAGGAAGCCGTCGCGGTCCACCGCGCGTCCATCGACGCCCTCCCCGAGCCCGAGCGGAAGCTCGGTGCGATGCTCGCCCAGCGCAACAACGTCCAACTCGCCAACACCCTCAGCCCGCTCACCGGCCCGGCCATCGCCCAGAAGGTCTTCGGACTCGGAGTGCTGGGCATGGCGGTCTCCACCATCATCGTGCTGATGCTGATGAACGGGTTCGCCTTCCGCGAGATGTTCGGCCAGCCGGACAGCAAGACCGTTCACCTCATCGGCTGCGCCGTTTCCGGCCTCGGCGGCTTCGCCGGCGCCTTCCTCTGGGGCAATCCCGACGCCCGCGCCGCCCTCGCCGTCCCGACCTCGGTCATCGGCGGCTCGATGATCCCCATCGCCTACTTCACCTTCTTCCTGATGATGAATTCCAAGACGCTGCTCGGCGACAGCATGCCGACCGGCGGCCGCCGCCTCTGGTGGAATTCCCTGATGGCCACCTCCACCATCATCGCCACCAGCGGCTCGATCTGGGTGCTGTCGAACAAGGGCACCCCGGGCAAAGTCGGCATCGCCATCCTGGTCACGCTCTTCGTCGTCGGCCTGGTCAGCTTCTTCCGCAAGAACTCGGTGAAGGCCTGATCCCCACCATCCCAGACACCTTCCATCCCATGAAATTCGGAATCATCGGCGCCGGCATGATCGGCCACTTCCACGCCAAGGCCATCACCGCGATGAGCGGCGGATCACTCCACTCCGTCTTCGACTTGCGGGCCGAGGCCGCCGAGAAACTCGCCGCCGAATACGGCGCGAAGGCCTACTCCGACATGGCCGCCTTCCTCGCCGATCCCGAACTCGAGATCGTCACCGTCGGCACCCCGTCCGGCGCCCACCTCGATCCTTCGCTGGCCGCACTCAACGCCGGCAAGCACGTCATTTGCGAGAAGCCGCTGGAAGTCACCGTCGAGCGCATCGACACCCTGATGGCCGCCGCGAAGGCGAACGGCAAGACCCTCGCCGCCGTGCTCAACCGCCGCTTCCACCCCGGCATGGACGCTTTCAAGAAGGCCGCCGACGAAGGCCGCTTCGGCAAGCTGACCTCGGCGTCCTGCTACGTGAAGTGGTATCGCGACCAGGCCTACTACGACTCCGCCGGCTGGCGCGGCACCTGGGCGCTCGATGGCGGCGGCGCGCTGATGAACCAGTCCATCCACACCGTGGACGCGCTGATCTATCTCGCGGGACCGATCAAGGCCGTCCAGGCCAATGCCGCCTGCCTCGCCCACGAGCGGATCGAAGTCGAGGACATCGTCGTCGCCATCGTCGAGTTCGAAAGCGGCGCGCGCGGCGTGATCGAATGCTCCACCTGCACCTGGTCCAAGGACGGCCACCCGGCCCGGGTCCAGCTCGCCGGCACCGAAGGCTCGGTCTTCCTCGCCGACGAGGCCTTCGAGATCTGGGACTTCATGAACGAGAAGCCGGAGGACGCGACCATCCGCTCCACGCTGATGAAAGGCCAGGCCGCCGGCCTCGGCGCGAACGACCCGAAGGCGATCAATTTCTACCAGCACCAGCGGAACTTCGAGGAGGTGGTGAACGCCATCGCCGAGGGCCGCGAGACCACCGTCTCCGCCGCGGAGGCCCGCAAACCGGTCGCCGTCATCCGCGCGATCTACGAAAGCGCCCAGAACGGCGGCAAGCGGGTCGAACTCTAACATCCACTTCCGCTTTGAAACTCACCGGATTCGCCGACGAGGCCGCCCGCGACCTCGAAACCCAGATCAAGGCCACCCAGGAACTCGGATGGTCCGCCATTTCCGCCCGCGGCGTGAACGGCTCCAACCTCCACGAACTGCCGCAGGACCAGTTCGACCAGGTCGCCGACCGCCTCGACGAGGCCGGCATCCACATCCCGGAGTTCGGTTCGCTGATCGGGAACTGGGGCAAGAAAATCTCCAGCGACTTCGAAGTCACCCTCGCCGAGATCGGCCGCGCCATCCCCCGGATGCAGCGTCTCGGCACCCCGCTGATCCGCGTGATGTCCTACGCCCAGGAACCCTGGGGCGAGGACCAGCACGAGCAGGAGCGCTTCCGCCGGCTGCGCGAAATCGTCCAGCGCTTCGCCGATGCCGGCCTGCAAGCCATCCACGAGAACTGCATGAACTGGGGTGGCTTCTCGGCCGACCACACCTTGCGGCTGATCGAGGAAATCCCCGGCCTCAAGCTGGTCTTCGACACCGGCAACCCGCTCTTCCAGCGCGACCGCTCGAAACCCGAGCCCTCTCCGTGGCAGGACCCGTGGGAGTTCTGGACCAAGGTCCGCGACCACGTCGCCCACATCCACATCAAGGACTGCATCAGCCCGACGATCGAAGGCGTGGAGCCGGTCTACACCATGCCCGGCGAAGGCGAGGCGAAGATCCCCGAAATCCTCGCCGACGCGAAGTCTCGCGGCTACGACGGCTGGGTCGCGATCGAGCCGCACGTCGCCACCGTTTTCCACGTCAAGGACCAGTCGCAGGTCGACTGGCAGCAGTGCTACGACAGCTACGTGGAATACGGCAGGCGGATGGAAAAGATCGTCGCCGCGCTCTGAGGCAAACGCCTGTGATCAATCCATGCCGGGCAGCGGGCCCCAGATCTCCTTCATCAGCTCGTAGATCCCGGGCTCGGCCTGCTTGAGGTCGCCGGTGACGAAGGGATAGAAGTCGTTCGATCCGAAATACGATTCGGTCATCTCAGCGAAGAACTCCTTGTGGTTCGTCAGCCCGTAGTGCTCGCGCTGCTTGCCCAGGCTGGTGAGGACGGACTTGTATTTGCCCCCGTCGCGGAACCTCTTCCACGCTTCCACCACCCGCGGCTCCTCGAAGCCGAGCGCTTGGTCGTGGTAGGCGTGCGCCAGCTCGTGCAGCACCACCCACGGCATCCGCAGGTTCTCGGCCGGCGAGAGGAAATCGTCGACGTCCGGAATGTGCACGCACTTCGCGAGGTTCTCGGCGTAGCCGTTGTCCTTCAGCCAACCGGCGTCGGGATGATACTGCATCGCCTTCATGTCGGCGTAATCGAGATCGAGCTGGATGGTCACCTTGCGGAGCTTCGCGAGTTCCCTCTCCGGCACCACGACCGTGATCGCAACCAGCCGTGCGGCGAGCAGCTTGAGCGCCCGGTCGCCGGTAGCCTTGCCCTCGCCCTCCAGCAGACGCTTGTCGATCCGCACCGGCCAGCCCTCGAGATCGCGGGTCTCGTGGGCATCGGGGATCGCCGGCTTCTGCGCGGCGACGGTGGCACCGCACACGAGCGCCAGGAGCAGCAGCGGCAGGGATTTCAACGCATTCTTCAATCCAAACATGCCGGCATGTCATAGCGCGAAGAACGGGCGAGGCGATGAAGAACTTGCCGAATCCCGGAGCTTCCCGGGCCGACAATCCGTGCGATGATCCCCGCGTGAACCTTCCCTCCCTCGACCAACGCATCGCCTGTCGTGAAAAGCCCCGCGGCTCCGCCGTCATGCGCCAACGCTGGTCGCGGATCCTCTTTCTCCACTGGCAAGTCGATCCCGCCCCGCTCCGCGCCCTGCTCCCGCCCGGCTTGCATCTCGACCTCCACGAAGGCGCCGCCTGGCTCGGCATCGTCCCCTTCTTCATGGAGCGCGTCCGACCCTCATTCCTCCCCGTCGTCCCGGGGCTTTCATGGTTCCTGGAACTGAACGTCCGCACTTATGTCCATGACGACAACGGCGTGCCCGGCGTGTGGTTCCACTCGCTCGACTGCAACCAGCCGATCGCCGTCGAGCTGGCGCGAAACCTCTTCCACCTGCCCTATCAGCACGCCCGGATGAGCTGCCGGACCATCGGCCGCGGCACCGAATACACCTGCCAGCGGCGCGGTGCCGGTGAAGAAGCCCGCTTTCACTACCGGCCCGCCGGCCCGGCCCGAACCGCGGAACCCGGCTCGCTCGAGTTCTTCCTCGCCGAGCGCTACCTGCTCTACTCCGCCGCCAAGGACGACACCTTGTTCGAAGGGCGCGTCCATCACGAACCCTACCAACTCGCCCCGGCCCAGTGCGAGGAATGGTCCACCCTCCCCGCCGCCTGGGACGGACTCCCCCAGCCCGCCTTCCCCGCGCCTTCCGCCATGTGGGTCGACCACGTCGATGTGAGCGTTTATCCGCTGAGGCGCCTGGCCCGGTGAATCTGTTAGACGCTCACTGCGCCTCCGCCTTCAGCACCCCGACATAGGGCAAATTCCGATAGCGCCCCTGGTAGTCCAGCCCGTAGCCCACCACGAACTCGTCCGCGATCAGGAAGCCGACGTAATCCGCCTCGACGTTGGCCGCGCGCGGCTTGTCCTTGGCCAGCAGCACCCCGGTCTTCACCTCGGTCGCCCCTTCCTCTAACAGGCGATCGACCACCGCCCGCAGCGTGCGTCCGGTATCGAGGATGTCATCCAGCAGCAGGACCTTCCGGCCCTTCACGTCGGGCAGCTTGTGATCGAGGAAATCCACCTTTCCGCTGCTCTCGGTGCCGCCGTGGTAGCTCGCCACGTTCAGGCACTCGATCTCCAGCATCCGCGGCACCCGCCGCAGGAGGTCCGCCGCGAAGACCAGCGCGCCTTTCAGCAGCACGATGACCACCAGCACTTCGCCGGGGAAATCCTTGCGGACTTCCTTCGCCATCACGTCGAGCCGCTTGTGAATCACCTGCTCGTCCACCAGCACCCGGTCGATGTCGTCTTCCATGGCGGAGGTTTCGCGATTCCGCGATGCTCAGGCAAGCGGCAACTCCGCACTCATTCCTCGTCCCGCTTGATCCGGTAGACCTTGTCCCCCGGGCGGTGCAGGTTGAGCCGGTCCATCGCCTTGAGTTCCAGGAATTCCGGATCCTCCTTCAACGCGAGATACTCGGTCTCGCGGTATTCCTTCTCGGCCAGGATCTTCTTCTCGGCCTCCAGCACCCGCGCCAGCTCGAATTCCAGGTCGATCAACTGGCGCTTTTGCGGCAAGGCCGAAGCCACCACGACCAGCCCGAGCACCAGGCCCAGCACGCCGAAAACGATCCGGTTCACGGCACGGATCACCTGCGTCTGGGCTTCCAAACGCTTCAGTTTCACCTCCACCGCCTTTTTTCGCCGTCCGGCCATTCGTCTTGAGTTGGTTAGCATCCCTTAATCATCGCGGACAGGAAAAAATGCGCGGTCCGCAATCCGGCATCTCCTCCGATTCTCCACGCATCATCCATCTCCGCATCGTCCACGGTTGACCACCTGCGGAGTCGGGGCTTACCTCCTTCGCACCATCCGTTCCGACCTCATGAATGCTCCCATCACCGTCTCCATTACCGGCGCCGCCGGCCAAATCGGCTATGCCCTCCTTTTCCGCATCGCCTCCGGCGCGCTCTTCGGTCCCGACCAGCCGGTGAACCTCCGCCTGATCGAAATCGAGCCCGGCATGGCCGCGCTCCAGGGCGTGGTGATGGAGCTCGACGACTGCGCCTTCCCCCTCCTCCGCGAAGTGGTCCCCACCTGCGACCTCGACGAAGGCTTCCGCGGCACCAACTGGGCGCTGCTGGTCGGCTCCGTCCCCCGCAAAGCTGGAATGGAACGCGGCGACCTGCTCGGCATCAACGGCAAGATCTTCACCGGCCAAGGCCAGGCGATCGCCCGCAACGCGGCCGCCGACGTCCGCACCCTGGTGGTCGGCAATCCCTGCAACACCAACGCCCTGATCTGCGCCTCCAACGCCGACGGCGTGCCGAAGGACCGCTTCTTCGCGATGACCCGGCTCGACGAAAACCGCGCGAAAAGCCAGCTCGCGGCAAAGGCCGGCGCACACCACTCCGAGGTCACCAACCTCTGCATCTGGGGCAACCACTCGGCCACCCAGTATCCCGATTTCACCAACGCCAAAATCGCCGGCAAGCCGGTCACCGAAGTCATCGCCGACCACGATTGGCTGAAGGGCGATTTCATCAAGACCGTTCAGCAGCGCGGCGCCGCCATCATCGCCGCCCGCGGCGCCTCGTCCGCCGCCTCCGCCGCGAACGCCGCCATCGACACCGTGGTCAGCCTCTGCAATCCGACCCCCGCCGGCGACTGGCACAGCGTCGCCGTTTACTCCGACGGCAGCCACTACGGCATTGAAAAAGGCATCATGGCCTCGATGCCGATCCGCACCCTCACCAACGGCACCTGGGAAGTCATCGACGGCGTCCCCGTCGACGCTTTCAGCCAGGGCAAGATCGACGCCACCATCGCCGAACTCCTCGAAGAGCGCGAAGCCGTCAAAGGCCTCATCCCCGCCTGAGCATCCCTAACCGGTCGCCACACGCCGCACGTAGTCCCGCCTTCAGGCGGACCCGAATGGTCCCCGGCAGCCCGCCCCTCCAAACAAAGCCGCGGGACAACCCGCGGCTTTCTGCTTTATTCCCCCTCAAATGCTCAAGCTCCCCGCCATCACCGGTCTGATCCGCCGCCGCCTGCTGGTGAACTACCGCGTCGATCCCGCCGCGCTTGAAAGCATCCTGCCCTCCCGTTTCCGCCCGAAGCTCCACGACGGCCACGCCATCGCCGGCATCTGCCTGATCCGCCTCGAAGGCATCCGCCCCCGCGGCTGGCCGACCTGGGCCGGCATCACCAGCGAGAACGCCGCCCACCGCATCGCCGTGCTCTGGACCGATTCCGCCGACCAGGAACAGGAAGGCGTCTTCATCCCCCGCCGTGACACCGGCTCCTTGCCGAACCACCTCGCCGGCGGCCGGATCTTCCCCGGCGAGCACCACTTCGCGGACTTCGACATCACCGACCAGGACGGCCGCATCGACCTCGCCATCCAATCTCGCGACCAGACGATGAGCATCCGCCTCACCGCCCGCGAAACCCCGGACTTCCCCACGAATTCCTGCTTTCGCTCGCTCGAGGAATCCTCCGCCTTCTTCGAACCCGGCAGCGTCGGTTTCTCCGTCACCCGCGACTGCTGCCGCCTCGATGGCATCCGCCTCGAAACCCACCACTGGAAGGTCCGCAACCTCGCCGTCGAAAGCGTGGAATCCTCCTTCTTCGACAATCCCGCCGCCTTCCCGCCCGGCAGCGCCGTCTTCGATCACGCCCTGATCATGCGCGACATCGCCCACGACTGGCTCGAAGTCCCCCCCATGACAATCCCCGCCCAAGCCTGAAGTCCGCCTTGCTTCCCTTCCCCGCCTTTCTTGGCACTTGGAACTTCAAAACTTGGCACTTCCCCCCTTGGCACTTGGAACTTTCAAACTTGGAACTTCCCCGCCCCCCCATACGCCGCTTGCATGCTCGGCCCCCTTTCCTAAAGTCCGCCGCGGATGTCCCAGCCCCTTGTCATCGCCGGCCGCGAGTTCTCTTCCCGCCTCTTCACCGGCACCGGAAAATTTCCTTCCAACGAGTCGATGCGCGACGCCCTCGCCGCCTCCGGCACCCAGATCGTAACCGTGGCCCTGCGCCGCGCCGATCTCTCCGGCAAGGCCGATCCCTACGCGAACATCCTCGATTTCATCGATCCCGAAAAATACCTGCTCCTCCCGAACACCAGCGGCGCGATGAACGCCGAGGAAGCCGTCCGCCTCGCCCGCCTGGCCGCCGCCGCCGGCCTGCCGAAGTGGATCAAGCTCGAGATTCATCCGGACCCGACCTACCTGCTGCCCGATCCGATCGAGACCCTGAAAGCCGCTGAGATCCTCGTGAAGGACGGCTTCATCGTGCTGCCCTACATCAATGCCGACCCGGTCCTCGCCAAGCGCCTCCAGGAAGCCGGCACCGCCACCGTGATGCCGCTCGGCGCTCCGATCGGTTCGAACAGGGGCGTCGCCACCCGCGACCAGATCCGCATCATCGTCGAGCAGGCGATCGTCCCGGTCGTCGTCGACGCCGGCCTCGGCGCTCCCAGCCACGCCGCGGAGGCGATGGAGCTCGGGGCCGATGCCGTCCTGATCAACACCGCCATCGCCATCGCGTCGGATCCCGTCCGGATGGCCATCGCCTTCAAGAAAGCCGTCGAAGCCGGCCGCGAGGCCTACGAACTCGGCCTACCCGAGCCCACCGACCACGCCTCCGCGACCAGCCCGCTTACCGGCTTCCTCGCATCGTGAACCTCTCCGCCACGGTCACCTACGGCCTCGTGCTGGTGGCCTTTTGCGGGGAACCTACCTGCAAAGCTCCGTCGTCACCTGCGGCCCCGCCAGCGCCGCCTGCCTGCTCCGCCACTTCGGCGACCGCCAGGTGACCGAGCGCGACCTCGCCCGCGAATCGTGGACCTCCAACAGCGGCACCGAAGCCTGGCACCTCGCCCGCGCCCTCCGGCGCCGCGGCTGCACGGTCCGCTTCCTCGCCCCCGATGGCCTGCCCGATCCCCGCGACCTCCCCGGCATCCTCGGCACCGGCAGCAAGCGCGCCGGCCACTTCATCGTGCTCACGTCCATCACCCCCGAAGAGATTGACTTCATGGACCCCCTCCGCGGCCGCGTGAAAATGTCCCGCAAGGACTTCCTCAAGTGGGTCGACTTCGAGCCCTTCTTCATGTCCGTCCAGAAGGCGGGAAGCACCCGTTAGATCAACGCCCTGCCAGGATTCCATTTGCCCTCCCCCCGATGCCTGCTTTCGTTGGAAAAGCATGGCCACACTCCTCCTCGTCGGAGCCACCGGTCTCGTCGGCCGCGAAGTCCTCCGCCTCGCCCTCGCCGACCCGCGGGTCAAGCATCTCACGGCCCCCACCCGCCGCCCGCTCGCACCGGGCTCGCATCTAACAAATCCGGGCATCGACTTCGACGACCTCCCTCCCGACGCCCCCTGGTGGAAAGCCGACGCCGTCATCTGCACGCTCGGCTCCACGATCAAAAAAGCCGGCTCGAAGGAAGCCTTCCACCGCATCGACCACGGCTATCCGCTCGCCGTCGCCCGCCTCGCCCGCGCCCACGGCACCCGCGGCTTCGCCCTCACCTCCTCCACCGGTGCCGACCCGCACGCCAGGAACTTTTACCTCCGCACCAAGGGCGAACTCGAACGCGACCTCGACACCTGTGGCTTCCCTTCCCTTACCCTGGTCCGCCCCTCGCTCATCGGCGGCAAGCGCGACGAATCCCGCCCCGCCGAGCGGCTCGCGATGTTCCTCATGACCGCTTTCCGCCCGATCATCCCCCGCCGCTACCGCATGGTCCCCGCGGAGAACATCGCCCGCACCCTCCTCGAAGCCGCCCTCTCCGCCATTCCCGGCCGGCACGTGATCGAGTCGGAAGGGATCTGAAAAATACAACTTTAGCGATCCGATGTAGCTTGTCCCCTCTTCGCATTTCCGATTGCCTCCACCGCATGACTCACTCCCGTTGGCTCTGCGGTTTCGGCATTTTTCTCATTCTCTGCGGCTTGGCGGGCTATCTCTCGAATCCCGCCGCCGCGAAAACGGCCCTGATTTCCGGCAGCCTCTTCGGCGGCCTTTCCATCCTGTGGGGCGTGCTGCTCGGCAAGGGCCTCGGCTTCGCGAAATGGGCGGCACTGGTGATGACCATCCTGCTCTGCGGCGTCTTCGGCTGGCGTTCGACCGCCAGTTGGCAGGCGGTCTCGGAAGGTGAACCCAAGGCCTTCGCCGCCAGTCTGATCACCTTGATGCTCCTTGGCTCGATCGCAACGGTGGTGAAACTCCTGCGCCGCTGACGGGATCCCCCGCTCGCCGCGCCGCAAAAAGGCCCTCCCGCCTTGCCTTTCCCCCGCCTTCATGATCTTTCGCGCCATCATGAAACGCCGCCACTTTCTCTCCGCCGGAGCCCTCGCCGCCCTGCCGCTGCCCGTTTCCTCTCAGGAAAAACCGACGGCACCCTCCCGGCCCAACCGCATCGGCGTCTCGTCCTATTCGTTCTGGGGCTTCCAGCGCGAGGCCCTGCGCGACATCCCGACCTGCCTCGACCACGCCGCGCGGATGGGCTTCGACGGCTTCGAAATCCTGCAGCGCCAGATCGCCGCGGCCAACGAGATCCCGGACAACGCGACGCTCCAGAAATACAAGCGCCACGCCTTTCTGTTAGGCCTCGATCTCATGGGTTATTCGACCCACCAGGGATTCCTCAATCCCGACGTCGAGAAGCGCAACGCCCAGATCAAGCACACCACCGACTGCATCGAACAGGCCTACGCCCTCGGCATCCCGACCATGCGGGTCAACTCCGGCACCTGGGGCACCTCCAAGGATTTCAATGACCTGATGGCCAAGCGCGGCGTCGAGGAACCGATCCAGGGCTTCAACGAGGAGGACGCCTACGGTTGGGTCATCGAGGCCTACAAGAAGATCCTCCCCGTCGCCGAGAAGTGCGGCGTGGTCCTCGGCCTTGAGAACCACTGGGGACTCGGCGTCACCCCGGAAGGCGTGAAGCGCGTGATCGACGCGATCGCGTCCCCCTGGCTCAAGGTCACCCTCGACACCGGCAATTTCCTCGAGGACCCGTACGAGCGCCTCACCAAGCTCGCGCCCGACACCGTCCTGCTCCAAGCCAAGACCTACTTTGGCGGCGGCGTCTGGTACACGCTCGATCTCGACTACCCGCGGATCGCCAGCATCCTCAAGGGCGCGGGCTTCACCGGCTACGTCTCGCTCGAATTCGAAGGCAAGGAAGACCCGCTGACCGCCATCCCGAAGAGCCTCGACTTGCTGCGCAAGGCCTTTGCTTGATCGACCCGCACGGGCGACGCCGCCCCCTTCCTCGTCTTTGACAGGCTCGGTTTGGCGGTAATTCCCGTTTCTCATTCCCGGTTTTCCGATCTACGCTTCCTCCGGATGTCCGAACTCGTTGCCCAAACCGTCGACCGATGCCGTGCCGCCGGCCTGCGCCGCACCAAGGCGCTGGAGGAATTGATCACCACGCTGCTCGAGTCCCCGCGGCCGATGACCCTCGGTGAACTCGCCTCCTCGCCGCGCCTCACCGACCAGTGCGACAAGGCCACCGTCTTCCGGCTGCTCCAGCGCCTCGCCGAGCACGGCCTGGTCCGCCGCCTTGGCCTCCACGAGCGCGCCGCCTACTTCACGCTACTCGTTCCCGGCCGCCACCAGGACTATCTCATCTGCACCGGCTGCGGCAGCATCGAGCCCGTCAAGGCCCCCTGCCCGGTCCACGAGCTTGAGGAGGAGATCCGCCGCAAGACCGGCTTCAAGAACCTCTACCACGAACTCGAATTCTTCGGCACCTGCCCCGCCTGCCCATGAACCGCCTCGTCCGCCTCGCCCTCACGCTCTTCATCTCGGCCAGCATCCTCGTCTTCCTCGTTCTCCAGCGCCTCGAACGCGCCAAGAGCATGAATGAGATCGCCGCCGCCCCTGAACTCCAGATGGCCTACATCGGCATGGGCCTCATCGCCGTCATGCTCGTCGCGGGCCTCTCCCTCATCGGAGTCGCCTTGGTCCGCTCGCGGAAAAACTCCGCCAACGATGGATGACGACCTCAAGATCGACTTCCTCCGCTTCATGGAAGTCGAGCGCAGCGCGTCCCCGCGCACCCTCGTCAACTACCGGCTCGCCCTCGAAAGCTGCCGCACCTGGTTCGGCGACGCCTTCCCCGGCTGGCGCAACACCGCGGCTGATGATTTCCGCCGCTGGCTGTTCGACATGATGAAGCAGGGGCTGTCCAAGGCCACCATCCGCCTCCGCTTCGCCGCCGTCCGTTCCTTCTACAAATTCCTCGTCCACCGTCGCGGCCACGCCAAGAGCCCGGTCGCCGAAGTCCAGCTTCCCAAGCCCGAGAAGAAGCTCCCGGTCGTCCTCAACCTCGCCCAGATCGACGAGCTGCTGGCCCTGCCGCTGCAGGTTCCGCTCCACAAGCAGACCGCCCCCTGGATGCCGATGCGGGATGCCGCCATCCTCGAGCTCTTCTACTCCTGCGGCCTCCGCATCTCCGAACTCCGCGGACTCGACGTGAAGGACATCGACTTTCTCGGCGAGAACGTCCGGGTCTTCGGCAAGGGAGCCAAGGAGCGCATCGTCCCGATCGGCGGTCCCGCCCTGTCGGCTCTCCAGCGCTACCAGCGCGAGGCGGCCGTCACCAACGGCCCGCTGTTCCTCGGCAAGCACCGCACCCGCATCAGCCAGCAGGCCATCGACCAGCTCCTGAAGAAGTATCTCAAGCTCAGTTCGATCCCCTTCAAGATCTCGCCCCACAAGCTCCGCCACAGCTTCGCGACCCATCTGTTAGACGCGGGTGCCGACCTCCGCTCCGTCCAAAGCCTCCTCGGCCACGCTTCCCTTTCGACGACCCAGATCTATACCCACGTCACGAAGGAACGTCTCCGCCAGGCCTACGACAGCGCCCATCCCCGGGCGAAGTAGGGGTGGTCTGGCCCGGGGCTGGCCGGAGGTGACCGGATTGACAGGAATGACCGGATTGACGATGACGGGACGGTCAATGGGGTCAACACCGTCAACAAGGTCCCATTCCCCCCTCCCACCCATCCCCTCCCATGCCCGACCTCTTCGACAAGCACGGAGGCTTCCGCAAGCTGCACTCCTTCACCCTCGCCACGATCGTCCAGATCGAGACCCTCCGCTTTTGCCGCCGCTTCCTCACTTTCGATCACCGTCAGGCAGCCGAAAAACTCTACGACCCGAAAGGACGCCACTACGACCAGATGACCCAAGCCGCCCGCAGCGGCAGGCAGAACATCACACGTGCTCAAGAGCCAGATCGAAGCCCAGGGTAAGGCGTTCGAGGAAACGGGTGGTTTCAGCGAACGCCTCACGGCCAAGCGCTTCGAAGCACGCGAAAAGAACCGCCCGCCCTCACCCGACTGCCCGCTGTGCGGCAAGTCCATGCGCCAGCGCAAGTCCGCCAAAGGCGAGTTCTGGGGCTGCTCGGAGTTTCCCGACTGCAAGGGGACACGGCCGGTGTGAGGGGGAGTGGGTGACCTTCTTGACGTCATTGACCCGATTGTCAGTACCGTCAATCCGGTCAATCCGGTCAGAAAACCCCGCACCTACCCCAACTCCTCCTCGATAAACTCAAGCACCAGATCCCCAAGCTCCTCCAGCCCCCCCGCGAGATCTTCTTCAATCGTCCCCAGGTAGTCCGCCTCGGTCTCGGTGTAGTCGTCGAGATCCTCGCTGCGGGTTTCGCACCAGCGGCTGGCATTGAGGGCATCGACCAAGGTCGACGCACCGATGAGATCGAAGGACTTGATCACCCGCTGGTGATCCACCCCGCTGTGCCAGAACCCGTGAAGACCCTCCTCGCCCTCAAGGACCGGCACCGTCTCATACACATCCATCAGGGCACGCTCATCGCGGCGGAGCGCACGCTCGGACGACTCGCTCTCAAGGCGCTCCACGAGCATCTCCACCTTCTCCGGCCATTCCATTGGTTCCTGGGAAAACATTTCGCGCGGAACTAGATCACCGGAGCCTTCCTTGCAAAGCCAATCCCCGGAATAAAAGCCGGATGAGTCGCGACGCGGTGCCTCCAGCGGATGGAGGAATGGCGAAGCGAAACCATGATTTCCAACGTCCCCGCGCCCCCCAAGCAAAAGAGCCTCCCGGGACGACTCCCGGAAGGCTCTCAAAACGCTTGCGGACGCAAGCTCGAAGGACCCGCTCAGCGCAGGACCTTCAACTTGCGGACTCCGAACACGGCGTCGTTGCCCAGCTCTTCCTCGATGCGGAGGAGCTGGTTGTACTTTGCAATCCGGTCCGAGCGGCTCATCGAGCCGGTCTTGATCTGGCCGCAGTTGGTGGCCACCGCGATGTCGGCGATGGTCGCGTCCTCGGTCTCGCCGGAGCGGTGCGAAAGCACGGCGGTGTAACCGTTCTCCTTGGCCATTTCCACGGCGTCGAAGGTCTCGGTCAACGAACCGATCTGGTTCACCTTCACGAGGATCGAATTCGCGGTGCCGGTGCTGATGCCCTTCCAGAGGAAATCGACGTTGGTGACGAAGAGATCGTCGCCCACCAGCTGGGTGGTGGCGCCGAGCTTGTCGGTCAGGATCTTCCAGCCGTTCCAGTCGTTTTCGGCACAGCCGTCTTCGATCGAGATGATCGGGTAGCGCTTCTGCAGGTCGGCGTAGAAGGCAACCAGCTCCTCGGCGCTCTTCACCGACTTGTCGGACTTCTTGAAGACGTAGGCATTCTGCTTTGCGTCGAAGAATTCGGACGAAGCGACGTCGAGCGCGAACGCGATGTCCTCGCCCACCTTGTAGCCGGCCTTCTCGATCGCCTGGGAAATCACGCTGAGCGCGTCTTCCGCGGAGGCAAGGTTCGGGGCGAAGCCACCTTCGTCACCGACGGCGGTGGAGAGACCACGGTCGTGCAGGACTTTCTTGAGCGAGTGGAAAACCTCCGCGCCGTAGCGCAGCGCCTCGCGGAAGGTCGGCGCGCCGATCGGCATGATCATGAATTCCTGGAAGTCGATCGGGGCGTCCGAGTGCGCGCCGCCGTTGATGATGTTCATCATCGGCACCGGCAGCACCTTGGCGTTCGGACCGCCGAGGTACTTGTAAAGGGGAAGACCCGTAGCTTCCGCGGCGGCCTTGGCGACGGCAAGTGAGACGCCCAAGATGGCGTTGGCGCCGATGTCCTTCTTGTTCGGAGTGCCGTCGATGGCGATCATCGCGGCGTCGATCGAAGCCTGGTCAGTGGCCAGCATCCCGCAAAGCGCGGGCGCCAGCTTCGTGTTGACGTTGTCGACCGCTTTCAGCACGCCCTTGCCGAGGTAGCGGGCCTTGTCGCCGTCGCGCAGTTCGTGGGCCTCGTGCTCGCCGGTGGAGGCGCCGCTTGGCACCGCCGCGCGGCCGATGGCACCGCCTTCGAGGTGGACGTCGACTTCGACGGTGGGATTGCCGCGCGAGTCGATGACCTCGCGGCCGCGGATTTCAACGATGGTGGTGTAGTCCATATATTGGGAGAAAGTTCCAAGTGATAAGTGACAAGTGCCAAGATGAAGAAACGCCCGTAGGTGCCTTTTTTGGCACTTGGCACTTCCCCACTTGGAACTTCAGGGGTTCACGGGGGTGATCGACGTGATGGTGTAGGAGTGGAGGGCTTCCGTGTTCTGGTCGCGGACCTGAACGGTCTCGCCGACCTTCTTGTTGAGGAAGGCCGCACCGAGTTCGGAGAGGTAAGACAGCTCCTTCTTCTCGGGATCGGAATCCCAGGCACCGAGCACGGAGTAGGTTTCCTCCTGACCGCTCTCGTTGACCAGCTTGACGATCGTTCCGATGTTCACCGTGCTCGCGTCCACACCCTTGAAATCGGTGCCGCGGGCGCGGGAGATGTCGCGCTGGAGTTCCGACTTGCGGTTGTTGAGATACTTCTGCTGATCCTTGGCGGATTTGTATTCGAAGTTCTCGCGCAGGTCGCCGTATTCGCGGGCGATCGAGATGTCCTTGGTGTTCTGCGGGATTCGATTGCGGATGATGTCATCCAGCTCCTCCTTCTTGCGCTCCAGGCTGGGCCAGGAAACGAGAAGTTCCTCGTCCTTCTTCGACTTCTGGCCGCTGACCAGTTCGCCGGTCTCCGGGCGGGCCTTGATCACGCGGGCCATCAGCGACTTGCGGTCGAGTTCGTTGAAAACCGGGCACTCCATGAGGCGGCGGCCGAAATTGCGGGCCTCGTTGACATCCATCGAGCCGACGATGTCGCTGAGCAGCGCCTTATCGTCGGACACCAGGGTCTGGAGCCGCGTGGTCTTGCGCGGGCCGTCGCTGAGGTGGTCGGTTTCGAGCAGGTTGAGGATGCAGGCGCCGACCTCGCTGGAGAAGATTCCGGAAGCGATGGTGTGGCGTTCGCGGCAAACCCAGATCAAGGCATCGGTGCCGAGCGAGCGGCGGGCCAGGGCGGATACCAGGTGCGCCTCGAGGGTCTTCATGTAGCCCTTTTCATCGAGCAGCTTGGCGATTTCCGCGACGCCGCGGGAACCGACCTTGTCGAAGATGTAAGTAAGCACTTCCACCCAGCGGTCGCCGAATGCGACGTGGAACTGGTCGTAGATCGCGCGCTGGCGGCCGGCGGACAATGCAGTGAGGGCATCGGCGAGGCGGTGTTCCTCGGCGGCCAGCACGTCGGCCAAGCGGAGCGATTCCGGCGGCAGGTCGATGTCGCGGAAAGCCCTCACCAGCTCGTCGCGGGCGGACAGCAGTTCGATCGCCGGCCCGAGCTGGATGCGGATGCTCTTCGACGCGGACTCGTTGATGCCGACGAGCAGGCGCTGGAGCGCGGGTGGATCGGCCTTGAACAGGGCGAGGTCGAGGGTGATCGCCTCGAGCGCCTTCGACATGGTCTTCAGGTCGCGGGCCTGCTCGAAGTCGGACACCAGCGCCTCGGCCGGGCTCATGTCGCCGGAGCGGAGGGAGAGCGGTTCGGTGCGGCGGGAAGGGACGATCACCCGCTTGCTTTCGCGGAGCGCGCGCTTGGCGGCATCCCACCACTTGCGGAAATCATCGGCCGGGACCACGCCACCGGTCAGCTCGCGCTCAAGCGCGTCGACCGACATCGTGCCGCCATGGCTTTCGAGAAGATGAATGACCAGGGCGACCGAATCGCTCTTGGCGAGGGCACGGAGTTCTTCGAGCTGTTCGACCTTCTTCGCGCGGAAGTCACCGGGATCGAGCGGTTCGGTCCGCTGAAGGGCGAACTGCAGGTCCATGACTTGGGCGCTGCTGAGTTCGAAGTCGATCGTGACTTTCTTCGCCGAAAGATCCCACTCGATCACTTTTCCGGCCCCCCATGCCTTGTGGAGACAGAATTTGCCGGGAGAAACCTGGTCGAGACGCCCCGCGACGGCTTGATTGATTCTTCCGGCTTCGAGCAGTTTCGCCAAATCGGGATGCATGTCGGGGAAAAATGGGAAGCGTGACCGAAAAACGCAAGACCCTTCCCGACCATTTCGTTTCCGTCACTTCCCTTCGGGCTCCGCCAGCACCCCGACCCGGGCCCGCGGCACACGCGGGGCGAGGTTGCCCTTGATCGCGTGATCGAGCGCCCGCTCAAGCGCACCGACCCGCGGTTTCCACGGATCGGGCACCAGCGAGACACCCTGCGGATCCGCGGCCGGTCCCTCGTAGAGCACCGCGCCGTCGCTCGACGAAATCCTCACGATCGCCAGGCCGTCGACCATGGAAAGCACCGCCCTGCCGTCCGCCGCCTCGATCTCCGCGCTCCGGTCCGCCGGCTTGATGACTTTCATCGGCAGGTCCGGCAAGGCCTCGGGAAGCACCGACGGGTCCAGCGGCGGCAGCTTGCCGAGCAAACGCTCGTCCGGCATCGGGGCGAGCACCACCGGCACGCTCAGGGATTCCCCGGAGCGGTAAAGACCGAGCGTCACCTCGTCGCCCGCTTCATGGAGGCGGAGCAAGGCGAACAACTGCGCCTGATTGGCCACCCACTGGTCGTCGAACTTCCAGAACACATCGTAGGGCTTCACCCCCGCTTCCGCCGCCGGACTGCCGGGCTCGACCGATGCCACCACGAACCCGAAACCCGCCGGAATGTCCTTGGCATGCGCGCGCAGCGAGTCGTCCAGCCGGGCCACGGTGAGCCCCAGCCAGGGCGCGTTGGCGGTGTCGCGGATCACCTGACCCGCCGGAGCCTCCCCGGTCCGGGGCGATTCCTGCGCGAGAGTGAGTCCGGCAAGCGAGATCAGCAGCAAGGTGGCGGCTTTCATCGGGGTCAAAAGGTGGTGACAGGCATCAGGATCACTTCTTCGCGGGGGCGGGACACGGTGACCTCGTAGCCGGTCTTCACGTCGCGGACGCGGTCCTCGTCGATCACCCGCACCCGCCACGCCCGGTGGGCCACCCCGTCGGTCTCCGACAGCCAGCCCTCCGGCTCGGCATTCTCCACCCGCTCGGTCTGGCGGAGCAGCACGATGCCGCTTTCTTCAAAAGCTTCCTCCGCGATCGCCACGACCGACGGCCCCACGGGATCCGGCGTCGGCAGATTGAGCGCGATCACCACCGCAGCCGCAGCCGCCGCGATCCCGCCGGCCCAGGGCCAGCCGGACTTGCGCGGCAGTTCGACCACCTTGTCGGTGGCCGCCAGCCCGTCGATCAACTCGTCCAGCGAGCGCTTGCCCTCCTCGCTGATCGCGGCGGGCATCAGGCGGGACAGGGCTTTTTCAATCTCTTCAGGCGATTCCATGGCGTTCCTCCTTCAGGCGGCGCATGTCCTGCGCCAGTTGTTCGAGCGCGTAGCGGTAGCGCGACGCGGCGGTGTTCTGCGAAATGGCGAGCGCCTCCGAGATCTCGGCAAAAGTCAGTCCGCCCCAGATCTTCATCGTGATCACCTCGCGCAGCTTGGTGCTGAGCTTCTGGACCGCGTCGCGCAGTTGCACGGCGTCCTCGTCCTCCTCCACCGAAGGGTCCAGCCAGACGTCGGTGAAGTCGTTCAGGTAAATGATCGACTCCTCCCGTTTCCGGCGGCGGCTTTCGGAGCGGTGGTGATTGAGCCCGCAAAAACGGATGGTCGAGAACGCCAACGGCAGGTCGGGCACCTTGCAGCCCTTGTCCTGCTGGTAGTTCCAAAGCCGCAGCACGGCCTCCTGCACCAGGTCCTCCGCATCATGCCGGCTCGGGGCCCAGCCGCGCGCGAACAGCAGCAAGCGCGGGCCGTATTCGGCCAGCCACGCTTTCCAAGTCGCGGACGCGGAGACTTCCATCTGCCGGGAAAATGCCTCCATGCCGCCGCTTTGTCTGCAAAATCTTCCGCACCGCCCGGGTAGCAGCTCAATCCTTCGTCCCGGCAAGCTTGCGCCCCGGAATAAGCCCACTACCTTCTCCTCCAACTGCCATGAAACGCCGCCACCTGCTCGCGCTCCTCCTTTTCATCCCCACCCTCGCTTCCTGCGAACCCGATAAAGCCATGCCCGCCGACGCCAAGCTCCCCGCTCCCGCCCCGAAAGTCCCCGAAGGCTCCGAAGTCATCACCCTCGGTGCCGGCTGCTTCTGGTGCATCGAGGCCGCCTACCGGCAGCTCGATGGCGTCCAGGCCGCGGTTTCCGGCTACATGGGCGGCACGGTGGCCAGCCCGACCTACGAACAAATCTGCGAAGGCACCACCGGCCACGCGGAGGTCGTCCAGGTGGTCTTCGACCCGAAAAAGATCACCGCCGAGAAGATCCTCGCCTGGTTCTGGGACCTCCATGACCCCACCACCCTGAACCGCCAGGGCGCGGATGTCGGCACCCAGTACCGCTCCGCCATTTTCTACCACTCGGATGCCCAGAAGGCCGTCGCCGAGGCCTCGAAAAAAGCCGCCCAGGCGAACTTCAAGGACCCGATCGTCACCGAGATCACCAAGGCCCCCGTCTTCTACCCGGCGGAAAACTACCACCAGGACTTCTACTTCCAGAACAAGACCAACAACGGCTACTGCCGCATGGTCGTCGAGCCGAAGCTGAAAAAGCTCAAGCTCAAGCACTGAGCCGGGGAAAGTTCCAAGTATTGAAGTTCCAAGTGCCAAATCAGGGAAGTTCCAAGTAGGAAGTTCCAAGTGCCAAGGAAGAGGAAGTGCTCCAGCGCCCTTCTCCTTGGCACTTCGCTTTCCTCCCTCTGGAACTTGGAACTTGGAACTTCCTCACCTTGGCACTTGGCACTTTTTACTTGGAACTTTAGCCTCCCCGGCATGTCCAAATACGCCGGTGAGCAAGTGCTCGTAGTCCCCCGCCCGCTGTTCGATGCCATCGGCTCCTTCCAGGGCATCCGCACCCACAGCCTCCAAAAGGCCATCGACCGCCTGCTCGACCCGGAGAACCACTTCTTCATGGACCGCGCCGAAGCCGAGGGGGACCCGACCCACAAGCAGCTCATCCCGTATTGCCTGATCCGCTGCGGCAGCTCGATCCTCAACTACACCCGCGGCAAGTCCGGCGGCGAAGACCGGCTCCACGCCAAGCTTTCCGTCGGCGTCGGCGGCCACATCAATCCGGTCGACACCGGCAACGGCCGCACCGGCAAGGACGCCTACTTCGCCGCCGTCGAACGCGAACTCCACGAGGAGCTGGTCTTCGACACCGCCCACACCAACCGCATTGCGGCGCTGCTCAACGACGACAGCAACGAGGTCGGCCGTGTCCACCTCGGCATCGTCCACGTCATCGAACTCGAAAACACCCGGGTCCACGCCCGCGAGGACGCCCTGGCCCACCTGTGCTTCAGCGAACTCGCCGAGCTACAGGGCCCGCTGCTCCCGAATCTGGAGACCTGGTCGCAGTTCGTGATTCAGGACATCGCGAACCTCTAACCTTTGAGGCCGGATTCGCGCGTTGCACCGGGATCCAAGGGGCGCTACGCTGGCGGCATGGAATCCTTGAACGTGAGCGTTCCCGAATCCACGAGACTGGCACTGGGCCTGCCGCTGGACCGGGTCGGAGAGGAACTCCTCCTCGCAGCCGCGATGCAGTGGTTCGAATCCGGCCGCCTTTCAAGCGGTGCGGCGGCCGAACTCGCAGGCATGTCAAAGCCAGCCTTCATGCAGAGACTGCATGACTTCGGGATTCCCGCCTTCCGCCAGAACCGGAGTGAATTGTTAGACGAGATCGCCAATGCGTGAGGTCGTCTGCAATACCTCGCCGTTGCAGTATCTCCACCAGCTCGGTGAACTTCATCTGCTGCCTTCGATCTACGGCAGAATTTCGATCCCCAAAGTTGTAGCGGATGAGATTCTGGCAGGAAAATCAGGCGGCATCGACCTTCCCGAACTGCTTGCGCTCGATTGGATCCAGGTTCACCGAGTGGAAATGAATCTCGAGCCGCAACCCCGCAACATTCACCGCGGGGAAGCCAAGGTCATCGCCCTGGCGCTCTCGATCCCGCAGTCTCTGGTGATCCTGGACGACCTCGCAGCACGAAAGCACGCCCAACTCCTCGGCTTGGCCGTCACTGGAACGCTCGGGATCTTGGTCAAGGCGAAGGCGGTCGGACTGATTGAGCGGCTGGGCCCAAAGCTTGAGCGTCTCGAAAAACTGGGCTTCCGAGTCTCGAACGAAACACGCCTGGCGATCCTGGAGGTCGCCGGCGAGGAATGAAGTGGGCCCTCACCCGGTTCTTCGAATTCACTTGGACCAGGCACTCGGCCGTCTCACCACTCCGTCCCCAGCCCGTGGCGGCCGGCCAGCTCTAACAAGTCATCGCGCATCGGCCACTCGTCCGGCCGCTCGCTGACCTGATGCCGCTTGCTCGCACCCTTCAAGGCCATGCACCCGGTGTTGTCGCCGATTTGACGGACCTGCTCGACCTCCTCCGCACTCAGGCGGACGTCCGGCAGCGCCGCGAAGTCGCGGATCCGGTCCTCGATCGAGCGGACGCCCTCGCCCGCCTCCTGGATGAAAGTCGGCACCACGCTCTCGACCGCCGGCTGGCTCAAGTTCCAGATCGCCGCGAACTGCACCAGCGTCAGCCCGTGCTTCTCGGCGATCGGCTTCATTTTCTCGATCTTCTCCAAGCCGTGCTCGACCCAGCCCTCGGCCCGGTAGGCGCGGTGGTCGCCTGGCTTGAAGACGTGTCCCGGCTTCATGTCGCCGTGAAAAAGGCCGCCGTAATCGGCGACGCGGGTCAGCACCTTCACGCCGTGTTTTTCACAAACCGGCAGCGCCAGACCGACCGGCCACGGCTCGAGCGGATTGAGGATCAGCATCGCCCAGTCGATGTCCGCGCCGAAGCGCTCGAGGCAGGAAATGATGTCCAGCGTGAAGCCGTTCGCCGGCCCCGGCGCGATCCCCAGCCGCTCGGCCAGGCCTTCGGACTTCAGCGCCCGCAGGCCGTCCCACACCGCGTCGCTGGTGTAGCCGATCTCGTCCGGATTGTGAATCATCAGCAGGTCGAAGCGGTCGGTCCGGCAGCGCTCCAGCGACTTTTCGCAGGCCTGCCGCAGGTAGTCGCGGAACTTGCCCGGCTCATGCAGTTCGGTGAAGCGCGGGTAGCCGCGGGCCCCCTGCCGCTGGCCTTCGTAGAAATCGTGGCCGACCATTCCGACCAGGCAGTATTCGTCGCGCGGCAGTCCTTCCAAGGCCAGCCCGAGCAGCTCGTCCGCCTTGCCGTTGCCGTAAACGTCGGCCGTGACGAAAGTCCGCATTCCCGCGTCCCAGGCGGTCCGGATGCAGGAAATGAAGCGCTCTTCCGGCAGGGTTTCGCCGAAGTGCATGAAGCGGCCGCCGCTCCAGGTGCCATATGCCGTGGTGGTGAGATCCATGGCGGGATTCCTAGATCGGCAAGCCGCCGCGGTCAACCGGCACGCAAAATCCGCGTGGCATGCGGCGAGAAATGACGATCTTCTCCCCGCCCCATGCCCGCCCCGTCACTCCAGCCCTTCTTCCGTCAGCGCGGCTGGAAACCTTTCCCCTTCCAAAAGGAAACCTGGGCCGCCTACGCCGCCGGGAAATCCGGCCTGCTCCACGCCCCCACCGGCCTCGGCAAAACCCTCGCCGTCTGGGGCGGCCCGCTCATCGAGTGCCTTTCCAATCGGCAATCTTCAATCGAAAATCGGCAATCTTGCACGGTCCTCTGGCTCACCCCCCTCCGCGCCCTCGCCCAGGACACCCTCCGCGCCCTCCGCGAGCCCCTCGAACAGCTCGCCCCCGGCCTCCAGGTTGAAGCCCGCACCGGCGACACCTCTTCCGCGATGCGCGCCAAGCTCCGCAAACAGCTTCCTTTCGGCCTGGTCACCACCCCGGAAAGCCTGTCGCTGATGCTCACCCACGCCGACACCCGCGACCAGCTCGCCGGGCTCCAGGCGGTGATCGTCGATGAGTGGCACGAACTCCTCGGCACCAAACGCGGCGTCCAGACCGAACTCTGCCTCGCCCGCCTCCGCGCCTGGCTCCCCGAGCTCCGGATCTGGGGCCTTTCCGCGACCCTCGGCAACCTCGATGAGGCCCGCGACGTCCTGCTCGGCGACCGATCCCCCGGCGCGGTCACCGTGTCCGCCGACCTGAAAAAGGACATCCGCATCGAGACGCTGATCCCCCGGGAAATCGACCGCTTCCCCTGGTCCGGCCACCTCGGCACCCGCCTCGCCCCACAGGTCATCCGCGAGATCGAAAAAGCGAACACCACACTCCTCTTCACCAACACCCGCTCGCAGACCGAAATCTGGCATCAGGAACTGCTCGCCCTCCGCCCCGATTGGAAAGAGGTGCTCGCCCTCCACCACGGCTCGCTCGACCGCGCCGAGCGCGAAAAAGTCGAAAACGGCCTCCGCGACGGCTCGCTGCGCTGCGTCGTTTGTACCTCGTCGCTCGATCTCGGTGTGGATTTCTCGCCGGTCGACCAGGTCATCCAGGTCGGCTCGCCGAAGGGCATCGCCCGCCTCCTTCAGCGCGCCGGCCGCTCCGGCCACCAGCCGGGGAAAACCTCCCGCATCCTCGGCGTGCCGACCCATGCGATGGAGCTGGTCGAATTCGCCGCCGTCCGCGACGCCGCCCAGGCCCGCCACATCGAGTCCCGCCGCCCCCTGCTCAAGCCGCTCGACGTCCTCGTCCAACACCTCGTCACCTGCGCCATCGGCGAGCCCTTCGAGCCGGTCGAAATGCGCCGCGAAATCCAGTCGACCCACGCCTTCCGCGACCTCAACGACGCCGAGTGGGACTGGTGTCTCGCCTTCATCTCCACCGGCGGCAAGGCCCTCGCCGCCTACCCGCGCTATCAGAAAGCGTTCGTTCAAAACGGCCGTTTCACCGTCGATGACAAGCGCCTGATCCAGCAGCACCGGCTCTCGATCGGCACCATTTCGTCCGACCCCCACGTCAGCGTCCGCTTCGCCAGCGGCCGCACCCTCGGGACGGTCGAGGAAGGCTTCATCAGCCGCCTCAAGCCCGGCAACCTCCTCGTCTTCGCCGGCCGGAAGCTCGAGCTCGTCCGCTTCCACCAGAAAGTCGCCACCGTCCGCGTCGCCACCCGCGACGCCAAAGGCCACGTCGCGATCTGGGGCGGTAGCAAAATGCCACTCTCCACCGAGCTCGCCCACGCCATGGCCGCCCGCCTCCGTGGCGAGGGGAAAGCCGCCCCGGAAATGAAGGCGGTCGCCCCCATCCTTGCCATCCAGCGCCGATGGTCGGAGCTGCCCGACGACCGAATCCTGCTGGTCGAGCACACCCTGTCCCGCGAAGGCGAACACTTGTTTGTTTACCCGATGGCCGGCCGGCTGGTCCACGAGGGACTCGGCGCGCTCTTGGCCTACCGGCTGCGTTTGAAAGAGGACGTCACCGTCACCCAGAACGACTACGGCTTCTGCCTCACCGCCCGCCGCGGGCTTCATCTGAGCGAGGAAATCATTCGTTTGAATCTTTCGTTGGGCAACCTCCTGGAAGACCTCGTCGCCTGCCTCAACACCGCCGAGCTCGCCCGCCGCCAGTTCCGTGAGGTCGCCCGCGTCGCCGGCCTGATCCTCCAGCAGCTCCCCGGCCGCCAGCAGCGCGGCCAACGGGAGCTTCAATCAAGCTCCCGCCTACTCTTTGAGGTGCTCGAACGCTACGATCCCGGCAATCTGCTCCTCCTCCAGTCCCAGCGGGAAATTCTCGAGAAACAACTGGAGTTCAGCCGACTGAGGGATTCGCTGATTGATCTCCAACAACGACCCATCCACTTGATTGAAACCGAGCGGCTCACCCCGATGGCCTTCCCCTTGTGGGCCGACCGCCTCTCCGCCACCCTGCCCGCCGGCGACGCCGCCAGCCGCCTCGAACAGATGCTTGACGACCTCAATCGCGCCGCCACTTTGTGAATATCTCGATCCTCAATCAAACGCTTGCTCTCCTCCCCGACAAGGCGGTGCTCCTTCCCGATGGCACCCTGATCGTCGCCGATCTCCACCTGGGAAAGGCCACCGCGTTCCAAGCGAAGGGCCTGGCCATCCCCGAAGGCGACAGCGACGCGGATCTTCACCGATTGGGAACAATCTGTGAACAAGTCGGAGCCACCCGGCTCCTGATTAACGGCGATCTCTTCCATTCCCCTGCCGGCCTCACGCCGGAAATCGAACGTTTGCTGGAAACATGGTTATCCACAATGACCATCCCGGTTCAGCTCATCATCGGCAACCACGACGCCAAACTCCGCCGACTTCCCGCGAGCTTGAATCCGGTCGATTCCACCGAGGCCGCCGACTTTCACATCGTCCACGACCCCGCCGACGCCCCGGCCGGCCAAGCCGCCATCTGCGCCCACTGGCACCCCGTCGCCCGCATCGCCGACGGCAAGCGCACCTCGCTCCGCCTCCCCTGCTTCCTGCTCCGCGGTCCCGTGCTGGTCGCCCCGTCCTTCGGCACCTTCACCGGCGGCGCGATCATCGACCGCCAGCAAGGCGACCGCGTCTTCGTCGCCCCCGGCGACCGCGTGATCGAGGTGCCGGAGGAGCTGCTGAGGCGCTGACCGCCCTCAAGTCGTGCCATGGACTGCGCGCAGCCTGCTGCCGCTCTGTGGCCACAGCCTGCTGTGGAGTCGGCTACCTCCTCGCCGGCAAGCTGGCGGAGGAAAAACGGCAGCACGCTGTTGCCACAGCCGGCTGTGGAATCCGGATCCGATTCGCCAGCAGACCGACCGTCGAAACCAACAGCGGGCGGCAGCCCGCTGCCCGCGACTTCCCGTCCAAGCCCCAACGGGGCGCAATGAGATAGCCCGAGGCAAGGCTTTGCGCAGCCCCGGGTCCGCGGATCTGGCATTTGGCGCCCTGAAAGGTCGCGATAGGGTTGGTAAGACGGGACATCCCGTGTCAACCGCCCCATCCCGCACTTTCAGCGCGGCGGACGGGCTCCACCCGGTCCCGGGGCTACGCGTTGCTTGCCCCGGGCTATCTCATGTCGTCCCTTCAGGACTAAGATCAAGGACGCCTTTCTTTGTGGGTCGTGGCAGAGCAGGCGGCCCGCAGTCCATGGGCTCCGCCCCGTGAAACACCCGCCCCTTCACTCCGGCACGATCCGGTAGTAGCTCTGCAGGATCAAAAGGCACAGGCAGTTCCGGTAATGGACATTGCTCGTGAACGCCGCCGCCACCGCATTCGGCTTCTTTCCGCCGCCCGGGGCCTTCCAGGAGCCGTCCGGCTGCTGGTTCTCGACCAACTGCGGCATCACCCGCGCCTGGTGCAACTTCCAGAACTCCCCGCCACGCTGCCGCAGCGCCAGGGATTCGTAATACTGGCCGTAAAGGTCGCAGTCCTCGCCGTTGAAATGGAAGCGCGACTTCTTCTCCAGATACTTGAACGCACTCCTCACCGCCGGCTCGCCACCCCGCCCCCCTTCCTCAAGGCAAAGCATGCCCGCCCCTGTCAGCGTGTGGTAGCCGTTCGGTGAATGGGTATCGCCGCGACCCGAATAGCCGAACCCGCCGTCCGCCCCCTGCCTTTTCTCCACATAATCCAGCGCCTTCTTCATGCAGAGCGTCAGATTCCTCAATGGCACCCCCGATTTCAGACAGGCGGCAAGAGCCCCGATCTGCCACGACGTCACCGACAAATCCCCGCCCCGCGCGCCTGATTCGCGGTAACCATAATCCCAGCCGCCCGACTCATGCTGGTTGCTGACGACGAACTGACCCGACTTAAAAACCGCGTCGCGCAGACCCGGCACCGCCAGACTCTCGTTCTCACAAAAAATCAGCGCCTCCGCCAATGCCTGGGTCGCAATGGCGTGCTCGTAGGGAAGATGGTTCGTCTCGCCCGAGGACGACAGAATCCCGCCCTTCGCCTCTCCCCGCTTCAGCAGGAACTGGATCCCCTTCAAGCAGGTCTCCCCGAACTCCGACGAACCCGGCGACTCGCCATGCCCGAGCAAGGCCAGCAGCGCGAAGCCGGTCATCGCGCATTGGTTCGACCCGGTCCAACTGCCATCCTCGTTCTGCGTCTCCTTCAACCAGCGCAGCCCCTGCAGCACCGCCTGCTCCGATTCCACCGAGCCGCCGGCCTCCAGGATCATCCGCTCCCGGTCCTCGGCTTCCCGGCGAAACCGCATCGTGGCCGGCATTTCCAAAAAGCCCGTCGCCACTTCGACAGGGGCCGCCGCCGCCTTCTCCAGCGCTTCCCGGGTGACCGAGACCGCTTTCGCATCCTGGAACATCCCTGCGTTCTCCAGTTTCAACCCAAGGGCCTGCAGAGCCGCGATCTGATCTTCCCGCACTTTCTTCAGCTCCGGTGCCGCCGCGTCCATCAGCTTCCGCCGCTCCTCCGCATGGATCTTCGCCAAACCCGCCACTCCGGGATGCCCGACCTTCCCCGGCACCAAAGTCCCCGCCTGCAGCTCGCTCAAGGCACGGAGCGCCGCCAGCTCCCCCTCCACATCCCCGGTCTCCCGCGCCTTCTCACCGAGCTTCTTCAAAGCCGCCTCGAACTGCCCGTCCAGCTTCGTCCGCGGCTCCATCAGCGCCTTGGTCCGCTCTTGCGCCGCGTTCTCGATGACCGCGAGCTCCTTCGCCGTGTCGATCGGTGCCGCCTGCACTCCGGGTGCGGCGACGATCATCACCAGCGCGGCGGGCCACAGGAACAATGGGGAAGTTCTCATCAATCCTTATCGCACTATCTTGGCACGGTGGATCGGTCAAAGTCATTCATCCTCGCGGTGATCGTCGGCCGACTTGCCCCTTGAGGTCAGGCGGTGGATTCCTTACACCCGCGCTTGATGAAAGCCCTCGTCTCCCGCGTCGCGATGCTGACTGCCGCTGTGAGCCTCTTTGCCTCGCCGCTCCCGGCCAACGAGGCACCCGATCCCGGCAAGCCCGCGAAGCCCACCTTGGAGGATATCCTCAATCTCCAAACCCGCTTGGAAGACCTCAAGTCCAGCGATTTGCCGGACGACCGGAAAATCGAGGAGGCCCTCAAGCTGAAGAACGCCATCGCTGACACATGGCAACAACTTCGCGACCTCGAGGCACTGGAGAAAGACGCCGCGCCCGAACCGGATCCGAAGGACCCCTCCGAACGTTACTTCCGGGGCTGGCTGCTTGCCCGCGATGCCGGGAAGCTCGAAGAGGAAAAGAAAACTGCTGAGGCCGTCGGAAAACTCGACCGCGCCCGCCGGCTCTTCGACCGCGTCGCCCGCGACTTTCCCGACTGGAAACCGGAGATGGTCGCCGGCCGCCGGGCGCAAACCGCCGAAAGCCTCGCCCGCCTTTCCAAGCAAGTCCTCGCGCCGGAACGATAGTAGCCGCCCCGGATTTCCCCTTGCCGCCCCTCCCCGGCTTTCCTAGCTTTCCCGCCCCATGAGCCGGAATCCTTTCCGTTCCACCGGTCGCGCCGGACTCCTCGCCTGTGCCCTCGGCATGGGCCTTTGGTGCGGCGTTGCCACCGGCCAGGAACCCGGACCCGGCCCGCTCACCGCGACCAAGGACGCACCGGCGAACTTCGATCCCTCCGACGTCTATTTCCAAGGCTGGCTGCTGTCCCGCGATGCCGAGAAACTCCAGGCCGAGAAGAAGTACAACGAGGCCCTCGAAAAGTTCACCCGCGCCCGCCAGCTCTTCGATAGCGTCGCCACCTACTTCCCGCTTTGGAAGCCGGAGATGGTCACCGGCCGCCGCGCCCAGACCCGGGATTTCATCGCCGCCGTCGGCCCGGAAGCCCTGAAAGAACGCCGGGAGAAAGCCACCGCCGTGGCGGAGCTCGAAGGCGGCGTCCGCACCGGGGTCGTCGAGGGCGAGGCACCGGCCCCGCTGGCCGACCCGATGCCGCTGGCCCCGCTGCCCGGCATCCAGAAAGTCGAGACCTTGGAAACCCGCCGCATCGCCGAGCTGGAAACCCGGGTCAAGGAGCTGCAGCAGGATCTCGCCAGCAGCGCCGATCCGAATGGTGCCGACCGCAACGCCTCCCGCGTCCGCGACCTCGCCAAGCAGCGCGACCTCGCCCAGGCCGATCTCAAGCGCGCCAAGGACGAGCTCACGAAGCTCCGCTCGAAGTTCGCCGCGGAGCCGATGCAGGAGGAAATGCGGAAGCTCGACTCCCAGCTCCAGGCCAAGGAAAGGGAGCGCGCCGCCATGAGCCAGGCGCTCGGCCAGAGCGAGGAAAAGACCCGCAAGGCCAACGAGCAGATCGCCGCCCTGCAAGCCGAACGGACCCGGCTCGCCCAGAAGGCCGCCGACCTGGAAAAGAATCTCGAGACCGAACGCAAGGCCCAGAACGAGGTCATCGCCGGCCAGCAGAAGCAGCTCCGCCAACTTCAAGAACTGCTGCGCGGCAAAAACGACGAACTCGCCAAGGCCAACCAGAAGATCGCCTCGCTGGAGAACCAGCTCTCTGGCATCCGCGCCGACTTCGACGAACTCCGCACCGAACGCGACACCCTGCTGCGCGAAAAGGAGCAGATGGCCTCCTTGCTCAAGCTCAGCGAGGGCAGCCGGATCCAGGAGGTCATCGACCAGAACCTCGGCCTCGCCAAGCAACTTCGCGAAGCCCAGGAGAGCGTCGCCCGCCTCAACCAGGCGAACAATGCCACCCAGGACCAGTTGCTCGAGGCCATGCGCGACCTCGCCATCGCCAAGGGCAACATCAACGACTTCAAGCGCGAGAAGATCGCCCAGGACAAGCGGATGGCCGACATGGAGCGCCGCCTCCGCGCCGAAGCCGCCGGCCTCGCCGCCGGGGCCGGAAATGCCGACCGGGCCGAGGCCGACATGCTGCGCGCCCTGATCCAGAAGCAGCTCCGCATCCAGGACCGCCGCCGCAAGGCCGGCGAGCTGCTGGTGGATGCCGTCCGCGAGAAAGCGCAAAAGGACGAAACCCTGCGCGAGGCGGTCGAACTTTACGAACAGTCCGAACTCCCCCTCAGCCCGAAGGAAATGGAGATCGTGAAGGACCGCGGGGTCGACGACGAGTTCGTGTCGCCCTTCAGCCGACCGCAGGATCAGGTGAATGCCAGCGTCGCCCGCCTCGAATCGGAGAATCTCCCCTACAACGACGCCGCGACCCGCGCCTACCTCAACGGCCGCTATCAGTCCTGCCGCGAGCTGTTCGAACTGGTGATCGAGCGCCACCCCGGCGATGCCGACACGATGTGCCGCCTCGGCCACGTTCACCTCAAGCTTAAGGACGCGGCCGCCGCCGCCGACATCTTCCGCCGGGCGACCGAGATGAACGGTAGCAACCCTTACGCCCACCGCATGCTCGGCCGCTCGCTGATGGAAATCGGCGCGCTCGGGGAAGCGGTCGAATCGCTGAAGAAAAGCATCGAACTCGCCCCCACCAACGCCGAAGGGCGGGTGGTGCTCGGGAAGCTCTTCTTCGACATCGGCGAGGAGGACAATGCCGAGGAACAACTCAAGTCGGCCATCGTTTACGACGACGCGATGTGGGAGCCGCACTTCAACCTCGCCTACCTCTACGCCAAGCAGGGTAAGAAGAAGCAAGGCTTGGAATACTACCGAAACGCCATCGAACGCGGGGCGGCCCCCGACCTTTCGTTGGAGAAGCAGCTCGGCAGCTGAAGAGCGACAGCCCGTCGTTTTCCCGCCGCTTCCCTGCGCTTTCCGGCCTTTTTGGTTTTGACAAACGAGACCTCACACCGCAATTCGCAGCCATGACCGAGTCGCCCCCCGCCCGCATTTTCGCCGATTCCGCGGAAGCCTGCCGCACCCTTGGCGCGGAACTGGCCGAACTCGTCGCCACCATCAATGCCTCCGGCCGCCCCGCCGTGCTCGGCCTCGCCACCGGACGCACGCCGCTGCCCTTCTACGCCGAGCTGATCCGCCTCCACCGCGTCGGCAAGCTGTCCTTTGCCAAGGTCATCACCTTCAACCTCGACGAATACCTCGGCCTCCCCGCCGGCCACCCGGAAAGCTACCACTCGTTCATGCGGCGCGAGCTGTTCGACCACGTCGACATCCCCGCGGAGAACGTCCACATCCCCGACGGGATGGTCGCCCCGGAAAATCTCGCCGCCCACTGTGCCGCCTACGAGGACGCGATCCGCGCGGCCGGAGGCATCGACTTCCAGCTCCTCGGCATCGGACGCACCGGCCACATCGGCTTCAATGAACCCGGCTCGCCGCGCGACAGCCGGACCCGCGAGATCGAGCTCGACCCGATCACCCGCCAGGACGCCGCCCCATCGTTCGGCGGACTCGATCAGGTCCCGACCCATGCCATTTCGATGGGCTGCGGCACCATCCTCGAAGCCCGCAAAATCGCCCTCCTCGCCTGGGGTAGCGGCAAGGCGGCCATCGTCAAGGAAGCCCTCACCGGCCCGATCAGCGACCGCGTCAGCGCCTCGTTCCTGCAAGAACACGCCGACGCGACCTTCTACCTCGACGCCGCGGCCGGCTCCGCCCTTTGAGCACCCGGACCGCTCCGCCCCGCCGCGGCCGTTCCACCCGCACCGCCGCTGCAAAACCTTTCCGCCGTGCCGCTTGCACCCCGGGCATTCCGGGTGTATGCCGTCACCCCGGTCCGCCCAAGGGGCCCTACCTTCTTCTCACATGATCAAGTGGATCCTTCAGAAAATCGTCGGCTCGAAGAACCAGCGCGAATTGCGCCGGATCCGCCCGACCGTCGAGCGCATCAAGGAAATCGAGGAAGCCCTGCAGCGGGAGCCTGAGGAGAAGCTCCGTGAAATGACCGCCAAATGGCAGGATCACCTTTCCCGCTACCACGAACTCCAGGTCGCCGCCAAGCCGCAGCTCGAGCGCATGGACGCCGACGGCCTCGCCGAAGCCGCCGCCTACATGAACGGCCGCCTCAACCGCCTTCGCGACGAGTTTCCCTCGCTGCCGGCCAAGGTCGAGCCCACCGCCGCCTCGGTCGAAGCCGCCAAGGCCGCCTTCCACGAAATCCAGAGCGGCTTCATCCCCTCCCGCGCCAAGTATCTCGACCAGATCCTGCCCGAAGCCTACGCCGTCGTGAAAAACGCCGCGCGCCGGATGTGCGGCACCACCATCGACGTCTGCGACCAGCCGCTCGGCTGGGAAATGGTCCACTTCGACACCCAGCTCGTCGGCGGCATCGCCCTCCATCGCGGGATGATCGCCGAAATGATGACCGGTGAGGGCAAGACCCTCGTCGCCACCCTTCCGGTCTATCTCAACGCCCTGACCGGCCTCGGCGTCCACGTCATCACGGTCAACGACTACCTCGCCCGCCGCGACTCGGAGTGGATGGGTTCGCTCTTCAAGTATCTCGGCCTGACCATCGGCTGCATCCAGAACCAGATGCCGCCCTGGGACCGTCGCCAGCACTACGCCTGCGACATCACCTACGGCACCAACTCGGAGTTCGGCTTCGATTATCTGCGCGACAACGGCATGGCGTCGACCAAGGACGAGCAGGTCCAGCGCGGCCACTACTTCGCGATCATCGACGAAGTCGACTCCATCCTCATCGACGAGGCCCGAACACCGCTCATCATCTCCGGACCGTCCTCCGTTTCCAGCCATCAGTTCGACAAGTACAAGCCACTGGTCGAACAGATCGTCCGCCAGCAGACCACCCTCTGCAACGATCTGGTCGCCGAAGCCAAGAAGGCCCAGGAAGACGGCGATCTGGAGACCTGCGGCCGCGCGCTGTTCAAGGTGAAGCTCGGCCAGCCGCGCAACCGCCAGCTCATGCGCATGATGGAGGAGCCGGAAATCCGCCGCCTGCTCGAGAAGACCGAACTCTCCTTCTATCAGGACGCCCAGAAGCGGGAACTCTTCGCCATCAAGGAAGAACTCTACTTTACCATCGACGAAAAGAGCCACGACTCCGACCTGATGGAGAAAGGCCGTGAATTCCTCTCGCCTGACGATCCGGAAGCTTTCGTGCTGCCCGACATCGGCACCCTCTTCGCCGACATCGAGGCCGACGGCATGCTCAGCGACGAGCAGCGCGTCATCCGCAAGGAACAGCTTCAGGTGAAGCTCGATTCGCAGGCGGAGAAGATGCATAACATCTCCCAGCTCCTGAAGGCCTACTGCGTCTATGAAAAGGACGTCCAGTATGTCGTGAAAGAAGACAAGGTCATCATCGTCGACGAGAACACCGGCCGCGAAATGCCCGGCCGCCGCTGGTCGGACGGCCTCCACCAGGCGGTCGAAGCCAAGGAAGGTGTCTCCATCGAGAAGGAGACCCAGACCTTCGCCACCATCACCATCCAGAACTACTTCCGGCTTTACGAAAAACTCGCGGGCATGACCGGCACCGCCGAGACCGAAGCGGCGGAGTTTTCCGACATCTACAAGCTCGACGTGCTGCCGATCCCGGCCAACCGGCCGAACCAGCGCACCGACCAGAACGACCAGGTCTTCAAGACCCGCCGCGAGAAATACAACGCCGTCATCAAGAAGATCGAGGAAGCCCACGCCAAGGGCCAACCGGTCCTCGTCGGCACCGCTTCGGTCGATGCCTCAGAGACCGTCTCGCGCATGCTCAAGCGCAGCAAGATCCCGCACACCGTCCTCAACGCGAAGTACCACCGCCAGGAAGCCGAGATCATTTCCAAAGCCGGCCAACATGGTGCGGTCACGGTCTCGACCAACATGGCCGGCCGCGGCACCGACATCAAGCTGGGCGCAGGCGTCGCCGACGTCGGCGGCCTTTTCGTGATGGGCACGGAACGCTACGAATCCCGCCGCGTCGACCGCCAGCTCCGCGGCCGCTGCGCCCGCCAGGGCGACCCCGGCATGAGCCAGTTCTTCATCTCGTTCGAAGACGACCTGATGCGGAACTTCGCCGCCGCCGACCGCATGACCTCGATGATGGAGCGCTTCGGCATGCAGGAGGGCGAGGCCCTCGAGCACTCCTGGCTGAACAAGTCGGTGGAAACCGCCCAGAAGCGCGTCGAGCAGCGCAACTACACCTGGCGCAAGCGGGTGCTGGAGTTCGACGACGTGATGAACAAGCAGCGTGAGGTCGTCTACGGCTATCGCAACGAGGTGCTCTCCACCGAGAGCCCGCGCGACCTCGTCAACGAGATCATCGAAAAGGTCATCCCGCAGAAGGTCACCGAGTTCCTCGCCGATCGCGACGAGGCGAATCCCGACTACAACGAGCTGGTCCACTGGGTGAACGCCACCCTGCCGATCCGCTTCTCGATGGAGGACCTCGATACGGTCGCGAAGAACGCCGAGGACATCGCCAACCTGCTCGTCCAGCGCGTCCAGGAAGCCTATCAGGCCCGTGTCGACGGACTCCCGCCGGAGATCCTCGACATGGAGGAGCGCCGCATGATGCTCGCCGCGATCGACCGCCAGTGGCAGGCCCACCTTTACAACATGGATGCCCTCCGCGAAGGCGTCCACCTCCGCGCCCAGGGCCAGAAGGACCCTCTGATCGAATACAAGAACGAGGCCTACGAGCTGTTCTCCCAGTTGATGAACAACATCGAGGGCGAGGCGCTGCAGAACCTCTTCCGCTCCGCCGGCAACCTCGAGTCGATCCTCCGCCAGCTCCACCACGCGCCCCAGCAGCTCCAGGGCGGCGAGCAGCCGATCACCCGCGCCAACGTCGCCACCACCGGCAGTTCTTCCAGCGTGCTGGTCGAGGAAGCCGGCGCCGGCGAGATCAAGCTGAACCTGCCGAAGCGCCGCCCGCCGAGCTTCGACATCGACCAACTCGGCCGCAACGCCCCCTGCCCCTGCGGCTCGGGCAAGAAGTACAAGCAGTGCTGCGGAAGAGAGGGCTGATCCATGGATCGTGGCCGCTAGTCCACTCCACGACCCGGTAGGGCTGGACCGCCGGGCCCGCCCACTTCACCCCTGAGGGTGGGACGCGAAGACATCGCCAAGGAATCGCCTTTTAACAACCTCCGCCGCCGCAGGGCAAAGTGGGGCCGCCCAGCGGTCGGCCCCTACCGTTCATGTCGCCCCCACAAAGGCATGAAATCCGCTTTCGCGGTTCCGTGCTTGCGCTACCCTCCGCCGCCATGGCCAACCGCCGCCGTTTCCTTCTCCTTGCCGCCCTCGCCTTTGCCGCCGCGGCGTGCAGTGAAAAGTCCACCTCCACCGCGACCGGTCCGCCGCTGCGGATCGGCATGGACCTGAGCTACCCGCCCTTCGAAATGCAGGACACCGCCGGCAAGCCCGACGGCGTCGGCGTGAAGATGGCCGAGGCGCTCGCTGCGAAGCTGGACCGCCCGCTCCAGATCGTGCCGATGGAATTCTCCGGCCTGATCCCCGCGCTGCAGACCGGCAACGTCGATCTCGTCCTGTCCTCGATGACCGCCACCGACGAGCGACGCCAGACCATCGACTTCTCCGATCCCTACGCCTTCACCGGCCTCGCGGTGCTGGTGAGCAAGGACTCCGACATCCAGTCCATCGACGACCTGCAGAAGCCCGGCCGCAGCCTCACCGCCAAGACCGCCACCACCGCGCAGACCTGGATCACCGCGAACCTTCCGGAGGCCAAGCTCGTGGTCTTCGAAGACCAGACCGCCTGCGTCCAGGAAGTCGTCCAGGGCCGGGCCGATGCCTTCATCTACGACCAGCTTAGCATTTACCAGTATGCCCGGCAAAACCCCGAGACCACCCGTGGTCTGCTCAAGCCCTTCGTCGAGGAAAGCTGGGCGCTGGGGATCCAAAAAGGCAACGACGCCCTCCGCCAGCAGGTGAACGAATTCATCGCCGCCTTCCGCGCGGAGAAGGGCTTTGAAAAGCTCGGCGAGCAGTATCTGACGGAAGAGAAGAAGTTCCTCGAAAGCCAGGGCATCCCTTTCATCATCCGCTGAGTCCCGGATGACCCGCCGCCAGCACATCGCCAATGCCCTCGTCGCCCTCGCGATGGTCGCTGGTATGGCGTGGCTTTGCACCACGGTCTTCGCGCAACTCGGCAAGCAAACCGACTGGTCCAAGGCCTGGGAATACCGTGAGGCTCTGTGGCGCGGTTGGCTGATGACGCTCGGCATTTCCATCGCCGCCCTGGCCGGCAGCATCGTCTTCGGCCTGCTGTTCCTGCTCGGCCAACGCTCGCCGCTGCCGGTCGTCCGCTGGACCTGCCGCGCCTTCCTCGAGTTCGTCCGCGACACCCCCCTGCTGGTCCATCTGCTGTTCGGCTACTTCGTCATCTTCGCGCCCTTGATTTCACGCCCGCTGGCCGATGCCGGCTTCCAGGACAAGGTGGTCATCGGCATCCTGCTGCTCTCCGTCTTCCAAGGCGCCTACCTCGGCGAAATCCTCCGCGGCGGGGTGGAAAGCATCCCCAAGACCCAGTGGGACTCCGCCCGCGCGGTCGGCTTCAGCCCGGTCCAGGTTTACCGCCACGTCATCTTCCCCCAGGCCCTGCGCCGCGTGCTGCCGGCCGTCGCCGGGCTCTTCGTCTCACTGATCAAGGACTCGTCGCTGCTCAGTGTGATCGGGGTGTCGGAATACTTCTACAACACCAAGAACTTCATCTCCCGCTCCTACGCCGGGCTGGAAGGCTACATCCCGCTCGCCCTCGGCTACCTCGCCCTCACCCTGCCGGTCGCGTGGCTCGCGCACTGGCTGGAGAAACGCTTCCGCCATGAAACTTGAGATCGACGGCGCGACCAAAATCTACGGTGCCACCCGCGCGCTCGACGGCCTCACGCTGGCCCTGCCCGACGCCCGGATCCTCGTGCTGATCGGCCCCTCCGGCGGAGGAAAGAGCACCCTGCTCCGCGTCCTCGGCGGCCTCGAAACCGCGGACCACGGCACCGTCCGGGTCAACGGGCACCCCCTCGTCGCCGATCCCGCCGCCCTCCAGGCCTACCGTCGGAAAAACGGCTTCCTGTTCCAGCAGTTCAACCTCTTCCCCCACCTCAGCGCGCGGAAGAACATCACACTGCCCTTGGAAAAGGTCCACGGCCACGACCCCGCGAAAGCCCGCTCGATGGCCGACGAGGCGCTCGGCCGCTTCGGGCTGGTGGAGCACGCCGACAAGCTTCCCGCCCAGCTCTCCGGCGGCCAGCAGCAGCGCGTCGGTATCGCCCGCGCCGTCGCCTTCTCGCCCGAGATTCTGTTCCTCGACGAACCCACTTCCGCCCTCGATCCCGAGATGACCGCCGAGGTGCTCGAACTCATCCAGGAACTCGCCGAAGCCGGTCAGGACATCATCCTCAGCACCCACGAGATGGGTTTCGCCCGCGCCGTCGCCGACCATGTCGCGTTCGTCGCCGCCGGCAGGATCGAGGAATGTGGTCCGCCATCCGCGCTATTCGGCGCACCTTCGTCGCCGCTGTGCCAGCGCTTCCTGTCACGGGTGATGCGCTATTGATATCGGGACACAAAAAACGGGGCGAAGGATTCACTCCTCCGCCCCGTAGTAAAAACCGGATCTTCCTCGACTTACGCCTTGGTGCCGGTGATCGCCAGCAGGCGATCGAGGGTCATGGTCACGAGGACCTGGCTCCCGGTGCCGGTGATGTAGGTGGTCGAGTCATTGGCCCGTGCTCCAAGGCCGCCGAAATCGAGGTTCAACTTCTCGATCTTCGGGTCGATCTTGTCTTCCAGGATCTCGCCGGTGATCATGTTCATCGAGCGGACGATCTTGAAGCCCTTGCCCGAGAGCTGCTTCAGGACGACATCCTTGTCGATCGAACCGGACTTGGCCTTCTTCGGGCTGCTCCCCGAAGCCTTCTTCCAGTTGGTCAGCGTGAGCGGGCTGATGCCGAACTTCTTCGCCGCCTGGGACGCGCCACCGCGACCCTGTTGGGCAATGAAGTTCAGGATCTCTGCCTTCTCCGCATCCGAATAACGTTTGCCTTTCTTAGTTGCTGCTTTCTTAGCTGCCATGCCGACGATTTAAGAACGCCCGACCTTATGCACAAGCAATTTCTTAATCGCGGAAGTAAAAATGCAATCGCGGTTGCGCGACGATTTTGTAAGAACATCGGACAAGCGACCCCGATTTATTCAAGCGCGGGCTCGAAATGCAACTGGTAGAAAACCCGCGATCCTGACTCCGCGTCGGTATGATCGAAGGTTGCCCGTTGCTGCTCCGTCATGAGCACGATCTCCGCCCGGCTGATGCTGAAGATGCGGCTCCCGGGGGCTCCCAACTCCGCAAGTTCCGAACTCCGGTGCAGATGATAGTTTCCGAGCGGCTTGAGCGATGGAAAGCCGATGATCCACCCGTCCGGCAACGGCTCGCAGGTCAGCCGGAAGCCCAAATCGTCGGAAGCGTCGTTGGGATCCATCTGGAGTTCGAATTCGGCAAGGTTGTCCAGCCCACCGCCGTCGGAGTCCTCGGTGAACTTTCCCGCCAGTCCGCGGCTCTCGAGCCATGCTTCGAAGCTTGGCGGCGCAACCGGCGGGAGGATCTCGAAGACTTCAATCCCGGAGATCGTCGGATTGCTCGCCACTTTCGGAAAATCGAGATCCAGCCGCCCGTCGGAAACCCTCACGGGAAACTCCACCACGCATGCCGCCAGATTCCCGACCCGGGCGTGGATATCGAGGTTGTCGAGCTTGAGCATGCCCCCCGCCACCACATCGAACACGCGGCTGCCCGTGGTGGCGTTCGCAAGGGTCTCGACGAAATGAAGCACGACCCGGTAGTCGCCCGCCGGAAGATCGAATTCATAGCTCAATAGAGGAAACGAAGAAGATACGGTTCGGCGTGACTGATAAAGCTGGAGATTACCGGTTCCGCTGATCGCAGTGCTATAACTAGATGCCGTGCCCCCGTTGAATCCGAAATCCGCCGACCAGGCATTTCCCTGCGGATCGACGAAAGCCCCCCCGCTGCCGGCATTCATCCGCAGGACGGCATCACCGTTCGTCACGCCTGCTTGGGTGGCGACGGAGAGAAAGGCCCGGGCCGAAACCTTGAGTGCGGCATCGTAGGCCTCCACCTCGAATTCGTAGGTCGTCGAGGGTGCCAGACCGGTGGCGGTGAACGTCAACTGGGTGGTCGTCCCCACCGGCACCTCATCCCGCAGGATCCCGTAGCCGGTGACCGCCACGTTGTCACTGGAAGCCGACCACGCGAGCGTGACGCTCCCGGCACCCACCGCGGTCGCCACCAGATTTCCCGGAACCGTCGGCGGCTGTTCATCCGCTGGGGCGCCGCCGTCGGGATTGTAGTCGATGACCAGGATGTCCGAGGTCGAGCTGCGCCGTCCGCTGCCGTCCACCAGCATCGCGGTGCCCAAATGGATCCCGCCGGTGTCGGGCGAGCGGCTGAGAGTCAACGGAACATCGACCGTCCCGCCGCCGCCGATCGTCGCGCTGACCGATCCCTGGGTGATGACCTTGTTCACCTCGTACGGATCGATGTCATAGCCGCCCCCGGGCACCCCTGCGAGATAGAGCGCCGCCTTGAAAGTCCATACCCTCACCGAGGCCCCCGCCGGCCCGCTGACCCGGACCACCGGCTGCGTCGCCGACGTGAACGGCGAGGACTTCCCCGGAACGGCGATTCCGGGCGTCGCCAGGTTGTCGGGCGCGAGCAGGGCCACCGACATCTTGTTGGTGTTCGTGGAACCGGCCACGCCGCCGCTCCGCACCGAACGAACCGTCCCGTCGCTGAAAGCGACCGTCACCGTCGCGCCGATCAGTTCCAGCCCCGAGATGCTGGCCGAGTGCTCCGGCCCCGGGCCCGGCGCGCCCTTCACGCTGGTGGGGTCGATGTCCGCGGAGAAGGTCATCGTGTCCCCCGGGCCGAAGTCCACCCCGGCCCCGAAGGTCAGGCGCAGCACCTCGTAGCCGTCCTCGCTGCCCACCCCGTCGTGAGGCGATTCGAAGGAGTGGACCGGCGTTCCGCTTCCGTTGAAGGAATCGAGGGCGAACGCCTTGCCGTCCGGATCCCCCGCGGTTCCGGCGGGGTCGAACACCACGTCGGGCAGCATGGCGGTGGCGGTATCGATCGTCGCCGACGTGATCCTCACGCCGGCCGTCGACAGATTCTCCAGTTGGAACGAACCGGTGGTGTTCGTGCTGGAGCTGCTGATGGTGCCCGCGCCGCTGTTGATCGTCAGCCGCGCCGCCGCCACCGCCTGAACGCGCCCGGTCGTGGCCAACAAGAGCATCCCCACGAGCAGCGCCGCCGCTTTCAAGCGCGACAGCGGGCAGGGGAATGCAGGATCGGTTGCCGGAATCCGGCATCGGGGGGAGCGGCTCATCGTTTCGGGGGAAAACCAGGCGGGTGCAGCAAAACGCCGGCCAGGCCGGTCGTCCACGAAAATGAAGTGCCTCGGTGCCCCCTTTCGCGATCCCGCTGTCTCACGTCAGCAACCGCCACTCGACCGACTCGAAACGCGTCGCGCTCTGGTAGGAGCCGATGCCCAGCGCTGCGGGCCGTGCGGCAGGATCCCAGGCCCAGGGGAAAACGATGCCCAGTGAGCGGCCGGCGATCGGAACCGTGCCGAGTTCGCGGCCGTCGATCCGGATGCGGACTTGTTCCGGCCGCACTTCGACCGCCAGCTCGTAAGCCCTGCCGTTCTCGAGAGTAAACTTGAATCCCCCGCCCTGCCGCAGGTCGCGGCCGTCGAGGCTCTGCACGCCGGCCAGGCCGAGGTCCCAGCCGTCGATATCGACCGATCCGGTGCCCCCGTTCGCGGAAAAGAAGATCGCCACCGAGTGCTCGCCGGACAGACGGACGAAGCGGGCGCGGACCTCGTAGGCGGCCGGCATCTCTTTCTCCAGCGCGAGGATGCAGACCGACGAATCCGTCACGAGCTGCGAATCCTGCCGTTGCCAGAAGCCGGAAATCACACCATCGGCCAGGTCGGCGGTGGCGAGCGCGTCGCGCCATCCGTCGCCGGACGGCGGCACGGTCACCGGTTTCGGCTGCGGGGGCTTGGACAGCTTCCAAACCCCGGCCGCCGCGGCGAGACCTGCGAGACCTGCGAGCGGCATGAATTTCCGCCGGCCGATCTTTTCCCGCGACGCGCCGTCGAGCGATTCCAGGAAGCCGGCCATGTCGGCCGGCCGCTCGTCCGGGTCCGGCCGCAGCGCCTTCATCGTCGCGTCGCTGAGCGCCCGAGGGACCTCCGGCCGCAGCACGCGCGGGGCGTCGAAACTGCCGCGCGGCACCCGCCCGGAGAGCATTTCGTAAAGCATCACGCCCAGCGCGAAGACATCGGCCCGGGCATCCGGCGGGCCGTCGCGGAAGCACTCCGGCGCCATGTAGTCGAGCGTGCCGACCGCCGCACCTGTTAGCGTGAGCCGCGGCGTGCCGGGAGCCGTCGGCGCGGCCAGCCCGAAGTCGGTGACGCGGGCGGTGCCCCGGTCATCGATCAGCACGTTCTCCGGCTTCATGTCGCGGTGGACCACGCCGGAGTCATGCGCGGCGGCCAGCGCCCCGCCGATCTCGCGGACCCAGCGCAGGACGTCCGGCAAGGGCAAGCCGGCGGGATGGAGCGCGATCCGGTCGCGCAGCGTGCCGCCTTCGACATACTCCATCACGATCGCCGCGCCGCCGGATTCCAGCCGCTCGAAATGATGGACGGTCACGAGGTTCGGATGCCGCAGCCGGGCCATCGTGCGGGCCTCGCGTTCCAGCCGTTCGAGGAACAAGGGATCGCCGGCCAGCTCCGCCGCGACCACTTTCACCGCCACCTGGCGGTCGAGGCCGAGTTGGGTGCCGAGATAGACCGAGCCCATGCCGCCGCGGCCGAGCAGGCGGATGATCTCGATGCCGGGCAGCTCCGGCGGCACGTCATCGCCCGCCGCGAGGATACCGCTCGCCATCAACCCGCCGGGATCGAGCCCGGCGAGCCGGCGGTGCGGTGAAGACGGCGACATGCGGAAGGAGAATAGCGGACGTGCCGCGAGCCGGAAGTCCGGAATCCGCGGGCAAGAAGGGCGTGGGCGGCTCTCCCGCAGCCCCGTGACTCGTTATGACTCCCGCGACACCGCCCATAAGGAGTCAGGACACTCCTGTTCCGACCCGGACCGGCTCACGACAAGAGTGTCGTGGCTCCTTAAGACATCCCCGCGAGCACCTTCATCAGATAAGCGATCTCCTCATCAATCCCGACATCCGGCGGCTGGGTCTCGGCCACCTCGGCGCGCAAGCACTCGCGGAATTTCGCCCGCTGGCGGTGCACCGCCACCTTGAAGGCTCCGGCATTCATCCCCAGCGGCTGGCCGGCCCGCTCGTAGTCCGCCGCGCTCCCCTCGCCGGTGAGAAAGGGCCGCATCGCCGCGAAAACCTCGCCCTTGCCGCGGGCCGCGGCCTCCTCCTCCAGACGGCGGATCGCCTGATCCAGCACCGTCAGCGCCCACTGCCGGTCATACATGTGCTCGGCGCTCTCACCCTCGATCCGCTCGCCTGCATACCAGGACTCCGCCTCGCTGCCGTCGAAGGACACGACCTGTCCGCCACCCCGGCGCACGGACTTCGCCTTGCCCTGCTCGTCGCGGACGTGGCGCTGGAGTGCCGTCAGAAGGAAAGTCCGCAGCTTGCCCCGTGTGGCATCGGCGGCGGCGAAGAGATCCTTCTCCAGCACCTGCACGAAAAATCCCTGCACCATGTCCTCCGCATCCGCCGCGGCCAGGCCGAATCGCCGGCACCAGGCATACAGCGGAAACCAGTAGGCGGAGCAAAGGTCCTCCAGCGCCCGCCGCGCTTCCGCGCCCTGCCCGCGGGCCTGCATGACCAGACTCCAGCGGGTGGCGTGGAACTGGCGCGGGCTCGGTTCGGGGTCGCTCGTCATTTTCGGATCACTTCCGTGTAACCGGCCCGGCGGAAAACCCAAGCACAAGACAACCATGAAACCCCACCGACTTGTGATCCCCTTCCTCCTGCTCTCCGCCGCCGTGATGATCCGGCATCAAGGGCAGGCCCCGAGCCGCCCGGTCCACGACATGAGTGTCGCGGCTCCCTTCAGAATCGCCCCGGTGACCGCAGCGCCCCCGCCCGCTCCCCCGCCTCCGCTGCCCTCCGGCGAGGAACTCCGGCGGCTGATCGAACGGGCGGAGGCCGATGGCTACGCGATCCAACCGCAGGACGGGGGATTCGCCGCCTCGAACGGCCGCCACGGCCTCTCCGCCCAATGGTCCGCCCACGACGGCCGCCTGAACCTCGAATCCCTCGACCCGCAAACGATCTGGCATTTCTCGATGAAGCCGTCGTCGCCGCCCGCCACCTCGCGTCACGAGCAAGGCGAACTCCGCTTCGACCGGGGTGACATGGAGGAATGGTTCGTCAACGACGCCCGCGGCCTGGAACACGGCTTCGACGTCCCCACCCCGCCGGCCCGCGCGGGCGATGGCGGCTTCCGCGTGACGATGGAGCTCGAAACCTCGCTGACTCCCGAGCTGGAGGACGGCGGGCGCTCGCTCCGCTTCACCGACCGCGACGGCCACGACGCGCTGCACTACCGCGGGCTGGTGGTCTTCGATGCGACCAACCGCTCGCTGCCCGCATCGATGAGCATCAACCCGATGGCCGGCGGCGCCTGGCAACTCGCGATCCATGTCGACGACCGCGACGCCCGCTATCCGCTGGTGATCGATCCGGTCTTCACCACCCACATCGACAGGATCGTCGCGCCGAACTATGCGGACAACGAGCGCTTCGGCACCTCGGTCGCGATGTCGGGCGACCTGCTCGCGGTCGGAGCCCCCGGCAGCAACGGCCCGAACCCCGGCGAAACCGGCATCGGTTCGGTGCTTCTCTTCCGCTACCAGGCGGAGTTCCGCCTGTGGGACTTCTTCAAGCGGATCCATCCGGCCGACGCGGAAGGTGCGGCGGCCTTCGGCAGCTCGCTCGACCTGGATGGCGACACGCTGGTGGTCGGAGCTCCGGGCGACGATTTCGTGGCCGACGGAGCCGGAGCGGCCTACCTGCTGCATCGCGATCAAGGCGGCAGCGACCAGTGGGGCCAGGTGGCCAAGCTGGTGGCGGCCGACGGGATGGAGGAAGCGGAGTTCGGCGGCGCGGTCGCGGTCGACGGCGGACTGGCGGTGATCGGTGCGCCCCGCCACGGGGCCCTCGCCTTCAACGGCGGCGCGATCTACCTCGCCTCGCGGAATCCGGCGGGCACCTGGTCGGCTCCCGTGCCGGTCGGCGGCCATGCCCCTCAAGCGGAGGACCAGTACGGTCGCGCGGTCAGCGGTTCACGCGTCGCCGCCTCGGCCTATCTCGGCCAATCGGGTGCGACCCCGGTCGACGCGGGCATCGTCACGATCCATGACTTCCTGTTAGATCCGCAAGGCTCGCCCGTTTCCCACGCCACCGTCCTCGTCAGCGATCCGAACCCGTCCGCCCAGGCCTTCTTCGGCATCGCTCTGGACCTCGCGGGCGACGAGTTGATCGTGGGCTCGTCGAACCAAAGCACCGGTGCCGGCGCGGGCGCGGGCACGGTGGAGATCTTCCGCCGCAACGGCATGGGAGTCTGGCAGTGGCTTCAGGAACTGCACGCCCCGGACGCCTCCCCGGATGATCGCTTCGGCTCCAGGGTCAGCATCAGCGGCGACACGCTGGCCGTGGGCGCGCCCTACTGGGACGCCTCGGCGGTCATTGTCGATGCGGGGTGTTTCTATCTCTTCGAACGCGGGACCGGGCTGCTCCCCTGGGAGTTCACCGAGCAAGCGACCCGGCAGACCAAGGAAGCGTCGTCCTACTACGGGGCCGCGCTTTCGATCAGCGGCGACGGCATCGCGGTCGGCCAGCCTTCCGACGACGGCGGCGCGGCCACCGACTCCGGTGCCGTCGAAACCTTTCTCCGCAAGTCCGCCGCATGGGTGGTCGTCCAGGCCCTCGACGGCTCTTCGGAGGGCGATCTGCGGCGCGGTGAAGCGGTGGCGGTCGACCGCGGCCGGGGCGCGATCGGCATCCCGGGCTGGAGGACCGGAGCCATCAACCACGGGGCGGTGGCGGTCCTCTCCGCCAACCAGTGGGACGAGGACAGATGGGGCGTCGAGGAACTGCTGACCGGACCGGAACAGCAGGAGGGCGCACGCTTCGGCCACGCGGTCGCGATCGCCGGAAACTGGCTGCTGGTCGGCGCCCCGGGCCATGACAAGGGCGGCCTCGCCGATGCCGGCCGCGCGTATCTCTTCCGCCTCACCGAGGCCTTCGGCTGGAGTTATCACACCACTCTCGACGTGCCGCTGCTGACGCCCGGCGCGGAATTCGGCACGGCGGTCGCGCTGACCGAACGCTGGGCCTTCGTCGGCGCGCCGGGCATGTCGCACGGCTTCGTCTTCGACCGCTATGAAGGCGGCACCGATGCCTGGGAAATCTCGACCATCCTCGACGAGTCCGCGGCCGGCGGGCGCTTCGGCGCGGCGGTGACGGTGGATGGAAACTTCGCCGCATTCGCCGCCCCCGCACGGGCCGGCTTCTCCTTCCCATCGAAAATCCAGACTCTCCCCGGCGCGGGCCGGGCCATCGTCTATCAGGCGCTGTCGCTGGCGGGCGAGACCGTGTGGCAGGCCGTGAAGACCCTGCCCCAGCCGGTCTCCCGCCTGCTGCACCCCCGGGGCATGGCGGACGATGAATTCGGAGCCGCGCTGGCTTTCTCCGACAACGAGCTGATCGCCGGTGCCCCCGGATCCGCCGGCAGCAACGGGCTCGACGACGCCGGAAGATATGTCGTTTTCCACCGCCAATCCGCCGGCTGGAGCGCGCTGGGAAGCGCCCAGGGCAGCCATGCCAACACCGGCGACCGGCTGGGCAGCGCGGTGGCCCTCAGCGATGAGTTCATGGTCGTCGGCGCGCCTTCCGATACTGTCGACGGCTCGCCCTCGGCCGGGTCGGTATCGCTCTATCAGCGGAACCACGCCCTCGCCACCGGCTGGAGTTATGTGAAAATGCTGTCTGCCGCCGATGTGGAGACCGGCGCGGAGTTCGGGGCCGCGGTGGCGGTCGATGGCGACACCATCGCGATCGGCGCGCCGGGCTGGGACGGCCGCGGCGCGGTCTATGTCTTCCGCCGCAACCAGGGCGGGGCCAACTTCTGGGGCCAGCAGAAGCGCGTCGATCTCGCGGCCGTCTCGGCCGGCGACGACTTCGGCGCCGCGGTCGCGCTGGAGGACGACCTGCTCGCCGTCGGATCCCCCGGCAACAACGCGCCCGGCGGGGTGGACGCCGGCATCGTCCATGTCTTCGGCCGCCATCAGGGCGGGACTTCCAACTGGGGACTGCTCGATGACTTCCGCGAGACCAGCCCGGCGGCCTTCGACTTCTTCGGCAGCGCGTTGGATCTCTCCGACGGACGGGTGATGGTCGGCGCGCCGCTCGCCGACAACAGCGGCAACGCGTCGGGCGCGGCCTATGTGTATGGCCGGATCAGCGGCTCCAACGAATGGGTGCTGCTCGACACGCTGGTCAGCACCGGCATGAACCACCGGCTCGGCACGTCGGTCGCCCTCGACGGCCCGCTCGCCGCGGCCGGGGCTCCCGGCAACAGTCTGCATGCCCCGGATTCCGGCGCGGTCTGGCTCTACCGCGACTTCGCAGGCGACGCCACCGACTGGGTCCCGCAGAAGACCTTGACGGTCGGCGACACCGAGAACCCGGCGATTCACAACGGTCTGCAATTCGGCTGCGCCTTGGCCATCAAGGGCGACCAGCTCGCGGTCGGCGCGCGGGGCTACGACGAGGGCGCCGTAGTCAACGTCGGTGCCGCCTACGTGTTCGAACAGAACCAGTTTCATCGGAACGGCTGGGGCCTCGTGAAACGTCTGGACGCGCTTTCAGGCGGCACCTCGGCGCGGATGGGATCGTCGCTCGCCATGACGTCCGAATTCATCGTCGCCGGGGCGCCCGAAGCCGACCAGGGCGCACAGACCGATGCCGGTTATTTCTTCATCTTCGGCGACATCGGGTCGTCGTATGAAAGCTGGGCGAGGGAAAAATTCGGCGACGCGGCGGTCGACAACGCCGGCCAGCAGGCGAGCGTCTGGGGCGCGGAGGCCGACCCCGACCACGACGACCTGCCGAACGCCATCGAGGCCTTCATGGACCTCGATCCCCAGATCGCCGACTCCTCCGCCGGCCGGACCCGCATCGGCCGGACCCGCATCGGCCGCGCGGACGATGGCGACCTCGTCTTCCATTACCGCATGGGCAAGGAAACCCACGGTGCCGAAGGCCGCGTGAAGTGGTCGCGCGATCTCGCCACCTGGCACGGCGGGGAGGACGACGACACCAGCGACTTCGAAATCCGCACCCGGGTGCTGAGCGACGAAACGGACCACTTCATGATCGAAGCCCGCATCGACGCCGCCGAACTCGCCGGCGAGCCAAGGCTCTTCCTCCGCCTCGAGGTCAACGTGCCGTGATGACCCGCTTCCGAAGGTTGTCCTTCCCGTGAAAAAAGCGCACCTTTCCTGTAACCGGCCCCCGCGGATTCCCAAGCACACGCTCATGGACCTGCTCCGATCCTTCCTTGCCGCCGCATCACTCGTCTCGCCGCTCGCCGCCCAGGTGCCGGCCGTGAACCCCGCGTTCCCGGCCAATCTCACCGGCACCCCGGGCACCCTGCTGTTCCGGCAGGTCAATCTGGGACGCGTGACCAACATCGCCTACCACAACGGGCTCATCTACACCCACGAGGTCGGCGGCGCGAACCCGCGGCGCTGGCGCTTCACCGACATCAACAACCCGGCGACGCTCACCAACGAACTCACCGGCCAGAACAACGTCGGCAATTTCGTCGATCACGGGACCCACGGCCACTTCAAGGTCGGCGACTGGCTCGGCGGGCAATTCGCGATCAACATCCGACGCCAGTCCGCGGGAATGAACGTCCTGCAAGGCATGCCGGGCTTCACCTACCTCGAGGCCACCCAACCCGGCGACGGGCTGACGCGGATGTACTACCCTTGGGGCCTCGCCTTCAACTGGGGCCAATACGGCGCGGTCACCGGCAACGGCTTCCTCTATCGCGGCAACCAACTCCTCGCCGATTGGCCGGCCCTCGCCCAGCACGGCGTCGCAGGGAACTCGATCCTCCTCGGCAACCTGCTCTTCATCACCTCCGACGAGTCGAACATGGGCGTGCTCAGCTACGACATCTCGCCGGTCTTCGAGAACCCGCCGCAGCCGCCCGTTCTGTTAGATAAACTGTCCGGATCGGTCGGCGCCTACATCGTCGCCCCGTGGCAAAATTACCTGATCTTCTCCCGCCGCGACACCAGCACGGTGGACATCGTCGATTACAGCGATCCCGCCAACCTGCAGTTCGTCACCTCCATCAACGTCACCGGCAATCCCGCCCGGGACCGCGGCAACGGGCTCGGCTACATCCAGTGCCAGGACAATTTCGTGTTCGCCGACCGCCACAAGATCGACATGGACACCTTCCAGACCGTGCTGGAGCTCGATGAAATGGGCATCGCCCGCCCGCCCGGCAGCGTCGCGGGGCAACTCGACACCAGCCAGCACCTGATGCCGATGGGCAACCTGCTGGTCAGCGGCGGCTACAGCGTGGCCGGCGCGGACGGCGTCGGCGTGTGGATCCACGACGCGAACCCCGACACGAACCCACCCTCCGTCGGCTACCACGTCCCCCGCCCCGGCCAGACGAACTTCCCGCTCGGCGCTCCCGTCAGCCTCTTGATTCACGAAAACCTGGAGAGTTATACCATCATCAACGGCGAAACCGTCATCCTCCGCCCGGTCGGCGGAGCGCCGGTGCCCGCCACCGTCAGTTTCTCCTACGACGACGTGCTGACCATCACGCCGACCGCCTATCTCGAGGAAGACACGACCTATGAAGTCGAGATCGTCGGCGGCGGCATCAAGGACGTCGCGGGCAACGGTATCCTGCCCTACACCTTCACCTTCTCGACCGGCTCCAACGTCGCGGGCGGCAACGCCTCGCCGGTCGTCTCCGCCTTTTCGGCAAGCCCCTCCCCCGCCATCCCGGGCAGCGAGGTCACTCTCACCGCCGCGGCGACCGATGCCGATGGCGACGCCCTCGAATACCGCTTCACCTTCGGCGAGGCGAATGCCGTACGCGACTGGAGCCCCCTCCCCACTGCCAGCCACATCTACGCCGGATCTGGGCACTTCGGGGTGAAAGTCCAGGTCCGCGACGTGCGGACCGGCACGCCACTCTCGACCGTCTCGCAAACCGGCACCGTCACCGTGGCCGCGGCTCCGCCCGCCGTGCAGCCATCGAAGTCCTCGCCGATCGCGCTCGATCCCGCCAACCGCCGCGTCTGGGTGGTCAATCCGGACAACGACTCGGTCAGCATCCTCGACGCCGATACCCGCGCGCGGTTGTCAGAGATCGATCTCAACACCCTGCTTTCCCTCCCCGGCAGCATCGACCCGCGGAACGTGGCGATCGACGCCGCCGGCAACGCCTGGATCACCTGCCGCGACGCCGGACGCCTCGTGGTACTGAATGCCACGGGCACGCTGTTAGAGAACATCGACCTCGGCCACGGCAGCGCCCCGATGGGCGTGGCGATCTCCGGCACGAACGCCTTCGTCACCCTCGAAGGCCGCGGCCAGCTCCGGCGATTCGACACCGGCACCCGGGCGCAGACCGGCAGCCTCGACGTCGGTCCGATGCCCCGGGCGATCGCCATCACCGCCAACGGCGCACGGGTTCTGGTCACCCGCTTCATCTCCGCCGAGGACTACGGCCAGGTCTACGACGTCAATGCCGCCGCGATGACCCTCACCCGCCGCATTCCGCTGCTGCGCGACCGCGGGCGCGACGGCTCCTCATCCGGCCGCGGCGTGCCGAACTACGTCAGCGCCATCACCATCACGCCCGACGGCCAGTTCGCCTACTACACCGCGGTGAAGTCGAACACCCAGCGCGGTCTCTTCTTCGAAAACGGCAACAACACCAACAGCCCGCTCGACCCCGACAACACCGTCCGCGCGATGGTCGGGCGGATCAGCCTGACTTCTAACAACGAACCCTTCACCGGTTCGTGGAGCCTCGACACCTACCGCATCGACATCGACAACAGCGAGTCGCCGACCAGCATCGAGTTCACCCCGCGCGGCGACTATTTCTTCGTCACCCTTCAGGGAAACAACAACATCGCGGTCTTCGACGACCTGTTGATCCGCTCCGCGCCGCAGAGCGCTTCCGTGAAGACCACCAAGGGCCGCTTCCCCACCGGCCTCGCGCCGCAGGGACTGGTCTTCGACGCGGCGATCAACCGGCTCTTCAGCGCCGATTTCATGGGCCGCAGTGTGACGGTCCACGACATCGGGCCCTTCCTCGCCTTCGGCAACCGCGAAACGGATCGCGTCGCGGTCGGCACCATCGACAGCGACAAGCTCGCGCCCGAGGTTTTGTTAGGAAAGCGCGTTTTTTATCAGGCCGAGGACGCCAGCGGACTGTCTGACCTGCCGACCATGAGCCTAGAAGGCTACATCTCCTGCGCGAGCTGCCACGTCGACGGCCAGCACGACGGGATGACCTGGGATTTCACCCAGCGCGGCGAAGGGCTGCGCAACACCACCGACTTGCGCGGCCGCGGCGGCATGGCCCATGGCAACGTCCACTGGACCGGCAACTTCGACGAGATCCAGGACTTCGTGCTCGACGTGGTGAACGAGTTCGGCGGCGGCGAAGACCTGCTGCCAACGGGGGAAACACCTCATCCCCCGCTCGGCGCGCCGAATGCCGGACGCAGCGCGCCGCTCGACGCCCTCGCCGCCTACGTCGCCTCGCTCGGCCACGACTCCCTCCCCCCCAGCCCCCACCGACAAAGCGACGGCACCCGCACGCCGGGTGCCGCCGCTGGCGAGGTCGTTTTCAACACGCTGAACTGCGCCAGTTGCCACGGCGGCGCGCAGTTCACCGACAGCGTCCTGCGCGACGTCGGCACGATCCGCAGCGGCTCCGGCCAGCGGCTCGGTGGACCTTTGACCGGCATCGACACCCCCACCCTGCTCGGTCTGTGGGCGGGCGCGCCATACTTCCAAGATGGCTCCGCGAAGACGCTCGACGAGGTCTTCCGCGTGGCCGGCGGCACCGTCTATCAGGCCGAGGATGCCGCGCGCTCCGGCGGGGCCTACCTGCCGGGCTACCCGACCTTGAACGAGGACGCCTCGATGCACGGCCAGATGGTCTTCCTCAGCTCCGGCCAGTCGGTGACCTTCAACCAAGTCGATGGCGGCAGCACTGCGGGCGAGGGCGACATCGAGCTGCGCTGGATGGTCAACTGGTTCTCACCCGGCGTCGTAACCATGAGCGTCAACGGCATACCCCACAACGTCCCGGTCATCCCGACGCCAGGCATCGGCAGCCCGCTCAATCACTGGATGCGGCTGCGTCTTGAAAACGTCGCGCTCACTGCCGGGGAAACCAACACGATCGTCATCACCACCAGCAGCACGCAGGATTCCGGCCTCGACGAGATCACCGTCACCACGCCTGGCGACCGCAGTGCCGCAAGCGCCCACCGCTCCGCCCTGGACCTCGCCCCCGCGGAGTTCAGCAACCTCCGCGAGTTCCTCCTCCAGCTCGACGGCACGCCCGAGCCCGGAAATCCCACGCTGACGATCCAGCCGGTGCAGGCTTCCCCCTCGACCTCGCCTTTCGCGGAGTTCGACGTCGTCTTCTCCGAGCCGGTCGGCGGCCTCACCGCATCCGACTTCCAGGTCGGCGGCAGCGCCGGAACCACGGCCCGCCATCTAACCACCGTCTCTAACAGCACCTACCGCCTCCGCGTCGCGGGCTTCGGCCAAAGCGGCACGGTCACCGTCGCCTTGCCTGCCGCCAGAGTCACAGCACTCGACGATGCCCTGCCGAACCTCGCTTCAGCCACCGTCGAATGGACCCACCAGGCGGGCGACGACCTCGCCGCCCTGTCCGACGAATTCGGCGATCCCTCCACGCTCTCGGGCTGGCTGCGCAACGAGACCGAGGAAGGCTGGAATGCCGGCAAGCTCGAGTTGTGGGACATTGCGACCAGCCGCCCGGGTCACATGCGGCTGATGCCCTGGTCCAGCTCGTGGTATCAGGACTTCTGCGGGGCCTATGCCTACAAGCTGGTGACCGGCGACTTCGTCCTGACCACCCGCCTCGACGTCGCCCGCAGAAACGCTCAGCCCGGGCGCCCCACGTCCGACTACAGCCTGGCAGGCCTGATGGTGAGGGCACCGCGCGGCATCACCGCCGCTGCGCCACAGCCGGATCCCGGCCCCGGACAAGTGCTGAGCTGGCCCTTGCCGCCGGCCTATTCCTCCGATTGGCAACCGGGCACCGAGAACTACATCTTCCTCTCCTTCGGCTTCGGCACCAACGCCGTGAATGCCAATCCGAACCAGTGGCAGTACGAGGTGAAGACCACCACCAACAGCGTTTCCACTCTCTATCCGCGCGCCCTCGGCGTCCCGCTCAATGAAGACAACGCCACGCTCCAGATCGTCCGCCGCGGCTCGACCTTCATGCTCCTTCGCCGCCATGGCGAGGGGCCGTGGATCGTGGAGAACCGCTTCGAACGGACCGATCTCCCCGCCACCCTGCAAGTCGGCCTGACCACCTACACCGACTGGAACACGGTCGCCGCCGGCTGGAACTTCGTCAGCCCGGTCCAGCCCTTCCACCAGAACCGGATCGTGAACACCACCACCGGCACGCCCGACCTCGTCGCGGACGTCGACTACGTGCGCTTGGAGCGGCCGGATCCCGCGCTCGATGCCGCCGCTCTCCAGGCCCCTCTGGTCACCGGCCCGGACGGACCGGTCCGCTACCTTGCCGGCGGCGCGCTGGAGTCCATGTTAGGTGATGCTGCCAATTCCGACGCCTCCGGCCGGAGTTATCACGAATGGCAGGCGGAGCATTTCAACGCGGAGCAACTCGCCGATCCGGCCGTCTCCGGCGACGAAGCGGATGCCGACAGCGACGGCCTGCCGAACCTGCTCGACTACCTGGTCGACGGCGACCCGCTCGGCGGCGGCGGCAGCCTCGTCTTCACCCGCGCCGGCGGCGAATCGCAGCTCACCGTGGTCCGCAACACCCGCGCCCGTGACTACCGGCTGATCGTCGAGGCCAGCGACAGCCTGCTCGCTTGGGAAACCCTCGCGGAATCGGTCGATGGCGGATCCCCTGCAGGTCCCGGCTTTGCCGGCGAGACCACCGGAACGATGCGCACCATGACCCTCCAGGATCCGGAGGATGACGAACCGCAGCGCTATTACCGGCTGCGGGCCGTCGCGGAGTGATTTCAATCGCCGACAATAAAAAGGCCGCACGGACGAATCCGTGCAGCCTTGGGAATTCACGTTAGCCGATCAGTTGCCGCGACCGCGACCGCCGCCCGGACCGCCGCGACCGCCCCAGCCACGCCCTTCGCTTTCGATCAGGCGCTGCTTGACCTCGTCGCTGAGCGCGGTGGACTGCTGGATGTAGGCGGTGGCCGCATCCTTGTCCTCCTGCATCCAGCGCATCGCCGCCATGCCCACGGTCCGGCTGCGGGAGCCTTCATCGGAAATCGTCTCGGCGAGCTGGATCGTCTCCTGCGGACTCGATCCGCGGTTCGACCAGATGTAAGTGGTGGTCGCCTCGTCACGGAGTTCGCCGGCCGGCTGCTGCTGGATGAAAGCGAGGGCGGCCCCGCTGTCCTGGGCCGCCCAATTGGAAATGACCCCGCGGATCGCATCCTCCGGGTCCTCGGTCTCCTGCTGCACCAGCCAGGCCGCGGCACCGGCGGGATCCTTGCGGGCCCAGGCACCGGCCACGTCTTCGATCGCGCGGTCGCGGTCGCGGCCGACCGGGATGCTCGCCACTTTGGCGGCAGCACCCTGGGGATCCGTCGCCGCCAGGCTTTCGATCGCCTGCGACATCGCCCGGTCGCGGGACTCCGCCGGCAGGCTCTGGATCCAGGCTTCCGCCGCGGCGAAATCGGTGCTGGCCCACTTGCCGGCGATCTCGCCGTAAGCACGGGCCTGATCGTCGCCTTCCAAGGTCGCGGCCACCTGAGCGGCCTTGGTCGGGTCCTTGGAAGCCATCTCGCTGATCACGGAATTGAGAGCACCGCTCTTGTCGCGGCCCTCGAGACCGTTCGCCCAAGCCAGCGCCGCATCGGGATCCAGCTTGGCCCACTCCGCGGCGATCACGGACGCGCCGCTCTCCCCGCCGCCCGGACCGCGGCCGCCGCCGAAGCCGCCCATCATGGCGAACTCGCGCGGGTTCTCGGAAAAGTATTTCGCCGCATTCGCCGGATCCACGCTGGCCCAGCTCTGAAGAATCGTCGGACGGACGAACATGCCGCCCATGCCCATGGTGTTTGAATAGGCAAGCGCCCCGGTCGGATCCACCTCGGCCCAGCGGCCGAAAAGAAGAAACGAGGCCATGATCCGCTCCGCCATCGGCAGGCTGTCGAGCTTGGCGGCTTCCGCTTCAAGCTGAGCGGCATCCATGCCGGCGTAGAGGTCCAGCAGCGACTGCATGCGGGCCATTTGCCCGGGCTCGCGCAGGATGTCATCGACCCTCTTTTCGCGACCCTTGCCCGACTCCGCGGAGGCGGACGATCCCGTCCGGCGCTGGCTCTTGCCTTCGGCCATCGCTTCGGCCTTGGCCTTGACGTCGTCCGTGCCGTCGCTGCCGGCCTTGCCGGCGAGAAAGCCTCCGGCAGCCCCGGCGAGCAGGGCTGCGATTCCAATGGTAGCGGTGTTTTTCATGATCTCGATCTCCAGAGCGCTGCAACCCGGCAGGACCGGGAAGGTTGCGACAGGGACTCATTTTACCGGCTTGGTCTTGAACTCCGGCTTCGGGGCCGCTCGCTCGCCCTTGCGCTCCAATGACGCGAAGAAGGCCCCCAGAATCCGCTCGTTGAGCAGTTGGCCGCTGAACCAGACCTCCAGATCGACCGGTCCGGCGTCCAGATCCATCGGCACGCGGAACGAGGTCGCGCCCTGCTTGATATCGAGCCGCAGTTCCTCCTGCCCGGCCCGGATGTGGGCCACGCCCGGCCGGAGCTGGCCGATCGCCGTGCGCTCCTCCGCCGTGGCTTCCGGCGGAAGCAGGGAAAAGCCGATCTCGTAGTTGCCCTCGCGCTCGACTTGCAGCTTCCAGTGGCCGGAGGTCGAAGGCAGCGCGTTGCGGGTCCCGGCGACCTGCGCCTTCTTCAGGAAGTCCCGGATCTGCGAGTGGGCGAAGGTTCTCTCCGCACCGCTCGCCTCGGTTTCCTTCGAAGGCCACCAGTCGTGGCAGGTCAGCCGCACCAGCGGGCAGGCCTCCGATCCGACCACGTAGCGGACGGGCTCGCGCAGCACCGGCAGCACCTTCTCCCACCATTGACCGTAAGCCGTCAGCAGCCGCTGGGCTTCCGCAGGATGCTCGGCGAAGAGATTCTTCTGCTGCCCCGGGTCCGCGATCAGGTCGAACAGCTCCAGCCCGACCAGCCGCCAGCGGGAATCCCGCACCGAGAAATTCTGGCCGCGGAAGCGTCCCGTCGCCTCATCCCCGCGCCAACGGCCCACTTGGGTGAAGACCGTTCTTTGCGACGGGAACTCCGCCTTCCCCAGCAGCGGCTGCGAAAGGTCCACCCCGTCGCCGCTCCACCCGTCCGTTCGCGCGACACCGCACAGGGACGTGAGCGTTGGCAAAAGGTCGTAGTGGGCGGCGATCTCATTCACCACCTTTCCGGCGGCAATCTTCTCCGGCCAGCGGACGAAGCACGGCACCCGCACCCCGCCCTCGTCGGGACTGCCTTTCAGCCCCTTCATCCCGGCGTTCGCCGCCCCGACCGCCGATCCGTTGTCCGTCGTGAAAACCACCACGGTATCCTTCGCCGCCCCGCTTTTCTCCAGCGCCTCCATCAGCTTCGCGAAGTTCGCGTCGATGTTCCCGATCATCGCGTGGAAAGCGTCCGCTCCGCTCAGCTTCGAATCCCGTTCCGGCGGGATGTAGGGCCCGTGCGGGGCATTCGTCGCCAGATAAAGGAAGAACGGCTTCTTCTCCGCCACCCGCCCGTCCATCCAGCGGATCGCCTCGTTGAAAAAGACCTCCGTGCAGTAGCCGCTCGTCTTCTCCCAGCCGCCGCGACGCCGGATCATCGGGTCGAAATAGCCGTTCCCCCAGTAGTCCGCCGTCTGGCCGATCCCGCCGCAACCGTGCACGAAGACCTCGTCGAAACCCCGGTCCTCCGGCCGGCACGGATAGGCGTCGCCGAGGTGCCACTTGCCGAAGATCCCCGTCGAGTAACCCGCCGCGCGGAACATCTCCGGCATCGTCGGGATCCCCGGACGCAGCAGGCTGCGGCCCATGATGGTGTGGCTGATTCCGCAGCGGAATTCGTGCATGCCGGTCATCAGCGCCGCGCGCGTCGGCGAGCAGGTCGGGCTCGCGAAATAACGGTCGAGCGAGGTCGACTCGCCCCGGAACTTGTCGAGCGCCGGCGTCTTCACCTTCGGGCTGCCGTGCGCCGAAAGGTCGCCGTAGCCCTGGTCGTCGGTGATGACCACGATCACGTTCGGACCCGCCGCGAGGACGGATCCGAGCAACACCTTTGCGATTGCCGCCAGCGCGGGAAAACGGAGCATGGGAAAGCTTCTCCACCCGATGCCCGCCGACCGCAAGCCCTTCCGTGTCCTCTTCGTCTGCATGGGGAACATCTGCCGCTCCCCCGCCGCCGAGATCGTGTTCCGCAAACAGGTCGGCGATGCCGGCCTGGACGACTCCATTCACATCGACTCCGCCGGCACCATCGGTTACCACACCGGCAAGGGCCCCGATCCCCGGATGGCCGAAACCCTGCGCCGCCGCGGCTACCCGATCGCCGGGCGAGCGCGTCAAGTCACGGCCCGGGACCTGGCGGACTTCGACCTCATTCTCGCCGCCGATACCGAAAACCTCGCCGACCTCCGCCGGCTTGATCGCGAAGGGCTGCACCGTGCGAAAATCCGCCTGCTCGTCGACTACTGTGTCGAAAAGGAAGCGACCCACGTCCCCGATCCCTACTACGGCGGGCAGCAAGGTTTCGAAGAGGTCGCGGATCTCGTGGAGGATGCGTGCGCCGGGCTGTTAGAGGAGATCCGGCGGAAGCTGGCGTGAGGCATTTTCCAGAAGACACCGCTCTCAACGAGCCTCTGACCCCATGCGAAAGCTGAACGATGATCAAGCGAAGGGATTTCAACCGCGAAAGACGCGAAATTTGAGAGGCTGGGGAGCCCCAATGCCTTTTGGCTGTTCCAAATTTCGCGCCTTTCGCGTTCTTTCGCGGTCAAGGATCTCAATCCCGCCTTGCCGCCTCGATCTTCCGGATCATCTCGGCCCGTTGGCTCTGATGCAGGGCTTCGGCGCTCTGGTGCGCGTTCGCTTTCGATGCGCCATTCACCGCGTTGAAAATCGCGAACCCCACGAACACCACTCCGAACAAAACGAACGGTGCCGGCGCTCCCATCGAGCTAGCCGCACCGATCCAGACCACCCCGAAAACCGCGGCGAACACGCCGCCCACCGCACTGCCTGCCGTGCTCGGTAGCGAGCGATGCCCGTGCTTGCCCGTCACCATGAAGCCTTCCTTCTGCTGCTCCCACTCGCGATCGATCCGCGCCAAGTCGTTTTGCAGCTCGATGACCCGCAGATTCTCCGCCATCCGCTCGGTGTTCTTCTCCAGCTTCTCCATCAGCCGGGTGTGGGTGACCGAGGGGTCGTGCACCACTTCCAGGCGGGCCTGGCAGTAGTTGCAGGTCACGTAGCGGACGGTCTCGTCCACCTGCAAGTCCGCCCCGCAGCCTTGGCAGCACACCTTGGTGATCTTCATCGCCGCACAGGATTGACAAATCCCTCCGACCATCCGCACGTGGAAAATCCCGGCGGGTCTGGAATGCATGCCTTGGACTGCGGCAGCCCGCTGCCGCTTTCGGGCCGCCAGCCTGCTGGCGAGTCCGGGAAGACATCGCTTCCCCACTCCCTTCCTCCGCCAGCAGGCTGGGGAGGGAGAGCGGCAGCAGGCTGCACGCAGTCCACGCCCCCGCCCTTTTGGATTGGCACCGTGCCCGTGTCCCCCGATGGATGGCCGCGACGTGATCCTTCCCGACCCCGAGCGCCTGTTCTTCGTCTGCGGCCCCACCGCCTCGGGCAAAAGCGCCCGTGCCCTGGAGATCGCGCGGCAAATCGACGGCGAGATCGTCAACGCCGATGCCTTCCAGCTCTATCGCGGCGTCGAAGTCCTCACCGCCGCGCCTTCCGCCGCCGACCGGCTTGAAATCCCGCACCACCTCTACGGCGTGCTTTCACCGCAGGAACCGGTCGACGCGATGGCCTACCTCCGCCTCGTCGTCCCGATGATCGACGAACTCCTCACCCGCGGCAAAACCCCGGTCATCACCGGCGGCTCGGGCCTCTATCTCAAGTTCCTCTCCCACGGCCCCTCCCCGCTCCCACCCGGCGATCCCGCCTTGCGCGCGGAGCTCGATGCCCTGCCGCTCGATGCCCTCGTCGACCGCCTCCGCGCCCTCGACCCCGCCGAAGCCGCCCGCACCGACCTCCACAACCGCCGCTACGTCTCCCGTGCCTTGGAAGTCTGCCTGCTCGCCGGCGTCCCCTGCTCCACCCTGCGCGACGATTGGGAAGCCGCCACCGCCAGCCGCGCCGCCAAACTCCGCGGCATCGTCCTCCAGCGCCCGCGGCCGGAACTCCACGAACGCATCGCCCGGCGGACCCGGCTGATGCTCGACGGCGGCGCGATCCAGGAAGTCGCCGCGCTCCGCGACATCGCGCCCGGACTTGAGAAAGCCATCGGCCTGCGCGAGATCCGGCAGTTGTTAGACGGCGGAATCGACCGCCCCGCCTGCGAGGAACTCATCAACGCCGCCACCCGCCAGTATGCGAAACGCCAGGAAACCTGGTTCCGGCGGGAAAGCTGGCTTGAGCCGGATGGCGCGTGATTGCCCGGATTGGAGCAGGAGATTCTCCTCGCCATCCTTCAGGATGAAATGATGATTCCCATCGTCGATTCCGCCATGAAGCCAACCTCTCAAGCTCCTCATCCAGCGGTCCCAATGGCGGAAGAATGGGACAATCCGGCGATGACGGAATTCAAACGTCAGGAGGCTGAGGAACGGCTGGCTTTCGGATGCTCGAAGGAAGCGCGACAATGGCTGGAGCACCTGCGAGGTTCTTCGCCGCCCGATGTGGAGATCCGGCTGGCACCCAAGGTTCCCGAGCGATTTCCATTCAAAGTAGTCCGACTGCCTTGGTGAGATGCAGCCCAGCGACCAACGCCCGTTTTGCCTGGAGGACTACCTCCCCTTTCTCAAATCACTCGTGGACAGCGAGGCATAGGATAACTCGTCATCGGCAGGCCTAACCGTGATCCCTCCTCTCCCATGCGCATCACTTCTGATGAAGCACGCCAGCGAGGCTATGATCCAGACGAGATCGCCCGCATCGAGCTGGATGAAGAGGGCAAGCGGGAGGCTGACGATCTGGTACGGATGATCGATCGAGTCTTCATCTCGATCCCGGTCCCGTCGATCACTCTTCGCGTGGCTCGTGCGCTGGACGACGAGTGGAATGTCTCCAACGAGCGCGCTGCGGAACTCGCGAAGGAGGACCCATAGTCGCGTTGGAATCTCGATCCCCTCACAACCATCCGCCACCTTGTCCACCCCGTTGAATCCATACACTGAGGTCCCAGCAAGATTCCCTCGACATGAACCGAATCAAGTTTTCCCCTCAAGACAGCGATCTCCGTCGGCCTGACGTCCAATGCCCGAAGTGCGGCAAATCGACCAGGAAGATCGTTGTCGAGGTCGAGCGTGTCGACTGGCCGAGTGCGTTCTTTATCGGCCTCTGGGCTCTTCTGTTTTCTTCTCGGGTCAGCCGCGAGTTTCAGTGCCAGCATTGCGGCAAAACCTTTGCCACGAAACATCCGCCCATGACGGGCAGAGACCGGCTTATTGGCCTCTGCCTTCTCAGCTTTTGCGTGATGATGATCGTCGCGGTGGCGTGGCTGATCTTCTGGAGCAAGTGAACGGGGACGAATCACCTTCTCACCACACCGGCAGGAAAGTCCCCGCCGACGCTTCGAATCTCAAGTCGCCGCCGCCTTGGTGCTGGACCACAATCTTGTGAATCCCGGGCTCCAGGCGGACGCGGCCGTTCTTGACCGGCTGGCCGTCGACCCACACGCCGGACGGCGCTTGGGGGAAAGTCAGCACCAGGTCCGCAGCTTGCGTCAACTGCAAGCGGGCCGCGGCGAGGATCTGGCCCGCTCCGCCCGCGAAAGCCGCGACGTCGGAACCTAACAGGGTGCCGTTGACCGTGCCGTTGATCGGAATCCAAGGCAGCGAGGCCTCGCCCTTCAGCGCGCCCTCCGGCGGAGCGCCGGACAGCGGCATGACCGCCCAGACCCGCGGCGCACGGCTCTTGGTGGCGTCGAAGGGACCCGGCTTGCCGAGCTGGGAGAGGAACTTGAAGAGGTCGAGCTGCTCCTGCTCCTTGAGGCCCGCGATCAGGTTCGCGGGCATCAGGCTGCCGGAGTCGGTGCGCTTGACGATGGCGGAATCGGCCAAGGTGATCTCCTGCCCCGCGGCATCGCTGATCACCGTGCTGCCTCCACCGCTGCGCAAAAGCCGGCCCATCAAGGTGCGGCCGTCCTTGGTCTCGATCACCACCGAGTGATAGCCCTCTTTCACCTTCGCCGCGGGCATCAGGATCGACTCCACAAGGTAGTCGAGAGGCGCGCTGGCTCCGATGGAAGTCATGTCCGGCCCGACCTTGCCCCCCGCCCCGCCGACCGCATGGCAAGCGATGCAAGCGAGCGCCGGCTGGCGGTAGATCGCCTCGCCGCGCACCGCGTCGCCCTTCTCCGCGGCCAGCTTCGCCAGTCGCAGGACTTCCGCCGCAGTCGGACCACCCGCCGCCGCGCTGCCGGCTTGCTGCCGCATCACGGCGTTCAAGTCGGCATGTTCGTCGATCTCCGGCACCGCCGGCAGGTTCAGCGCCGCGACCTTCGGATCGAGCGCCTGTTCGCGGAACGACTTGGCGAGATCCGCCGAAAGCCCGCTCAGCGAAAGTGCCTGCTGCCAGAAGGCCCGGGCCTGCGTCAGGTCGTCCAGCCCCGGCAAGACCGCGCGGATCGCCCCCAGCGCCGCGGCACGATGATGGCGGACCAATGCCAGCGCGGCACCACGCTTGATTTCAGCCGGAGCATCCGATCCGCCGAGCGAAAGCAAGGCGTCGCGCGCGGCATCGGAGGCGAACCGCGACAAGCCATCGACCGCCGCCAGCCGCACCGCCGCGGGTGCCGCGGAGTCCGCGGCCTTCAATTGGATCCCCTCCAGCAATCCTTCCGCTTTCAAAGCACCGGCCAGCTTCAAGGCCGCGGCGGCCACTTCAGGCGGCGCGGAGTCGATCAAGGGCCGCAACCGCATCGCGTCCCCTTGCAGCGCGACCTGACGCTGGCTCACCGCCTCTTCCAAGCCGCGCAGTGCCGTCGCCGCGGCGGGCGCGTCGAAGCCACCATCGAGCACCTGCGTGTAAATCAATCCCATCATCCCCGGGTCCGCCGTCTTCAAGGCCAGCCCCAGCCAAGGCCCGGATCCGTCGCGCGGCAGCGGCTTCGGCATCAGCTTGCGGATGCCTTCCAGCCCCCGCTCCGGCGGCAGGTTCGCCAATGCGAAATCCAGCGCGGTCTCGCGCCCGGCCAGCGGCAGGCGGCCCTCTAACAGAGCGCTCATCCACGCGTCGCCGCGGTCGCGCACGTTCAGCCACAGCGCATACTCGAGGAAGCGGTCCATCGGCTGCTTCAGCACTTGCAGGGCAAGGTCCATCGGTTCCGCACCTGGCAGCTTCGCCAGCACGCGGACGGCTTCAAGCCGGACCCGCGGATGTTCGTCGTTGGCGGCCTTGGCCAGCCAACCGGTCGCCTGTTCTCCGTTCGCACGATCCAGCTGATTCCCCAGCACCCGCACCCCGGCCGCGCGGATCCGGCCATCCGGGTCGCCAAGCACCTGGGCAAGCAATCCCATCCCGGCCCAGTCCGCCGGCAGATTGCGACCCTCACGCAACCAAAGCGCCGCGAGCCGCGTCCGGCCGTCCTTCGCCTGCGCGCTCCAAGTTTGAATGGCGGCATCCAGCTCCGGCGTCCGCGGGCGCTCGACCAGCACCGCCATCGCCGCCTCGCGCTCGTGGCGGTGGTCGCTCGTGAGTTGATCTAACAACTCCACATCCTTCGCCGCGGCGAGATTCCCGGGCTTGAGCACCGGCGCGCCTTTCTTCGAAACCCGCCAGATCCGGCCGTGCTCGCGGTCGCGCCGCGGGTCGCGGAAGTCGACCTCGCCGTGGTTGATGATCGGGTTCGACCAGTCGGCGATGTAGAGCGCGCCGTCGGGGCCGATCTTCACATCGATCGGCCGGAAATTCACGTCGCTGGTCCGCAACAGATCGCCCGCCTCCTGCGCGGCGTAGCCGGAGCCCTGGTCGGCCACCGAGAAGCGCACGATCCGGTGCGCGCGGAAGTCGCAGGTGATCATCGAGCCCTGCCACTCGGCCGGGAACATCGGCGACTCGACGATCTCCAGCCCGCAGAATTTCGGATACGATCCCGGGCTGATCCCACCCATGATCTTCTCGGCCCGGGCGTAAGTGAAATACATCGCCCCCGGAATCGCCCAGTTCACGCCGCTCCCGCCGGCCCCGTCGGTGACGAAGGACTGGCCGTATTTGTCGAACTGGTGGCCCCAGGGATTGCACCAGCCGTAGAAGACGGACTCAAGCTTGTCGGTGCGCGGATCGAAGCGCATCACGCCGCCGCTCTTCAGCCGCATCAACCCGTGCGGGGTCTCGACATCGCTGCGGGTGTAGATGCTCTGGTTCATCCACATTTTCCCATCCGGCCCGCGGCGCAGGGTGTGGAGGTTGTGATGGGTGTCCTCGGTGCCGAAGCCGCTCAGCACGCGGCGCTTGGTGTCGGCCTTGCCGTCGCCGTCCTTGTCGGTGAAGTGCAGCAGGTCGGTGCTCTGCGCGACGTAGCAGCCGCCGTCGCCTGGCAGCACCCCGGTCGGCATCAGCAGCCCGGTCGCGAAAACCTTCGATGTGTCCGCCTTGCCATCCTGGTTGGTGTCTTCCAGCACCACGATCGTGTCGTCCGGCGTCTGGCCGACCTCGACCTGCGGATAGGTCACCGCGCTGGCGACCCACAGCCGGCCGCGCTCGTCGAAGTTCATCTGCGTCGGCTTGTGGAGCATCGGGTTCTCCGCCCACAGCGTGACTTCGTAGCCATCGGCCACGGTGAACTCCGGATACGGCTGCTTGGTCTTCGCCGCGAACTGCGACTCGACCCGCGCGGGCGGCGCCGGGACGATCACGTTCTTCGAAAGGTCGCGCATCTGGGCGATCCGCCCCTCTTCCTCGGCGACCAGCTTGTCGAAGGCCGGGATCTCGCCGGCGTTGCGGCCCTGCTCGCCTCTCCGGAAGCCGAAGATATACGCCATGTTGGCCGGCCGCGAACGATGGAAGAACCACTCGTTTTTGCGGAGGATGGCGGCGCGCAATGCATCGGCGGCTTCACCTTTCTCCCACTTGCTTTCGCCGGGAGCCGCCGTGGTCCATCCCAGTTGTCGCTCGATCGCACCCGCCACCACCCGATAGCCGAGCGAGGTGAGGTGAATGCCGTTGTCCGAATGCAATTCCGGGTGGACCAGCCCCGCGAGGAAATCCATCGGCACGAAGACATGCCCCCGCTGCTGCGCGACTTCCCGCAGGACCTGATTGATCGTCGCCAACGACTCTCGTTGCGCTTTCACCGACTCCTCCGTCTCCCCCGGCCGCAGGAATCGCGGCGGCGCGCCGAGCACCAGCACCCGCACCCCGCCTTCCAGCTTCGCCGCGCGGTCGAGCAAGCGCTCGAAGTCCTTGCGGAACTGCTCCGGCGTCTGCCCGCCCGGCAGCGAGGCCGCCATGCCGTAGCCGGTCACCAGCACGGTCGGCTTGTAAGTCTCCAACTGCTTCTCCAACTGCCGCCATCCTTCCTCAGGCGCTTCCAACCCCGCCTGCCCCGGGCTCAGCCCGTTGCGCGAAGTGCCGGCCGGCGTGTCGGCGCTCCAGCCGAGATTGCGGAAGGTCACCGCTCGATCCGGAAAGGCGGTGGTCATCGCCAGTTCGATCCAGCCTTCATACTGTTCGCGCTCGATGAAGGCATCGCCCAGCAGCGCGACACGGTCTCCGTCGCGGAACTCGAAACGGGATTCGGCGAAAGCCGGGGCGTGGACGGCAAGGGTGGCAATGAAAAAGGCTCGGTGCATGGGTTTCCGGGAGTCTGGATCAGGAGCGCGGGGTCGGGGAAGCTATCCGTTTGTGTAGGATGCCCGCGGCCGCCGCGCGCCGACGGTAGCCGCCGCGAGCCTCCATTCTTTCATCCATTCGCTTCTTCCGGCTCCGGACCGCCCATCGCCGCATCCGCTTCCTCCGCGGAAAGTCCCAGCCTGATCAAGCCTTGCCGCGCCATGCCGTCGTCGAGCTCCCCCGCCCGCCACCCTGCCAGCAAGCCCGCCGGAGTCGACGCCCCGACTTCGTCCAAGGGATCGATCTCGACCCCGCCCTCGAACAGCTCGATCGCCGTCTTCGCCACCTGCGCCGTGTCGAAATAAGCGTAGCCCGCCACCCCCACCGCACCAAGCACCGGCACCCAGCGCGACAGCGCCTTGCCCAGCGCCCGTTGCGACACCTTGATGCCGACCTTTTTCGCGACCGACTGGAAGGCCTGCAGCGAGACCCGCTTCACCAGATAGCGCCCGCCCACCCGCACCACCAGGTCGCGTACCGCCATCGCCGCGCCGTGGCGGAACAGGCAATAGGTCATCTGTTCCCGCGACAGGCAGGCCGTCTGGCCATACACGCCGGCCAGATCCGCGACCATCTGCGTCTGGATCTGCCAGACCTTCATCATCTCCGGAAAAATCGTCAGCCAGCCGATCGGTCCCGCCGGCAAGCCCAGCGTCCCCGCCGCCGCGGCCGCCTTGAGCGCCGCATGGTGCGCGATCCCCCGCGCCGCCTCCGCCGGCATCGGGCTTTCGGTCAACTGGGTCACCGGGATCCTCGTGATCGAACCGACGATCGCCTCGACGATCTTCTGCGCGAGCCCGTCCTGCTCCACTTTCACCGGCATGTCGCTCATCCCCTGATCCAAATCCCTTCATCCCCGATCCGCAAGCCGCGAGCCTGCTTCCGATGGGAGATGGGAGATGGGCACGATCTGGCTGGCGCCTTGGCATTTCAGAACTTGGAACTTCCCGCTTCTTCCCTGGCACCTGGCACTTCGAAACTTGGAACTTCCCGCCGTTCTTTGGCACTTGGCACTTCCCTACTTGGAACTTCATGTTCCGGCACCGCCATGAGGAGGCTGCGCATCATCCACAAGCTCCGGACGCTGGTCGCGCTGCTGGCTTTCTGCGGGGTGATCGCGGCGGGTGGCGGGCTGTGGTGGGCGAACCAGACCGGCCTGCCGGATTCGTGGCGCGGCGAGATTGAAAAAGCGCTCGCGGCCCAAGGACTGCACGCGGACATCGCGGGGCTTCGCTACTGGCCGCTGCAAGGGGTCGAGGCGGACGAGGTGACGGTCTATGCCGACGCGACCCGCCAGCGCGTGGTGGCTCGGGTCAAGGAGGTGATGGTCGACGTCGACCGCTCCAAGCTGGCGCGCGGCGAGGTGCGTGTGGAGCGGCTGGATCTCAAGGGCGGGTCGCTGACGATGCCGGTGGACCCGGACGACCCGGACTCCAAGGCGCTGGAGATCACCAACGCGAGCGGCCGGGTGCTGATGCCCGGTGGGCGGCGGCTGGAGGTGCTGGACGCCCGGGGCGAAGTCGGCGGCATCCGGCTCGAGTTCGAAGCGCTGCTGCTCGGCTATCGTCCGCGGCTGACGGTGAAGGAGGAGGAAGTCGAACTCGCCCGGGTCTACCGGCGGAAGTTGCTGTTGCAGGTGATCGGGCTGCTGGAACCGTGGAAATTCGATCCTGACAAGCCGCCGGTGATCCGGATCCGGGTGGAAGGCGACCTGGACGAACCGCGGACCGTGCGGGCCGATCTTTCCCTGAAGAGCGACGCGCTGGAACGCGGGGGGATCGAGATCACCCGGATGGAAGCCGAGGGCGAAATGCGCGGGCGGCTGCTGGTGCTGGAGTCGCTCGACGTCGAGGACGGCGGCGGGAGCCTGCGCGGCCGGATGGAGTATGACCTGGCCAGCCGCAAGGGTCGCTTCGACGCCCGCTCGAACCTCGAACTGCCGGTGCTGCTGCGGGAGCTCGACGCGGCGGGTTGGCTGGACAAGGTGAGCTTCGAGTCGCGGCCCGAGGTCTCGGCGCGCGGCCACTTCGAATGGCCGGAAAGCGGGCCGCCGGTGTTCCAGGTGATCGGGCACCTCGTCGCGGAAGACCTTCGTTTCAAGGGGCACCGTGCGTCGCGGGTCGAGACCGACCTTTCCTGGAACGGCACCAGCGTCTTCCTCGACAATCTGGTCGTCACGCGGCCGGACGGAACGCTGCGGGGCCGGCTGCTGGCCCAGCCGGAGCTGATCCGCTACGACGTCTCGACGGATCTGCGGATCGGAGTCTGGCGCGGCTTTTTCGACAACCATCCGCTGGGCAAGGTCTTCGCCGACTTCAGCGATCGCGACGACACCCAGGTCGCCGCCCGGATCAAGGGCCGGCTCACCCCCGGCGATCCGCATGCCTGGGAGGCATCCGGGGAAGCCAGCGCCACCCACATGGCCTACCGGGGCACCCCGTTCCGGAAGGCGCGGGTGACCATGGACCTCGACCACAACGCGCTGGATTTCACCCGCGGGGAGGTTGAGTTCGACTACGCCAGCTACAAGCTGCGCAAGGCGCACGACGGGCCGATGAGCGGCAAGGCGACGGTCGACCGGGTGCGCTTCGACCGTGAAGCCTCGACGCTGACCTTTGAGAACATCGAAGGCAGCTTCTGGCCGGCGCCGGTGCTGCGGATGTTCCTGCCGAAAGTGGCCGACCATCTCGAGGACTACCGCTTCCACCGCACGCCGGAGTTGAAGGCGGGCGGGGTGATCGGGCTGGCCAAGGGCTCGGCCAAAACCAACTTCAAGGTGAGCGGCAAGACCAGCGGCAAGGTCAGCTACAAGTTCGCGGGAGTCGATCTGTTGCTGAGCGGGCTGAGCACCGGCGTGCTGGTGAAGCCCGCCGCGACGGAGGTCCGGGATCTCGAGTTCGAAGTCTTCGAAGGCCCGGTGCGCGGACGTTTCGACGTGCTGCCGGACAATGGCGGCCAGCGCGTGAAGGGCGAGCTCGACTGGACCCGCCTGAGCTTGCCGGAAATCTCCACCGCCTGCGGCTTCGACAAAAAGGCGAAGGGCTTCGTCACCGGACGCATGGAGTTCAATTACAAGGGCAAGGCCGCGGAGGGCCTGAACGGTGAGGGGCTGATCGCGCTGGAAGAAGGCGAGCTGTTCTCGGTCCCGATCTTCGGGCCCTTGTCGCCGGTGCTTTCCGCCGTGCTGGCGAACCGCAAGGCCGGCTTTCAGGAAGCGCGGGAAGCTTTCTGCACCTTCGCCGTGACGGACGGCGTCCTGCGGACCAACGACTTCCTCACCACCACCCCGTCGCTGGTTTTCACCGGCGACGCGAAGGCGGATCTCAACAAGAGGACGCTGGACATGACGATCCGGATGAACGCCCGCGGTCTGCTCGGGGTGATCACCCTGCCCTTGAAGCCGTTTTACGGGCTGTTCCAGTTCCGTGGCACGGGACCGATGCGGGAGCCGGAGTGGAACAACGTGATGTTCACCTCCCCGCCGGAGACCGAGAAAGAGCGCCTGCTGGATCCGCCGAAGGCCCGGGACATCCGCGCGCCGGAACCGCGTTGATCCGGCGAAGCCCTCCCCGGCCGGAGCTCATCCTTTACTTGCACCGGGAATGCAATGGTGGCAGCGTTGCTGCACCCCGCGAAATTACCATTTTCCCACCAACCCCAATCCATCCCCGTCATGTCTGATACATTTGCCACGAATGCCGGATCGCTCGATCCGGAAGCCGGATTCACGAAATCCCCGTCGGTCGGACAAGCCGCCAACGATCTCCGGGCTGCCGCCGGCGAAAAGGCGAAGGAATTCGCCCACCAGGCCACCGACCAGGCCAAGGTGATCAAGGAGCGCGCCGTCGAGTCCGCCCAGCACCTGCGCGAAGTCGCGACCGACAAGGCGCTGGCCTTCAAGTCGGCCGCCACCGACAAGGCCGAAAGCCTGAAGCATGCCGCCGCCGAGAAGGCCAAGGAATTCCGCCACAGCGCCGACGAGCAGTGGCGCGAAACGCGCGTGAAGGCCAAGGAACTTCACATCACCACCGAGGACTACATCCGCCAGCACCCGACCCGCTGCGTCGCCGGCGCCCTCGGTCTCGGCTTCCTGATCGGCCTGATCGCGCGCCGCTGAATGCCTCTCCCGTTTGACGCTTCACCAGGCGCTCCCGACCGCGGGAGCGCCGGTCTTGTCTTGATACCATGACCGAGGGTCCCGCACCGGAAACACAGGCCACGCCGTCGTGGCGGGAGTCCGCCGTGGAGTTCGTATCCGCCCGGATGGAACTGGTCGCGCTGGAAGCCCGTGAGGCCGGCCGCGCGGCCGCCCGGCGTGGGGTGATCCTCGCTTTCATCGGCGGCTGCGCGATGACCGCCTGGCTGACCGGCATGGCCGGCCTGATCGGCTGGGTCGCCACTTCCGGTGCCGGCATCGCCTGGCACTGGGTCGCCCTGGCAGCCGCCGCGCTGCATCTCCTCCTTGCCGGGATCGCCGCCATGGTGCTGCGACGCCCGGCCTCGCCGGCGTTCCCGATCGCCCGCGCCGAACTTCTCAAAGACCGCGAATGGCTTCTCAATCTCAAGGACAAACCGACGCGCTGAGCGCCCGCATGGCCGCCTCGCGGGTCGCACTCGGCCAGGACCTCGCCGTCATCCGCCACCGGCTCGACGTGCCGGCCCGGGTGAAGGATTCGATTCTTTCGAAACCGCTGGCCTGGTTCGGCGGTTCCCTCGCCTTGGGACTGTTGGCCAGCATGATCCTCAAGCGTCCGCGCCCCGTGGTCCGCGAGTCGAAGGCTTCCAAGTCGCTCTGGAAGATCGCACTCGGCGGAGCCTTCGCGCTGGCCCGTCCCACGCTTCAAACGTGGGCCATGCGCGAACTTGGAAAGCGCTTTGTGATACCCGGTAATGACACCGTGGGAGATTCATGAAAGCAGCCGCAATTCCCGCTTCCCATATCCCGCTCTTCCCGCTCTAACCCACGCCCACATGTCCGAGCACCGCGTTCTCGACCACGTTGACGAATACCTCAAACTCGGCCGCGAGTATGACTGTTCCGACGTCCATTTGCCCACCGCCTACCCGCCCGCCTGGCGCCGCTTCGGCCAGCTCCAGCCGATCTGGGCCGACCATCCGCCGTTGAAGGCCGAGGAAACCGAGAAGCTCGCCCGCTCCTTCCTGGGCGAACGCGAATGGAACCGTCTCCAGGAAAAGGGCGACGTCGACTTCGCCTACTACAACCCGCAGGGCCGCTTCCGTGCCTCGGTGATCAAGCAGCGCCTCGGCTACGATATGGTCTTCCGGATCATCAGCACGACGATCCGCACCATGGAGGAGATCGACCTCCCGGTGGAGCACCTCACCCCGCTGACCCGCTACCACAACGGGCTCATCCTGGTGACCGGTGCCGTCGGATCCGGCAAGTCCACCACGCTCGCCGCGCTGGTCGACTTCATCAACCGCGACCGCGAGGACCACATCCTCACCCTGGAGGACCCGATCGAATACGTCTTCGAGTCCAAGGGCTGTCACGTCAACCAGCGCGAGGTCCACACCCACACCGAGTCCTTCGCCAAGGCCCTCCGCGGGGCCCTGCGGGAAGACCCGGACGTCATCATGGTCGGTGAAATGCGCGACCTGGAAACCATCTCGCTGGCCCTGACCGCCGCGGAGACCGGTCACTTGGTGCTCGGCACCCTGCACACCGGCAACGCTCCGCGAACCCTCGACCGGGTGCTCGACGTCTTCCCGGTCGACCAGCGCAACCAGATCCGCATCATGGTCTCCGAATCCCTGCGCGGCGTGCTTTCCCAGCAGCTCGTGCCGCGCGCCGACGGCAACGGCCGGGTGATGGCGTTGGAGCTTCTGGTCAACACCCCGGCCGTCTCGGCGACGATTCGGGATGGCAAGACCTTCATGCTCCCCGGCATCATGCAGACCGGCAAGAACGTCGGCATGATCACCATGGACGAGTCGCTCCGACGCCTCTACATCAAGGGTTTGATCACGCAGGAAGAGACCCTCTTCCGCTGCGAGGACAAGATCCAGATGCGCAGTTTCTTCCAATCCTGATCTCCACGACCGCTTCCCATGGCCCGCATCGACGCCTATTTCAAATACCTGGTGGAAACCCGGGGTTCCGACCTCCACCTTTCCGAAGGGCAACCGCCCAAGATCCGCGTTCACGGCTCGGTGACTCCGATCCCCGACGAACCGGTCCTCGAGGGGCAGGCCTTCAAGGACATGCTGGCGGAGATCTGCGACCCGAAAGCCTTCCAACTCTATCTGGACCGCGGCGACCTCGACTTCGCCTACGCGATGGACGAGGACTCGCGTTTCCGCTGCAACTACCTCAAGCAGAACAACGGCTTCGCGGCGGTCTTCCGGCTGATTCCCACCGAGATCATGTCCCTCGAATCGCTCGGGGTGCCGGAGGTCGTCAAACAGTTCGGCCACATCCGCTCCGGCCTCATCCTTGTCACCGGTCCGACCGGCTCGGGAAAGTCGACCACCCTCGCGGCACTGCTCGACTACATCAATATCAACTTCAACCGGCACATCATCACGATCGAGGAACCGATCGAGTTCGTGCACCGCAACAAGAAGTCGATCATCACCCAGCGCGAGGTGCCGATCCAGACCCCTTCGTTCTCCGACGGTCTGCGCGCCGCGCTGCGGGAAGACGCCGACATCGTGCTGGTCGGCGAGATGCGCGACCTTGAAACCATCTCGCTGGCGCTGACCGCGGCCGAGACCGGCCTGCTGGTCTTCGGCACCTTGCACACCAACAACGCCCGCAAGACCATCGACCGTATCATCGACGTCTTCCCTGCCGACCAGCAGTCGCAGGTCCGCACCATGCTGGCGGCGTCCCTGCGCGGGGTGCTGGCCCAGCTGCTCTGCAAACGCAGCGACAAGCCGGGTCGGACCGCGGTGCACGAGATCATGTTCGCCACCCCGGCCGTCTCCGCGATCATCCGCGAAGGGGCGACCCAGAAACTCTACGACGTGATCACCGGCGGCAAGGCGGAGGGCATGCAGTTCATGGACGAGGCGATCTGGAACAAGCTTCAGGCCGGCATGATCTCCCCGGAAGAAGCCTACATGAAGGCGATCGACAAGACCCGCTTCAAAAAGTTCCTGCCCGCGGTGTCCGCCCATCTCGGGGACGCATCCGGCGGCAGCCCGAACGAGTGATCCCGCCCGTTTGCCGCCATGGCAGCGGGTCGTTGACGCCACCGGACCGGTCCGGTAGCGTCGCTCGGAGAAGCCCCCGATGCCCGCGGAAACCCTCACTTTCTCCTGTGTTCACTGCCACACGCGGCTGACCGTGCGGTTTGCCTTGGCGGGAGTGACCGGGCCCTGCCCGAACTGCCGGGGGATCATCACCGCACCTTCGGCAGCCGATGAGAATGCGGAGCCTACCCCGCCGCAGGAAAGTCGGCCCCCGGTTGAAGCAGTCCCTTCCCCGGTGGCAGCGGAGATTCCTTCCAGCTCCCCCGAGGCCGCAGCACCCGAGCCGCCGGACGCCGACGAAGCCGGGGCGGAAAAAGAAGTGCTTCCATCGGGCGGCCCCAGGATCCGGCCGGAGCCGAGACATCTTCCCGGTCGCCCGCAACTCATCCCGATCCCGGCCCGGCACAGCACTTCCGATCAGCGATTGAAGAACAAGGGAGCGACGGCGATCCATGACGGCACCCGCCGACCCTTCCGCCTCTTGCACGCGTTGCTGCCCGCGACTTACGTCGCGCTGGCGGTGACCGTCGTCGGCACGCTGCTTTATTTCTACGCGCCGGGATCGCCGGGGCAACGGATGAAGGACGCCGCGAAGCCGCTGGTGGTCCAGGGTCCGGCGAAAGGCACCCCGCCCGCGCCCCGGCCCCCTTTCGTCCCGCCCGCTGCGGTGCCGCAAGCTCCCGAAGGCGATGCGGAACTTTCCAGTATCGGGGATCCCTCCGCCGACCGGTCGGAGTCGCCCGCCATCGCCGCCAACGACATGCTCGAAACCTTCCTCCGGGCCACGGACGCGGCTTCCCGGCTGAATCTAGTGGAGCCGGCCGCCACCGAGGAAGAACTGGCCGCCACCCTGCTCGGTGGGGAACTCCCGCAGTACTCCCAGATCGTTCCCGACCGGTCGCGCCTGCAGCCGGACGAAGAGGTGATGGAGTTTCCTTTTCGCGTTTCGTTCTTCGCCAAGGACGCCCCGAACAACGAATTCGTCATCCTGGTCCGGCAGCGCGGAGCCCAGCCACCCCACGTGTTCCTGCCCGCCTTCCTCGACCTCGTCGGCGGCCGCTTGGCGAACTTCACCGCGAAGCCCAACACGCTGCCGCCGGCCCGGTTCCACGTCTATCTCGAGCCCATCGAGGGTTGCTACGAAACGGACGTTCCCGGGGACGACCGGAAATTCACGCTCAAGCTGATGCCCAGCTCCGTCGGCAAAGAAACGGCCCGCGCCTATGCGGCCAACGCGTCGCGGCTGCGCAAACTGGTGGAGGATCCGAACTACCCGATCCGCTGGGGCATGCGGCGGAGGGCGACCGTCTCGGTCCAGTGGAATCACCAGGAAGACCCCGCGCGGCCCTTCCTCGAGCTGGTCGACATCAATTCGCCGGATTGGAACCCTTGAGCCATCCCGCCTGCTGCAAACCCTCCCAGCCGCCGTGCAGGGCGCGGACTTCGGGAATCATCCCGAGTTCGTTCAACCGCTTCACGACTTCCTTGCTGATCCCGCAACCGGCGCTGCCGCAGTAAACGACGGCCCGCGGCGCGGTGGCCAGACGCTCGAGCCGGGCTTCCACCTGCTCCTCGAAACTGCCACCGCCGACGGTGGTCAGCGGGATCGATCCCGGCATGCCCGCGCCATCGCGCTCCCGTTCTTCCGCCGGCCGGGCGTCGATCCACAGGTAGCTGCCCTCGGGCCACTCGGCTTGCAGCGTGGAAAGGCAGATCTCCTCCGCCGAAATCATGGCCGGATCGCAGGCGACCGTCCGGTCCGGCGGACCGGAAATCATCCACGTCCCCAAGGCACCCGCCGACGCGCAGCCAAGCACCAATGCCAGTTCCACCGCCGCCTTCATGGCTTGGCGGCCGCTCCGGCCTGCGTCTTTGGCAGCGGGTGGCGCACCACCGTGAAAATCCTCTGCGACCGGTGGCGCTGGATCTTGCAGTCGGTCTCCACGTGGACCACTCCCATGCCCACCTTGTCGGTGCCGGCCGGCGTCACCACGACCTCATATTTTTTCCCCTCCTCGATCACCTTCAGCTCCTGCGTGAAACGGGCATCCGCGCCGGAAACGGTGGTCACCCGGATCGGCTCGTCGTGATTCATCGTCAGCGTCACCGTCTTCGGCAAAGGCTTCTCCCCCACTTCCCAAATCAATGTCTTGGGTTCCACTTCCACCAGGACCGGGATGACAATCTGCGTGGTCAGGACGATCGACGGCTTGTCCTTCGGGTCGCCCTTCAGCCAGACGGCCACCGACTTGTCGACCGTTCCGGAAAACAGCGACATGTCGAAAGCGGCGCGGATCACCCCGCTTTCGCCCGGCTTGTAAACCAGCTTGCCCCCCTTGATCTGCGCATTGATGCAGGTGCAGGCGGCATCGTAGCGGTCGATCACCACGTCTTCCTTCGACTCGTTCTTGAAATTGAAATCGGTCGTCACCGTCCGGGCATCGGGACCGAGTTTGACCTCCTTGGTCGTTTCATCGAACTTCAAGGCGGCGGCCGACAAGGTCAGAGAGCCGGCGAACCAGCAGAGGAGAAGGGCTTTCATGGCGGGACTATGGCTTTTTCGGACGGCCGGGTGCAAGCTCCACGGAGATGATCAGGCGACCTCCCCGCCACTCCGGCCCGAGCACCAGAAGCGGCTTGCCGGGCTCCATCGCGGCATCGGTTTTCAAGATCTTCTTCCGGCTGAGCCAGAGTTCAACGTCCAGCCTCATCAATTCCTTGGACAATTTGCTCTGCGCCTCGAAACGCAGCAGGATCTCATCGCTCGGCGGCAAAGGCTGTGCCCAGTTCTCGTAACTGCGGAACAAGGGCTTGGTGTCGCGGCCGAGCTCCAGGTATTTGGAAAACTTCAGCCTCTCCTCGCGCCCAAGCCTCTGTGCCACCTCCTCGGTCACCGGTTTCGCCCGCTCGCCCGCTGCCACCCCGTCGCCGTTGGTCGCGTAATAAACGGTCACCGTCACTATCCCGATCACGTCCTTTCCCGGGTCCGTCTGGCCGAGCGCCGGACCGGCCAACAGGGCCAGAAGCCCGAGGATCATCCGTCGCCGTTTCATGGGGCCGGGACCAGGATATCGGCCGTGGCGGAGTCCGGCTCCGTTACCGCCGACGCCGTGTCGGGAATCTCGAAGCTGTCAGGAATCGCCGCCACCCCGTCGAGCACGATGACCATGGCATCCGCCGGTTCCGAGGCGAAATAGGCCGCCTTCACGCCCTTCTCCGGGGTGTAGAGGTAGGGAGCAGGCGCGGCCGGTGCAGGCACCGGATCCGGCGCCGAGACCATCGGCGAAGGCGCCATGCGGGTGCCCGCCCAGAAACAAACCATCATGCCCGCCACCGCGGTCGCCGGCAGGAACCAGCGCCAGAAGCGCCGACCCTCGTAGGCCGGGGCCACCGCGGGTGCCGGCTCGCGGGACAATTCGCGGGCGATCCGTGCGTTGAAGAACTCCGCGTAAGGTGGTTCCTCCACCGCCGCCAGGCCGGACTTCAGCCACGGCGTCACCTGCCGCGCCTGCTCGCGCCGCTCCAGCCATTCCGGCCGGGTGGACGCCCAGGCGTCCACCGCGCCGGCCGACGGACCGTCCAGCGCGTCGTCCACCCAGAGGGCCAGCAATTCTTCATCGGGAGTCGTATTCATCCTTGAGGAGGGATTGGAGTTTCTGACGGGCGTAGAAAAGGCGGCTCATCACCGTGCCGAGCGAGCAGTGCATCACTTCGGCGATTTCCTTATACGCGAGTCCTTGCACGTCTTTCAGGATCACCGCCTCGCGGTGCTCCGGGGAGAGCTTGTCGAGGGCCGCTTCGATCTTCCGGCGGAGCTCGTCCCCGGCCATCGATTCGTCCGGGCTGCGGGCCTCGGACGGCAGCGCGACCGCCGCGGGATCGATGCGGTCACGGTTGAAAATCTCGTCGTTGATCTCCCCCCCGCCCTCGGGCCGGCGGCGGCGGGTGTGGTCGTAGACCGCGTTGTGGGCGATCCGGTAGAGCCAGGTCGAGAAGCGCGCCTTCGCCTCGAAGCGCGGCAATGCCTGCCACGCCTTGATGAAGACTTCCTGGGAGAGGTCCCAGGCGTCGGTCTCGTTTTTGACCATATTGCGGATCATGGCGTAAATTCTTCCCCGGTGCCGGGTGACCAGTTCGTCGTAGGCCTTCATGTCGCCCGCTTGCGCGCGCTTCACGAAGACCACGTCCTCCTCCGGCAGAGGCTCCGCGGGGTTCCCCGTGGCGGCTCCGCCGGACTCGGCTGGTCCCAGCAGGCCATTCGACGCGAGGCGCTGGAAGATATTCATCGTGAATGGCCGGAAATCCCGCGGTCGATCCGGTTCCGCGGCTGGGGCGAGACATTGGCGGCCTCTCCCGGGGCTGGCAATCTCATTCCCGGGGTCCGAAAAGCTCGCGCAATCGCTTCGGGGTGTCGGAGGCCGGACGCCCCGCTCCTATTCCCGCCGCCGCCATCCCCGCCGCTTGGCCGGTCGCGAAACAGGTCCCCATCACCCGCAGCGAGGCCTGCGCGCCGTGGTCGCAGGACAGGCAGCGCCCGGCCGCGAACACGCCGTCCAGATCCCGCGGCATCAGGCTACCCAGCGGGATCCCCGCCGCCTGGTCACCGTCCGGAAAACGCAGCTTGGGGCCCCGCGTGGTCTCACGCGACTCCAGCGGCCAGGCCGCCAGCGCGATGTCGTCGTCATGCCGGGCACCGCCCAGCACTTCGGCCTCGCTCAGAACATGCCGGCCAATCCAGCGCCGGCTTTCCCGCACCCCGGCCCGCACCGGCCAATGCGAGACATAAGCCGCCGCCCAACCCACCGCCTCGCGCTTGAGGAAATCCACCGCCGCCGTGGCCACTTGGCGCCCCCGAACTTCCAGCCGGGACAAACAGCCGGCATCAAGCGGATCGTAGTCGCCCTCCTCCGCGCCGGACAGGTCGATGCTCCCGAAAATCTCCCCCGCCCGACCGCTCGATCGAAAATGCAAGCCCAGCGCTTCTTTCGGCAGCTCTCCGCGCCGCACCCCGTCGACGATCCGCCCGGCCAAAGCCAGCCCCTCCTCCGCCGCGACCACCCCCTGCACTCCGAAAACATAGGCCGGCCGCTGCAAACGCGCCGACTCCGTCCGCTCCGCCGCCGCGCCGAGCAAGTCCGCCAGCACCGCATCGCCGCTGGCATCGACCAGCGCCGTCGCCTTCAAAATCTTCCGCTGCCCGCGGCACACCGCTTCGACCGTCCAGCCCTCGCCGTCGCGCTCCGCCCGCAGCGCCTCGCTGTGGAACAGCACTTCCACCCCACTCTCGCGGAACAGCTCGTCGGCGATCCGCACGAACTCGACCGGATGCTGCCGCAGCACCCAGACCCGCCCCATTTTCACCGGACCCTCGTCCCCGGTCGCCCGCAGCATCCGCTCTGCCATCTCCGCCGGAAAGCCAAGATTCGCCAGCTGCGGCGGGCCATCACCGAGCAGATAGAGCCCGCAAAACGTGTGCACCAGCGACGCCGTCCCCATCCCGCCGGCAAAGCCGTGCCGCTCCAGCACGATCACCCGCGCCCCTTCCCGCGCCGCCGTCACCGCCGCCGCCAGTCCGGCGCTGCCCGCGCCCAGCACGATCACGTCCGCGTTCACGCCAGCCTCCTTCCGATCAGCCGCGCCAGGGCTTCCGGCGTCTCCAGATTCTCCCGCCCCGCATCCTCCGGCCCGATCACCGCGCCGAAGCGCTCCTCCACCACCACGATGAGCTGCATCACCGCCATCGAGTCCATGCCCGCCGCGAACAGGTCGCCGTCGGCCGCGAATCCTTCCTCAAGATCCGCGATTCCCTCCTCGCGCAGCATTGCCACCACCTGCTCCACCGTCGGCATCTCCTTCATCCGGGGAAACGGGAACAAACGGCGGCCTCTCCGGCAAGCCTGCGCCTTCAGACGAACTCACCCTTCCACCGGCAGGCGCTCGCCGTGCTGGATGATGTTCAGACCGTGGTTGCCGATCGCCTCGAGGTGGTTGTTGATCTCGGTGTAGATCATCTCTGTCGGCACGTCGCCGCCTTCCTGCATCCGCTTCATCGCGCCGCGGTTGTGGTTCTTGCGCAAGGCGTCGATCCGGTTCTCCAGGTGCTGCGCGTCGTCGAGCATCGGTCCGCTCACCCCGGAAAGCGCGTTGGCACAGGCATCGAGCATCGACCGCACGTGGCTGCACAGATTGGTGATCTCGCGGTCGTGGGCCGGCTGGAATTGATAGCCCTTCTCGTATTTCCGCTGCACCACCTTGACCAGGCGGTAGATCCGGTCGCTGGCCTCTTCATACTCGGAAACGATCCGCAGGATGGACGCGATCTTGGTGGCGTTGTCATGGCCGATCTCATGCGTCGAGCACTGGATCAGGTAGGCCGTGATGTCGTTGAGCATGGTGTCGCAGGTGTCCTCCATCGCCTTGAGCTCCACCACCCGGGTGGAAAGGTCGATGTCCGGCTGGCGCAGCACTTCCACGAAACCGTCGAACATCTCCGACGTCAGCCGGCTCATCCGCAGCGTCGCGTTCTCAGCCTCGGCGATGTTCAGCTCGCCGAGATCGACGAGACCCTGCGAGATGTATTTCAGCTTGCCGTCGCCGGTGGCGGGCCCGGTGTCCTTGACCCACCACTCCACCAACCGCGCGATCTGCGGGACGAAGGCGACCAGCAGCAGGATGTTCACGAAATTGAACGCCGAGTGGAAAATCGCGGTCGCGAAGGCCACGTCGAAGCCGGCCATGCTCTCGCTCGCCGAGCGCATCGACGCCGGCAGCATCCCCGCCAGCTTCCAACACATCCCGCTGAACGGCACGAAGACCACCAGCATCCAGGCGACGCCGATCACGTTGAAACAAAAGTGCGCCCGCGCCGCCCGCTTGGCATGGACGTTCGCCCCCAGCGCCGCCAGCCACGCGGTCACCGTGGTGCCGATGTTCTCGCCCAGCACGATCGCCGCGGAGTTTTGGAACACCCCGAGCGGGTCCGCCTCGACGTTGCCGAGCCAGCCGTTCAACGCACAGGTCATGGTGATCGCCATCGCCGCCGAGGACGATTGCACCAGCAGGGTCAGCAAAATCCCGCCGACCAGGTAAAGCAGCACCGAAACGAAGCCCCGGCCGCCCATCCAGGTGACGATCCCCTCGACCATCGCCGCGGTGCCCGGATCCTCCTTGATCAGCATCCGGACGTCCGGCACCGAGTCCTTCAGCAGCCCGAGGCCGAAGAACACCAGGCCGAAGCCGAGCAGCATCTCGCCATAGCTCTTGCCCTTGTCCTTGCCGATGAAGACGAAGGGCAGCCCGACCCCGATCAGCGGCAGCGCGATGTCCGCGACGTTGAATTTCCCGACCACCGCCACGATCCACGCCGTGATGGTCGTGCCGAGATTCGCCCCCATGATCAGGCCGATCGACTGGATCAGGGTCAGCAAGCCCGCGTTGACGAAAGAAACCACCAGCACCGTGGTCGCGGACGAGGACTGGACCAGCGAAGTGGTGACAAAGCCGGTGAAGATCCCGCTGAAGCGGTTGGAGGTCAGTCCGGAAAGGGCCTGCCGCATCTTCTTTCCCGCCACCCGCTGCACCGCTTCCGAGAGGATCTTCATCCCGAAAAGGAAGACGCCCAGCGCGCCGAGCACGTGGAGCAGGCCGACAAGGACGGAAACGGTGGAGACGTTGGCGAGGATCGGCATACGAATGTGACGAAATCGTCACACAGACCTCCACCCGGCCAGCAAAATCCTCCCGGAAGACGGGAATCGCTGCTTCCCCGCACCACCCGGCCCTAACCGATCAGGCAGCCGCCGGCCTGTTCGTTGCCCCCGAGCGTGGTGACCAGCGCGCGCGCGGCCCGGCCAGCACGGATCCGCTCCACCGCCGCGACCACCTGAAGCCCGGACGAGGCGCCGAAGGATTCGCCGAGGGTCTTGCGGACCGATTCCCTCGGGCCCGACCAAGCGGCGAAGGCCCGGTCCTCCGCCGCGTCGAAACGGGCGACGCCGCTCCGGCTGTCGGAAAGCAGGGTCTTTCCGTCGTCACGGGCACCGGTGGCGTCAAAAACCGCGCGAAGTGCCTCCGCCCGATCGCCACCGGGGACCAACAGGACCGGATCCGGGATCAACAGGAGCTCCGGCCCCTCTCCGCCGGCCTCAAGATAAAGCGCCGCCGCCCCTTCCGCGGGGATCGCTTCGCGGGAGTATAGCCCCAGCGCCTCGGCGCTCAGCCAGTCGATCTCTTCCGGCACCACCACCAGCACGCCGTCGCAGTCGCCGCGAAGCAGCCACTCGGAGGCGATCTCCAGCGCGGTGAAGATTTCCGCGCTGTCGCCGAGAATGGTGTCGTTCGGCGCGGTCGAGTTGAAGAGCGAGGACAGGTGGCTCGAAGGCGCGTTGAAAACGGTCTCCGGGAACAGGATCGGGCTCGCGACCGAAGGATCCGCCAGCACCTCGCCGAAAAAGCGGTTCGAGTAGTTCACGCAGCCGTTCAACAACGCGCAAACGACCCCGAGCCGGAGCTCTCCCGCCGCGGCCTTCGCCGTGCGCTCGGGCCCCAGCGCCTCGATCGCCGCGCCCACCGCGAACTTCGAAATCGGGCTGACCCGCCTCAAGCGGGGGCTCTTCGGCAGGGTCGGCGGCGCGGGCGGCACCCGCATCACCGAAGTCACCACCGGCGGCCCGTTCTTCCGCTCGCGGCTCAGCTCGGAAACCGCCGGCCGCGCTCCGGAATCGAGCGCTTCCATCAAGGCGGGCACGCCCCACCCCGCGGGACTGACGGCTCCGGTTCCAGTGATGCGGATCATGGCAACACCTCCTTGCTTTGGAATGAACGAACCGCGGAGACGCGGAGTTCGCGGAGGTAAACACGGAGAAAGTCAGGTTCGACCTCCTCCTTGAACCTCAGCGATCTCTCTGCGACCTCTGCGCCTCCGCGGTTCGTTCCATTCATCGTGACCAGTCCTCTCTTTGAAAGATAAGCGTCGCGTTCGCCCCGCCGAAGCCGAAGGAGTTCGTCAACACGGTCTTCACCACCGCCTCCCGCGGCTGCTGGACCAGGTCGAACTCCACCACCGGATCGACCTCCCGGACGTTGAGGCTGGCGGGCAAAAACTGGTCGCGCAGGGTCAGCAGGCAGATCACCGACTCCACCGATCCCGCACCGCCTAACAGGTGGCCGATCGACGACTTGGTCGACGACACCCGGATCTTCGGCGTGGCCGCGCCGGCCCAGCGGGAGATCGCACGGGCCTCGGCGACGTCGTTGAGCGGCGTGCCGGTGCCGTGGGAATTGATGTAGTCGATCTGCTCCGGCTCCAGCCCGGCCGCGCGCGTCGCTTTCACCATCGTGCTCAGCGCCGCATCGCCTTCCGGATGCGGCTGGGTCAGGTGGTGGATGTCGGTCGCCGCGGCGTAGGACAGGATGCGAGCCATCACCGCCGCACCGCGCGCTTTGGCGGCCTCGAGCGACTCCACCAGCACGAAGCCCGCGCCTTCGCCGAGCGCGAGACCGTCGCGGGCGGCATCGAAGGGCCGTGGAATGCCGCTCGGGGACAGCGCCTGGAGCGAATCGAAGCCGGCGAAAACCAGTTGGCTCAGTGCATCGTAGCCGCCGGCCAGCACCCGCTCGGCCTTGCCTTCGGAAACGAGCTGGTAGGCGTGGCCGATGGCGTTCGCACCGGACGCGCAGGCATTCGACAGGATCCGCAACGGTCCGCGGACGCCGAGCGCCCGCATCATCGCGGCCATCTGGTGCTGCGGCTGGTAGCTCTCGACCCGGAGAAATTGGTGGCGCTGGGATTTCCCCTCGACCGCCTGGAGATAATACCGCTCGCCGATGGGCATCGCCGCGGCGGAGGTGCCGATCATCACCGGCATGTCCCCGCCGGACAGCCCCGCCATGTCCAAAGCCTCACGGGCCGCTAGGAAAGCCATGCGGGTGCCACGGTCCATCCGCTGCCACGCTTTCCGCGAGATTCCGGAGACGCTCTCCGGAAGCTCCGCCTGACCCGCCGTGCCGATGCGCTGGCGGGAGACATCGAACAAATCCACCGGCCGGAAGGCGGTCCGCCCGGCGCGGAACCCGGCGGCATTCTCCGCCAGGTCCGCACCCATCGACGTCAGGATCCCGGCGCCGGTGATGGCGACGGGCCGGAGGGTCGAGGGATAGGAGCGGTCGGAAGAGAAAGCCACGGGGCGAACGAGAATGGATGAGCGGCGGGCGGTTTCTAGTGCCGGATCCGGCTTCTGTCCAGAATGGCGGCACCCACTGGGAGCGCGGAACCGTAGCGCAGCGGAGATAGCCCGGGCCAACTCTTTTCATCCGGGCAATTCATTCCGCAGCACCCGAATGAGCTGGTCGTGCGGAATGAATTCCGCGCTCCCTGTGTTACCCCACGCTACCCACCAACTCCTCCTCATCGATCTCCTCATGCGCCTGATGCTTCGCCGCGATGATCGAATAGAACGCCGGCACCACGAACAGCGTGAACAAGGTCCCGACGATCATCCCGGCCACCAGCACGATGCCGATGCTGTTCCGCGCCTCCGCCCCGGCTCCGGTCACGAAAATCAGCGGCGCATGCCCGAACACCGTCGCCGCGGTGGTCATCAGCACCGGCCGCAGGCGGGTCAGCGACGCCTCACGCAGGGCGGCGACTTTCTCCAGTCCCTTCACCTGCAATTCATTGGCAAACTCCACGATCAGGATCCCGTTCTTCGCGATCAAACCAACCAGCGTGATCAGCCCGACCTGTGAGTAGATGTTGATCGTCGTGAAATCCAGGAAGGTGAACGCCAGCGCCCCGGAAATCGCCAGCGGCACCGAGCCGAAGAGGATGATCAGCGGATCACGGAAGCTGTGGAACTGCGCCGCCAGCACCAGGTAGATCAGCACCACCGCGAAGCCCAGCGTGACCACCAGCGCCGACCCTTCCTTCCGGATCTGCCGCGACTCGCCTGCATGATCCAGCGTGACTCCCGGCGGCATCGCCTGCTTCGCCGCATCCTCCAGCACCCGCAGCCCGGCTTCCTTCGTGATGCCCGGCTGGACACCGCCGAAAATCTTCACCGAGTTCCGCTGCTGGAAACGGTTCAGCGTCCGCGGCGAGGTCATCGGCTCCAGACTGGTGAAAGTGGACACCGGCACCAAGTCGCCCTCCGGCGTCTTGATCTGGAGATCGAGCAAGGGCCCGATCGACGACCGATCGCTGTCGCCGAGCTGCGGGATGACCTTGTAACTGCGGTCGTAGTAGTTGAAGCGGTTCACCCAGGCCCCGCCTAACAGCGTGCCCAGTTCTTGCCCAACACCCGCCAGATCCAGCCCGAGGTCCGCCAGCCGCTCGCGGTCGATCAAGACCCGCGCTTCCGGCCGGTCGATCTTCAAATCCGTGTCGACGTAGAGGAACTTCCCGCTTTGAAACCCCGCGCCGATGATCTGCTGCGCCACCCCGAGCAGCGGCTCGGCCGGACCATCGGTCTGGAGCACCAGCTCGACGTCGTACTGCCCCGAAGTCGGCAGCGAAGGATCCAGCCGCGGAAAGACCCGCAGCCCCGGCACCTGCGACACCGCGCCGAAGACCTCGCCATACATTTCCTCGGTCGTCCGCTCGCGCTCGCCCCACGGCTTCATCTTCATCCCGCCGAAGCCGCCCCAGCCCGCCGTCAACGACCACATGTAGTCGGCTTCGGGAAAGGCGGTGACGTTCTTCACCAGTTCCAGCGACTCGCGGTTCACCGCCTCGATGGTCGCGTCCGGCGCGGTGTCGAGGAACAGGCTGATATGACTCTGGTCCTCCACCGGCGCGAGCTCGCTGGCCGACATCGTGTAGAAAGGATAGGCCGCCAGCATGATCAGCACCGCGACGCCGACAATGACCCAGCGGATCCGCAGCGCACCGTCGAGCAGCACCGCATAGCCCGCCTTCACCCGGTCGAAAGCCCGGTTGACCAGCCGCGTCAGCCGACCCTCCTGGCCGGTCTTGTGAATGAAGCGCGAGCTCATCACCGGCGAGAGTGTTAGAGCGACGAAACCCGACACGATCACCGCCGCTGCGAGCGTGATGGCGAACTCGAGGAACAGCGAGCCGGTCAGCCCGCCCTGGAAACCGATCGGCGCGTAAACCGCCGCCAGCGTGATGGTCATCGCCACCACCGGTCCTTTCAATTCCCGCGCCCCGATCAAGGCGGCCTGGATCCGCGACTTTCCTTCGCGGACGTGGCGCTCGACGTTTTCCACCACCACGATGGCATCATCCACCACCAGCCCGACCGACAGCACGATGGCCAGGATGGTGAGCAGGTTCAGGCTGAAGCCGCAGGCCAGCATGATCGCCGCGGTGCCGATCAGCGAAATGGGCATCGCGATCAACGGCACCAGCGCGGTGCGGATCGATCCCATGAAAAGGAACACCGCCAAGCCGACGATCAGAATGGTCTCCGCCAGTGTCTTGCTGATTTCCTTCAGCGCCTCGCGCATGAACATCGTGCCGTCGTAGGCGAGGTGCATCTCGATGTCCTTCGGCAGGGTCGGCTGGATCCGCGCCATCTCGGCTTCGAGCGCCTTGGCGACGTCGATCTCGTTCGACCCGACCAGCGGCCACACGCCGAGATAAACGCCTTCCTTCTCGTTCCGCTTGGCGATGAGGTCGGGTTCCTCCGCGCCGAGTTCCACCTTCGCGACATCGGTCAGCCGGATGATCGCCCCGTTGCGTTCGACCACGATCAGCTTCTCGAAATCATCGGTGGAGCGCAGGTCGGTGTTCGCCAGCAGGTTGACTTCCACCAGGTTGCCCTTCGTCCGCCCGACCGCCGCGAGGTAGTTGTTCCGTCGCAGCGCGGATTGGACGTCGCCGGGTGTTAGATTCAAGGCCGCGAGGCGGGCGGGGTCGATCCATACCCGCATCGCGATCGCCCGGCCGCCTTCGATGGTCACGCGTTGGATGCCCGGCAAGGTCGCGAACTGCGGCTGGAGCGAACGCGACAGCCAGTCGGTGACCTCCGAAACGCTCCGCTCCGACGAGGTGAAGCTCAGATAAAACGTCGCGTAGGGCCGGTCGGCGCGCTGGACCTCGACCATCGGCGGCTGCGCGTCCGGCGGCAGCTCGGCGCGGACCTGCTGGAGCCGCGCGCTGATCTCGGCCAGCGCCGCGGTGGTGTCGTGGTTCAATTTCAGCCGCACCGTCACCGTGCTGACCCCGGCGCGGCTGCTCGACTCCACGTGATCGACCCCGCCGATCTGCGAGACCACCCGCTCGATCGGCGTCGTGAGGAAGCCGCGCACCGTCTCGGCACTGGCCCCGTAGTAAATCGTGGTGACCAGCACCGACGAGCTTTCCAGCTTCGGAAACTGCTGCACCGGCAGCGAGCCGACCGCCCGCCAGCCGACGAGGACGATCACCAGGTTGACCACGATGGCCAGCACCGGGTGCTTGATGAAGAGATCGGTAAAGGAGCGCATCGGGCGGGAAGGTTTCGATTACTGGCCTTGCGGAGCCTTCCCGGCATCGGCGACGAGTGCGCCTTCACGAAGTTTGAACGAACCCGACGCTGCGACCGGCTCTCCCGCCTTCAATCCGCTTTCGATGATCACTTCATCGCCCATCACCGACCCGCTTTTCACCAACCGCATCGCGGCCCGCGACTGGCCTTGCGCGTCCGCGGCAATGACGAACACGTGGTCACCCTCCGGCCCGCGGCGCAGCGCGCTCACCGGCACCGCGACCACTTGGCGGGCCGCGCCGACCGGCACCCGGACCTGCACCGAGGCACCGGGCGGCGGGAGCTTGCGGGCATCGTCGACCTTGGCCCGGATGTTCGCGTTGCGGGTGTTGCGGTCGATCAGGGAATCCAGCGCGATGATTGTGGCGCTCACCGGCGCCTCCTTGTCCGCGCCGATGACCTCGACCACATCGCCCTCCTTAAGCCCGAGCGCGACGGTCTGGGTGACGGTGAAATCGACATGCACCGCCTCGTCCACGCCTTGCAAGGTCGTCAGCTCCACGCCTTCGATCAAATATTGCCCCGGATGCACGTCCGACAGCCCGATGCGGGCGCGGAACGGCGCACGGATCATCTTGCGGGCGATCATCGCCTTGGTCCGCTCGATCTGGGCCAGCGCGACATCGCGTTCGGCCTGCGCCTGATCGAGGTCCTGCTTGGAAGTCGCATCGCTGGTATCGAGCGCTTTGATCCGCTGCAAAGTGGCCTCCGCCAGCGAGGCCAGCGCTTCTTGCGCCTTGAGCTCCGCCTCCTCGACCATCGTGTCCAGCACCACCAGCTCGGCCCCTTCTTCCACGATCTTCCCCGGCGTGAGATCGACCCGCTTCACCACTCCCGGCAGTTCGTTCTTCAGCATCACCGAGCGCAGCGCCAGCACGGTGCCGACCACATTCGTCGTGCGCCGGTGCTCGACCTCGCGGGCCGCTTGCACGACCACCGCCTCCATCGGCTCCGGCATCATCGCCGCCTCGGCCGCGGCCTCCGCCATTTGCGACTTCTTCAGAGCCGCCACCCCGAAGCCCACTCCCACCACCGCCCCGATGAGTCCGAACGATGCGATCCAAGGTGCTGCCTTCATGATTCCAGATGAGCGGAGGATACAACTCCGCCTCGCGCCGCAAGTAGGCAACAGGTCCCCTGCTTGTCAAACCCGGGAAAGTGAAGATCGGCCCTGGAGGAGTTACTCGATTACGAGGAGAAGTTTTAAACACCCCGTGTGCTCAAGTTCTCATTCTCACCCCTCTCCGCCAGGTCCTTGATCACCGCGTTGCGCTCCTCCAGCAAGCACCGCATGTAACGATCCAGGAAAAGCAGGTCCGCCCACCGCCACAACACCCCCAGCGGCGCGACGTATTCGAACACGTCGCTCATCCGCGTCCCGCCGGGGATTTCCTCGAAATGGTGATCGTGCACGAAGGACCGGAACGCCCCCGCCACCATCGAGTCGCGGAAATGGACCGGCCGGGTCATCGAGTCGATCCGGCTGGTCAGCCGCTGGCGGATGCCGAAATGCACCGCCTCCCAGGTCACCGTCTCCCCCGCCTCGATCAACCCCGAAGTCCACCCTGCCACCGCCTTCTCCCGATGCCGCGTCTGGCTCTCCTGATGAACATCGATGCTGCGCGCCAGATCGAACACCCGGTCGATCGGTGCGGCGATGTCCGTCGCGATTTCAATCCTTGGCATGGGAATTCAGGACTACCGCCGCAACCGGCCGGGTCGAGCCCATTGACGGCTGGCGATGAAGAATTTCATCTTCCAGTGATCGATTTCCCCGTCAGCCGCGCTTCATCGGCGAATCCATGACCTACCCGTGGCATCCGACCCTTCCACCCAACGCTGGCGCCTCTGGATCCAAGAGCGCGGAGATGCCTTCCTGCTCTACGCCCGGCAGCGGACCCGCTGCGAGGAAGACGCCCGCGATGTGGTCCAGGACGCCCTCGCGGAATCGTGGAACCGCTCCGCAGGAGAGGTTCCCGACGCCGCCCTGGTCTACGCCACCATCCGGCGCCGGGCCATCGACCACGGCCGCCGCACCGACCGCCGGGCGCGCCGCGATGCTGTCCATGTCGCGGAGTCCGATGCCTGGTTCGAGCCCGATTTCAGCGCGACCGACACCCACCTTGCCGTCGCCGACGCCCTCCGCCAGCTCCCCGACACGCTCCGTGAAGCCGTCACGCTGCGGCTCTGGGGCGGCCTCCGTTTTCCCGAGATCGCCGAAATCACCGGCGTCTCCGTGCCCACCGCCACCTCGCGCTACCGGCTGGCCCTCGATCGCCTGCGCGGAACCCTCAGCCCGCTTTTCGCATGAACGATCCCTTTGAAGAACAACTCCGCGCCCTGCGCCCGGCCGCCATGCCCGCCGCGCTCCGCGAACGACTGGCCGGTCCGCCGCCGTCCGCCAGGCGCCCGGACCGCCGCATCCTGTGGATCACCTTCGCCACCGCCGCCGCCTGCGTGACCGCCGCGCTTTTCATCCACCCCGACCGACCGAACGGGCCGACCGCCGGCCCCATTCCACAGCTCGCCGCGGAACGCTCGCAACGCGTCACATCCGTCCGCCCGCTTTCGGTGGTCACCGACGAATCGAACCGCGCCTGGCGGCTCGTCGAGGTCGAGTGGGTCGAGGAAGACACCCTCGTCGCCGCCGGCCAGCCCTCCGCCGTCCAGCTCCAGGACCACTACCGGACGGTCGTCCCCGTCGCCATTTCCTTCGACTGAACCCCAACCCGATGAATCCCATGAAACCAAGCCTGCTCCTGAGCCTCCTGCTCGCCGCCACCCCAGCCCTCGCGGTGGATCCGCCAAGCACCCCGGCAATCCCCGCCGTTCCGAAGATTCCCGCCGTCCCGAAGATCGAGGTCAATCCGGCGACTGAAACGAAGATCGAGTCCCGACGTAGTTCGAACTCATCGTCCGAGTCCTCGACCAGCGGATCATCCACCACCACCAGCACCACCAGCACCACCATCGACGGCAAGACCCTCACGATCACCCGCACCACCGGCCCCGACGGCAAGACCAAGGTCACCGTCACCACCCGCAAAGGCGACCGCAAGCCGAAGGTCGAGGAGATGACCCCGGAGGAGTTCGAGAAGAAATACGGCCCGAAGAAAAAGAAGGACGTCGACCCGGTCGCCGAAGAGGAAGAACCGGCCGGCGACAAAGCTGCAGAAGAAACCGACACCCAACCCCAAACTCCGGCCAAGCCGGGAAAGGCCACCGAATGAAAACGACCCTGATTTGCCTCGCCCTGTTAGGCTCCGCCGCGCTCGCCGATGACGCGCAGACGGTCGACCTCGGCAACGGCACCACCATCGAGATCCGCGACGGCAAGGTCTCCCTCAAGAACAGCGGCCAGGGCGGCGGCGGCAGCAGCAGCGTCTCGCAAAGCAGCCACACCGACGCCTCCGGCAGCACCGTCACCCGCATCACCACCGAACGCAACGGCCGCCGTGCCAGCCGCACCGTGACCGTCGGGCCCGATGGCAAGGTCAGCGTCTCCGGCGACGATCCCGCCACCGCTCCGCCCGACCGCGACCCGGCGGAGGAGCAAGCCGGCGGTGGCTGGCTCGGCGTCCACACCGTGCCCCTGGTCCCGGCCTTGCGCGCCCAATTGGAAATCCCCGATGGCCAGGGCATCGTCATCGAGTTCATCGCCGCCGACGGCCCCGCCGCGGACGCCGGCCTCGAGGAAAACGACATCATCCTGACCCTCGATGGCAAACCGGTCCGCAGCGTCGAAGCATTCCGCAAACAGCTCCGCGAGTCGATGCCCGGCGCCACCGCCGTCATCACCTACCTTCGCAAAGGCAAGGAAGACAGCGCCATCGCCACCCTCGGCGATCGCCCCGCCGAGTCCCCGCCCGGCGATGCCGTGACGCGGGAAGCCGAGCGCCTGATGCGCGAAATGCTGGAACGCCAGGGCCCCGGCCGCCGCAGCGTGGTCGTCGAGTCCGACGGCAGCACCCGCGTGGTCGAAAGCGACGACGGCGATGCCTTCGACCTGCTGCTCGATGACCCGAACGTCCCGGAAAGCATCAAGGAGCAGATCCGCAAGGCCCGCGAGGAACTCCGCAAGGCCCAGCCCGGCGCACCCGACGGGGACCGGCCGGAGGAATGAACCCCGCCGAAACTTCGCGCTCGCCGGATGAGTCCCGGGCCGGTTAGGCACTCGGTCGGCCCCATGCTTCTCCCCCGCTGGCTCGATACCCTCTCCCGCTTCCGGCACGCGCCCGCCTTGTTCGAAGGCGGGCGTTCGCTGTCGTTCGCGGACCTCGCCGAGCGACTGGCCGCCCTCCCGACCGCGACCACCACGGTCATCGCCCGCGGCAGCGCGTTGGACGTCGCCCTCGCCGTCCTGCAAGCCTGGCGCGACGGCCAGGCGGTGCTGCCCCTCGAAGCTTCCGCGCCGCCGCCGGATCTAACAACGAACCTCCCCGCCGGCACCGCCCACCTGAAGCTCACCCCGGGCATCGAAGGCAAGCCGCGCGCCGTGTTCTTCACCGCGGATCAGATCGCCGCCGATGCCGACCGCCTCGTCGCCGCGATGGACCTCCGCCCCGGCATCCCCAACCTCGCCGCGATCTCCCTCACCCACTCTTACGGCTTTTCCAGCATCCTGCTCCCGCTGCTGCTCCACGGCGTGCCGGTCCACGCGGTGGAAGTCCCCTTCCCGAAAGTCATGGCCGATGCGATCGATGCCCACGACGCCGTCGTCCTCCCCGCCGTCCCCTCGATGTGGCGCGCCTGGCACCGCGCCGGCTTCCTGCGGCCGGAAAAGATCGCCCTCGCCGTGTCCGCCGGTGCACCCCTCTCGCTGGAGCTGGAACACGCGGTCTTCGGCAACGGCGGGCTCAAGCTGCACAATTTCTACGGCGCCAGCGAATGCGGCGGCATTTCCTTTGATACCAGCGACACCCCGCGGACCTCCGCCGCCGATCTCGGCACGCCGCTCGACGGGGTCGCAGTCACTTTGGACGCATCCGGCCGCTTCCACATCGCCAGCTCTTCCGTCGCCCTCGGCTACGAAGCCGCCCGCGATGGCGAGGTCCTCGGCGGCGGATCCTTCCTCACCCAGGACCACGGCCGGATCGAGGGCGGGCATCTGCTGTTAGAGAGCAGCGGCGCGGAGTCGATCAACGTCGCCGGCCGCAAGATCGGCCCCGCGAAGATCGAGGCCGCCCTGATGGCGACCGGCCTGTTAGAGAAAGCCCGCGTCTTCGGCGTCCCGAGCCACGACCCCGAACGCGTCGAGGAAATCACCGCCCTGGTGAAGTTGAAATCGGGCACGATCGACCAACTCCGCCAGCGCATGTCCGGCACCCTCGAAGGCTGGGAAATGCCACGGCATTGGGAAATCGCGGCGGATGAGTCCGTATGGTCGCTTTCAAGAGCGGACCTCAAAAAGCGACGTTCCTGAACTTCTTACCCCAAGCCTAGACGTCCTCGACAACCTGATCCGCAGCCTCGTTATCCGCCGCTGGGAATAGATCAAAAAGGCTCGAACCTCCTGCCGGGTCCCGCTTCACTTTCCCCATCATGGACAAGCAAGCATTCTGGGACCTGCTCGAAGGCCTCGACCCCGAAACCGCCGGCGGCGAACTGGCGGCACGACTCGAAGCCCTCGAGCCCGAAGCCATCGCCGCCTTCCAGCAGCACTTCGACGAAGAGCACGCCCGGGCCTACACCTGGGCACTGTGGGGAGCCGCCTACCTGATGGAAGGCGGTTGCTCGGACGATGGTTTCATCGACTTCCGCTACGGCCTCATTTCACGCGGCCAGAAAATCTTCGAAAGCGCGCTGGCCGAACCCGACTCGCTCGCCGTGCTGCTCGATGAAGACGACTTCCTTTCCAACGAGGAGTTCGGCTACGTCGCCGCCGAAGTTTACGAGAACAAGACCGGCACCGCGATCCCACGCGACGGCACGACCCACCCCGCCGACCCGGCGGGTGAAGACTGGGACTTCGACGACGAGGAACTCTGTGCCGCGAAACTGCCGAAGCTCTGGGCGAAGTTCGGCGGCTAACCCCTCCGCCCGTCCGCCAGCAGCGGCTTCATCTTCTCCATCTCCCGCAGCGCGATGTCCTCCTGCTCCGCGGTCAGACGGAAGCTCCAGTTGTGCGGACCCACGGTGCCGGGCGAGTTGATGCGGTCCGTGAGATCGCACACATCGGTGATCATCAGCGCGGCATAGCGGGACCGGGACGCGAAGAGCGCACCGAGCAGCTTCGCCTTCACCTCCGGACCGTAGTAGCGGTTCGGATCGAAGCCCCCGAACTCGGCCAGCAGCGCGAGATCCTTCGCCGCCTTTTCCCGCTCTTCCTCATCGGCATCCGGATCCCCGGCGATCGCCTGGAGCGCCGCCCACATCGCCGGCAGCGAGTCGTGATCATGGGTCGCGTAGGTGGCAAAGGAACACTCCGGCAAGTCGCCGGGCGGAACGACGTGACCTTCGGCATCGTAGTCCCAGTGCGGGATGCGGAAGCCGGGAACATCGAGCGATGCGAGATGTGGCCGGACATACTCCGGCACGCAGCCAAGGTCCTCGCCCACCACCGCGGCCCCGCGCGCGGCCTCGATCACCATCCGCAGGCGGACGTCGCCTTCGAAGCGGTTCGCCGCCCGGTGGTCCGGCGTGTCGTCGGGCCGCGGCGACCATCCCGGCAGCTCGCCGCCGCTGAGCGCGACCGCTTCTTTCTCGGTCAGATCGAGAAACTCGGCGTTGCGCTGCGGTTGCCAGGGAAAGGAATAGATCCGGTAAAAGCCGAGCACGTGGTCGATGCGAAAGATGTGGAACACGTCCGTGAGCTTCGAGATCCGCTGCCGCCACCACGGGAACCCGGCGGCTTCCATCCGGTCCCAACGGTAAAGCGGGATGCCCCAGTTCTGGCCCCACTGCTGGATGAAGCGGTCGTGCTTGAACATCGTCTCCGGCGGCGCGCCGCCGCAGTGGTCGAGGTCGAAGTCCTCGCGCTGGAAGAACACGTCGGCCGAATAGCGGCTGACCCCGATCGGGATGTCGCCCATCAGCTTCACCCCGCGGTGGTCGGCATGGGCCCGCACCGTCCGCCACTGGCGGAAGCAGAGCCACTGGACCCAGGCATAAAACTCGAGCCGCTCGGTCACCGCCGCCGCATCCCTCGCCCGCTCGCTTTGCAGATGGGCCAGCGCCCCCCCGACCGTCCGCCACGCCTCCGGCCAGGCATCCCACACCTCGCTCCCGCCGGCCTGGTCCATCAACCAACGATAAACGCAGTAGTTCTCCAGCCACGCCTTCTCCTCGCGGCGAAAACGGTAGAACGACACGTCACCCGGCCCGGCATGGAACCTTCTCCACGCGGTCTCCAACAGATCCCGCTTGGCCTTCCTCACCGCCCCGTATTGGACCCGCTCGGCCTGCAGGACATCGCCCAATCCCGCGCGCACGGCGGCCACGTCGGCCACTTCCAGCCCCGGGATCTCGGACGGCTCGCAGGTCAGGTAGAGCGGCTCCAGCGCCACCGAGGAGATCGCGTTGTAGGGACTGTCGTCCGCCCCGGTCTCGTTCAGCGGCAGCAGTTGCAGGAAGCCGATCCCCTGCTTCGCGCAGTGGTCGATCCACCGCCGCATCGAGCGCGTGTCGCCGATTCCCAGATCTCCCTCCCGGCACGGGGTGAACGCAGGCAAAAGAAGTCCGGCAAGGCGTGACGACATGGGCCGCAAGCTGTCAGGACCGCCACCGCTTTCCAGCAAGAATCCTCCGCGAAGGTCGAAGCCCGCTACGGGCCGCCCCGTCGATGGCCCCGGACTTGCCGCCACCGCGCCCGCCCTCTAGAACCACCCCGTGCCCGCCATCCATCCGACCGCCCACGTTTCGCCCGACGCCGAGATCGCCGACGATGTGAGCATCGGCCCCTTCACCGTGATCGAGGGCCCGGTGAAGCTCGCGGCCGGCGTGAAAATCGGCGGCCATGCCTGGATCTCCGGCCGCACCGTGATCGGCGAAGCATGCGAAGTCGGCTGGGGCTCGATCCTCGGTGCGAACCCGCAGGACCTTTCCTTCGACCCCTCCGTCGACTCCGGCGTGATCCTCGGCCCGCGCAATGTCCTGCGCGAATACGTCACCATCCACCGCGGCTCGAAGGAAGGTGGCCAGACCGTCCTTGGCGAGGGGAACTACCTCATGACCGGCGTCCACCTCGCCCACGACGTCCGCCTCGGCGATGGCAACATCCTCGCCAACAACGTCCTTCTCGCCGGCCATGTCACCATCGGCAACAAGGCCTTCCTCGGCGGAGCGGCGGGCTTCCACCAGTTCATCAAGGTCGGCGACCTCGCGATGGTCCAGGGCCTCACCGCCGTCAGCCAGGACGTGCCTCCCTACTGCACCGCCTACGGCATCAACCAGATCGCCGGGCTCAACACCGTCGGCCTCCGCCGCGCGGGCTTCAGCGCCGACGATCGCGCCGCCGTCAAACGCGCCTTCAAGCTGGTCTTTCAATCCGGCAAGACCCGCGAGGAAGCCCTCGCCGCCGCCGTCAGCCAGGAGTGGCCCGAGCCAGCCCGCCACTTCCTCGCCGCGATCATCTCGCCTTCGAAAAAAGGCGTCATGAGCCCGTGACCCCGCCCGGCGGATCGTCCGGATCGTCCTCCGCCTCGATCTCCCGCTGGACCTTCGCCGGCAGGAACGGCCGGACCACCAGTCCATACAGCAGGTAAACGGTGAAGAGCACCGCGGGCATGATGTAATGGAAGCGCACGGTGATGATCACCACCACCGCCGCCCCCACAATCAGCAAGGGCGTGCCGCGGGTCCGCCAGCCGACCTTCTTGAAACTCGGATAGCGGATGCTGCTCACCATCAGCCACGACAGACCGAGCATCGCGCCTGCCAGCACGTATTTCCAAGCCCCCAGGTTGCGGTCGGTGTCGTTGAAATAGATCACCAGATAGGTCAGCGAGGAAATGAAGCCCGCCGCCATCGGGATCGGCAGGCCGCGGAAGTCAGTGCTGGCGTTCGGCCGCTTGGGCGCGGCTGCCAGACAGTTGAAACGCGCCAGCCGCACCGCACCGCAAAGGACGTAAATGCAAGCCAGCCCCCAGCCGAAGCCCTCGAACTTCAGGTCCTCATCGAGCGGCAGCAGCACCGCCTTCGCCATCAGCATCGACGGAGCCATGCCGAACGAAATGACGTCCGCCAGCGAATCGAATTCCCGCCCGAACGGCGACTCCTGGCCGCCGAAGCGCGCGAGCCGGCCGTCGAGCAGGTCGAAGATGCACGATGCGAAGATCAGCAGGATCGCCTGTTTGTAATAAGGCTGGGCCAGCTCGAAGTCATAGCTGCCCTCGGGACTGGTCGCGACCATGATGCCCTTGAAAATCGTCAGCACCGCGAAGAAGCCGCAGGCCAGGTTGCCGGCGGTCATCAGGTTCGGCAGCAGGTAGATCCGCGGCTCGTCGGGGTCGTTCAGGCGGGACATGCGGCGGGACGATGGCCCATTACCTGCCCCGGAGACAGCGGAAAATACCGCCCGGACCCAGAGCGGCACCGGATCCGGGCAAGGGCACGCGGCCCTCGAAATCAATCGCGGAACAAGTTCTTCTTTCGTTCGTTTCGCCCGTTTCGTTGTTTCTCCCGGCCTTGCTCAGGCATCGTGCTACTCTTTCGCCATGAACCCCGCATCGATCACTCCCGACACCCCGATGGGGGAAATCCTGCAAGCCCTGCCCGGTGCCCGGCGCGCGCTTTTCTCCGCCTACCACCTCGGCGGCTGCCAGAGCTGCGGCTTCGCCGACAGCGAGACCCTTGCCCAACTCTGCGCCCGCGCCGGCGAGCTCGATGTCGCCGAAGTGCTTGCCCATCTCCTCGCCAGCCACGCCCACGACGAGTCGATGCTGCTCTCCCCCGCCGCGCTGAAAGCCGAGCTCGATTCCCCCGCCCCGCCGCTCCTGTTAGACTGCCGCACCCGCGAGGAGCACGAGGCCGTCCGCATCCCCGGCGCGGTCTTTATGGAGCAGGAACTCCAGCAGCAACTCTTCGCCGGCGACCCGCAACGCCGCGTCATCCTCCACGACCACTCCGGCAAGCACGTCCTCGACACCTGCGCCTGGTTCCAGGGCCACGGCCTGAAGAACACCCGCGCTCTGAAAGGCGGCATCGATGCCTGGAGCCAGGAGATCGACCCGTCTCTGCCGAGATATCGGATTGAGATCGACTGATCTCAATCCCCCACCATCCCCGGCGGGATATGAAACAAAAGGCGGGCATGCCAAGCCGGCGGGTGCACCTGCAAACCCGTGATGCTCGCCTTCTTGACCTCCACCGAGCTACCGGTGCAGCCGAGCAGCCATTCGATCAGCGAGGACAGATCCGGCTCGTGACCGACGATCGCCACCCGCTCGAAATCGCTGAACGCCACCAGTTCGCGGATCGCCGTCTCCGGGTCCATCCCGCAGGCCAGCCAGCCCTGGACCACCGGCCCGGGCATCTCCGCCGCTTCGCAAAGCGTCTCCGCCGTTTGCCGCGCCCGGACCAGCGGACTGGTCAGCACGATGTCCGGTCGGCGGGCCGTCTTCTTCAGCAAGCGCCCGATCCGAGCCGACTGGTCGAAGCCCTTCGCCACCAGCGCCCGCGCGGCATCGCCCTGCGGATGCCCGTGGGCTTCAGCTTTGGCGTGGCGGATGACGAGGAGTTCCACTCGGATTGAAGATTGGAGATTGTCGATTGAAGATTGAAGCCTCCCTCACATCGTCATCCCGCCGTCGACCGCCAGCACCTGACCGGTGATGTAGCGGGCTTCCTTGCCGGCCAGGAAAAGCACCGCCGCGGCGATGTCCTCCACCGTGCCGAAGCTGCCGAGCGGGATGTTCTTGAGCACCTCCTCGCGGACCTTCTCCGGCAGGTCCCCGGTCATGTCGGTGGTGATGAAGCCGGGAGCCACCGCGTTGCAGGTCACGTGGCGGCCGGACAGCTCGCGCGCGACCGATTTGGTGAAACCGATCAGCCCCGCCTTCGATGCCGCGTAGTTCGCCTGGCCGGCGTTGCCGATCAGCCCGATGACCGACGCGATGTTGATAATGCGCGGATCCTCCGCCTTCATCAGCACCCGCATGAAGGCCTTCACGGTGTTGAAAGCTCCCTTCAAATTGGTATCGAGCACCGTCGTCCAGTCCTCTTCCTTCATCCGCATCAGCAGGCCGTCACGGGTGACCCCGGCGTTGTTGACCAGGATGTTGATGGTGCCGAAGTCGGCGACGATCTGCTTGCCCAGCTCCTGCACCGCCTCGTGGTCGGCGACGTCCACGGCGTAGGCCCGGGCGCTGCCGGGATGGGCCAGGTTGATCTCGCCGGCGGTCTTGCCGCAGCTCGACTCATTGCGGCTGACCACAGCGACCTTCGCCCCTTCCGCGGCGAACGCCATGGCGATCGAGCCGCCGATCCCGCGGCCACCACCGGTGACCACGACCGTCTTTCCTTCAAAGCGCTGCATGGCGAAACCCTGCGACGCCACAAGGCGCTTTGCCAACTGGGAAAATCCGCCGGCGGATCCGTCATGGACTGCGGGCAGCCTGCTGCCGCTTTGTTGCCACAGCCTGCTGTGGAGTCAGGACCAGCGCTTTCCCTCGCCAGCAGGCTGACGAGGAACAGCGGCAGCAGGCTGCACGCAGTCCATGGTCACCGCACCCGGACGCCGCGCTTTGCTCTTCCTCTCGCGGAACTTCTTCCGTTAGGTGACGGCCATGCGTTGCCCGTATTGCCGCACGCGACTGACCGAACACGTGCTGGAGTGCCCCGCGTGCCGGCTGACGCTGGATCGCGCCACCGCCCTGCTGGGGCCCGTGCCGCGCCTCGGCCAGGGTGTCGCGGACCTCGCCGGCGTGCTGCCGAAGGGCGACGCCGCAAAAATCGGCAAGGCGATCGGCCGGCTGATCTGGACCTTCCCCCAGGTGAGCCTCCACGTGCTGCTTCATGTTTTCCCGGAGGACCATCCCTTCGACCTCCATGTCTTCTGGCTCTTCAATTGCGGCGGTTTCTCAATGGAATCCCAGAAAGCCGGCGAGAACCGGACCATCCTGCTCGCGCTGGATCCCGCCCTCGGTCGCTCCGCCCTGACCGTCGGCTACGGCTTGGAACCTTTCCTCGGCGACGAGGCGCTGGACCACCTGCTGGAACTCGCCGAGCCCGCCTGGCGGAACGGCGAATGGACCCGCGGCATCCTCGAAGTCATCGAAGGACTCGACCGCCTGCTCGAAAGCGCGGCCCTCGAGGTCGCCGCCGGCTTCGGTTTGTCGGCCATGGCCGTGAACAAGCGCGGCGGGGAATTCTAAAGCGTCAGGCGAAGGCCTTCAGGAACCCGACTTCCAGCGCGAGCTGCTCCTGCGCGTTGGTATCGAGGTTCGACCGCATCTCCCCCACCGCCTCCATCCGCCGGATCAGCCGCCCCAGATCCTCCGCTCCGGCCAGCAGCGACACCGCCTCGCCGGACCCCGGGAAATCCAGTCCACCCGCCCCGGTTTTGCAGCGCAGGACGTCGGCCATCCACGACTGGAGCACGTCGAACAAGCGGGCCCGCTGCTCGATGTATTCGGACTCCGCCGCGGCCTTCAGCGCCTCCTCGCGACGCTTCAGCCAGTCGCCTTCGAATCCCTTGTTCAGCGCCTTCTCCTCCTCCTTGAGCAGCGCCTCCGCCGCCTCCACCGCCTCGGCCTTGCTCGATTCCAGGATCGAGGAAAACACCGACTTCAAGGTCAGCGCCACGCTCGCCGAGCCAAAGCCCACCCGCGCGGCATGGTCCAGCGCGGACAGCAGGTCGGCCCCCGCGCCTTCGGTCAAATCCGGCTCGCCCGTCAGCGGCATCCGGACGCAGCGCGACAGCACGGTCGGCAGCAGCCCGCCGGTGTTCGCCGTCAAAAGCATCAGCAGGGTCCGCGGGGGCGGCTCCTCGAGCGTCTTCAGGAAAGCATTCTCCGCCGCCGCCGCCATCCGGTCGGCATCGCAGATCACCCCGACCTTCCAGGTCTTCGGGCCGGAGGACACATAGAGGCTCTTCTCCAGCTCGCGGATGGCATCCACCACGATCCGCCGGGACTTCGACTGCGGCCGGACAATCCTCACCCACTCACCGGCCAGTTCGTCCAGCGGCGGCACTTCCTCGACCACCGGCTCTCCGAAAAGATCGAAGCCTCCACCCCCGCCGCCGCCGCGGGCGTCCAGCATCTTCACGATCCGCGCCGCCAGCCGCTCCTTCCCGCAACCGCGCGGCCCGCTGATCAGGAACGCATGCGCCAGCCGCCCCCGCTCATGAGCGGACTTCACCAATTGGAAGGCTTGTTCGGGCGGAAAGGCCATCGCGGGCGGATGCTGCCCGGGCACCCCGCCGACTCCAATTTCTAATTCGCGAAATCGACGCCGCAGGGCCGGCCCGAGACGCCCCGGGGCCACAATAAAAAAATTTGCCCTGATTTTTAAAATATGTTAAGGACTCACCCGCTGTCGCCCACCAAACATGAAAAAACAACTCAAGAGGTTGCCCCGCCTCTGCGTTGCGCTGATCGCTCTCACGCCCCTACTCCCCGATCCCGTCATCGCCGTTCCCACCGGCCAGACGAACCCCATCGGCCGGGTCGCCCGAATGTTCAACCGCAAACTCGTCCGAGACGAGGACCAGATCAATTGGCTCAGAGGCCGCCTTTCCTACCTCGCCGTCTTCGCTGAGAAGCCGCTCAAAGAGCAGGTGGGCTGGCGCTGCGGACGCGTCGACCCCGCCGCCGGAGACCCTTGGATCGCCCTCGACCTCGGCCGGGACTACCCCCTCGGCGAAATTTTCCTGGTCCCCGCCCAGCGACAGGCCGGCGACCCGCTGGACCTCTTTCCCCGCCGCTTCACCATCGAAGCCGCCAGCCAGGCCGATTTTTCGGACGCCCGGGTGATTTATCGGAGCGGCGACCGATATCAGCCATCTCCCGACGGGTATCCGGTCCAGTTCGACGGCGACGAACTTCCCGCCCGCCACATCCGGATCACCTTCGAGGAGGGCCATCAGCGCGGATTGAAAGGCGTCTGCGCCCTCTCTGAGATCTTTGTGTTTTCCGGACGCCATCCCGTATCGCTGGGAGCCCGTATCACCACCGGCCAATCGGTCGACATCCCCGGTGTCTGGGAACCCGACTTCGTGGTCGATGGCCGGACACCCCTCGGTCTGTGGGAAGGCGGAATGTCGACCCTGACCGAATCCCGCGGCCACTGCCTGGAAGTCCCGGTCGACCGCCAGGATGTCGAGTGGATCATCGACCTCGAACAAACGAGCCGCATTGATCGCGTCGTCCTCTTCCCCTACGCGCTCCCCGAGCTTTCCGGACCCGGCGTCGTGCCTCCCGACCTGCGGGTCGAGGTGTCGGACCATCCGGATTTCAGAGACGCCACCTGCATCGCTTCGAACGGGCCCGAAGACCTCCCCATCGACCTGACCACGCCGGTGATTTTCTCCCCCACCCCCGGCGAAGGACGCTACCTGCGGATCCTGTCGGAGCGGGCATGGCGGCTCGGCACCCGCCACCTCCAGTCGCTCGGAGAAGTCGAAATCTGGTCGGACACCCGCAACATCGCTGCCGGCCGGACCATCACCGTCCGCCACGGCGGCCTCGATTTTCCGATCCAGGAACTCACCGACGGCTTCGGCAGCGGCAAGCAGATCCTGCCGATCCATTCGTGGCTGACCCAGTTGGTCGAACGCTCGAAGCTGGAAGAAGAGGTCGCCACCGTGACGTCCCGCGCCACCAAGATGGCGGCCGAAAGCGAACTCAACACCACCTGGGGAGCCGCCATCGCGCTCGGCCTGACTTTCCTCATCCCCGTCGCCATCGTCGAACGCCGCCGCCTGGTCTCACGCAGTCACCTCGACAAGCTGCGCAAGCGCATCGCCTCCGACCTTCACGACGACATCGGCAGCAACCTCGGCAGCATCTCGCTCATCGCCCGCTCCGCCAAGCGCGACCTCGAACGCCTCCACGGCCCCGAGGAAATCGCCAGCGACCTCGGCGAAATGGAGACCATCGCCCGCGAAAGCTCGCTCGCCATGCGCGACATCGTCTGGCTGCTGGAACGCCGGCAGGACACCATCGGCGACCTGGTCCAGCGGATGCGCGACTGCGCCGCCCGCCTGCTGCGGGAGACCGAGTATTCGCTCATCTGCCGCTCTTCCAAAACCGCCGCCAAGCTCACCCTCGACGCCAAGCGCCACCTCTTCCTCTTTTATAAGGAAGCGCTGCACAATATCGTGAAGCACTCCCGCGCCACCACCGTGACGGTGAAGCTTTTCGACTCGCGCGACTGCATCGTCCTCGAAGTCGCCGACAACGGCGTCGGCCTGCCGCGCGGCGAAGGCGACCAGATGGCCGCCGTGAAAAAACTCAGCGACCGCGCCCGCGTGCTCGAGGGAACCCTCCATGTCGATTCCACCCCCGGCGCCGGGACCACCTTGCGCCTCTCCGTAAAACGCGCCAACCTGATGGCCACCAAAAAAACATCCCATGAGTGATTCCAAAAAACCGATCCGCATCTGGATCTGCGAAGACCACGCCAACTTCGCGAAACAGATCACCCGCCTCATCGCCGGCGAGGACGACCTCCTCTGCGAGAAAGCCTTCAACCACCCCGACGACCTGATGGCCGAGTTCGGCTACTGCGCCGCCCCGCCCGACCTGCTGATGCTCGACCTCGGCCTGCCCGGCAAGGACGGCCTCCAGGTGCTGCGCGAAGTGAAGGCGAAGTTCCCCGACCAGCGGATCGTCATCCTCACTTCCTTCGACGACCGCGAGCGCGTCTATCGCGCCATCTGCAACGGCGCTTCCGGCTACCTGCTCAAGACCGCCGATCCCGATGACATCCTGTCCGGCATCCGCGACGTCATGAACGGCTCCGCCGCGCTCAGCAGCCCGATCGCCAACATGATCCTCGAAGGCTTCTCCAAGCACGGCCCGGTCGAGGAAACCGAACCCCTCACCGGCCGCGAGGAAGAAGTCCTGCGCCTGCTGGTGAAGGGCTTCATCAAAAAGGAGATCGCCGACCAACTCGACATCTCCCAGCACACCGTCGACATGCACTTGCGCTCGGTGTACCGGAAGCTCCACGTCCGCACCCAGACCGAAGCCGTCTCCAAAGCCCTCCGCAAAGGCCTGGTCTGAAGCGACTCGGGCACTTACCGGGACCGCGGATCTTTAGTCCGCAGAACGGTCCCTAACAGCCCGCTGCAGCTTCAAGCCCGCACCGCCGAAACCCTTGCCTCCCCGCCACTTCCGCGGGAAGGCATTCAGCTCCCCGTCGTTACTTCAGCGTCATCAAATACCCGAACAGGTCCGCCACCTGCTTCTCGGTAAACCCGTCGATCAGCCCCTCCGGCATCAGCGAGCGCTTCGACACGAGGTGTTCCTTGACCTGGCCCTTCGGGATCGCCCGCTCGTCCGCGCCGATCTGTTTCAGCACCAGCGTGCCGCCCTTATCCGATGCCAGGAAGCCGCTCGCCAACGTCCCGTCCTTCAAAGTGATGTCGTGCCGGTAGTAGCCGCTCTCAAGCTGTGCGTTCGGCGTCAGGATGTTCCGCAGCAGGCTTTCCACCCCCATCGCCCCCGCCCCGCCGAGCTCCGGCCCCATCGCGATCCCTTCGCCGCGGACCTGGTGGCAGATCATGCAGCTTGCCTGGAACAAGGCCTTGCCCGCCGCCGGGTCGCCGGGCTTGGTCGCCATCGCCCGGAACTTTCCGAACTTCTCGGCCAGCGCCTTCGCCTCCGCCGGGGTCACCAGCTCCGGGAAATCCGAACTCCACTCGATCGCCGCGCCGCCCTGCAACTTCAGCCCCGGCGTCTCGCCGCTGAACCGGTGCACCAGTCCCGGCCGCGGCTCGCCGACCGGAAAGCTGGTCCGAAAATCCGCGCGGATCTCGTCCGCAGCCCGCGCCACGTTCCAAACCCGATACTCCAGCAAGCTCGCCGCCGTGCCGCCCGGCTGGTTCGCCCGGCCGAGGTCGAGCCCCTTCATCGATCCCGCGAAGCCGCCCTTCGACGCCCCCGCCGCCTCGCCATCGAGATAAAGCGCCACCTTGCCCGCTGCGTCCCGCGTTACCGCGCAGTGCGTCCACTTGCCCGCTTCCATCGGCCGGTCGGCGATCACCACGTCGCCCTGGCCGCTCCACAAGCGCAGCCGCGCGTCGAAAAAATTGATGTCCGGCCCGCCGCCGCGCGTGCCTAACAGCCCGTCATGGTTGTCGATGCCCGGGTCGAGCTTGATCCAGGTCTCCACGGTGAACGGCCCCTCCAGCGAAAGGTCCGCCGCCACCACCGCATCGGGCTTGCCGGGCAGGCGGATCACGCGGACCAGCAAGCCATCGACCTTCTCCAGGATCTCCCGGAACGCCGGATGATCCGCGCCCAGCACCGCCGACAGCTTCTCCACCACCGAGGCATCGAAGCCCGCGAATCCACCGCCCGCCGCCGCTTTGGCGAACGCGACGGCCGAGTCTTTGTTGGAAAGCATCCCGTTCACCGCGAACTGACGCATCGCCCCGGGCAGCTTCGCCCAGCGCCCCGCGATCTCGCCCACCGCCGCCGGACCACCCGCCGTGGCAAAACCCAGCAATGCCTCCCGCGCCACCGCCGCATCGGCATGGTCGAGCTGCGACTTCGCCAGGCCGGCATCCGCCGCGCCGATCTCGTTCAAGGTCCGCAGCAAGGTGGCCAGCTCCCCCGCGTCCGCAGGTGCCTTCGCTTTCTCTAACAACACCGCCGCCAGCTCCTTCAGCCGGAAGCGCCGCGCCAGATCGAGCACCAGCGGCAGCGACTTCGGATCCTCCTTCACCATCGCCGCCGTCGCCGTGCCCACCGCCCCGCGCAACGCCGGATCGGACGCCGCCGCGGGATCGAGCTGCAGCAATGCTTTCAACAGATCGGCCCGGCGGGCACGATCCGCCAGCAGCGTGCCGAAGGTCCGGGCGACCACCGGATTGGAAAGCTGCGAGCCCAGCAGACCCGCCTCCTCCGCGGTCAAGCGGCGCTCCATTCCGGCCAGCGACTCCAACAAAAGCGACACGCCCTTCTCCGGTGACAAGGCCTGCGTCGCCAGCAAGCGGCCCTCGCCCGGCAGTTCGGGATACTTCGCGAGCATCGTGGCCGTGCCCTCCGGATGCGTCTCCATCGCCCAGCGGATCACGTAGCGGAGAAAGGCGCTCTCATAGCCCTCGCGCCCCCCGCCTTCCCGCGGTGCCGGCACCGCCCACGCCAGCGCCGCCAGCATCGGCGGAGCGACGTTCTTCTTCGTCCGGATCGAGTTCGCCCACGCCGCCATCGTCGCGAAATCCGCTTCCTTGCCGATGACCTGCGCCAGTTCCGGGCTCTTCGCCGGATCGCCGCTCGACATCGCGCCCCAGGCCTCCGCCGCCTCGCGCCGGACGTCCGCATCCGGATCCGCCGCCAGCTTGGCCACCAGCGCGTCATCGGTCACCCCGGCTTCCAGCAAAGCCCACAAGGCCCCCAGCCGCTTCGCCACCGGCTGTGCCGCGTCCGCCGCCATCGCCTTCAAATCCTCCGTCACCGCCGGGTCTTTGCGATCCCCCAGCTCCGCCCACGCCATCCGCGAAACCCGCGCGTTGCCCGCGCCGAGTTGCCCTAACAGCTCCTTCGACCCCATCTTCGCCAGATCCGGCGGCCGCACCGGCGCCACGCCCTTCGGCTTGATCCGCCAGATCCGACCACGGGTCTTGTCGCGGTCCGGATGCGTCCGCGGCACCTCGTTGTGCGAGATGATCTTGTTGCACCAGTCCGCAATGTAGAGGCAGCCGTCCGGCCCGAACTGGATCGACACCGGCCGGAACCACGCGTCCTTTGAAACCAGGAAGTCCTCCTGCTTCTGATAGACCCCGTCCTTCAGCGTGACGATCTGCAGCCGGTTGGTGATCGGGTTCGCCAGGTAGAAGACCTTCGCCCCCGGCCACTTCGCCGCGAAGGCGCTGCCTTCGTCGTCCGCCAGCACCAGCCCGCTCAAGCCGGTCCCGCCCATCGGCTGGCCGGGAGTCGAGGCAGGCAACTGCGGCGCGTAGGGCCGCAGCTTCTCCTTCGAACCCGTCGGATAGTGCGTGCCGGTGATGTATTCCGACACCGGGTGCCCGATGTCGTTCGCCTCCTGCAAAAACTCGCGGCCGTCCTTGCCCGTCGTGAAGCCCCAGATGTTGTTCGGCCCCGCCGTCAGCAATTCGAAGTCCGAGCCATCGAGCTTCGCGCGGCCCAGCTTGCACTGGTTGAACACGATCTCCTTCGGCCCGCTGGCAAAGGCCGACCCGTCCGGCCGCACCACCTTCGAGTAGTTGAAAAGCCCCTGCGCCAGATAGAACCAGCCGCCCGGCGTGCGCTCGAACTGGTGCGGGAACAAGTGCGAGTCCTGGATCCCGAAGCCGTCTAACAGCACCTCGTGCCCGTCCGCCTTGCCGTCCTTGTTACGGTCCGCGTAGTAGCGGATCTCGTGCCCGTACTGGACCAGCGCTCCATCCTTGTAAGGCAGCAGCCCCAGCGGAATCGCCAGCCCCTCGGCGAAGACCCGCGCCACCTGCGGCCCGGGCTTCCACGGCTCGTCAAAGACCAGCACCTGGTCCTTGCCACCGCGTGCATACAACGCCTCGGCCTGCGGCGCGTTCTCGTTGGCATCGACCGGATACTCCAGCGCGGTCATCGTCCACATCCGCCCGGAATGGTCCCACGCCATGGTGATCGGCTTGCCCACGCCTTCCTTTTCGGAAGCCACCAGCTCGATCTCGAATCCTTCCGGCAGCGTCATCGCCGCCATCTCCCGCTCCGGCGTGCGGACCGCCGCCTCCTCCCACACCGGCGCGCCCGGGGTCGGCGGGAGTTCCTCAATCGTGATCTCCTTGAACTGCGCCAGCATCTTGCCGCCGCCGTGCGCCTGCATCCCGATCAGGCCCTCCAGCGGGATCGCCGGATCGGCCTCGGTGTAGTCGAGCGCCGGCACCCCATTGATCCACGAACGGATCCGCCGGCCCTCGCACAGGATGCGGTAGTCGTTCCAGTCCCAGTCCTTCGCCGTGGCCTTGATCGCCGCGGGATCCACCGGCTCGCCGACCACCTTGTTCCTACGAGATTCATCGTACAATTTCCCCCACCAGCCGGTCCCGGCATCGACCTGATAGCCGGACATCTCGTGGTTGTCCTTCACCCGGATGCTGCGGACCTGGATACCCGAATTCATGAAGCCGCTCCCCTTCACCAGCCGCACCTTGAAGCGCAGGTCGAAGTTCGCGTAGCGCTTCTTGCTCGCGAGGAAGGTGTTGTGTGCCACGTTCTCGTCGAGCGAGCCGCCGGTGATCATCCCGTCCTGGACCTTCCACCATTTCTCCTCGCCCGGCCGGATCTCCCAGCCATCGAGCGTCTTGCCGTCGAAGATCGAGACCGGCGGCGCGGGCAACGGCTTGTCGCCGTATTCCAACCACGGCACCACCTCGCCGCCCGCCGCCTTGTCCAGCGCGTGCTGCAAGGCGGCCTCGGTCCAGCCGGGATTCTTGTCGGGCAGGCCGGCGAGCATCCGCTTGGCATCGGGCGTCTTCGAGGCCAGCCCCGGGGCCGGCACCTCGCCGCCGGCGCTCCACAGGATGCCGTTGAGCACCATCTTGCGCGCATCGTCGTTCGCCCAGCTCCAGTGGAAATGCCCGCCGGTGAAACCGAAGGCCCGCCCGCCCTTGGGCCGCGGAAAGGCCCACGCGACATACTGCGGCTCCTTGCCCTCGGCCATCGTCTTGCGGGCGTGGTCGTTGCCGCGGTAGGGCGTCAGGCCGGGCTCGACCAGTTCCTTCGCCGGCTTCACCGGAAACAGCGGCTGCACCTTGCCGTGGTCGTGACCGCATTCCCGCAGGTGGAAGTAGCACTCCTCATACAACGAGAACGGCTTCACCCCCTTCATGATCGGGTGGTCGGACGGCTTGTCGAACTTCGCCTCCCAGAAGGTGCTGATCGAGTAGTAGGCCTCGAAATCCGCACCCATCAGCTCGCGCCACTTCACCCGCTGCGGATCCGCCGCCTGATCTTTGCTCTCCGGATTGGCCGCCTGGATGCCGGTCGCCCAATGGATCGCCACCAGCCCCTTGCCCGAGTTCATGAAGGCCTCCAGCTCCGCCAGCTTGTCGTTCGCCGGATGGGCCTGCCAGCCATCGGCGTAGATCACCAGCGCGTCCGCCTTCGCCAGCGCCGCGGCATCGGGCCAGGCCGTGATCACCTCCGCCTCGATCCCCGGAGTCTGCAAAAGCGACTCGCACAGCAGCTGGCTGCCCGCCAGGTGCTTGTGGGCTCCCCAGTTGTGGCTGTTGGTGCCGGCGAGGAACAGGATGCGCTTCGATTCCGCCGCAGACAGGCCGCAAATCAGGGACAGGGAAAGGAAGGCGAGGAACGGGTGTTTCATGGGAAAGTTCGGATCGGATCAAACGGGACTTCGGCAGGGCTTGTTGCCTGAAATGAGCGGGCAGCGGAAGAAAGCAAATCACCGACATGGTCCGCCGGCCGCTTTTCTACGGCCCCGGCCGCGGCCTTGCATCCTCCTCCGCTTATTCCCGATCCACCTCGCGACGCGGATCCGGGGCCCGGCATGGACGATCTTGACCTTTCCTTGCCAGCACCGCTTTTCTCGGCACTTTCCCGCAAGCTTTTGCCGTCCGAGCCGTAACAGGAACCGTTTCATCACACATCACAGTGCGTTACATCATCACAGGATTCCTCTGTCTGACTGCCGTCTCGACCGGCGGCACGATCGGTTTCAACCGCGACGTGCGGCCGATCCTCTCCAAAAATTGTTTTCCATGCCACGGCCCGGACGCCCATCACGGCCGCAAAGGCGAACTGCGGCTCGATCTCCGCGAGGACGCTCTCAAGGGCGGCGAATCCGGCAAGCCGGCCATCGTCCCCGGCAAACCCGATGAATCGTCGTTGATGGGACGGATCCACAGCAAGGACCCCGACGTCCTGATGCCGCCGCCCGAATCGCACCTCGAACTCCGCGATTCCGACCGCGACGTTCTCCGCCGCTGGATCGAGGAGGGCGCCGAATACGAGGGCCACTGGGCCTTCCAGGCTCCCAAGAAAGCCCCGCTTCCCGAAGTCGCGGATGCCGGCGACCACCCGATCGACCGCTTCATCGGCGCCCGCCTCGCCGCCGAAAAGCTCTCCTTTTCCCCCGAGGCCGACCCGCTCGTCCTGATCCGCCGCGTGACGTTCGACCTCACCGGCCTGCCACCCTCGCCGGAGGAAATCGCCGCCTTCCAGCAGGCCCTGGCCGAACGACCGGCCACCGCTTATTCCGAACTCGTCGACCGCCTTTTCGCCTCGCCCCGCTTCGGCGAGCAGATGGCCGTCCGCTGGCTGGATGCCTCCCGCTACGCCGACACCAACGGCTATTCGATCGACGGCGGCCGCCACCAGTGGCTGTGGCGCGACTGGGTGATCAAGTCTTACAACGACAACAAGCCCTACCACACCTTCATCACCGAGCAGCTCGCCGGCGACCTCCTCCCCGGCGCCACCGAGCAGCAGATCGTCGCCACCGGCTTCAACCGCAACCACGCCATCACCCACGAAGGCGGCACCATCCCGGAGGAGAACATCGTCAACTACGTGGCCGACCGCGTGAAGACCACCTCCGAGGCCATCCTCGGCCTGACCATGGCCTGCGCCCAGTGCCACGATCACAAGTACGATCCCATTTCGCTGCGCGACTACTATCGCTTCTTCGCCTTCTTCAACACGCTCGGCGATGCTCCTCACGCCGGCGACGGCGGCAGGAACGCCGCGCCGACGATCGACGCGATGTCCTGCTTCGCCGATCCCACCGAAGCCGCCGCGATCCAGGAACAAATCGCCCGCCTCCGCCAGGAATTCGAGCTGCCGATGCCCGAAGCCCAGGCCCGCCACGAAGCCGCCTGGCGCGCCGACCTCGCCGCCCGCGGCCGGGATTTCAAGACCTACCCGCTCGAAGTCGTCGCCGCCACCTCGCCGAACGGCAATCCCGACCGCATCCGCATCGAGCCCGACCTCTCGGTCTCCATCGGCGGCGGCGACTATGCCGCCTACAACGTCCTCTGCCGCCTGCCCACCGCCCAGGGCCCGCTGCGCGGCCTCCGCGTCGTCTTCCATCCGACCGATGCCGCCAAGGGCAAGCTCGGCTTCAGCGGAGCGGGCGGGCTGGAGGGCAATTTCGTCCTCAACACGCTGACCACCTCCACCAGCTCCTTCCCCGCCGGCAACGTCGACCTGAATGCCCAGCTCCCGATGGTCCGCTTCTCCGCCAGCAGCGCCCAGCCGGGCCACTGGCCGGAGGAAATCGCCGGCACCGCCACCAACGGCGGCTGGGCCCCGCTGACCGGCTCGACCACCCCGCAGCACATCACGGTCACCTTCGCGGAACCCGTCGACCCCGCCGTGACGCCCTATCTCACCACCGAGCTGATGTTCAACTTCGGCTCGAACGCCTCGCCCGCCCGCTTCCAGATCCAGGCCTTCACCGGCCACGACGACGGCTCGCCGCACCCCGACGAAGTCACCGCGATCCTGGCCGCCGATCCCGCGACCCTCACGCCCGAGCAGCAGGCCCGCCTCAAGGCCCACTTCCAGGCCCATGCCCCGGAGAAAGCGCTGATCCGCCATCAGATCGCCAACCTCGAGGAACGCCACGCCGTCCTCACCCGCAAGCATTCCGTGCTTGTCATGGACACCTCGCCGAAGCCGCGCGTGACCCACATCCTCGACCGCGGCCTCTACTCCTCGCCGATGGAAGCCGTCACCCCGGGCACGCCCGAGGCACTACCGCCCCTCGCCGAGCCCGCCGACCGCCCGCTCAACCGCCTCGACCTCGCGAACTGGATGACCCGCGCCGACCATCCGCTGACCGCCCGCGTCGCCGTCAACACCCTCTGGGAATCCTTCTTCGGCAAGGGCATCGCCGCCTCCTCCGCCGACTTCGGCTCGCAGGCGGAATGGCCCAGCCACCCGGAGCTGCTCGACTGGCTCGCGGTCCACTTCGTCGAGACCGGCTGGGACATGAAGCAGATGATCCGCGGGATCGTCACCTCCCGCACCTACCGCCAGTCGTCGAACACCTCCGCCGAACTCCTCGAGCGCGACCCCCGCAACGACCTGCTCGCCCGCGGCCCGCGGCTGCGCCTGTCCGCCGAGCAGATCCGCGACCAGGCGCTCGCCACCTCCGGCCTGCTCGTCGAGCGCCTCGGCGGCCCCAGCGTCCGCATCTACCAGCCCGGCGACCTCTGGCGCCAGATCAGCCACTTCGGCTCCAGCCCCGCCACCTCGCAGACCTTCATCCAGGACCACGGCGAAAAACTCTACCGCCGGTCCCTCTACACCTACTGGAAGCGCACGCTGCCCCCGGTCAACCTCGCCATCTTCGACGCCCCGAACCGCGAGGTCTGCGCCATCGGCCGCTCCGCCACCAACACCCCGCTGCAAGCCCTCGTCCTGCTGAACGACCCGCAGTTCGTCGAAGCCGCCCGCGCCTTCGCCCAGCAACTCCTACAAACCTCGTACCCCGACGACTCCGCCCGCCTCGCCGCCGCTTTCTCCCGCATGACCGGCCGCCCCGCCACCGCCGCCGAGCAAGCCGCCCTGCAAAAGGCCCTCCTCCGCGAACGCCAGCGCTACCAGGCCGACCCCGCCGCCGCCGAAGCCCTCCTCGCCATCGGCGAATCCCCCCGCGACCCCGCCCTCCCCGCCCCCGAACACGCCGCCTGGACCCAGGTCGCCAGCCTGGTTCTCAACCTTTCCGAAACGGTGACGAAGCACTGAAGAAGCAAGATGGGAGATGGCAGATGGTGGATGGTAGATGCTTGAAAAAGACCCCGCCGCCGCCTGCCTTTCATCTTCCATCTACGATCTGCCATCTACCATCCACGATCTCCAATCTCCCGCCATGTTCGACCCCATCACCTTGAACCGCCGCGCCTTCCTCGGCCGCTCCGCCAACGGCCTCGGCCATGCCGCGCTCAGCTCGCTGATCATGAGCTCGATGGCCAAAGCCGCGCGCGGCGAGACCGTCGAGCCCGATGCCTTCCGCCGCTTCGCCCCCAAGGCCAAACGGGTGATCTTCCTCTTCCAATCCGGTGGCCCGTCCCACGTCGACCTCTTCGACGGCAAGCCCGCCCTCGACAAGCTCCACGGCAGCAACCTGCCTGACTCCGTCCGCGGCGGCCAGCGGGTCACCGGCATGACCTCCGGCCAGGCCAGCTTCCCCGTCGTCAAACCGATCGCCCCCGGCAAGCCCTGCGGTCCCGCCGGCGTGTGGATCAGCGACCTTCTCCCGTGGACCCAGAAAATCGCCGGCGACATCTGCGTGATCCGCTCGATGCATACCGAGGCGATCAACCACGACCCCGGCATCACCCTTGCCAACACCGGCTCGATGCAGCTCGGCAATGCCTCGATGGGCGCGTGGATCAGCTACGGCCTCGGCAGCGACAACCAGAACATGCCCGCCTTCATGGTGCTGCTCTCCCAGGGCACCGGCAAGAACCCCGACCAACCGATCTTCTCCCGCCTCTGGGGCAGCGGCTTCCTGCCCTCCCGCCACCAGGGCGTGCTGCTCCAGGCCGGCAAGGACCCCGTCCTCTACCTCGACAACCCGGCCGGCGTCACCCGCCCGCAGCGCCGCGAGTTGCTCGATGACCTCGCCGGCCTCAACGGCCAGTTCGCCGAGGCCACCGGCGACCCCGAGACCATCGCCCGCATCCACGCCTACGAAATGGCCTTCCGCATGCAGGCCTCCGTCCCGGAACTCACCGACCTCTCGAACGAGTCCGCCGAAACCTTCGACCTCTACGGCCCGGAGTCGCGCAAGCCCGGCACCTACGCCGCCAACTGCCTGCTCGCCCGCCGCCTCGCCGAGCGCGGCGTCCGCTTCATCCAGCTCTTCCACCGCGGCTGGGACCAGCACATCGCCATCACCAAGCAGCTCCCCAACCAGTGCCGCGACACCGACCAGCCCTCCGCCGCGCTGATCATGGACCTGAAACGCCGCGGCCTGTTGGAAGACACCCTCGTCATCTGGGGCGGCGAATTCGGCCGCACCGTCTTCTCCCAAGGCGACCCGAAAAGCGCCTCCGCCGGCCGCGACCACCACGGCCGCTGCTTCTCGATCTGGCTGGCCGGCGCCGGCATCAAGCCCGGCCACGTCCACGGCGAGACCGACGACTTCTGCTGGAACATCACCAAGGACCCCGCCCACCTCCGCGACCTCCACGCCACCATCCTCCAGCAGATGGGCATCGACCACAACCGCCTCGTCTACCCCTACCGCGGACTGGACCAGAAACTCACCGGCGTGGAACCGGCCAAGGTCATTGCGCCGATCCTTGCCTGATCAGAACGCGGCATCCCGCTTCACCGCCCCGGGATTCCAAGTCGCCGGACCCCTCGGCGCTCCTTGTGACCGCCTAAGCCGTCGGTTGCGACCAGAAGAGCGGGACGGGCGTTTTCATTGAGGGCCATCGTCCGAGGGCACGTCAAAGAGCACGCAACCCTATCAGATAGGATGAGAAGGTCTTGAGGTCACGCAGTGGTTTCGTAGCCTTACTCACCCATGAAATCAATCCCCAAAAGCACCAGCCCGTTACTTGGATCGTTC
>JBIPNO010000138.1:0-3634 GCA_044372775.1 Haloferula sp.
CGGAATGCCGTGCGTCAATCACGGCTGCCACTTCGGGCAGCCCCAGCTTGAGTTTGCGTCCAGGCATGACGCAACCTGACAGACCGGAACTGGCAAGTCACATTATTTCCAAGAAATGGTATAACAAGGGCAATTTCATCACCGTGCACGCCGATTTCGATAACTTCCTGGTAACGGAAGGCTCGTGAACTGGATCAAACACGCTGGCAACGAGCGGTTGGGGGCCCGATCCGGGCGATCGCTTGCTGTCCGACCGCCTTGACGCGGACGAAAAGCCGTCCACCTCCATGGACTCCGGCGCTGATCACCTCGGGAGTCATTAGAATCAGAGTGAAACAAGGGGTTTTTGTTTTTCTGCGTGGCTGGGACGAGGGTGTCCGGGTTCGTGGCAGATCGTGCAAGTTTGCCTCTACCTTTTAACTGTCCCCTTGGAACTCCTCTGTCTCGGAATTCATCCTACTAACGGATGTGCCACTCACGGTTTGCCCCGCTCGAGCACGCAACGGAAACCTGTGAAGTGTCGACCGCTGTCCGAAGGATAGGCAACCCGTTTTGCGACAGGCATGGCTTCCCAGAACCACGACCCGCCACGAACCACCTGGTTGATCTTTTCGGTGCCAAGGATGATCGTTTTGTCGTAAATATCGGAGCACCATTCTTCGGCATTGCCGAAGACATCGTACAAGCCGGCAGGATTCGCGGGAAAGCTCCCGACCGGCGATGACCCCGTGAATCGGTCAGGCTTCGCTCCCCCGGCGGGGGCGCGGGAATCCTCGCCGTCATAGTTGGCAAAACCGACGGGTGGTTCCTCTTCATCACCCCACGGGAACGCGTCGCGGAGGGGATGCTCGTCCGCGAGCTTGTGGTTGTCCTTCTCCTTCGCGGGCTTGGCGGCGTCCTCCTCATCGCCAATCCCTGCGGCGCAGCTCCATTCATGGTCGGTGGGCAGTCGGTAGACGTCAGCCGGTCCGATCCGCTTGGCGGCCCGCTCCTTCTTGGTAAGCCATTCGCAAAATGCCGCGGCATTTTCGGCGGTCACATTGAAGACCGGGTGATCCTCCCCGTCCTTCCCCTCCGGCTCCCAATCCTCGCCGGCACCCGGATCGTCCTTCGCGAAGTGCCGGTAGTCCTTCACCCGGGTCTCCCAGATGGAGAAAAGAACCGTCCGCGGTTCCTCGCCACCCTCGATCACGACCGGGACGAATTTCATCCCGAGGGCGTTCTGACAGGATCCCGCTGGATCTTCCTTGGCCGACACAGGGACCAGCAGCAACCCGAGGAGGGGAAAGATATATCTGGAAGCCATTCGGCAAATCCATTACCCCGACCGCAACCTGTCAAGCTCCCGGCCGTGGGGGCTTTGTGAATCCGTTGGTTTGAAATGACACGCCTGCGGGGTCGGTGGACCGGCTCCGCTCTTCGGCACCGCGGGCCTGCCTACGAAGCCGCTTGCCGCGCGGGCGCGGTGACTCCGATCCTCGACGCCGTCCACTCGATCCTTTACCAAAACAAGCGCACCGACGAAGCTTTGATGAAACTTCTTTCCCGCGACACCCGCACTGAAAAAGACTAATCCTTTCGCCAGCACCCTTATCCACCCCATGCCCCCTTTCCAATTCCTCCGCCTCTTGCTCATCGGCTTCATCATGGGTGTGGCGGATCTCATACCCGGCGTTTCCGGCGGCACGATCGCTTTCATTTGCGGAATCTACGGACGCCTGATCGATGGCATCAAATCCTTCGACCTCGAAGCCATCCGGATGATCTTCCGCCTCGATTTCAAAGGCCTGTGGGGAAAAATTCCCTTCCTTTTCTTCATCCCGCTCGGCCTCGGCCTTGTCACCGCGGTCTTCTCCCTGTCCGGGTTTCTCGGTTACCTCTTCCAGCACCATCCCGTCGCGCTCTGGTCATTCTTTTTCGGCCTCATCCTCGGCTCCATCGTCCTCCTCTCCCGCGAGACCTGGCAGTGGAACCCCCGCGACTGGGCCGCCTTCACCATCGCCACCATCCTTACCTACTTCCTCGTCGGCCTGCCGGTCATGAAGACCCCGGACACCCTGCCCTTCCTCTTCCTCTCCGGAGCCATCGCCATCTGCGCCATGATTCTCCCCGGCATCTCCGGCTCCTATCTCCTCGTCATCCTCGGGAAATACCAGCTGGTGCTCGATGCCATCAGCTCCAGGGACTTCACCAGCCTGGCCGTCTTCTGCGCCGGCATCGTCACCGGCATTCTCTCCTTCGTTCGCGTCGTAAGCTGGCTCCTCCACCACCGCCGCCGCGTCACCCTGATCGCGCTCACCGGGATCATGACCGGCGCGCTGCGCACCGTCTGGCCTTGGAAGGAAACCCTCACCACCCGCCTCAACAGCAAGGGCGAAGCCGTCCCCCTCCACCAGGTCAACTCCCTGCCCGATGTCGATCCCGCCCTCCTCTGGGCCTGCCTCCTCGCCATGATCGGCGCGGTCGTCGTCGTGGGTCTGAGCCGGCTCGGCGGAACTCCCGCCAAGGACTGAAACCGCCTTTTCCCCGCCCTTCGGTCCCGCGTCCGTCACAGGGAGTGATGACCCAGTCGCAGTTCGGCACCGTCGGGCGTCGCGTACCCGTCGCTGTTGTCGTTGTCGGGATTCGTTTCCCCGGGGTCGACCAAACCGTTGATGTTCGCGTCCTCGTCGCGGTCGGCAATGCCATCCTGATCCAGATCGATGGCCCCCTGGTTCGGAATGGACACCACATTGCCCGGGGGGGCGGTCGAGGCGATCACCGGCAGCAGCACGCCGGCCGGGCCCCACTCGGAGTCGAGCTTCTGCGCGAGGCGGCGGGCGAGGCGCATCGCTTCGTCCGGCTGGCTGACGGCGAGGTTGGTGGTCTCGGTCATGGTGGCCGCCGGCGATGTTCACGTCGAAGCCGAGGTCGCGCACGCCGAAGCCGCTCACGCCGAAGTGCGCCTCGCCGCAGTGGATCGTGCGGTAGCCGGCGGCCTGCAACTGCTTGGGCAGGGTGACCTCGTTTGCCAGCGACAGATTGCCTAGCGCTTTATCCGTAAAAGAATCCGGTTGCACTCCCCCGCCAGAAACTCTTGAACTTCCATGCTTCGGTTAGAGAACCCATTTGGGCAGGGAACCCAATTTCAATCCCTGCACGACAACCCGCGGTAAGCATCACATCACAAACCCACACCCTCGCATGAATCCCATCACTCCGGCTGCCCATGCCATCGGCAAAAGCCCATCCCGCCGCTGGCTCGCCTGCCTTCTCGCCCTAACAGGATCCATCCTGTCGCTCACCGCTCAGACCCTCTCCTACAACTTCAACGACGGCCTCCAAGGCTGGACCCAAATCTGGCCAACACCACCCGGCGTCCTCTGGGAAGGCGCCGCCCTCGGCTCAGGCCACGACGGCGGCGAAACCCGCTTCGCCAGATCACCCGAGTTCTACATCACCGGCTCCGGCCCCCTCTCCTTCAGCCTTCGCGGCGGCCAATCCCCTCTCGACACCCCGGCCGCACCTTCCGCCATCCCGGAAATCGCCATCAACGGCGGCGGCTTCGGCGGCGTCGCACTCCGCGATGTCACCACCGATACCTACGTCCTCTGGCGCCGCAAACCCGGCAACGGCGATGCCGGCGTGCCTCTCG